>NZ_CP051180.1:1377711-2066566 GCF_012295575.1 Ferrimonas lipolytica | reverse complement strand
TCCGCAACCGCTCGGAGCGTTTTGAAGCACGTTTCTCGCTGGTTGAGGTTCAAGATAGCCCATCGAAGTTCTTCTCTGGTATGGCCGGTAGCGTAATGCCGATTGCGGTTTCTCACGGTGAAGGTCGTGCTGAGTTCGCAAATTTAGATGCATTCCAAGCGACCGATACCTCAGGTACTGTGGCGCTGCGTTACTTGAACAATCAAGGCCAGATTGCTACAGCGTATCCAAGTAACCCGAATGGTTCGCCTGCGGGCATCACTGGCTTAACCAGCCGTGATGGTCGTGCCACTATTACCATGCCGCACCCAGAGCGAGTATTCCGTACCGTTACTAACTCTTGGCATCCGGCTGAATGGGGCGAAGATAGCCCATGGATGCGGATGTTCCGCAATGCTCGAGTTGAGCTAGGTTAAAGGCTAATCTGCTTTACTAAAAACACCGCTGCGGCGGTGTTTTTTTTTGGGCTGTGTCGTAGTTAGCTGTTGAAGTTTATATCAAGCCTTCGGCTCTACCGATTTCGGTGCTTTTAGGGGACGATGTCGCGGTGGCGACGGCACATTTTTGTATGCATTAGGGGGGAGCTCCGCCCCCTTTGCCTTAGGTCGCAGTCCAAAACGCTTCGCTGAACAGCTCCAATGCGGCAGAAGATCAACGACGGCAGTGCTTAACCTCTATATCGGAGTTCGCCTAGCCGGTGCTTGAACAGTATTGGAAGAACAACACTTAGTTGGTACACAGCCTTTTTTGGGGTTAGTTCGCTAGCGTTGTTGGCGGATCTGCAGCGGTGTTGTTTGTAACTGTTGTTGCATCAAGCGGGTTAAGGCACTTTGGTGCTGATAACCTAACTGCATAGCGATAGCATCGAGGCTGAGCTGGGTTTCACGTAGTAACCGAATGGCTAGCTGAGTTTTGGCTTGATTGGTTAGCTGACGAAAGCTGATATTGAGTTGTTGGAGTTGCCGCTGCAATGTACGCACTGTTTGTCCGCGGCGTTGGGCAATCGAAGTAATGGTATGTGGTTGTTGGGTTGATAGCGCAACGGTCAGCTCTTGCAGCAGTTGTTGTGATAACAGGGCTGGGCAACGCCAGATGAATTGCCACAGTGGTGCCAATAATGAGCTTAGATCGGCGCTGATTTCCGTTAGGGCTAATTTATCCAAAGTCAGACCTAATTTGCCGCTACCTTCAGCAATAGGGCACTGAAAGTATGTTGAGCTGTTGCTAAAACTGGGGCATCGACGGGGATAATAGATGCCGCGAAATGGATAGCGTCGCTGCAGCAGTTGCTCAAATACCCGCAATATACTGGCAAGAATATAATCGTGTAGCTGCGGTTCGTTAACCAGTAGAGGTGAGTGCAACTCAAGGCTGATGTCGAGATACAGACCATAGTCTCGCATCGTTAAGCCAACCCCTTGTACGCACTGAGGAAAAAGCGTTACGTAGCGTTGTAGGTTAGTCGCCAACGTTGCCGCTGGTAACAGCGAACAAGTTAGAGGTCCATGAGCTAACAGATCTTGCGATTTGGCCAACGCTAAGCCAATGTCGGCGCGGCTAGCACTCCCACGTCTTAGCAACGAAACCAGACTTTGAACGGGGATGAGTTGTTGCTTACCTGTGGCTATCTGCTTATCTAAACGTAGCTCAGCCAGTTGTTGTTGATATTCAGCCACTGACCAACCCGCGCATTGTGGCAGCTGCTGTAAAAAACTCGAATAGACCGATTCAGGTAGATGCTGATTGCTAATGACAACACCTAAAATGGCGTGAAATGGTAATGATGAGTGTGTATTAATTCGACACAGCAGACAACAATGGTCATGTTTTAGCTCACCACTAGCTAAAGGAAATGACCAATGAGCGTTGATCCTCAATCGATTGATATTCCTTATGAGCAACCATCGGCGGGATTGGCTTGCGGTACTGTGGTGTTGTTTGCCGTTGTTGTTACCGGTTACGCCGCCCTTTGGCTTGCAGCCGCTTTGGAGCTGATGCCATTACCGTTGACTAGTGTGCCAGCAACCATTTTGGCTTACCTGTCATTTACGGTAATGCACGATGCTGGCCACGGTAGTCTGGCGCAAGGGGAGCAACGTTATCTAGTGATAGAGCGCACTATCGGTTGGGTTGCCAGTATTCCGTTTTTGATTGTACCATTTTCATTCTTCACTCGAATTCATGACCATCACCATGCCTTTACCAACCATCCCGATAAAGACCCAGACCAATGGGTCAGTGGTGCCAATTTATGGCAGGCTCTGCCGCAAGCGCTAACACTGCTGCCACACTATGCTTACCATGGATTAGTGAGGTTGCGTCACGATCACAATATGCGTGCCAGTTGGCCAAGTTCGACGATTTATTGGTTGGCAATGGCAACGGTTATGGTTGCTATGGTGGCGCAAGGATATGGGGCTGAGCTGTGGTGGTTATTGGTGCTACCGATGTGTGCCGCCAGTGTGTTGTTGGCGTTGTTATTTGATTGGGTTCCTCATCGGCCTAACCTGCATCAAGGCCGCTATCAGAATACTCGTATCTATCTAGGCTTTGGTTTGCGCTGGCTAACGCTGGGGCAAAATTACCACCTAATCCATCATCTCTATCCTAAGTTGCCGTGGTATCGCTATCGGCAGGTGTTTGAACAGATCCGGCCGCAGCTTGAGCAGCAACAGGCGAACATTGACCAGATCAGTGGCTTGCGTAAACCATTCTCGCTCAGCCATCCATCCACTAATGCCGTGTTAACGGGTGTCGTAATAACGTTACCGCTGGTTAAACGTTACCGTGTGTGCGTCGATGCAATCGAGTTGAGTTTTGACTTGAGCGGTGTCGATGGTTTCGACTTTGCCGCGGGACAGTACATTACCTTGTCGACCCAAATAGACAATACAACGGTGACTCGAAGCTATTCAATAGTGTCGCCGCCCGGTGCTCATTCACTTGCCATAGCGGTGAAACGCAAGGACGGCGGCCTGCTTAGTTGCTATCTGCATGACCACGCTAGAATCGGAATGCGCTTTACCATCGCGGGGCCCTATGGCGATTTTGTATTGCCGTCGGCGCTGGAAACTGGATCGGCATCAACGTCTGTCGATCTGCTACTCGTGGCAGTGGGCAGCGGGATAACGCCGATGTTGACACTGATAACAACAGCGCTTGAGTGCTATAGGGGCAAGATCAGTTTGTTGGTTAGCCATCGTGCTACTGCTAACGGCCTCTATATGAAGCAGCTGGATCGACTTGTTCAACACCATCCACAACGCCTGCACATCACCACTGTCTGGACTGAGCAACGAAACCGCATTGGTTGTACAGATATAGAGTTTGCTGCGAAAGGGATGTTGATAGATAAGTGTCATGCCTATGTGTGTGGGCCAGCGGCATTACAACAATTGTGTATCAATGTCTGGACGGCAATGGGGCTAGCCGCCGAGCGCCAGCACTGTGAAACTTTTGAACTACCCATGGACGCGCCTCAAGGTGAGCGGCATCAGGTGGTGGTGACGCTACGTAATGGCTGCAGACATCAATTAACCGTCGCAGAAAATCAAACGGTGCTTGGAGTGGCGCGGGCTCAAGGAATTGACCTACCAAGCGCCTGTGGTAATGGACACTGTGGAAGCTGCTTGGTGCAGAAGCAGCAGGGGGATGATGTGCTATTGGCACCAAATTGTGCAGGGTTGTTGGTTAATGAACGACAGCAAGGTAAAACACTGTTGTGTCAGTGCCAACCGCGCACTAATCTGCTCCTTAGCGAGTTATAGCAGCGCTAGCTAATTCTGGCTAAACCGCTACAGTAGTTGGATCTGACCAGTGCTATTTTCGTTGTTATCGCTAATGCTCTGTCGCATCAGCTCGGTGGCGTCGGGAAGGGCGTTTAATTGCCGTTTGAGTAGATCAAATTTATCGCTGTCGGCTTGCGCTCCAGCAAAGCGGCGTTGCTGTTGTAACGTATAGGAGGCGATGCTGCCATCGAGCATAAAGGGATCGATAACCAGATCGTTCGGTTGGGTAAATTGCTCTAGCAGCGACTCAAACAGCTGCTGAGGCATGGCGACATCCGCTTGGTAGGGCAGCTGAAATAGCTGCTGTTGTTGGCGCCAACTTGCTGGCGGACGGCCTTTGCGAAAATGCAGTAGATAGTATTGACTGAGATTGCCACGACGGTTTTGCAATTGTGCTACTCGTAACGGGCCAAGACGGAAGCCAGCCGCTTGCCCGAACAGCTGCATGATACCCAACTGGGTCGCATTGCATAGTATTAGGCACTCTTTATCCCACTGCATCACTCGGTACAGCTCTGTGAATACGCTATTGATGTGTTTACTTGGGCACAGCTCTAGCCACGCGTTGTGGTTCGAACCGGGGTTATGGCTTCTGTAGGACGCCAGTGGTTGATGGTTATCGGCAAGACAAAAGGCGGCAAGTGCAACGGTTTGTTGCCCTAAATTTTGGAGCCAAGGCAAAGCCGCTTGTTGTCGAAGTTGAAAAGTGGACATACAAAACCATGTATGAATGTACAGTGTTTGTTTTATACATTGATAACTGTATGTTTGTCCAGCTGTCGTGTGAAATTTAAACGGAAAACTGCAAGCATACCTAATATTGGTTTAAATCAGTAAGATTGGTCAATCATTCGTTGAAGTGGTATCACTTAACTAACAGTTGGTAAGCTTTATTAATGCGCTGCATAGTGCGGATGTCCCCGCCCAAGTCGGGATGATAGCGTTTCGCTAGCAAACGCATTCGTTGTTTCAGTTGTACTTTTGTTGGCATTTGCTTAAAACCTAAGATCTGTAAAGAGCGTCGTTGTTTATCGACTTCGATAACGGTTTTGAGATGTTGCCGTGGCGAATAGACGCTGTCGCTTTCTGTCCGAGATACCAGTGAGCGGAATAAAGGATTCTTGTCTGAGCTGGCAGTAGGTTTTAGCCGCTGGGCACGTTGAGACTTTTTAGTGACGTATCGAGGCCGCGGCTTGCTAGTAAGAGCCAACCTAGCATGGCGTAACGCTAGCTCTGCGATAATCAATGTAACAAGAGCGATTATAATAATTACAGATAACATTCAACTCTCCTTGCCAATGCCAACAATATTGGCAAATGTTACAAGAAAGTTAACGCAATGCGTTGGGTCTGTCAATTTTTTGACGCCAAGGTGAAAGACACCCTGGTGTCGAAAATTATTAAAGTAGTTGCTGCTCTAACGTTCGCAATAATGCCAACAGGCATGGCTGGGCCAATGCGGATGATCGCTCAGGGCTCCAACCGTAGAGTGGGCTTGGCATCTCTGAGTTGTCCTTAAATGGCATCTCCAGAGTCATTGATAAACAACCAAAGTGTTGGGCAATAAAGTTGCTGCCAACATCAAGATTGGCCTTGCCGGGCTCATCAATTGGATAGCCAAATTGGGTTTGAAACTCTGGGGTAGCCTGAGCCAGTGCCACTTTGTAGCCATCAAGTTGAGCTTGGCGAGTATTGCTCCAGTTTGGGATTCCTTCAGCACCAGCGATGAAGTTATATGGCAAGCCTTCATCACCATGAACGTCTAGGAAAAAATCGACGCCGGTCTGCTCCATTTTTTGTCGAACCAGATAGACCTCTGGGCTGTTATCTATGCTGGTATTACGCCAAGCACGATTGAGGTCGGTGCCGGTGGCATTGTGACGAAGGTGACCGCGGCGGCTGCCATCGGGGTTCATGTTGGGCACAATATAGAACACACATTGCTGCAGTAGTGCTTGGCCAATAGCGTTGCTGTCATCCAGTAGCGTTGCTAAGGCACCCTCCATCCACCACTGTGCCATCGTTTCGCCGGGGTGCTGGCGGGCAATTAGCCAGCAGATCTTCTTGTCATCACTTACTTGACCAATCTGCAGCAGATCCATGCTTTGACCATCAATCGTTTGCCCAAGGGCAAGGTAGTTAACCTTATCGTCAGCCTGACATGCGGCAATGAGGTCGCGATGGCGTTCGCTCGAATATGGGGCGAAGTAGGCAAAGTAGATGAGATTTTCTTCCACTAAGTGATTGATCACCAACTGACCGTCTTGATAGCTGGTGTCTACCCGAAACCACGTCTCGCGATCGTAACTGGCTACTGCCCGATAATCTTGCCAGCCTGAGGGGTATGCCGCTGTGCCTGCGTTTTCAAACAATAGTTGGCATTGTTGGTTGGCGGCATTGTGCAAACTAAAATGAAACCATTGATGTTTTTGGGTGTTGAGATCGTTGCGAATATTGAGACGAATGTTGTCGGCAGAGTCGCATGCAATGACGTCAATATTGCCGCTGTCCATGGCGTTTGAGATGAACACAGGTTAGTCCTCAGCAGAGATAGAAAACCTATAGTGATGTGGGATGGTTGCAAAGGCAATGCGTAGGGCACAGCTGAAGCGAATGTTGCGCTAATCTCTGTGGCAGTTATGGGGACTTAATACAAAAACACCGAGCATTTGCTCGGTGTTTTTTGTTGACCAATTTATTTGATCTGAGATTGACCTAAGTCTTTGAAACTGCGCAGGTACAGTGCGGAAATTTCTTTAACTAATAGCTTCATAATGTGCTCCGGAATATTAATTGTCTCGCTCAATGAACAACAATCAAGCGCGATATGGATGATTTCTATGCGGTGCATGTTAAGGGGTGATCGCCAATCCAACAAACTAGAAAAATTGATTTTTTTAAGATAGTTTTTCTAATGCCTAATTGTGCCCGCCGATGTTAACAAACTACTTGTGCTAGCTGTTAAGGGAGTGTTGCTGGTTAATTTTACTTAGCTATTGTTATGACTGGTGTGGCGCTGCGAAACTCTCTGGATTGCTCAGTTGAAGTCACTTTTGAATGTGATCTTGCTCAAACCAAATCGAACTCTTAATTCCTGATTGATAAATAACTGTGACGGTAACGGCATTATTGTTCGCGATGGTTGGTGTTATTCGTGAGCTTGCGCACGGAAATGATTGTGCTTTGCTGGCAGGGTTGGAGTGTGAATATTAGCAGTGTTATAAAAACGTTGTAACAGGTTTGAGATTAGCCGATCGCCAGAGCAATTTCGATAACCAAATTGCATTTTTATATGTACTGCAATTGTTAGTAAAAGTGTGAAATGAATAAACTTGGCTTCATCCGCCTTCATGATTTTTTCTGTTGGTATTTCCCCCCAAGAATTGGATGTCACCGGTTTACTCACCACACACTTGGTTTTTCGCATCAAATGGTTCCCGTTTCGGATTAGTTAAAATTAACGCGTTGCTTGTCTGACAGTTGAAGTCGGATGGAGTTGAGGAGAACGCACAATGATTATCGATGAAGTTGTCGATCTATCGAGGTTACAGTTCGCGCTGACTGCGATGTATCACTTCATATTTGTCCCCCTAACTTTGGGGATGACTTTCCTGCTTGCCATTATGGAATCACTGTATGTGATGACTGGTAAGCAGATTTACAAAGATATGTGTAAATATTGGGGTAAGTTGTTTGCTATCAACTTCGCCTTGGGGGTTACTACTGGTATTACCATGGAGTTCCAGTTTGGAACCAACTGGGCTTACTACTCACACTACGTTGGTGACATCTTTGGTGCTCCGCTAGCGATTGAAGCACTGATGGCCTTCTTCTTAGAATCAACCCTGATTGGTTTGATGTTCTTTGGTTGGGATCGCCTATCTAAAGTGAAGCACTTGGCGGTAACCTGGTCGGTCGCTCTTGCTTCTAACTTATCGGCGTTATGGATTCTGATTGCTAACGGCTGGATGCAAAACCCGGTTGGCAGCAAGTTTAACTACGAAACCATGCGTATGGAGATGACCTCCTTTAGTGAACTGCTGTTTAACCCGGTAGCTCAGGTCAAATTTGTGCACACTGTCGCGTCTGGTTACGTTACTGGTGCGATGTTTGTCTTGGCCATCAGCTCTTACTTCATTCTGAAAGGGCGTGATCTGGCGTTTGCTCGTCGTTCATTTTCTATTGCCGCAGCCTTTGGTATGGCATCTATCGTGTCGGTAATCATCCTCGGTGATGAGTCTGGCTACGAAGTTGGTGACGTACAAAAAGTAAAACTGGCTGCGATTGAAGCTGAGTTTGAAACTCACCCTGCACCGGCTCCATTTACCGCGATTGGTATTCCCGATAGTGAAAACATGACCGTTGATTACGCGGTACGTATTCCTTACCTAATGGGGATTATCGCGACTCGTTCTTTGGACGAGCAGGTAACCGGCATCAAAGATCTCAAGGTTGAGCACGAGGAGCGTATTCGTAACGGCATGGAAGGCTATGCACTGCTGCAACGCTTGCGGTCAGATGAACAGCTGAATAGCCAAGAGATGGCGCGCTACGAAGAACTTAAGGTTGATTTAGGCTACGGCATGCTGCTGAAGCGCTACATCGACGACGTATCTAAAGCGGACAACAGTATGGTCGCCAAAGCGGTTGATGATTCTGTACCTGCAGTAGGTCCAATGTTCTGGAGCTTCCGTGTGATGGTTGGTCTTGGGGTGCTGATGGCTCTGCTGATTGGTCTGGCGTTCTGGCAGTCCTGTAAGCAGAAGGTTGATGAGAAACCGTGGTTGCTGAAAGCACTTTTGTTTACTCTGCCTGCGCCGTGGATCGCAATTATCTCCGGTTGGTTTGTCGCGGAATACGGTCGTCAACCGTGGACCATTGCTGAGGTGTTACCAACCTACATGTCGGCCTCTAGCCTAAGTGAAGCTGATCTTATCTTCTCCATCATCGCTATCTGTGGTTTCTACACTGTTGCCTTGGTTATCGAGATGTTCTTGATGTTCCGCTTTGCCCGTTTGGGGCCAAGTAGCTTGAAGACCGGTCGTTACCACTTTGAAAATGGAACCAAGGAAGCCAGCTTTGATGCGGCATTGACTTCCTCTGCCAAGGAGACGCCAAACCATGTTTGATTATGAAACTCTGCGCCTTATTTGGTGGGCGCTGATCGTTGTGCTGATGATCGGTTTTGCCGTTACTGATGGCTTTGACATGGGCGTAGGCGCATTGCTGCCGTTCATAGGTAAGACTGATAATGAGCGTCGAGTGATGATTAACTCGATCGCACCTCATTGGGATGGTAACCAAGTGTGGTTAATCACCGCTGGTGGTGCCCTGTTTGCGGCATGGCCAATGGTTTTTGGGGCGGCCTTCTCGGGCTTCTACATTGCCATGGTGATCACCCTGTTTGCGTTGTTCTTCCGTCCTATCGGCTTCGATTACCGCTCGAAAATCGAAGATCCTCGCTGGCGTAATGCGTGGGACTGGGGCTTGTTTATTGGTGGCTTTGTACCGCCAATCATCTTCGGTGTGGCATTTGGTAACCTGTTCCAAGGCGTACCGTTTTACTACGACGAGTGGATGCGTAACTACTATGATGGCGGCTTCTTTGGTTTGCTTAACCCTTATGGGCTGCTCTCTGGTGTAATGTGTTTCGCTATGCTGACGATGCACGGTGGTGTATGGCTTCAGATGAAGACCGAAGGTGAGCTGCGCGAGCGTGCTCGTATAGTATCTGTCGGCTTTGCTGCAGTTGCGTCGGCACTGTTTGTTATCGGCGGTGTGTGGCTGGTGAACTTTATTGATGGTTACGTAATTACCTCTACCATCGATACTATGGCACCTTCAAACCCACTGAACAAAACTGTAGAGCTGCAAGCTGGCGCGTGGTTGAATAACTTTACCGCTTACCCTGTGCTGTACTTGGCACCGCTGTTAGCGGTAGCGATGCCGTTGTTGGTTATTGTATTAACCAAGCTGAATCGCTGTGGTTTTGCGTTCTTATGCTCCTCACTGGCCTTAGCGGGTATGGTTTTGACTGCGGCAATTTCACTGTTCCCATTCGTGATGCCGTCGTCTAAGAACCCAAACCAATCGCTAACCATGTGGGATGCAACCAGCTCTGAGTTGACCCTGAACGTGATGGTAGTTGCTGCAGCTATCTTCGTACCGTTGATTCTGTTGTACACGGTTTGGTGTTACATCAAGATGTTTGGTCGCATTAGCGAAGAACACATCGAAAAGAACTCAACGTCGCTGTACTAAGCCTAGGTAGGAGATTAACTCATGTGGTATTTCGTTTGGTTCCTAGGTGTATTGTTGGCTTGCGCCTTCGGCATTATCAATGCCCTATGGCTTGAAGCCCAAGAGACCTTGGACAAAGAATCTGATTAAACCCTAGGGTTTGATTACATCCTAAAACGCACAACTTTGGTTGTGCGTTTTTTTGTCTTGGCAGCACCAGATTAGACGTTAATTGTAATCAACACAGCTGTGCTATCAGCAATGATTCAGGCGTTAGTTTGACGCCGCTAGCGTATCGTTAGGCTGTGTCACAGTTAAGTGTTGAGGTTTATATCAAGTCTTCGGCTCTTTCGATTTCGGTGCTTTTAGGGGAGGATGTCGCGGTGGCGATGGCACATTCTTGTATGCATTAGGTGGGGGAGCTCCGCCCCCTTTGGAATCCCCCTTTGCCTTAGGTCACAGTCCAAAACGCTTCGCTGGACTGCTCCAATGCGGCAGAAGCTTTCCGGCGGTAGTGCTTTCCCCTTGTATCAATACTCGCCTAGCCGGTGCTTTAACAGCATTGTAAAGAACAACACTTTATTGGTACACAGCGTATCGTTATCGGTTGAATCGAGGCGTGATAGGAGGATGGCAGAGGGGCAATAGCTATTACAGTTTTACCGTCCCTGCCTGTTGATATATGGCTATGCTGCAGCTGCTAGTGAAGGTGCTTTGTCTTGCGGTGCGCCCCAACGTCGACTCAATCGGTACGCTGCTGGGACAAACAGAAACGACAGTAGGGTGGTTAACAGGGTTCCACCTGCGATGGCAATCGCAAATGGTGGCCAAAAACCGCCACCGGCCAGAATTAATGGCAGAAAACCGCCAATAGTGGTGATTGTGGTTGAACTGATATGGCGACCACAGCGGGCAATGGCAGTAATGGTGGCGTCGACGTCACCTTGGCGCGCTGCTGGACTCTGTTCCAGTTCAGCCAAGATAACTATTGCTGCGTTAATCGCCAGCCCCATCAGCCCCATAAGACCAATCATAGTGTTAAAACCAAATGGGTAGCTGCCTAGGAAGATGGAAAACAGCCCTAAACCGACTGACTGAAAAGCACTGGCGAGGATCACTACCGTTAACCGGAATGAGTTGAACGATAGTGCCACGATGGTAACCAATAGCACTAAGATGAAGGCGACACTCGACAACAGTTGACCAACAGCATCGTCACGTTCAGCGCTCTCACCACCGATCTCCAACCGTGTTCCACTTGGTAACTGATAGCTCTGCTCAGCCATTTGTTGCTGTACCCGATTTAATACGGTGGAAGGCAATACACCTGATTGCAGATACGCCATAACGGTATTTATCCGTTCGCCGTTACGTCGAGGGATCTCACTGCGGCTTGATTCGATTGAGGTATTGCCAAGGGCTGATATGGTCAACCACTTGCCACTTGGCGTTGACAGCGGTAGGTTGGCGAGATCGCTGCTGGCCTCACGAGCGTCTGCACTCAAACGTACCCTTACAGGGATACTCTCAGGGCCCTCGAGCACAGTGCCGCCAATACTGCCATCAAGGTTACCGCTTAACTGGGCGGTCACTTCCGCAAGGTTTAACCCTGCCGCTCGGACGGCTTGTTCATCGAGTGTTAGCTTCACTCGTGGTAAACCGGTTTGCAGAGAAACCCGAGTGTGGGTCACCTGTGGTTGTTGTTGCAGCATTAACCTTAGTTCTTCACCTGCACGATCAAGTGCAGTGAAATCGTCACCGATCAAACGCAGTTCTACCGGAGCATTAAATGGTGGTCCCTGTTCTAGCTTTCTTACTAAAATTTGTGCTTGCGGATAACGGGCGCTTAACTCGTTTTGGAATAACGGAATGAGTTGATTCGCTCGTTGGTAATCAACCGCGGTGATCATGCCGTGGGCAAAGTTACTGACGCCACGTTGAGCTGCGCGCAGGTTGTAGTAGAACGATGGCATATTACGGCCAACGTCCCAGCTGGTTTGTTTTATCCCTTCTTGGCTGCGGATCCAGCCGTCCATCTCCAGCATCAGCTTTTCGGTAGCGACATGACTGGCTGATGGTGGCAGCCATAATTGGATCTGAAACATATCCCGATCTGACGGTGGGAAGAACTGCTCGTCCAGTTGGGTTGCACTCCAAAAACCAAATAGCGGCAGGCACATAACTAACACGATGGTGGTTTTGGGCCGTGCTAATGCGAACTGTAAACCGCCTTTGGCACGGTTAATTAGGCCGGGAAGTTGAATACCATTTTGCCACCAATGAGCACCGGCCTCGGCACTGACAAAACGACCGGACAGTCCGGCAATTAGGGTGTGGGAAACGGCGTAAGATGCCAGCAGAGCGAAGCTTACGGCGAGTGCGATACCACCAACGAATTCACCGGCGGGGCCCGGCATTAGAAATATTGGTGCAAATGCCAGAACGGTGGTCAATGTTGATGCCAATAATGGCAACCAGAAGTGTTGCAAGGTACGGCGAACCGCTTCTACTGGGGGTAATCCCTGTCGTTTTCGTTGGGCAATGGCGTCGACGATCACAATGGCATTATCGACCATGATTCCCAGCGCCACCACTAGGCCGACGACCGACATTTGGTGAATAGGTAACCCATAGAACTGCATGCAGGTGAGGGTGATAAGCACTGTTAACGGCAAGGCCGTAGCCACCAATAGTGCGGAGCGTAGCCCAAGAGTGATAAGCAAGACAATGACAATCAGTGCAAACCCTTGGGCCAGATTGATTGCCAAATCCTGCAGTCGAAGCTCGGTGTAATGGCGCTGATTAAATAGAGTTTCAATAACCACGTTACTCGGTAGCTGTTTTTGCAACTGTTCGAGTTGGGCGTCGACCTTCGGGTCCCAGCGATCAACCCTGACGTGGGGTAACATTCTTGCGGCAACTAACACCGCTGGTTGACCATTCACGAAGGTACTGTCTTCCGACGGAGTGTAGAGTGCTCGGCGTACGTCGGCTACGTCACCTAAACGCACACCTTGTTGTTGATCACCGAGCCGCAGTGGCACTTGGCGGATACGCTCTAACGAGTCGAGCTCACCAGCCAGCTCCACCTGCGCACGAACGTTGTCATTGGATAGGCGACCGCTGGAGCCTTTGCTATCAGAGGCGGCAATAATCGCGGCAACGTGATCAGTGGTCAAGCCAAGGGATTGCATTTGAGCATCACCAATCTCAACCAAAATCTGCTCTTGCTGGCGTCCATGAACTTTAACGTAATCGGTGCCAATAACTCGGCGTAAGCGGTTAGCTAACGTTTCGCCATAGCGTCCTAATGCGCTGATATCAATGGTACCTGGGCCAACCCAGCGTAGGGCAAGAATGCGAGTAAATGCAGCTGATACTTGAGTATCGAGTCGTGGTTGTGATGTCCCACGAGGAAAGGTCGCGGCTTTCTCGTCACTCAAGGCGCGCACCTTGCTCCATACCGCTTCGGTATCGATAACACCGGAGTTAAGCTCGATGGTGATGCGAGAAAAGCCCGGACGCGAGGCGGACTCCAGTCGCTTAATCTCATCGAGTTGGCGCAGGGTAGACTCGAGCGGTTCGGTTATCAGTGATTCAACCCTTTCAGCGGTTCCACCTGGGTAGGCGGTAATGACGGCGGCAAAACGCTCTTTGAAAGCGGGGTCTTCGGTTTGTGCGAGCTGATTGAAGGAACTAAAGCCAGCAACCATGATTAAGGCAATGGCCATAATCATCAAGCGGGGATTGACCACCAGTGCATTAATCATTGTACTGTCTCAGCCAATGTTACCTGTTGCCCTTGAACGAGCGCTTGTAACCCAGCTGTGACGTAATACTCATCTGCTTCAACGGCACCGGTAATGACGGCGCTGCTGTGGTTGGCATGCAGAATCGTTATATCACGTCGCTCAAGCTGCCATTTTCCTTCATGCTGTTTCGCTACCATAAGATTCCAGCGTCCACGCATACCACTAATTAGTGCTGAAATGGGTACTTCGGCGCTGGATGCGGTGACGGTTTCAGCCAGATCAAGGTAGATAAGATCGCCGTCGAACCACGATTGTTCCGTCGGCAGAGCAAAGCGCAGGTCAACAGTACGGGTTACCGGATCGACACTGGCACTTTGTCCCAAAAGTTGTGCTTCAAGCTGCTGTTGACCGTGGCGAAGATGGAAATCGAGGTGATTACCTAGTTTATTCAATAGCATTACCGGAACCCCAACCCGTGCTTCGGCGCCGCTACTTGGTACCAGTGTTAATAATGGTTGGCCGGCACTGACAACCTGTCCAGGGGCTAGTTGTCGTTGCGAAACTGTGCCGTTAAATGGCGCCTTGAGTTGGCTTTTGTTTAATCGTATTTGATTGCCGCTAAGTGCCGATTGTGCTTGGGAAAGCTGGGCAAGCAAATTTTGTTGTTGGCTATTGAGTTCGTCCAATTGTTGTTGTGATTGGTAACCCTTTTCTTGCAACGCCAGTTGGCGCTTCAGAGTCGAATTATTGAGATCGATTTGTGCTTTAAGCTGGCTTATTTTGGCATCAAGCTGCAGTGCTTCGGTGTCGAGCAGATCGGTATCCAGTTGCGCTAAAACCTGACCTGAGCTGACTTTATCACCGAGTTCAGCATGCACTTGATTGATCATCCCGGAAAGTTCAAAACCAACCGAGCTGGTGCGCTGGTTACGTACTTCACCGACTAAACGGTGCTGAATTCGATAACTGGGTTGAAAACTCAATTGGGCAGTCTGCACTGGTTTCGGCGCTGCTACTGATACGGCGGTATTTTGCTGTTGGCAGCCGCCTAACGCGAGTAGCAGAGTCGTTAAAACGAGATATTTGGGCGAATTGTTCATGTGATCTAGATCAACTAACAGACTGTACTGGACAGTCTAGTTTGACAAATGGGGCCCTGTCTAGCTTAAATGTAACTATGTGGTTAATTTAAAGTTAAGCTCATGGAAGTGAAACGGAATATTCGTAGTGAACAAAAACGCAAGCAAATAGTCGACGCCGCCGGGGATCTATTTATCTCCAATGGTTACTTTGAAACCAGTATGGACGACATCGCTCAACGTGCTGATGTATCGAAACAAACCGTCTATGCCCACTTTGGCAGTAAAGATGATTTATTTACCTATTGTGTTGAGCACAGATGCGCGGAAATAGAGATTGATCGTTTTGATTTCACTTCAGCTAAGGATGCAGCACAACAACTGCTGACCTTTTGCTTGAGAGTTAGTGAAGTGATGCAATCCGCTGAAGCATTGTACGTTTTACGGTTGTGTATCAGCCAAGCAGATTCCCACCCGCAGTTGTCAAAAAGCTTTTATACGGCAGGCCCGGGCAGATTCGCACAGATTCTGTGCGACGGTTTGTCGCAGTTAGCGTTGTTGCCTCAATGGAACATTGATTGTCCACAGATGGCAGCAGAGCAACTGATGGTGCTAACCAAAGGCATGGTTGGTATTCGGCGCGAGCTCGGGGTTGGTGGAAATGAGAGTGATCCTAAACGGATCGAACGGGTAACACGGGCAGTAGAGATGTTTGTAAACAACTACCGCACTGAATAGATTAAGCATAAATGGAGTTGTTATGCGTCTAAATAAATGGTTGGTTCCCCTCCTGTTGTGCGCTTCCACTGTGGTGCAGGCACAAGGCCGTTGGGAGCTTGATCTATATGGGGTTGTCTCTGGTGACGCTGATGTTGAACAAGGTGGCGAGTATAACGACGATCAATACGGGTTAAGTGGTTCGTACAGTATGAATTGGGGGAGGGGACGGATAGCAGGTGTGAGCCTTGCTGCTGATCATCGCTCGATAGACCTGTCGGGTTTACCTGCAGTTAGCGTTCTGCGTGGAATTGATGGTCGTGATGATTATGAGTTGTCGTTGTTTGCTATTCATCCACTTAGCCAAAATTGGGGTTTATTTGTTAGTACGGGCGCGGAGTGGGCCACTGCTGATGGCGCCAGCAGCAGTGATGGTTTCTCCTATAGCGCTATCTCAATCGCAAATTATCGCGGTTTCGAGGATCTAAATATTGGTATTGGTGTGGCTTACATCAACGGCATTGTTGATGTATCAACCGTGCCAGTGGCAACCATTGATTGGCAAATCAATGAACAGTGGCGATTAAGTAACCCGTTCGATAAGGGCTTTAACGGGCGTGCAGGCCTCGAGCTTTCATATCAACTTGATCCTAAGATGAGCATTAGCATTGGTGGTGGTTTTCGCTCTGAGCAGTTTGCGTTTGAGGGCGGAGAGATAGAACAAGATCTGCCATTGGCATTTATCCGCGGCCGTTATCAATACCGTTCCGGCATTGAACTGTCATTAGTGGCAGGATATCGATTAGAGGGGGATTTGACGGTTCACTCTGCCTCAGAAGAGATCGACACCGAGATTGATGGCCGATGGTTAGCGGCAGTGGTGGTTACTTTTGCTGACTAGGCAAACAATAGGCTGTGTCGTAGTTAGCTGTTGAAGTTTATCTTAAGTTTTCGGCTGTATTGATTGCGGTGCTTTAACAGTATTGGAACAACAACATCTAGTTGGTATACGGCTAAGCTAGCGTATGAGAGGGAGCCTTGAGTTGGGAGTGATAAATTCCGGATACAAAAAAACCGACCAGAGGTCGGTTGTTTCGTATTCTAACAACGTTAAACCGAAGCTTAATACGTTGGTTGATTCCATACCCAGATTGAGCAAAGCATCATAAGAATGGCTGGACTACCAGGATTCGAACCTGGGAATGGCGGGATCAAAACCCGCTGCCTTACCGCTTGGCGATAGTCCAACAGTGATACTCTATGAGCACCATAAAATGGTGCGGAAGGAGAGACTTGAACTCTCACACCTTGCGGCGCCAGAACCTAAATCTGGTGCGTCTACCAATTCCGCCACTTCCGCAGAGTTTTACATCCTACAGCTCGTTGATAGTCGAGTGAAGATGTTATTGAGTCAAACTCAATAATTCATGGTGGCTATGGCGGGACTTGAACCTGCGACCCCGGCATTATGAGTGCCGTGCTCTAACCAGCTGAGCTACATAGCCTAAATAATGGCTGGACTACCAGGATTCGAACCTGGGAATGGCGGGATCAAAACCCGCTGCCTTACCGCTTGGCGATAGTCCAACAATCGACATTTGGAAAATACCAAAGCGTCTTTAAAAATGGCTGGACTACCAGGATTCGAACCTGGGAATGGCGGGATCAAAACCCGCTGCCTTACCGCTTGGCGATAGTCCAACTGAGCGACATTCCTGTTAACAACAAGAGCATCTAAAAATGGTGCGGAAGGAGAGACTTGAACTCTCACACCTTGCGGCGCCAGAACCTAAATCTGGTGCGTCTACCAATTCCGCCACTTCCGCAGAGTTTTACATCCTACAGCTCGTTGATAGTCGAGTGAAGATGCTGACTAAACAATTAGTCAGATTTTATTATGGTCATAATAGATATAACCAATAATTCATGGTGGCTATGACGGGCCTTAAACCTGTGACTCTCAATATTAGTTGAGTGCCGAGCACTTTCTTAATGCTCCATATCCGGTAAATCATGGTGGTTATGACGGGCCTTAAACCTGTGACTCTCAACATCAGTTGAGTGCCGAGCACTTTCTTAATGCTCCATATCCGGTAAATCATGGTGGTTATGACGGGCCTTAAACCTGTGACTCTCAACATCAGTTGAGTGCCGAGCACTTTCTTAATGCTCCATATCCGGTAAATCATGGTGGCTATGGCGGGACTTGAACCTGCGACCCCGGCATTATGAGTGCCGTGCTCTAACCAGCTGAGCTACATAGCCTGAATAATGGCTGGACTACCAGGATTCGAACCTGGGAATGGCGGGATCAAAACCCGCTGCCTTACCGCTTGGCGATAGTCCAACAGTCAACATACTGGTTTTCACCAGAGTGTCTTTAAAAATGGCTGGACTACCAGGATTCGAACCTGGGAATGGCGGGATCAAAACCCGCTGCCTTACCGCTTGGCGATAGTCCAACTGAGCGACATTCCTGTTAGCAACAAGAGTATCTAAAAATGGTGCGGAAGGAGAGACTTGAACTCTCACACCTTGCGGCGCCAGAACCTAAATCTGGTGCGTCTACCAATTCCGCCACTTCCGCTGAGTTTTACATCCAAACTTTGTTGATAGTCAAAGTTAGATGATGCTTCAAAAGAAGCATTGTGGCTACCACAAGTCTAAACCTGTGCCTCACTGTGTTAGCTGAGAGCCTTGCACTGTCTAGGTGCTTCATCTCTAAAAGAGATGATGGTGGCTATGGCGGGACTTGAACCTGCGACCCCGGCATTATGAGTGCCGTGCTCTAACCAGCTGAGCTACATAGCCATGCGTTCCTCGTTGGGAACGCGGCGTATTATGCTGAGTTGCCCCCAGAGCGTCAACTGCTTTCCCAGTAAAAAAACCGTCTTGTGAGTTGTTCGTTGGGAATTTAGACAAGTCTGGCAAAAAATGAACGAGATTGAGATTGGCTGTTGAAGATTTAACCTCAAAAAACTGTCACCGAGCTTAGTCAAGCTTGTATTTATAACTGCAACGGTTGGTCATTAAGGCTTAGTTGTGCATTTTCAAAGATTACGGAGGTGGTAAATTGGCCGTCAGCGCGGTTTAAAAAACCATGTTGTTCGAAATTATCGAGCTGTGTGGCTAGTGGATGCTGGCTAAACATAGTGTCGCTAAAGTTGAGCGACAGCTTGGCGTCAATCAATGCGAACGGTTGGCTGGTTTGAAGTTGAGCAAGGTTGGTGGGATGGAGGACTATTTGCCCAATAGCGGCATAGTGGCCTGCAATTTTCTCGTCTCGCGAGGCAAGGGTGATGTCCCCTTCGAACGCTTGGATATCTAGCTGCAAGTTATTTGCTAATATTGTGTCGATGTCCGTTAGTGCTGATGCTAGCGCATCTGGTTGGCTGCCTTGCTGTATAAAACGAGCTAAGTTGATGTAGGCGCTGGTGGCAACGTTACTTACTTTAGTGGCAAGGCGGGCGTCGGTTAAGGTTATGTCGATGTCATCGTTAGCGCTTAGTGCCAGTGCGCCAATGGTTAGAGTAGTCGAACTACTGCTGTTGCCTTGTCGGTGTAGATTACCGTTACTTAACTTTAAGTCGTTAAGCTTGAACCTGAGCGGTTTGGTGGCGGTTGTGGTGTTGCCTAATTGATAAGCGGTTAAACTATCAATAGAGCTGTGGCTGAAGTTGATGTCATAGATGTCATCAAGTAGTGTCATGGTGCTACTGGCTGACAACCCTTCAAGTTCGAATACCCGTTGGGCAAAACCAATGGTCGCCGCAGCGATACTTAGTTGGCTGCTGTACTCACTCAGATCCAATGCAAAGGTACCATCGACAACGATATCACCAGTGCTGATGTATTCATCAAGGCTCGTTGGCTTTGATTCAAAACCATCGACTTGGTAACGGTAGTTGCCCTGTTGGGAAAATATCGACGCTGACCAGCTACCATGGTTTAACAGTGGCTGCTTTAGTTGCTGACCGACAACCTGCCAACTGGGAGAGCTGGTATCAATGGAGTAGGTTGCTTTAACAAAGCCGGGGTAGAACTTTACTTGTTGGTTAAATTGCAACTCAACTAGTTTGTTTGAGCCATCGGCGTAAGCGCTAATACGATAGTGTTCGTTATGATTAAATAGATTGCGATCGCTGATGGTGTGACTCAATTGAGTGCTGCCAGTTTGGTTATTGAAGCGTTCTAATGCGTTCAAGCGGTACTGCTCATATTGGCTTGCGATGTACCAAGTGGCAGCGAGGGTGGTGCTCATAGCCAGAGCGGAGCTTATCGCAGCTAATGTGAATCCTTTCAGTATTAAATCCTATTGGTTTATATGGATATCCACTGGGTCATGACGCTTAGATACAAAAAAGCCCAGTCGATGACTGGGCTTATGGTGGCTATTAGACGTTGAAGAGGAAGTGAATTACGTCGCCATCGGCAACCACGTAACCTTTACCTTCAGAACGCTTCTTACCGGCTTCTTTCGCGCCGTTTTCACCGTTGTATTGAATGAAGTCGTCGTACGCCACTACTTCGGCGCGGATGTAACCACGTTCGAAGTCGGTGTGGATAACACCGGCGGCTTGTGGACCAGTTGCACCAACGGAAACCGTCCAAGCGCGAACCTCTTTAACACCAGCGGTAAAGTAGGTTTGCAGGTTAAGTAGCTCGTAACCAGAACGAATAACGCGGTTTAGGCCTGGTTCTTCGATACCAAGATCGGCCATGAACTCTTCTCGTTCGTCGTCTTCCAGTTCTGCGATTTCAGATTCGATTTCAGCACATACTGGAACAACAACAGCGTTCTCTTTGGCTGCAATGTCGCGCACGATGTCTAGGAACGGGTTGTTTTCGAAACCGTCGTCATTAACGTTAGCGATGTACATGGTTGGCTTCAGAGTAAGAAGACCCATGTATTGGATTAGCTTCTTCTCATCGGCAGTAAGCTCAACAGAGCGTGCCATGCCACCTTCTTCAAGAACCGGTTGCAGCTTCTCAAGTACCACAATCTCGGCTTTAGCGTCTTTATCGCCGCCTTTAGCGCGTTTTGCTAGGCGCTGCAGCGCACGCTCAACGGCGTCCATATCTGCTAGCGCCAGCTCGGTGTTGATCACCTCAATGTCATCAGCAGGGTTTACGCCACCAGATACGTGCACGATGTTGTCGTTTTCGAAACAGCGAACAACGTGACCAATGGCGTCGGTTTCACGAATGTTGGCTAGGAACTTGTTACCTAAGCCTTCACCGGTGGAAGCGCCTTTAACCAGACCGGCAATGTCTACGAACTCCATGGTGGTTGGGAGTACGCGTTGCGGGTTAACGATTTTCGCCAGTTCGTCCAAGCGCGGATCCGGCATTGGAACTACACCGGTGTTTGGCTCAATAGTACAAAATGGGAAGTTGGCTGCTTCGATGCCAGCTTTCGTTAGTGCGTTAAACAGAGTGGATTTGCCTACGTTTGGCAGGCCCACGATGCCACATTTAAAACCCATGGTAGTGTTAACCTTTGTCGTAATTAGGCCGGTTGGGCCGAGAAAGTGTGTAGGCGGCTCTGTGCCTTGGCGATGCCATCGCGCAGCAAAATATCGATGCAGCGACTGGCTTCGTCAACGGCCTCATCCATGGCCTGTTGTTCAGTTGCTTGGGCTTTACCCAATACATATCCGGACACGCGGTTGCGATCACCTGGGTGACCAATACCGATGCGCAGCCGGTAAAAATCTTTGTTATTGCCCATCTTGGCAATGATATCTTTTAGGCCATTATGACCACCGTGGCCGCCGCCTTTTTTGATGCGGGCAACGCCTGGTGCTAGGTCAAGCTCGTCGTGTGCTACCAAGATCTCTTCCGGTTCAATGCCATAGAAGTTTGCCAATGCGGCAACGGATTTGCCGGAGAGGTTCATGAAGGTGGTAGGGATCAACAGGCGCAGATCGGTACTGCCGCTTTGGATCCGAGCTGTTAAGCCATAAAATTTACTTTCGGCTTTTAGACTGACGTTATGCATACGGGCTAGTTCGTTGACCAGCCACTCACCCGCATTATGGCGGGTTCTAACATATTCGGGGCCTGGATTAGCCAGGCCCACGATTAAACGGATATTACTGCTCACCGTTGTTATTTACTCTTGTTCAGTGCCAGGTTCGGCGCTTTCTGATGCTTCATCTTCTTCGCTGCCGCCACGCGCGGCTTGCACGCTGACTACAGAAAGATCGTGATCGTCGCCTTTACTTAGCTCGGTTAACTCAACCCCTTTAGGGAGAGCGATGTCGTGCAAGTGCAGCGATTGACCCGCGTCCAATTGTTGAATATCAACTTCAATGAATTCTGGCAGGTCAGCTGGCAGACATTTCACTTCAACTTCGTTCAATAGGTGTACTACGGTACCGCCAGCTTTAGCACCAACGCAGGTGTCTTCGTTTAAGAAGTGCAGCGGCACTGTGGTGGTCAATGCGTTATTTTTTGACACTCGCAAAAAATCAACGTGCACTAATTTAGGCTTGTATGGGTGACGTTGCATCGCCTTAACGATGACATCTTCCGTTTTGCCGTTGATTTTGAGGGTCAGCACTTGGCTATAAAACGCCTCTTTTTCCTGTGCTAAGTTGACTTTGTTGTGCTCCAAAGTCAGTGACACAGGGTCTTTGCCACCGCCGTATAAAATTGCAGGCAGCTTGTCTTGATGACGCAACCGGCGGCTCGCTCCGGTGCCATGTTCGGTACGAACTTCAGCGTCAAACGTTAACTCGGGCATAATCGTTAATCTCCATATTGTGGTGTCATCTGTGCTTCCACTGCTGCGATAACGCATCTACTACATGAAAGATTCGCGACCAAACCTTTCTGACAGGCAATCGACAACCAACAACGGACCTTTAAGCTTTAGCTAAAGGCGCAGCAGTTTACCACTTTCTATGGGGAACTCTCAATGAGAGGAAAATATTGGCTAGCACAACGAAAAACGGCCTCCGAAAGGAGGCCGTTTAATGCTAATCATAAATGATTAGTCGTTTTCTTTTTTCAGTGGGCTATCAGCTACGAAATCAGCAGGCTCAATGAAGTTCAGACCAGTTGGCTTCTCTTCTAAACGCATGCCTTGCTCGGTTAGATACTCAACATATTCAATCATTGATTCGTTATCGATAAAGCCAGAAGCAACCATTTCACTTTGAGCGCGCTCAGCGAAGATGTCGTAACCGTCTTTACCGCCAGCGATGTAAGCGTTGGTCGCAATGCGGTAAACGGTATCATCAATGATGTCAGTACAATCAGCGTTACCAGCACCGGTAGGACAAACCTGCAAAGATTCGATCTTGTTGTCTTCGGTGCTTAAACCGTTGTAGGTGAACTGGATGTTAGCGAATGTAGGGAACGAGCCTGAAGAACCCAGTGGGTCGAGCGCATAACCGATGGTGTCATTCAGCAGGTCGCGGACATCAGAACCAAGCAGCTCTACTACAGCTAATTCGTTTGAGAAGTAAAGTAACTCACCGATGATGTAACCCGCAGTCAAACCTTCATCGCCAGCGACGATAGGGTTACGGATACCACCGTTATTAGTGATGGCGAAGTCGACGTCCATGTTTACTTCGTTTAGCTTCCAGACCATGGAGTCAGCTACATGCACACCAGCTTCAGAACCTTTGTAACGTAATGATGCATCGTACTTAGCTAGGCCAGGGATACGTGTGTGATCCAAAGAGCCTTGGTCAACTGGATCGTTTTCATCAAATATGTCGCCGATAACTAAGCCTTCAAACTCTTCTACTAGAGGTTTGAAGTCTTCATCAATCACGTACTGAACTTGTACGTCTTGTTCGGTGATCGCAATGTTTTGCTCGCCATCAATAAACTCTACCGCAGAAGCTTGGTCTGCATCAGTCAGTGGTTCGCGGTTTTCGCCATCGTACTTGTGGGCAAAGTTATCATCGATTAGCAGGGTATTGTTACCAGCACAGGTCAGGATATCGCCTTGTGCAAACTCAACCGTTACTTGACCTACCGCTTGCGCGTATTGGCCAGCTTGAACGATACAGGTTTTGCCGCCATCAGGGTTGGTTACCATCTCAGCGTAATCCATATCTGGATGGCCGTGACCCATGCCTAAGTTGGTGAAGTCACCCAGTAAAGTGTGGGAGTGGCCACCAACAATCAAATCAACGCCGTTAACTTCTTCGGCGATGCGAAGGTCACGGTCTGTACCGATGTGGCTTACCATAACGATGTGGTCAACGCCTTCTGCTAACAGAGCGTTAACGGTCGCTTGGGCACTAACAACTTCGCCTTCGAAAGCCAGATCTTCACCAGGAGAAGAGATGCTTTCCATATCTTCCAATACTAAGCCGAAGATACCAACGTTCTGGCCGTTAAGTGACTTAACGGTGTATGGCATGATGTTGTCGATTTTGCTCATGGCGCTATCGCCACTGGTGTCCATGTTGGCAGCCAGCAGTGGGAAGTTAACGCGGTTAGCAAAGTCGATAAGGGCTTCGTTACCCAAATCAAATTCGTGGTTACCAATAGCCATTGCGTCCAGACCCATCATAGACAGCAATTGGGCGTTACCTTGTCCCTTCATTACGTTGAAGTACAACGAACCTTGGAAAGCGTCGCCGCCGTGCAGAGCCAAGAATGGTTGGTCAGCAGCTTCTGCTGTTGCGCGAGCCATCTCTAACTTTTCAGCCATGCGTGCGTAGCCGCCAGCATCTACACGCAGTGACATACCTTCGTCGGTGATCGGGGCAGTAAAGTCTACTGAGGTAGGATCAAAGTTTGAGTGGGTATCGTTAACGTGGGCAACGGTCAGCGAGAAATCAGCAGTAGGTGCTACCGGCTCGCTGCTAGAGTCATCATCGCTACAACCAGTCAGAGCAACCAGTAAAGATGCGGCAATTAAGGAATACTTTTTATTAATCATCATTAGTTCCATCTGGATTTGTGGCCCACGACCAATTGTGAGCACAGGCAGGGTACCAAGCTAAGAAGATTAGGCGATCCAAACTGTGAGTGGGTGTGACCTTGCTCACGTTTTATTTTTGAATAGGAGTTAAATGCTGTGAAGTGTTGATGGCGAAGACAACTTTTTTGAGATTTATTTCTGTTCCGGGTACAAAAAAGCCCCGCATGGCGGGGCTTTTGGGGCAATGCATTGAGCTTAGTGCTCAAACATCGCCGAGATAGATTCTTCGTTGCTAACGCGACGGATCGCTTCAGACATTACGCCAGACATGGTTAGCTGGGAAACCTTCCCGGTCGCTAGCATATCTTTATGCAGTGGGATTGTGTCAGTCACAATTACTTCATCAATCACGGACTCGGCAATGTTCTTTGGCGCGTTGCCAGAGAATACTGGGTGAGTTGCGTAAGCGAATACACGACGCGCACCCTGTTGTTTCAATGCTTCGGCAGCCTTACACAAGGTGCCGCCAGTGTCGATCATGTCATCAACGATGATGCAATCACGATCTTTTACATCACCGATGATGTGCATCACCTGGGCAACGTTCGCTTGAGGGCGACGTTTATCGATGATTGCCAGATCGCTGTCATCAAGCAGCTTGGCAACGGCGCGAGCACGAACTACACCGCCAATGTCAGGAGAAACAACCACAGGATTATCCAGTGAACGTTGCTTCATATCTTCCAGTAGTACCGGTGAACCGAATACGTTATCAACTGGAACATCAAAGAAGCCTTGAATCTGCTCTGCGTGCAGATCACAAGTCAGAACGCGGTCTACACCTACGCTAGATAAGAAATCAGCAACTACCTTAGCGGTAATTGGCACACGGGCAGAACGAACACGGCGATCTTGACGAGCGTAACCGAAGTAAGGAATTACCGCGGTGATACGACCAGCAGAGGCACGACGCAATGCGTCAACCATAACGATCAATTCCATTAGGTTGTCGTTGGTTGGTGCACAAGTGGACTGAATGATGAAACAGTCAGAACCACGAACGTTTTCGTTGATTTGAACGCTGATTTCACCGTCAGAGAAACGACCTACTTCGGCATGACCCAAAGCACAGTACAAACGATCGGCGATTTTCTTGGCAAGCTCCGGCGTGGCATTACCGGCAAAAAGCTTAATGTCGGGCACAGGATTGAACCTCTGTCTGATTTGTTTTTTGGGGTAGGCCAGCGCATCACCGTGGCCCACGTCCCAGTTGCTGGAGTATTCCAGTCGTGTAGGTACAAAAGGCGTATCTGTTAGCGTTGTTGACGGCAACCTTAAGGTTGCTCGAAAACGAGCTACTAAAACCCTGTAAACAAAAAATTAGTAGTTCTAATAGATGGCTGGGCTACCAGGATTCGAACCTGGGAATGGCGGGATCAAAACCCGCTGCCTTACCGCTTGGCGATAGCCCAACAAAATTTTACTAGGCGATTAATGCCAGTAGGGGCGATCGGTTACAACCTTTCGTTACTGTAGCCGTCCACCCGGTTGGCATTTCTGCCAATGCAGCCTCGGCGTCGCTTTTTAAGGCAAATTGCCCAAAAACGCAGCAGCCAGTGCCGGTCATTTTCGACGGCGCATAGTCTACCAACCACGCTAACGCCTTTGCAACTTGTGGATAGCGATTGCAAACGACTTGTTGGCAATCATTTTTCCATTGTGCTGGTTGTTTTTCTAAGTTGGTGATTTTGGCAGTATCTCTTGGCAGGTCTTTGGCTGCGAAGATATCGGCGGTGGCTACCTCGACTGCTGGAACAATGATTAGGTACCACGGTTCTGCGACGGTAACGGGTCGCAGTTGTTCTCCTACTCCGTCTGCCATTGCGGCAAGCCCGCGGACAAACACTGGCACATCGGCACCAAGGCTTAAGCCCATCTGGGCAAGCTCATCGACGGCAATATTGGTCTGCCACAGCTGATTGAGTGCCACCAGTGTGGTGGCTGCATCAGAGGAACCGCCACCTATACCACCGCCCATCGGCAGACGTTTATCGAGGGTGATGTCAGCCCCAAGAGTTACGCCACTGTGCTGTTGCAGCATTCGTGCGGCTTTGACAATAAGGTTGCTGTGGGCTGGTACGCCGGGCAATTCAGGGTTAAGGGTGATGTGATTGTCGTTACGAACGGTAAATTGTAGGTAGTCACACCAATCGACAAATTGAAACAAAGTTTGCAGCTCGTGATAACCGTCAGAGCGCTTACCGTTGACGTGTAAGCATAAGTTCAATTTTGCCGGGGCGGGCCACCAAGTACTAGAATTCATTTAGGCTACAGCTCCGGTTGCCAAGTGTTGATGGTCAATTTTATTCGTTGCTGATCTTGGCGCAACTCAATTTGCTTGGGGATTTTATAGCCATTGATTTGCTGCCAGCTCAGATAGTGCAGCTCAGATATGCTATTGGTAGTTGGATGAATGAGTTCTATTACCGATTGGGTCACTTTGTTACTCACGTTTTTGTGATCTGCAGCAGTCTGTCCTAATAGGTATTTTGCTAACTGTGACAGAGGCAGTGGCCAACCGGTCAATTTAACAATTAGTCTATCAACATCGTTATCGGTAAAGGTCTTATCATCTACCACTACGGTAGCTAGCTCCGGTGTGGCGGTTAGGTTCAAGACGTTGGTGCCAAATGGACCCGTTAGTTGCAGCCTGTCGTTGCCGGTTGAGGTGATATGACGCCAATGCAGATTGGCAGAGACCCGCTCTTCTGGACTGATAAAGGCGATTTTTCCGGTTACCGTCCAGTCATTGGAAGTAACAGTTTTACTGGTTGAATCGGGAGCTTGATGCGTTACACACCCTACTAAGGTGAGAAGCGTTATCAACAAGACAACAAATTTTGATGGTTGGTTAAACATTTTTATCCGGCTTTTGTGCACACTACCGCAATCGTGCATTGAAAATGCGGTATTTGGCCAATACTTATTTCGCTTGCGCGCCGTTAAGCTATAGAATTGCGCTCGCTGAGAAACATCATGAAACATGGGGCGAATCAAGTTACAAAGCCATGACGTTAGTTGCAATTGGGATCAATCACAAGACTGCCAGCGTAGCCCTGCGCGAAAAAGTGGCATTCGGACCAGATATTCTTGAAGAAGCGTTGCGAAGCTTGGCTGGTGCCAGCAAGACCAACGAGGCTGTCATTGTATCTACCTGTAACCGAACTGAGATCTACACCAACAATGTCGACTTAGAGAAGACAATCGATTGGTTGAGTGAGTTCCATAATCTTGACAAGGATGAGTTACGTCAGAGTATTTACCAGCATCAAGGCATCAAAGCCGTACAGCACTTGCTGCGCGTCTCTGCTGGTTTGGACTCGCTGGTACTTGGTGAACCGCAGATCTTGGGTCAGATAAAGAAATCATATGCTGACGCAAAAGCTGCTGGGACCATCTCACATACCATTGATAAGCTGTTTCAACATACTTTTAAGGTTGCCAAGCAGATCCGCACTGATACCGACATCGGTGCATCAGCGGTCTCCGTTGCTTTTGCTGCGGTTAACTTAGCACGCCATATCTTCGAAGATTTGAGCCAATCTAAAGTTATGTTGATCGGTGCTGGTGAGACCATCGAACTGGTAGCACGTCACCTAGGTGAGCAAGGTGCAACCGATTTGATTGTTGCTAACCGTACCCTGTCCCGTGCTGAAGGCATGGCGGCTGAGTTTGGTGCCAAAGCCATCACCTTATCGCAGATCCCTGAATTCCTGCCTGATGCAGATATCGTTATCTCTTCAACTGCAGCACCATTGCCTATTTTAGGTAAGGGTATGGTTGCAACAGCGTTGAAGAAACGTCGCCAGCAAGCGATGTTATTGGTCGATATTGCTGTGCCTCGAGATATCGAATCTGAAGTGGGTGATTTGGAAAACGCTTACCTTTATACCGTTGATGATCTGCAAGGTATCGTTCAAAAGAACATGGCTAACCGCCTTGAAGCGGCGGAAAAGGCAGAAACCATCGCGACTGCTCAATCACAAGAGTTTGTGAAATGGCAACGCGGCTTGGACTCTGTTGATACCATTCGTCAGTTCCGCACCCAAAGCGATGAACTGAAGAAAGACGCGCTGGAATTGGCAATGAACAAGTTGCAACAAGGCGCTGACGCAGAAGCCGTTATGACCGAGTTAGCGAACAAGCTAACCAATAAATTGATCCACTCGCCCACTCAGGCGCTGTCCAAGGCAGCACGAGCCGGTGACGTAGAATCGTTAGAGGTCTTGCGTAATGCACTGGGTATCAACGACAATTAGCCCTAGTTTGTTCCGAATTAAGTAATGAACGGCCCTATATGGGCCGTTCCTTTTTATCTAAGGTAGCCATGAAACCCACCGTATACGCAAAATTGGAAGGCTTAGTAGAGCGCTATGAAGAAGTGCAGGTACTACTGGGTGAACCCGATATTATCTCTGATCAAGACCGTTTCCGTGGGCTCACTAAAGAGTATTCTCAACTCGAAGAGGTAGTAAATGCGTTCCGTGCTTATCAGCAAGCACAGGACGATATTGAAACCGCACAAGAGATGATGGCCGATCCAGAAATGGCTGAAATGGCGAAGGAAGAGCTGAGCGAGGCCAAGGCCAACAGCGTGCAGTTGGAAGACGACCTGCAGATCCTATTACTGCCAAAAGATCCCAAGGATAGCCACGACGCTTACGTTGAGATCCGTGCCGGGGCCGGTGGTGATGAAGCGGCAATCTTTGCCGGTGACTTGCTGCGCATGTACTCCAAGTACGCCGAAACCAAAGGTTGGAAGGTGGAGTTGATGTCCACTAACCAAAGCGAACAGGGCGGTTATAAAGAAGCGATCGCACGATTCTCTGGCGATGGCGTATACGGTGAGATGAAGTTTGAATCTGGTGGTCACCGCGTACAGCGTGTACCGGCAACTGAATCTCAGGGTCGTATTCACACCTCCGCTTGTACTGTTGTGGTGATGCCAGAAGTGGAAGCGGCTGAAGCGATTGAGATCAACTCTGCCGATCTTAAGGTTGATACCTTCCGCGCTTCTGGCGCCGGTGGTCAGCACGTCAACAAAACCGATTCTGCAATCCGTATTACCCACTTGCCAACCGGCACTGTCGTTGAGTGTCAGGATGAACGTTCACAGCACAAAAACCGTGCTAAGGCGATGGCGGTGCTATCGGCTCGTTTAGAAGCGGCGGAAGAAGCGAAACGTAAGCAAGCTGAAACCGATACTCGTCGTTCACTGGTTACCTCAGGTGATCGCTCTGAGCGGATCCGTACCTATAACTACCCACAGGGTCGTGTCTCCGATCACCGTATTAATCTGACCCTATATCGCTTAAATGAAGTGATGGAAGGGGATTTGGCAGCGTTGATGGAGCCTATTTTGCAGGAATACCAAGCGGATCAACTGGCTGCACTGGCAGAAGATTAATCGTGCGCCTCGATCTCTGGTTAGCGCACGCCGCCAAGCAATTAACTCACAGTGACAGCGCTGCGCTAGACGCAGAGCTGTTGCTGCTGTTCTGCATCAACAAACCGCGTAGCTTTGTGTTTACTTGGCCTGATCATCCATTGGATGAAGCCACATTGATGCAACTGCAGTCGATATTACAACGCCGGATCAATGGCGAACCAATAGCGCATATTATTGGTCAGCGTGAGTTTTGGAGTTTGCCATTACAGGTCAACGCGTCCACCTTAATTCCCCGCCCTGATACCGAATCTTTGGTTGAAGCAGCACTGGGGTTAGCTTTGCCGCACCAAGCAGCAGTGGTCGATTTAGGTACTGGTACTGGTGCTATTGCGCTAGCATTAAAAAGTGAAATGGCCCAGTGGCAGGTTGAAGCGGTTGAGTTCAGCGCGGAAGCAGTGCAGCTGGCTCGCGCTAATGCGGCTCAGCTTAATCTCGCCGTTGAGGTTAGCCAAGGCAGCTGGTTCGAGCCAGTGCAAAATAAACGCTTTGATCTGGTTGTATCTAACCCCCCCTATATTGACCCAACCGATCATCATTTAGATCAAGGTGATGTGCGCTTTGAGCCGTTGAGTGCACTCATTGCTGACAATCACGGTTTGGCGGACATCGAACATATTGTCGCCACTGCGCCACGCCACCTTAATCAAGGCGGCTATTTGATGATCGAGCACGGTTATGACCAAGGTGCTGTGGTTAAAGATATTTTTGAGCGGGCTGGATTTGCCAATGTCAGGGTGGGTCAAGATTATGGCCAAAGAGATCGCTATACCCTAGGCCAGTGGCAGTGCTAGTCTCTCGTTAGAGTTATTGAACCCTGTTTGTATTATCTATTTTGAGTTTTTAAAGCTAAGGAAAGTTCATGCCATACGAAGCGTTTAAGCATATACACTTCACCGTTATTGGCGCTAGCATTGCGCTGTTTATTTTGCGTTTTATCTGGGTAATGAAAGGCTCAGAGATGATGCAGAAAAAGTGGGTCAAGATTGTTCCACACATCGTTGATACCCTGCTTATCCTTTCTGGTATTGCGCTTATCTATGTGACTGGCTTCACCCCAACCAACAGCCCATGGTTATTTGAAAAATTGATCGCGTTGGTTGCTTACATTGTGCTCGGTTTCTTTACCTTGAAGCTTGAGCGCGGCAAGCTGTTTCGTACCTTTGCATTCCTTGGGGCGCTCGGTTGGCTGTTCTACATGGCGAAGTTGGCACAAACCAAGATGCCAATCTTGTTCATGTAACAGCGCTTATAATTACAATTAATGCTGGCACCTCGATGTGCCAGTTTCTGCTTTTGGAGGCTAAATGACCGACGTGTTATTCACTAACCAAGCAACAGTGTTTGGTATTTTGATGATGGTCTTGGGAGGGGTATTTTATACCTCGCACAGTGTGCACCCGGTGTGGAAGCGGTTCTACAAGTTCGTTCCTGCACTGCTGTTGTGTTACTTCATCCCGTCGTTGCTGAATACCTTCGGTGTCATTGATGGTTCAGATAATACCCTGTACTACGTTGCCTCACGGTTCCTACTACCAACGGCCTTGGTGCTGCTGACTCTAAATCTCGATCTGAAAGCGATCGGCTCGTTGGGACCCAAAGCGATTGTGATGTTTCTAGCCGGTACCGTCGGTATCGTTATCGGTGCGCCCATTGCACTGATGCTGACATCAGCCTTGTGGCCCGAGCTGCTGGGTAACCACGGCCCAGAGTCGGTATGGCGCGGCATGACGACCGTAGCCGGTAGCTGGATCGGCGGTGGCGCTAACCAAACTGCGATGAAAGAGATCTACGAAGTAGGCGACAACATGTTCTCGGCGATGATAGCCGTTGATGTGATTGTGGCCAACGTGTGGATGGCGGTGCTGCTGTTGATGGTTCCTCGTGCCAACGCTTGGGATAGCAAGATGGGCGCCGACACCAGTGCATTAACGGCGCTGCGCGAAAAGATGGCCGATTGGCATGCGCAGAACTCAGTTAATCCTTCGCTACGGGATATCATGGTGATTTTGGCGGTTGGTTTTGGTGCTACTGGCATCTCCCACTATGGCGCTGACATCATCACCCCTTGGTTTGTTGAGAATTTCCCAGAGCTTAAGCGGTACAGCCTGCATTCGGCGTTTTTCTGGTTGATCGTCAGCGCAACGACGTTGGGGGTAATGCTGTCATTTACCAAGGCTCGTAATCTCGAAGCCTATGGGGCATCTAAGATTGGTTCAGCTTGTTTGTACGTATTGGTTGCTTCTATCGGCATGCATATGGACATCAGCGCTATCCTTGAATCGCCGAAGTACTTTGCCCTTGGTGGTGTATGGATGTTGGTGCATGCCAGCATCATGTTGATCACCGCTCGAGTAATTAAAGCACCATTGTTTTACATGGCGGTCGGCAGTCAAGCCAACGTTGGTGGCGCAGCAAGCGCCCCAGTTGTGGCGGCGGCGTTCCACCCCGCATTGGCGCCAGTGGGCGTGTTGTTAGCGGTATTAGGCTATGTATTAGGTACTTACATGGCGTGGTTCTGTGGACAGATTTTGCAAGCGCTGGCGGCTTAACGCCGGCGTAATAAGTGTTTAAGTGAGGATGCGATGAACGCAATCAACATTAACGTCGGCAACATCGAAGTTGCTAACGACAAACCATTTGTACTGTTTGGTGGTATGAATGTGTTGGAATCTCGTGACTTGGCGATGCAGATCGCTGAGTACTACGTTACGGTAACCGAAAAGCTTGGCATTCCTTACGTATTCAAAGCGTCTTACGACAAAGCTAACCGTAGCTCGATCCACTCCTATCGAGGCCCAGGCATGGAGGAAGGTCTGAAGATCTTTGAGGAGATCAAACACACCTTCAATGTGCCAGTTATCACAGATATTCATGAAATTGAGCAAGCGGCGCCAGTGGCTGAAATCTGTGATGTTATTCAGCTACCAGCGTTCTTGGCTCGGCAAACCGATCTGGTTGAAGCGATGGCTAAAACCGATGCAGTTATTAATGTTAAGAAGCCACAATTTTTAAGCCCTGGACAGATGAAAAACATTGTCGAAAAGTTTAAAGAATGTGGTAAACAGGAAGTTATCCTGTGCGAACGTGGTGCTAACTTCGGCTATGATAACTTGGTTGTTGATATGCTTGGTTTCCGCACGATGAAGGAGTGTTCTGGTGGTATGCCGGTCATCTTCGACGTGACTCATGCATTGCAGTGTCGTGACCCGTTGGGGGCAGCCTCTGGTGGTCGTCGTCATCAAACCGTGGAGCTAGCTAAAGCGGGCTTAGCTACTGGCTTAGCTGGCTTATTTTTGGAAGCGCACCCCGATCCGGATAAGGCTCGTTGCGATGGCCCATCGGCGTTGCCGTTGGATAAACTGGAGCCGTTCTTGGCACAGATGAAAGCGCTGGATGATTTGATTAAAGCGCAGCCGGACTTGGGCATTAAATAGGCTGTATCACAGTTAAGTGTTGAGGTTTATATCAAGCCTTCGGCTTCACCGATTTGGGTGCATTTAGGGGACTAAGTCGCGGTGGTGACGGCACATTCTTGTATGCATAAGGGGGCAGTTTCGCCCCCTTTGAAATCCCCCCTTTGCCTTAGGTCGCAATCCAAAAACGCTTCGCTGGACTGCTCCAATGCGGCAGAAGGTCAACGGCGGTAGTGCTTTATCTTTGTATCAACACTCGCCTAGTCAGTGCTTTAACTGTATTAGAAAGAACAACACTTAGTTGGTACACAGCCACTAAATAACAGCTTGTAATGACGACGTTCGTTATAAGGCGTGGGGCCTGTTGCCTAGATAAGAAGCCCAAGGCCACCCTAGCACTGCTAGGGTGGCCTTTTTGCTTTTTGAAATAGCTGTCGATATACCTTGAGGCTAGGTCAATTAGTTGCGTTCGAGAGTCAGTTTTAACTCGCTGGCTTGCGCTAATTGTGCATCTGATACGTTGCTGATAACGATGGACTCTTGCTTGCCGCTAAAGCGAATGTGGTATTCATCATCGCCGCCTAAGCGACAGCTAACATGGCAGTCCATGGCGGTGGCAATGCCTAGTTGCCCTTTGCTATCACCGATACGTGCGCGAATAACGATATCGTCGGCCATCAATTTGGCTAACAGTTTTTCAGAATTTGGCTGTTTTTCCAGTTCGTCGCGATTCCACATGCGAGATATGCGGAGACCGTGGCCGTTAACATCGGGGTATCTGTCAAAGTCGATGCTTTGGTAGTTAAAAGGTTCGGCACGGTATTGATGAAAGTAGCGGTTTACCTCAGCTAATAGTAGCGAATGGGGCATCTTCCAGTTAATTGGAATGATCAGATTGGAGCTGCCATCTTTATTCGCTTTGACTTGCACCTCGCCAACAACCAACTCGGTTTGTTCAAGTATGATTTGCTTGATTTGTTCGATCCGTTGTTGGGCGTGTTGATAGTCTGTGTGGGCAGTTTCGATCCTATCTAATAGTTGTTGTGGTTGTAGCGGCTCGTTCAGCGAGATTGATTTTGATGAAACCACATTATCTTTATGAGTGACAACTAACTTCAGCGTGAGCTGATGCTCGGCCGTTAACGCTGCCATCGGCAGTGAGGCTACCACCATTGGATTGCGCTGTTTACTGAACATCATCGGTGTTCGCGGTTTTGGGGTGGTGGTCATGATCTGAAACTCATCATTACCTACGCCGCGACAACTAACATGGCAATCTCTACCTGAAGCAAGGATCAGTTCAGCGCTGCGATCACCGAAGTTAGCAACCAGTTTTACTTGGTGTGCTGTGAGCCATTGATAGAGGTCATGGGAGTAGGGCAGTTTTTGATTGTCTTGGCTATTCCATATCCGGCTAATGGTGATTCCTGCTGGGTTGTCGCGATCAGCTAGGGCGGTGTCCAAACGCTGCTGCTTAATTTGGCGACCTTTATAGTCGTGGAGGTAGCGGTTTATGACTGGCAGCAAGGTTGTAGTAGGAATAGTCCAATCGACTGGGAGTAACAGGTTAACAGTGCCATCGGCATTGGCACTGACCATCACTTTATCGGTACTGAGGTTGATATCAGTGAGGATCTGCTCAAGCAGATTAGTACGGATGTCATCTTTTGCCTGCTGTAAGTCGGACTTAGCCTGTTGAGCCTTCTGCGCCAGTGAGCCCGGTTGCAAGCTTACCGATACTGATTGGGTGTTGCTCGGTTGTGGCTGAGACTCGTCGGGTTCGACTTCTGCTTGGGCCTGGTTGGTTTGTTTTGCCGCTTGCGCTTTAGCTTGTTTGGCGGCATTCGCTAGTTGCAGTCGTTGCTGTTGTCGCTCAAATCGCTGCTGTTGTTGATTTTCGGCGTAGGCGTAGTAGAGATAAGACAAAGTAGTAACGATGATGAGCAGAATAGCCATACTGATGCGCATTTTGCTTTTTTCAGAAGCAGGGTTACCGTTGGCAGAGTTTAGTTCCGCCATTGTTGCAGCCCGAGTGTTGAGTGCTGAGGCTTTAGGCGCAATCAGTAGTTGCAGTTGACTGACAACATGGTCGCAGCGGCGTTCAAATTCAGCGCTATTCTTTAGCTCAAATTCATCTTCGTGAACCGCTTTGTTGCGAAGCGTGGCTATCCAACGTATCTGTCGAACTAACAAGTTTGGCAGCTGTGCTTCGCAGCTGCTTACCTTCTCATGCAGCCCACGGCCTTCGGCGTTAAAGTGTTTGGTTAGCAGTGATTCAATCCGTTTTGATTGCTTCACCGTTGTTTCGATACTACTCATGTTGTCCTTGTTACAGGCGTATTAATTCGCCGGTTTCTCTTTTGGGGTAAATCAAAGGCTGTGTCACAGTTAAGTGTTGAAGTTTATATCAAGCCTTCGGCTCTACCGATGGCAGCACTCTTTCGGGTTATGTCGCGGTGGCGCCGGCACCCAAAGGGGGCTTCGTCCCGTTAGGAATCCCCCTTGCTTTGGGTCCAGTCCAAAATGCTTCGCTGAACTGCTCCAATGCGGCAGAAGGTCAACGGCGGTAGTGCTTTCCCGTTGTATCAATATTCGCCTCTCCGGCGCTTTAACAGCATTGGAAAGAACAACACTTAGTTGGTACACAGCCAAATAAAAGGGCAGCGGTTACCAGTTGTCGTCGCTAAATGCACTGTCGCTGATGCTACAGCTGCCGAAGGTGTCGTCATCAAAGCTAGAGCTAGAATCCCAACTTGAACTAAGGCAGGAATCGATATTGCTATCCATAACGCTGATCTCCGTTGCAAACGGGTCGCTAATGTTGCTCGTGCAACCGTATGGATTACCTTCGATATCGATACAGCCCATCATCGGCAAGCCATTGGCGGGGTTTATTTCTGTCGCGAAATTTGTGACTGAGCAAAACGCAGCGCTGTCTTCAGTAAAAGGATCATCTAGGTATTGGGCGAGTTCCGCTTTAACGGTGGCGCTGTTGACAGCAGTGGCTAAAGGTTTTACTCGATAACTTGAGTCGATCGCAAACGGATCATTATCGGTAGCATTTAGACTGGGTTGTGGTGCTAAAGCTGGATCCTTATTTTTTGCATAAATCCATTGGGTAAGCTTGCTAAACATGTAAGTTATTAATTTTATTATTTTTAATTATACTAACGTAATGAAAGCTTTAGTTAAAAAGCATGTTCTGGACATGTGATCTTAACCTCACAGCGATGAAGTGGATGGTTATCCCGCTGTTAGCTAGAACGTTAGTGTTGGCCCTAACTCGTAACTCACAGCACCGCTTTAAGGAGGAGTAAAATTGGGCTGTGTCGGAGTTAGCTGTTGAGGTTTATATCAAGCCTTCGGCTCTACTGATTGCTGTACTCTTAAGGGTTATGTCGCGGTGGTGGCGGCACATTCTTGTATGCATTAGGGGGGAGCTTCGCCCCGTTTGGAATCCCCTTTGCCTTTGGCCACAGTCCAAAATGCTTCGCTGGACTGCTCCAATGCGGCAGAAGGTCAACGGCGGTACTGCTTATTCCCTTGTATCGGCGCTCGCCTAGCCGCTGCTTTTACTGTATTAGAAAGAACAACACTTAATTGGTACACAGCCTAAAATTGAGCGACAGGAGCAACTAATTTCACCTGCTGCAGAGCCTGTTTGTTGTCGCCGACTTAGGCGTTGGGAAGATAAACGCTAAATATCACTTAGCTGAGATATACAAAATGCAAAATGTTTGGCTGAGTCGGCTGCGCAGGCATAAAACGCTAAGTGCTTGCCACTCGCAGTAACACAATTGCGAATGGTAAAACTGCGCTTTAAATTAGATAAATAGCGGGATTCAGTTTGATATTTACTAAGCTCAGTAAAACCATCGCGGTAGTTGATATCAGCCATTCGTACGAGGTAATTGATGCCGGCATTAGCGTGGCGAACGGCAACGGAGCAATTTAACTGCTGTTGGTTGCTGTTTAACTGGCGTATCACTTGGGACAACGGTGACGAGTCGAAATTGTCGTCACGGTTACCAACCGATTGTTCTCTTGGGTTATTAACGGCAACGGTCTGTGTTGCGACGTTTACAGGTGGTCGTTCACTGTAATGGATGCCGCCGCTAGCATCGACCCATTTATAAACTCCTGCATTAAGTGACATAGGCATCACCAGTAGAAGTGTGACTGCAAGCTTGTTCATATTCATCCGTGAATAGGAAATGCTTCTCAACGAAGCTTCAAGGTGTTGTGAATTGTCCGACACTATTCGCTCCAGAATAAGCCGTAGCGACTAATCACCAATGTTATCAATCTTGATAAACACGGGATTGATCAAAGTCATATAAACAATTGATACGGTGCCCTTACGTACAAACGGATGCTGCTGTTTGACAATGGTAGAGCGAACACTCTACCATTGGTAGAGCAAACACTCTACCAAGGTGCAAAATGTTAAAGCAACAGATTACTGCGCGACTCGAATTGGCGTTCAGCCTACAGGGGTTTGCTGAGCCAAGTGTGGCCCAGCTAAAAGATGCTAGTGGCGTAAGTCTACGCACGCTCTATAAATACTACCCGTCCAAGGAAGCGATGATCGTTGGTGCGCTGGCACATCGACATCAACGCTATCTTGATTATCTATTGCTGAATGTGCCAACAAGCCCAGTGGATTCGGTGGTGCACATGTTTGAACGTTTGGAACGGTGGATGGAGGAATTTGCGCCTCATGGTTGCCTATCGATAAGTGCTATTGCTGCCTTTCCTGAAAATCTGCAGATAACCGACGCGGTACATCAACATAAGCAACAGGTTCGAGAACTGTTTGCCGAGCAAAGCGGCCGTGCTGACCTCGCCACCGCGTTATTTTTATTACATGAAGGTGTGTCGAGCGCCTGGCCAGTGTTGGGTAATACTGCAGTGCTCAGTGCTCAGCAAACCGCTACCCAACTTTTACAGGTAACCAAATAATGTCTGAAGTCAGCAACGTTAAGAACACTACGATGAAAGGTGTTGAGTTAATTGGGCACGGTGGCCCAGAGATGTTGCAGTACCGCACCGACATCGCGGTTCCATCGTTAACAGCAAACGATGTGCTGATACGAGTTGGTGCTGCTGGGGTAAACAACACCGACATTAATACCCGTATCGCGTGGTACTCCAAGGGTGAGGGCGATGACGTTGATGCAAGCTGGTCTGGCAGTGCATTGGTCTTTCCGCGGATCCAAGGAGCAGATGTTTGCGGTGAAATTGTTGCTGTTGGTAGCAACGTTAGCCATAAGCGTTTGGGGGAGCGTGTGTTAATTGAGCCCTGTCTCCGTGAGGCAAATAGTCAACCATTAGCGATGCCCTGGTACTTTGGCTCGGAGTGCGATGGTGGCTTTGCTGAATACACCTCAGTGGCATCGAAGCACGCTTATAAAATCGATAGCGATTTTAGCGATGCTGAGCTGGCGTCATTTCCGTGTTCCTATTCAACCGCCGAGAACATGCTAACTCGCGCCCGTGTTGCAGCCGCCGATACGGTGTTGGTTTCTGGCGCCTCTGGTGGGGTTGGCTCTGCTGCGGTGCAACTGGCTAAGGCTCGTGGTGCCAAAGTGGTTGCGATTACCAGTGCCAGTAAAACCCAAGAGCTACTGCAGATCGGTGCTGATGAAGTGATTACTCGGGATGAAGATCTGGTTACTGCCTTGGGCAACAACAGCATTGACGTTGTGATCGACTTAGTGGCTGGCGCAGTGTGGCCAGAGTTTTTGAAGGTATTGAAGCCCAGTGGTCGTTATGCGGTAGCAGGTGCTATTGCGGGACCGCTGGTTGAGTTAGATGTGCGCACCCTCTATTTGAAGGATTTGAGTTTCTTTGGTTGTACCGTGCTCGAACCGCAAGTATTTGGAAATCTGGTTAACCACATCGAGCAAGGCAATATAAGTCCACTGGTTGCGGCTACATTCCCGCTAGAGCGAGTAACTCAAGCGCAAGAGCTGTTCTTGCAGAAGCAATACATTGGCAAAATAGTGCTTACCATCGACTAAAACGGTATTGGACGACAGCAACGAAAACGGCGTTTATGCAGTTACTAATAGGTGCCTTTTTCGCAAGTTTTCGTTAGCCCAGCTAGTTGTTGCTGCAGTCCAAAGCGCTTCGCTGGACTGCTCCAATGCGGCAGAAGGTCAACGGTGGTAGTGCTTAATCCCTTGTATCGGCGCTCGCCTAGCCGCTGCTTGTACTGTATTAGAAAGAGCAACACTTAATTGGTACGCAGCCTGAATTTTGTGCACGTAATTTTGGCAACTAAACTCTATAACATAGGGGTATTCATGAGTTACTAAGGATTCTAAGTCGCATGTTCGACCGCTAGCCACCTGAGAACCAAAGTGCTTAACGTTGCAGGTATCGACTGTTTTAAGGGTATCGACGATGAGGTCAGACATGATAACAGGGATGAAGTGATTTTTTCTCGCTAATAATTTACAAAATAGCTTACGAGAATTGGATTTTGTCGGGGACTTCGGCGGAGACTAATTTTCCAATCAAATAGCTAACTGATTAAGTGACAAAAATAATAGTAACTATATGCTATATTAAATAATAACTCATTGAAAAATAACAAATTAAAATTATGTTTAGCTATTTTATGGTAAAAACAATCAATGGAATAGGATTATCGGCTGTACGAATTAATATGTGGTCTTATTAATAACTTAAACCATTATACTCATATTATTCATTTTAATTATCTAACATACATCTACGGGATCAATTAAATTGGTGTGAATTTGGCTGAGTTCATCAATACACTCAATAAGTGCACTAACGCAGTCAGGATCGAACATTAATCCACTATTATCAATCATGTATTTTTTAACTTCAGATAATGACCATGCAGATTTGTATTTTCTTTTGGATAACAATGCGTCAAAAACATCAGCAATGGCAACAATCCTTGATTCGAGAGGAATGTTTTTTCCTTTTAGCTTGTTGGGATAGCCCTTGCCGTCAAAACGTTCATGATGGCTGCAAATAATATTACTTAAAACGCAATATTCTGACTTCATTTCGTTACAAAATAAGAACCTTATTTTATTCACGATATCTAGGCCATAATTAACATGGTGGTTCATTAACTTTCTTTCTTCATCAGTAAAAGACTTAGTTGAAAATAGGATATTATCTTCAACTTTGAACTTACCGATGTCATGCATAGGGGCATATGCTGTCATTTGATAGATGAAATCGTCAGAGATATTATTTTTCTTAGCGAGTTTTCTGGCTATGACATTAGTATACTGAGCCATCCTCAGCAGATGTTCATTAGTTTCAGGATCTCGCTCTCTTCCCATCGATAGCATTATATTTAATGCAGTCGTAATCTGTGCTCTTTGGTAGCAGGTATTTAATATAACACGAGATAATTGGTCACAGTAAACCTCGAAATTATCGTGGTTAACCCCACTGAAATATTGTGGTTCTGAAGAATTAATGAAAATATAACCTTTGATTTCGCCTGCAATTACGACAGGATATATAAATCTACCTCGATGCCCCCTTTCATAAAGCGTCATACTCAACTCTCCAGTATGCTCATTGTTTATTTCTGACGCGATAATTCGAGGTACAAGCCTTGAATTATTTCTATTGATAGGAACAATTGTTGAGTTGTCATCAATATTCGTTTCTTTTAATTCATCAGTTAAAAAGTAACTAACAAGTAGCTCATCAACGCAAACTACTATATTCATCCTAGTTAACTCTGGATGATTATGTTTCATTTCTTTGTAAGCTTGGCTAAATATCTCTGGAGCGGAAAGTTTAGCGCTTACGATAGTCAATAGACTTTCTTGCATGATGAAATACTCGAATTCCTTTGGTTACATAGTAAACCTTAGTCAGCGTTTAAACTTTGTTGATTGATATGAATCAAGTTTCTCGGCATTTATCTCCTCGGTTGATGGTTCGATACAGTTTTTAATCAATGATTGGTTAACCAATGAAACCAAAGAATATCATTACTTGAAGAAAATGACTTTGTGAATTATCTGAAATTAGGTTATTAGATAGTCATTTTCGGCACTGTTCTGCCATTAAATAAAACAAAACCCAAGGCGCACCTTGGGTTTTATGTTTAATTAGAACTGATGCTGTAGGTTCAACTTTTTAACTGCCAGCGCAGCAAATCAGTGCCTTTGCCCATCTTCTCGACCGTGTCGATCAGCAACAGCTTAATGCCCATCTGTTCTAGTTTGGCGGCAGCATCTTTGGTCGGCTGCTTCGCTACGAGCAGGGTAACCCCTTCATCGTGCAATTGAGCTAACTGCTGCCACTGCTGCGCTTGCCACTGATCGATACTGGCGCTGAAGTGACCAACGGCGAATAGGTTATAGCCGTAGACGAAATCAGCCAGTTTGTCGCCAACCACAATCACCTCTTCTACCTCATTATCAAACAGCCAATCTTGGTTGCGCTGTTCCATCTTAGCGATGGCTTTTAACAGTGCCTGTTGATTACGGCTGATGGTTACGGCATGGGCAGGGTAGAGCGCGCTCAAGTCACGACTAATGATGGTGCTCATGGTCTTAAGGTTGTTTGGGTTCAACCATACAAACGGACTGATGCTGCCATTTTTATTACTGCGCACAGCTACTTTGGTTGCTTTTGGATGCTGTGGATCGGCACTGTCGATGGCAATAATGCGAACGTTATACTGGCGCAATAAAGGATAGAGCGGATCCTTCGGCCAAAGGCTGTTGAGGTGCACTAATGCATCAGCTTTGGCCCATTGTTCAATCTGCTCTGGCTTAGCTTTGCTTGCAAACCAATTCTCTAACCGAGATAGGTTATAGCGTTTTGGTGGCAGATACTCGACGTTATGTTCGGTCTCTTGCAGTAACTGTTCTGTCAGGTATTGGTTAACCGGCAGGTGAGTAACGACGGTTTCTGCCCAAGCTAAACAGGGTAATAGCAGTGCCAAACTTAGTAGTCTTTTCATAATCAATTAACCCGTTTTGACAATACGGTAACCGGTGGCACCAAGGAACATGGTGGCAGCGAGTAAGATGATGGCCGCACCGGATGGGATTGGTAGATCAAGCTCCATTGGCAGCAAAGTGCCGAACACACAAGCGATGGTGGAGATCAAGGCGCTGCGGCGGACAAATTGGCCGATGTTGTTACTGATAAGGCGAGCAGTTGCTGCTGGGATAAGTAACAACGCGCCAACCAATACTGCACCGATGATCTTGACCGAGGCGATGGTGATCAAGGTGATCATTACCACGAACAGGTAATCATAACCGGTGGTACGAATGCCACGTACCTTGGCCAGTTCTGGGCTTAAGCAGGTTAGCAGCATGCGGTTAAAGGTTGGAAGCATCAACACCATAATGGCGATGGTGATAACTCCTAAGCGGAATATGTCTTGGTCGTTGACCGTTAGAATCGAACCAAATAGTACGTTTTCTAACAGGTGAATGTTGATCTTGCGGGCAACGTACATCAGCAGTGCCGCCCCCAATGCCAAAGCGACTGCTAAGAACACACCGACCAAGGTGTCATATGGCACCTGGGTACGGTTACGGACGTAATGCAATAACAAGGCGAAGATCATACAGAAGCAGAACAAACCGATAAGCGGGTTAGTTGGTGGTTCACCGAGCAGAATACCAATGGCAATACCCGTTAGGGCGCCGTGGCCTACTGCTTCTGAGAAGAAGGCAAGACGCTTGGCTATCACCAAAGTACCTAAGGCGCCCAGCAACGGACCAATCAAAAACGCACAGATCAGGGCGTTAACTAAAAAACTGTAGTTGAAGCTGTCGCTGAGCAGACCTTGGGCAGCCAGCTCACTAGCAAATTGACGCAGGGCTTCCATTAGGGTTAAGCCTCCTGACTGTGATGCACAAACTGCATCTGGCTGAGCTGTTCGGGGGAGAGGCTGCCCTGATAACGGCGGTTGATCAGGTGGATCTTAGGATCCGGCAGTTTGGCAATAGCGCCTAAATCATGGTGTACGGCCAACATGGTGATGCCTTTGTTAAGCTGAGCGGTGATCAACTCATCGATCACCTTAATGCCTTGTTGATCCATGCCTGTGGTTGGCTCGTCGAGGATCATCAGATTGGGATTATCCAATAACGCTTGGGCAAACAGTACTCGCTGCTGCTCGCCACCCGAAAGCTGGCCCATGCGGCGCTGAGCGCGTTCAGCCATGCCTAGGGTTTCCAGCTGTTCCATCGCTTTGGCTTTGTGTTTGCTGTGTTGAAACCAAAACAGTGGCCGACGACTTTGGCTAAGTAACATAAAGTCCATCACGCTTAATGGTAGGCTGGCTTCGAACTGAGCTTTTTGCGGAACGTAACCGATGCGGTATTCGCCATGGATTTCAATGTCGCCCCGAAACGGCGTTAACCCTAAGACGCTTTTTAGCAATGAGGTTTTACCGCCGCCATTCGGGCCGACAAAAAGGTGGATCTGACCACTGCCCAGTTCGAGGTTGATGTTATCCAACACCTTATCGGCGCCGTATTGCAACGACAGTTCGTTAAGAGTAAGAGATGGTGCCATTAGCCTTTATTCTCCGCCGCGAACTGGAATGCTTCAACCAACGTATTGAGGTTGCTGGCCATCTCTTTCTCAACTTTATCGGTTTGGTAAGCACCGTGGGTAAGGTGCGAGAACTGATACAACTTAACGCCGGTTGATTGCTCAATGGTGTCCACAAAGCGGTTTGGCATATTCAATTCGTAAAACAGCACGTTAATCCCAGCGGCGTTGATCTTATCGATGGTACCTTGCAGCTGGCTGGCGGACGGCTCAACCCCGTGGGCTGGTTCAATTACCGCTTCAACCTCAACCCCAAACTCCTGCAACAGGTACCCATAGGCGTTGTGAGTGGTTGCTACCTTAATGGTGCTGGTATCGATATCGGTTAAGGCATCGCTGGCATTGCGCTTGAGCTTGCGCAGTGTTCGTGCAAAATCGCGGGCGTTGTTGCGATACACCTTGGCGTTGGCAGGGTCGATTTGCCCCAACTCATTAGCGATGGTGTATACCTTTTGAATGGTGGTGCTTAGACCAACAAAGGTATGTGGGTTCACTGCGCCATCACCAACGGAACTGCCAACCGCAGGAAGTAGAGCAACATCTTTATTGGCGTAGATGACTTTCAGATCTGGATCTGCCGCTGATGCAATAATTTGCTCAGCAAAGTGGTCGTGACCAATACCATTGATAACAATTACATCCATTCGCTTTAAACGTTGTAGATCTTGAACCTGGGCCTGGTAACTGTGCGGGTTAAACCCGGCATCCAGCAGCGGCAATACTTCGGCTTTATCGCCAACGACTTTGCTCACGTAGGAGTAGTAAGGGTGCAGTGCGACACCAACAACGAGTTTTTCGTTATCGGTTGAATGTGCGAAAGCGCTGCTTAAAGTAAGCAGCGCTAATAAAAGAGTGCGAGTGATCAATGGGTGTCTCCGAGATCATTGCCAAGATTAAACAGTACATGTTGCCACTGACCTTCAAGATAGTGGTCTAACGGTGCCACAAAGGGGGCGTGGACACTTGGTCGGAGCCAGATCTGTTGCTGAACGGCATCGAGCAGCAGTGACCATTGGCCGTTGTGGCCGAGATAGATACCATGTTGTGGCTGTTGCCACTGCCATTGCTGGTCGCTAAACGGCGCAATGAACTCATCGGTTAATTCAGCTACTGTTGGCCAGCGCTGTTCATCTTGCTGATAAAATTGCAGTTCTTCGTTTGCGATATTAAGCTCGCGCAACGGTGGAAGTTGGGTCTTTGGCAGCTGTTCAACCGCAATTTGATTGCTACTTAGCTTGCTTAGGTTACTGCCACTTTGGTGATGGGGCAGGGCAAGTGCACCAATCGCCAAAATAATGGCAATCGCTAAAGCAAGATAGCGCCCTTCGCGGGCGCCATTGTCAGGTTTTACTTTGGTAATCATTAGCGCAACATCACGTCAGCGCCATCCACCTCAATGGTGGTTTCATGGCTTGGGTCGTATAGCAGGTAGTAATCACTGTCTGGCTTATCAAATTGCACCATCGATTTGGCATCGGTCATTTGTTCGGCCAACTGATTGTCATCGTAGTCGTACAGTGTTACTGGGTAGTTTTGCGCAGGGCCGCCATCCGTCCAACCTGCTTGGCATTGGACCTTGTCATTGCTTTGCCAACACTCCATGATTGGAAAGTGGGCCAAGGCGGAAGCGGAAAACAGTGCTAGCGACGCTAGCACTGTGAAACGTTTTAACGTGATCAATCTAGCTGAACCTCAATAGTGGTGTGCAACATGGTAGTTGCCATATCAGCCATGCTGTCGCCTTTCAGCTTGTAGCGTTGGTTTGCTGCTAGCAAGTAACGGCCGGCAGAAGCAACCGTAAACTCAACTTCACCGTTGGTATCGGTTTTAGCGATCAGGGCATCTTGGGCGTCGCGGTATTGGGCGCCTTCTTGAGTCAGAGTTACTTCCACTCCTTCCACCGGCTTACCGTTGACAAGGTAGCTAAAGGTGAAGGCTTCGTTTTCAATCAAATCAGCTGGGTGGGTTACCGGAACCATTTCAAAGCCTTTGTTGGTCGCTTTGATTTCGGTTGGCGCCATTACGGTAACGTAGCTTTCGGTGTGTTTGATGATCGCCATGGTCTTAGCGTCTGTAGCGCCACGTGGAAGCTTATCTTCACGGGTGATCTTATTGGCTTGGATCTTACCTTTGTCACCACGACGGTCGGTGTAGAAGGTTAGATACAGTGGATCTTGGTTAGCTACCACAACCTTGTGAGTGCCTTCTTCGATAAAGAAGAAATCAAACACGCTACGACGTTGGCCCTTCAATACGAAATCTGGGCGCTCAGTCGCGCCGCTTGGCATGATGATTTTGGCATCGTGGGCACTGGCAGGCTTATCGACCGAGAAAACGGTGTGCGAGGCGGTGTAATCAAAGGTGATCCAACTGCCTTCTGCTTTAGATACGCTGAAATGCGATGGTAGCAACCAGGTTGGGTGGGCGGTTGCTAAGGCGCTAAAACCTAGGCCAACAGCCAGCGCCAATCCTTTGATTTTGGTCATTTTAGTAGTCATTTATTGCACCTTGTAATTGATAGTAATTTGGCCCAACTCAGCCTTGGCTGGGATGGTGAACTGGATGGCGTCTTCGCCAAGATTTAGTTTTTGGCGAACGATGTCACGACCGCCATGCTCTCGCACTGCTTCAATGTAAAGGGTGTATTGCCCTTGCTGGAGCTCAGAACCATCTAAGTGTTGCAGTGGGGCTTTAATGCTGTGCTCGCCAATCGCGCGAGTGGCTGATGAGTAGCCATCGATCTCGTTAACGTTGTAACGACCAAATTTACGCCACCAAGTGCGGATATCCTTCAGCCATTCGGTTTGGTTACCGGTCCACAAGGCCCACTGTGCGGCGGGTTTCTTGTTGGCATCTTCTAGCCATACGGCAACGTATGGCTTAGCGGGGTTAGCGACTTTAAGATCGTTGATAGCAAGATCAATGGTCAAGCTAGCTTGGCTAGGCAGTGGTGCAGCAATGGTGCTGGTTGAAAGCAGCATAGCGGCACAGGCCAATGGAAATTTCATCAATAGCTCCTTTAGCGCGTAGTCAGTGCCAATAGCAGCGCAATAACGCCACCGATGACACTCACCAACATAAATTTTTTGGCGATACGTTTTTTAGGCAAAATCAGCACCGCACCAGATAGGCTAAATAGCACCATCAATAGTGCGCTGATATCGATAACAACAGACCAGAACTCGCCGCTGTATCGTCCTTTGTGTAGATCATTTAGGAAGGCGACAACACCTGCATCGCGTTCGCTGATCTGCGCCTCACCAGTGGTTAAATCGATAAACAGGCTGGCGTGATAGCCAGGCCCTTGAAAGCTTTGGCTTAACTCTCCCTCGAGTAACTCTCCATCTTCCCAGTCGGTAAACAGGTCTTGCTCGGAGGCCTTGCCGCTCAACGGGTGCAGCTCAAGCAGGTGATTCACTAAGGCACTGGTATCAATGGGGCGAGTGGCCAAGGTTGAACTTAATAAAGTCGAAGGCAGTGTTGTCTCAATCTCATTTACTTGCGGTTCCCCAACAAACCACTGTGGGTGGTTAAGGGTGATGCCGGTAACGGCAAAGAACAGCACTAACAGCAACATCGCCATGGAGACGTATTGGTGAATCGTGCGGGCAAGTGGATAAAACGATTTGGCCATGAGCTTCGAGAGTTAAGAAGGATGGCGAGACAATAGCAGCAAATAAATGCTAATGCGATGAATTCTCATTAAGGTTTGTGTAAATTTGTGTCAAGGCGCACATTGTTAACATTATGTTTAAATTGAATTATTTCAAAATTGAACAAAACTCAAGCAAAACCAACGCAAATGATAATTATTATTAATCATGTGTTGAAATGCGAATAATTTACATTTACTGTTGGCCGGGATAATTACTCATGATGATGAACGGAGTACCTGTGTTGAAGCTATCCCCAATCTTTTTAGCCATGTTGGCTGTATCGACCAATGTGGCCGCTGAGCAAGAACAAACCGGAGACCAGTATGCTGCGGTAGAGAGTATGGTTGTTACCGGCAACGCCTTTAACGACTACAAGAACGGCGCTGCTACCGGCGCACTGCGCGGTGATATCGACCTAATGGATACACCTCAGTCGGTTGCGGTTATTCCAGAGATCGTAATGGACGAGCAGCTGGCGACGACCTTAGGCAAGGTATTAACCAATGACTCTTCGGTTACAGCGGGAACTAAAAAGTGGAACCGGGAAGTGTTTAGCTTGCGTGGTTTTGAGCTGAACTCAGGCACTGGTTATCTTAAAGATGGCCAGCAGGTGTGGTCACACTACATGCACCCTGTTGAAATCCTTGAGCGGGTCGAAGTAATTAAAGGCCCATCGTCAATGTTATATGGTCAATCTGCACCAGGTGGCCTGATCAACATGGTGACTAAGAAGCCAACGGTTGAGCGTTTCGCTGAGGTAGGTGTTGATATTGACGACCAAGGATCAACTCGTTACCAGCTTGATACTGGTGGTGCGCTAAATGATGACGGTAGCATTCGTGGCCGCGCGATCTTGGTAAAACAAGATGAAAACATGTGGCGTGAATATCAAGACGGGGAAGAGAACGAGCGTGACCGTTTCCTTGGCTCGCTGCAGGTTGAGTTTGATATTGGTGACATGGCTACATTGAATGTGCATTACGATCGCACTGAAGATGAAGCGGGCATCGACGTTGGTGGTTGGTTAGATGACGACGGTAACCTGATTGGTAAAGACGACCAGATTTGGGATCAGCCATGGGCCTTTATCGATATTACTGCGCAAAACATTGGTGCCGATCTTCATCTTGATCTAACCAATAACATGCAGCTGAAGATGGGGTATAACAACCAGCAGTTTGAACGTCAGCGTTTCGATTCGTCGCCACAATATAACCAGTACAATGCAGAAACTGGCGAGTATGCCATTAATCCATTCGACCGTTTTGATGATTGGGAATATAACACTTTCTATGCTGATTTAAGCGCTCAATTTATGACTGGTAATCTGGATCACCAGTTGTTGTTTGGCGCCAATGGCGTTGACTACCGCTATCAGCAAACCCGAGATCGGGGCAGCCTAACGCCAGTAACCATCGGCGAGCCAATCGCAAAGCCAGATCTTAATTACCATAGTGTTGAAGCTGGTGACCCATCAGAGTATTTCTACTACGGTGTGTACCTACAGGATTTGATCACTATTAACGAGCAATGGAAACTGTTGGTAGGTGTTCGTTACGATGATCTGGACCGTGATACTGATAGCTCCAACGACGATAGCGACAGTGTGTTGCCGCGTTTCGGTGTGGTATACCAGCCGTTAGCTAACACCACCATCTACGCTAACTACTCGGAGAGTTTCGAACCGCAGACCGAGGTAAACGACGTTAATGACGTTAACGACGGTGATAACCTTGATCCAGTTACCTCAGAAGCGTGGGAAGTCGGTTCTAAGGTTGAGTTGTTTGAAGGTCACTTGTTGCTAACCGGTGCCTATTTCGACATCACCAAAAAAGACATTATCCTTACTCACGACTACAGTGATCCTGCCAACCCAGAGCTGGACTCTCGCACCAGCCAAGATGGTGAACAGCAGCACAAAGGGTTTGAATTTGGCGCGCAAGGACGTGCTGGAGAGAAGCTGTTTGTGTCAGCATCGACCATGTACCTTGATGCTGAATACACCAACCACACGACCTTGGAAGGTAAGCGTCCAATCGATACCCCAGAGTGGAGTGCTAATGCTTGGACTCGTTACGAGTTGACCGATGCATTAGCGGTTAACTTAGGCGCTATCTATGAAGGTGATCGTTACGCCAACACCAGCAATACCATTACCAAAGACAGCTATACCCGTGTTGATTTCGGTGCAAGTTACAAGTTCAAGTTTACCAACACTGATGTAGATCTGCGCTTCAATGTGGAGAACGTGTTTGATACCGATTACCTTGGTGGCGGCGACTACGACGAAGTAACCATTGGCGAAGAGCGTAACTTCAACGTTTCGATTACGGCTGCATTCTAATCTTAATTGGGCGCAGTTAAACAAAAGCACTGTCTTCGGACGGTGCTTTTTGCTTTAACCTGTTACCAGATAAGACTCCAATACGGCCGCGGAAATAGTGCTACACTCTGCCAACTTTGCGGCAGCCATCAGCATCGCCGCATGTCGAATCAGCGTTTTAGTGAATTGAGAATCAACAATGTCAGATAAGTTTTTCTTCAAAGGGCGGCAGGATGCACGTCAAAGCCATATCAGCTACGGCTATGAGGCAAACGTGAACCAAAAAGCCGGGAGTAAGAAATACCCGCTGACCTTGGTTGTGACCAGCGAAGTACGACAGCAAGAGATTGAAGCGCAGGTTACCGAAGCCGGCTTATACGCCAACATTACCGTTGACACCAGCGACGGTGCAGTTGAGTCTCTCGCTGAATTAGAGATGCAATTAAACAAGGTTGTTACTTCGGTTACGCAGCAGAAGCTGCCAGCGCGCAACGAACCTTGCTTGTGCGGTAGTGGTAAGAAATATAAAAAGTGTTGTGGCTAAGTTGAGCCCTGTTGGACTTAGGTGATAGCCAACGCCAATTCCTCCCAAAGCCAGTCAGCTTAGTTGACTGGCTTTTTTGGGCTGTGTCGTAGTTAGCTGTTGAAGTGTATCTTAAGCCTTTGGCTTCACCGATTTCGGTGCTTTTAGGGGGGACAATGTCGCGGTGGCGACGGCACATTCTTGTATGTATTAGGGGGAGCTTCGCCCCCTTTGGAATCCCCCTTGCCTTAGGTCGCAGTCCAAAACGCTTCGCTGTACTGCTCCAATGCGGCAGAAGATCAATAGCGGTAGTGCTTTACTCTTGGTATCGCGACTCGCCGAGCCAGTGCTTTAACAGCCTTAGAAAAAACAACACTTAATTGGTACACAGCCCTTTTTGTGTCGCCGTCATAAGGCTGGTTCGCCTTATGGCGGCAGTCGCGCAGTGTCACCCGACAACCTGCTGGCGGTCAGCTTTGTAAGATCTGCAGCGGCAGGTTGAGCATGCTGTCACCGCCGGCAGCGATAGACATAATAATGCTGATTAAGCCAGCAACGACCATCAGATACCATACCGTTGAGAATGTTTGGCCATAACGATCGAGCGGCAGTAAATGGCTTTGATGACGGCCACGCCATTCAAACACGATCTCTAGACTACCAATCAATAATAGGAAGCCGAGCAACGCTAACCCAAACATATAGCTCAGGTAAACGCCAGCAGCCGCACCCAGAATACAGGCAACCAAACCAAATTTGCTGTTCATCGAAAAAGCGATGCTTTTGAGCACATGGCCGCCATCAAGCGGCAAGATAGGAAGCAGATTGAATAAGTTGAGGAGGGCATTGAATGCCGCTAATCCAGCAAAGATGGGCTCGTCGGTGACCCAATAAGTAATAAGCGACAAGATCGATAAAAACAGGCCAAAGGTTGGTCCCATTATCGAGATAACCACATCCTGCCAGCGGGTGTTAATTTTGCTGTCGCCCAAAGCGAGGCCGCCGACAAAGGGAATGAGATAGATCCCTTTGGTTTTTAGGCCAAAATATTTCATCGCTTTAATATGGCCATATTCGTGAAACACCAGACAGCCAATTAGCATCAGGGCAAACTGCCATGAGAATAGCCAAGAGTAAGCGGCGACACTGGCTCCGGCTAAAACGACCTTTATCACTTTAGCGCTCTTCATTAATTTCAACGCCAACGAGCCGAGCCCGATGATGCTGAACTTAGGCTTTTCAACCACAGCTTGCACCGGAGTTTGCTGTTCAATATCTTTGCTGTTGCGTTCGCCGCTGGTGACTAATTCGCTGTCGACCAGTAGTTGATATTTGAGGTTGAACGGTTGCCATTGCAGTTCGGTTGCCAATGATACTGCAATCGCTTTGCTCTGCTGAGCCTCATTTATTGCGGTGAGTTCAAACTGGTGGGTGTTGTTGGCTTTACTGTCAGAGGCATCGATAACAGATACCAACTTATTGTTCCAAAACAGTTGTTGCCATCCGGCAAGAGAACCTTCAAGACGAAGGGGTTGGCCAAGACAATCGATGTGTAGAAGTTCCAAGAACGCTAACTCAAGTGGGTAAAGATTACCGTTATTGTAACAACTGGCTAGGTGAGGAGAACAGCACCGTTACAGAGCATCTGCCGGTGGTATTGGCAGAAATTAACCCAGTGAACCAAGAAATTGCTGTTTCTAATGCTGTTGAAGCACTGGCTAGGCGGGTTGCAAAGACAAACAATAATGCACTAGATCTTTGCTCTTCAGTCATTAGCGGGCGTCGCCTAGCGAGTCCGGCTAAATCTAGCCGAACCTGTGCAAGGTGGCATGGGTTAATCGCATTAGCCATGCCACCTTGATTTACTGAACTTAACGAATTGAGGTTTCGCGGCCCAAATATTCGTCGGACTCGTACAGCTCGATGATCTTCTTCAATTCAGTATCTTCGTTGTTGACCAACAGCTTGTGAGTCAATGCGCTCAGCTTGATTAGGATATCTTTACACTCAGTGGTGGTTTGTCCTACTTGTTTGGAAGCAAGCCATAAGATCTCAGCGTAAGAAGCATTTGGCTGCTTAATGATGTAACTAGCGAGGTTAACGTAAACATTAAATAGCAGGTCATCATTTTCAAGCAGCGTCTTGTCTTCTCGGCGCTGCTCGAACTCCTGTTTAGCATCCGTAGGAATGAAGCCGTTAGTCCAGCTATCGTAATCCTTATCAGAGACTAACCAGTAAGCGGCTTGGCGATAGGCATTGCTGTCTAGTAGGCACTGGATCTTTTCTTTGTCACTGACGTCATCAGGATTTTCAAATTCAGTTTCGCTGATTATCTGTTCACACTTCTGCGCCGCGGCGTGAAACTCCTTGAGCAGAGCAACGTAGCCGGAGTTGATTTGATCGTGGGCGTCACCAATCTCCTGAATGTCCTTTTGTAAGCTGGCGAGGAACTCCTTACCTCCTGGTAATGAGTCCAATACCGGTACCAAAGAGTAACGTCGTTTTTGAATCGCTTCGTAGTAGCCATCAACACCCAAACGAATCTCAGCTAAACGTTCGGTAAATTGGTCAATTGACTCAGGGTTTTTGGTGATGTATTGCTGCAGACGTTCAAACGGGTTGTCACTGCTAACGTTGATCCGGCGCCGGATCGGTGCCTGAAACTGATGGGCAGCCTGTACCAAATCACTGAATGCGGTTTCAAATTCGCTGACGATGGATTGGACCTTCTCCAGCGAGGCAACTCGAGCTTGCTCGTGCAGGCCTAACTGTCGTTCTTTACTCGCACGGCGACGGCTTTCCCAGCCCCAAGACAGTAACGCACCGATAATGGTAACACTGGTGGCGATATCAAATCCGAGCTGTACCTGCTCAGTTAACATATTGTCTAACATACAATTCCCTTCGTTGTTTTTGTCCACGGTAGTGCAATCTGAAGCACAAGTTAAGCGACGTAAATTCAACCGCTGAAATTACACTCATTTGGGTAAGCTAATTCGCACCACTGCTGCGGTTGATTGCTTAATCTATGCGTAGTTGTGCTATGAACGATGCGATTACTATCAACCTACTACTTCGTGGTGCTGAGGCGGGAGTTGCCCCACTGGATGGCAGAGTGCTAACTGAAATTGACGTGGGCAGTTTAGTGAATTGTTTTCATTACCGTTGTGAATCACAATGATTGCTGCACTGTGGCGCTTCACTGTAGGCTTTAGTGAGTTGATTGTTAGCTAAGGTTACGAGGATCCAGATGGAACTGGTAAATATTAAGGTATGGGTAAACGGCTCGGCGGCCAAGATCATGCCAGTACTGCTTGATCATCAAAATCTGAGTCGCTTTTTTAGTGCCCGTTTTGCTGTGTTGCAATCCGCCGCAGCGGGACAACCCTCAGGTGGGGTTGGCACCATACGCGCCGTTACTTCCATGGGTAAAACCTTCAATGAGCAAGTTATTGGGTTAACCGAGACCAAACTAACCTATCGCATTGTTGGCGCAGCACCGTTGAAGAACCACCTTGGCGTAATCCGGCTGTTGCCTACCGCCAATAAACTAGTCACCGAGCTCCATTATGTCATCAGTGGAACGTCGTCGAATTGGGTACCTACGGCACTGATTGGCTGGCTATTGCGCGGTGATATTAGCAAGGCGATGGCTAAACTTAAGGATCACTTCGATGCCGATTGAGTATATTCAGCTGGCACTTGGGCCGATATTTATCAGCTTTATCGCGTTTGAGTATTGGCGCCATAAAGAGCGCTACCTCGGCCGTGATACCTTTAACAACGTTGTCTTGGCAGTAACCTTCCAAGTGGCTGAGATACTCTCGCTGTTGGCAATTTTACCGCTGTTCTATTGGTTGTATCAGTTTCGTTGGTTCGAGATTGAGCTGACGCCGTTGAATCTGCTGTTAGCCTTCGTTGTGCAGGATTTCCTTTACTACTGGTTTCATCGTTGTTCCCATCGTGTGCACTGGCTGTGGTGCGCTCATGTAGTGCACCACAGCTCGGCGCTGATGAACTTTTCTACCGCCTTTCGACAAAGCTTGCTGTACCCAGTAGCAGGAATGTGGCTGTTTTGGTTGCCATTGGTTTGGCTCGGCTACGATCCTAAGCTCGTTTTGGCCGTTGTTGGCTTGAACTTAGGCTACCAATTTTTTGTGCATACTAAATGGACTGGCAAGCTGCCGATATTTCAGTGGTGGTTCAATACGCCTTCGCACCATCGGGTACACCACGGTCGCAACCCTATCTATATCGATAAGAACTACGCTGGTGTGTTGATGATTTGGGATCGGATGTTTGGTACTTTTCAGGCGGAGCTAAAGCATGAGCCAGTCCGTTTTGGGGTAATCGGGTTTATGGAAACCAAACGTTGGACAGTAATGGTTATCCATCAATGGCGTTATATGTTCCAGCAATTGCGTCGAGTTGATGGCGCTAAGGCCAAGCTAAAGGTGTTGTTTGGCCCACCGACGCACCAGTCTTGTCGGCGTTAACTCGCAGTAATTTTAGGCTGTGTCGTAGTTAGCTGTTGAAGTTTATCTTAAGCCCTCGGCTGTACCGATTGCAGTACTCTTAAGGGGGGATGTCGCGGTGGTGACGACACATTCTTGTATGCAGTTGGTGGAGCTCCGCCCACTTAGGAATCCCCCTTGCCTTAGGTCGCAGTCCAAAACGCTTCGCTGAACTGCTCCAATGCGGCAGAAGATCAATAGCGTTAGTGATTTAACTGTATTAGAAAGAACAACACTTAATTGGTACACAGCCTAATTTTAGCGGCGCTAGCGCTCCCCCTGAATTTCAAACTCGTCGCTGATAAGACGTGCTTTGCCATCTTCTTCAACCACCCAGTGTTCACGGTGCACCACGCCAAAGGCCTTATTCATGGTCCAACTTGAACTAAGAATGTAGCCGTCGCTGCCCAGAGGTTGCCATTTTACCTCACTGTACTCAACGTCGTTAAACCCTTGGTCAATGATCCCTTGCCAAAACGCTTCAATGGCGGTGCGGCCGGTAAAGGTACCAAATGGGCGGGCGTGCATGTCACATCGGTCGTTGTACTGAGCGGCGCAGCCCGCGGCATCTTGGCGATTGAATGCTTGTTGCCATGCGGCGATGCCTTGTTTACATGCGGCTAAAACGTTGTTGTTGGACATGATGATTTCCATAACTAGTGACGATAACTGAGCTTAGAATAAGCCTTCAATAGCCTCCTAAAAACCGCTATATTCGAAATCATAGTTTAGAAAAACAGAACAAATGGTATGAGTCGATTACGACAGATGTCAGTGTTTGCCCATATTGTCGAAGCCGGTTCAATTACCGCCGCTGCCGAGGTTTTAGGGGTGTCTAAGTCGGTGGTGAGTCAACACCTAAAGACGCTTGAAACCGAACTTGAGGTGACATTGCTTAAACGGACCACGCGGCAGCAGGTGTTAACCGAAGTCGGCGAGGGTTTCTATCTCAGCTGTAAGCAGCTTAATCAGGTTGCCGATGAGGCGTGGAATCAAGCCCAAGAAACCTTGGAAACTCCAAAGGGAAGAGTGCGGATCACTGCAGCTACCGCCTTGATGGAAACCTTGATTACCCCAGTTGTTGCCGAGCTTATTCAACAGTATCCCCAGCTTGAGCCGGAGTTAGTCAGCAGTGATGATCATTTGGACCTGCGTGCCCATGATATCGATCTAGCGATTCGAGTAGGGCAATCGGTAAACAGTTCGCTAAAACAGCGTCGTATTGGCGAGTTTCGTGATGTGTTGTGTGGTTGCGATAGCCTGTTGTCGCAGCACCCGTCGGACAACCTAAGCTACATTGCGAACCTCTGGCAGAGTAAACAAGTACGGCATGAATTTATCGATAGCCGCGGCCAAATCCATCATTTCAGTACCCAAGCTCGTTGTCTAACTAACACCTTCCATTCCAGTTTGGCGCTGATTAAAGCGGGAGCTGGGATTGGTGTGGTGCCAGATTTTTATCTGCCGCTGGTGCAACCGCAGTTAGTACCGGTATTTGCCGACTATCGTTTGCCGCGTAATACTATCTACGCCTTAACCCCCTACAGTGGTAAGTTACCGCTGGCGGTTGAGGTGTGTATTTCAGCAATTGAATGGCAGTTGGCACGGTTGGTATAACGCCAAAATAGCGAGAGCACGCGCGCTGGCGTGCTCTCGGTAGTAGTGGGATTAACCTGATTTAGCTGCGTTGAGCGTTGATCTCGAGTTGCAGTTTCTCGGCAACGTGACCCGGAGAGTGGGTGTGACCGGATATTAGGCGATACATTGCTGGGATAACCAACAGGGTTACGACAGTCGCGAACGCCATGCCAAATAAGATTACCGTACCCACCGCCACGCGGCTTTCGTAACCGGCACCGGTTGATAGAATTAACGGCACGGCGCCGAATAGGGTGGTCATGGCAGTCATTAAGATTGGCTGTAAACGACGAGTCGCGGCATCGATGATTGCTTGTTCCAAGGTGTGCCCCTTGTCGCGTAGCTGGTTAGCGAACTCCACAATCAAAATGCCGTTCTTGGTCACCATACCAATCAACATGATCAGACCGATTTGGCTATAGATGTTTAAGCCTTGGCCGGTAAACCATAGGCCAGCTAAACCTCCGAAGATCCCCATAGGTACAGTAAACATCACTACCATTGGATTGATAAAGCTTTCAAACTGCGCTGCCAATACCAAGTAAGCCACCAGTAGCGCTAAGCCAAACACTATCGCGGTACTGCTTTGGTTTTCCTTAAAATCGGCGGATTCGCCGCTGTAGCCAACGTTGATGCCGGTTGGGAGGATCTTGTTTGCTTCTGCATCAAGCAGATCCAATGCTTCGCCGAGGGTGGCACCGGCTAAAAGGTTGGCGCTAACGGTAATCGATTTTTGCTTGGCAAAGTGACTTAAACGGCGCGCTGAGGCAACCTCTTCGATGTGGGTTACCGCATCAAGGGTGATCAACTCACCTTGGCTTGAGCGGAGGTAGATTTTGCTCAAATCAGCGGCGTTGTTGAACTGGGTTTCGTTACCACGAAGATAAACGTCGTACTCTTCACCACGATCAACAAAGGTGGTTTCTGAACGACCTCCGAGCATCACCTCCAAAGTGGTGGCAATCTCATCAACGCTGATCCCAAGTTGGGCGGCACGAGCTCGATCAACGCTTACCACTAACTCTGGTGTGGTTTCGGCAAAGTCGAGATCAGCGCCATCCATAAGGCCACTGCTGTTAGCAAAGTGCTTTAGCTCAGTGGCATATCGGTACAACTCATTGTAATCAGAGCCACTAAGAATAAACTGCACCGCTTCTGATGAACCGCCGCGGAAGCCCGGTAACAGTGGCCGCACCATGACATCGGTGATGCCGCTAAGCTGCTTGGCAATAATAGGTAGCGCTTCTTGAGCGGTAGTATCACGTGCTTTCCAGTCTTCCAATTGAATAATAACAAAACCGGTTTGATCAGAGGCGCGGCCACCAAACGCAGGGGTTTGAATGCTGAATGAGCGCACCAAACCTTTACCCAGCATCTGCATCATTCGCTCTTCAACAATTTCCATGTTGTCAGACATGCGGTTATAACTGGTGCCCTCGGCACCTTTAATAAACGCAAAGACGATGCCGCGGTCCTCTTTCGGGGCCAATTGCGCTGGAACCTGCTGCATTAAAAAACCGCTGCCGAGGATACAGGCGATGATGATTACCGGTGCGGCATAGCGTAGCTTCATCACTATGGCTAAGACTTTACGGTAGCCGTTCTCAAGCTTGTTGAGCGAACCGTGCACCAAGTTAATCAGGGCATTGTTTTTGTGCTTGCTGGTTAGCACTTTGCTACCCAGCACCGGCGCGAGAGTCAGAGCGACTATGGAAGAGAAGATCACTGCCATAGCCAACACCACTGCAAATTCGGTGAATAACAGTCCGACCATGCCATCCATAAAGGCGATAGGCAGGAATACCATCACTAACACCATGGTAGTGGCGATAACCGCAAAGCCCACTTCGCGGGTACCATCATAGGCGGCTAACAATGGTGACTTGCCTTGCTTAATATGGTGGTGAATGTTCTCAACCACAACAATGGCATCATCAACCACCAAGCCGATAGCAAGGATTAACGCCATAAGCGTTAACAGGTTAATGGAGAAACCAAAGAAGTACGCAGCCATAAAGGCACTGATCAACGATACCGGCACTGTAATCGCGGGGATTAGGGTGGCGCGAGCCTGACCAATAAACAAGTACAACACCAATACCACTAACCCAGCAGTGATCATCAAGGTTTGGTAAACCTCGTTGATGGCGTTGTCGATAAATAGGGTTTTATCGTAGTTGATCTCAAGCTCGGTGCCTGCAGGTAGGAAGCTCTGGGCTCGATCTACTTCGGCCCGAACGGCTTGGGCAACCTGTACTGGGTTTGCGTCAGATTGGGTAACTACCCCCAAACTTAAGTTAACCACACCATCACTTTTAAAGGTGGAGTCTTCGTTTTCAGCACCAATTTCAATTTGGGCTACATCTTGCAGATAAATTGGGTGGCCGTCGTCGGAGCGCTTGATCTCCAGATAACCAAAATCCTCTGGGGTTTGATAGAGGCGCTCGGTTCGAACCGACATGGTGGTTACGTCGTTACGCAGTTCGCCACCAGGACTTTCGATGTTATCGTTGTTTAACGCCGTAATAATGTCATTGCTGGTAACACCGTGACCTGCCATTCGCTGTGGGTCCAACTGAACGTACATTACTTTGGTCAGGGCGCCGGTGTAATCAATCGAGCTTACGCCGGAGATGAGTGAGAAGCGATCCTCGAGGGTACGCTCGGCGTAATCGGTTAGCTCGGTACGATCCATCTCACTGGAGCGCAACACTACGTAGATTGCCGGCTCACCAGTGCCGTTATCTTTCGATACTACTGGGTCGTCCGCTTCATCAGGTAGGCGCCGTTGAGCGCGGGCAACCGCATCACGCACGTCGCTAACTCCCTCGGTTAGATCCCAACCGATTTCGAATTCAACCATAATGCGCGACATGCCATTACGGGTTACTGAGGTCAGCTCATCGACACCGCTGATCCCACTCATCTCATCCTCGATAACCGTGGTTATCTGGGTTTCCATAATGGTGGCAGAAGCGCCTTCATAGCGAGTCATAACCGAGACAACCGGGTTGTCTACGTCAGGCATCTCTCGCAGTGATAGTTTGCTATAGGAAACAACACCGAACACCATCAACAACAGACTTAAAACGATGGCAACTACCGGGCGTTTTACCGCGATATCAGAGAGCAGCATTGATCGCTCCATTTGTCTCGGTGTTGGTTTGCGCTAGGTCATTTACTAAAACGCCGTCGCTTAGATTAACTAACCCTTCAACAACAATACGTTGGCCAATATTGATGCCGCTCTTAATGGCTACTTTAGTGCCCACACGTTGTCCCAAGACCACTTCGGTACGGTGGGCTTTATCACCTTCAATTACGTAAACAAAACGCTTGGTGCCGGAATACTCCAATGCTTGGATTGGTACTACCGGTTGAGCTTGTTCGCCAAATTTTATTGTGGCCGCTAGCATCATTCCTGGCTTTAGTTGTTGCATCTCGTTACTAAAGCGCACTCGTACTTTCAGGTTCAATGATGATTCGGCGACACGGGGAGCGATGGCGATCACTTCACCGCTAAATGATTGTTCCGGCCACGCCTGGCTAGTAGCCGACACGTTAACGCCGGTGCGTAGCTGTGATAAGAACCGTTCTGGGACTGCTAAATCTAATCGTAGGCTGGATAGATCGTCCAAGCTGAGCAGGTCGGTGCCGCTATCGACTAAGGCGCCTGCGCTGTAGTTAACCAAGCCAACGGTTCCGGCAAATGGGGCTGTGATGTGGTGGTAATCCAGTTGGGCGGTGGCAGCTTGAAGACGAGCTTGGGCCATGGCAACGCTCGCTTGCTGAGCATCGATTTCCGATTGGGTAACCGCCCCTTTCTTAATTAGTCGTTGCAGTTCGGCCAGTTTACGCAGTTCGTCGGTCAAATAAGCTTGCGCTTCAAGTTCACTGGCGCGGGCTTCGGCATCGGCGATATGAATAAGCGCTTCACCGGCGGCTACTTGTTGGTTTGAAGTAACCGCAAACTTGGCGATCTTGCCACTGATCTGTGGGGCGATGGTTACCGCTCGTTCAGCCTCAAGGTTTCCTACTACGGTCAGCTCAGGTGTCAGTATGTGCTGAGCCACGGCTTCACTTTGTACTTGAATGACTCGTGCTGGTTGAGTTGGGGCGGCAGTTGCTGATGAACAGGTAATGAGTAGCAGCGTAAGCCAAAGCGAGAGCGAGTTTGTTTTCATGGCACCGAAGTTGTTATCTGACGTTGGCGACATTCTAAGGGAGCAAGCGAGGGATGTTTGTAATGGAATGTAAAGATGAGACTCGGTCGGGCTTTAATTTGTAAACAGTTATTAAATTTTGTCTAAAATGCGAGCTCGAGCATGGATGATGCACAGGCAACCACTGTTGCAACGCGGTATTAGTGGTTGTCACTGCACTAACAAAAAGCCACCGCGAGGGTGGCTTTTTTGTTATTTCTGATTGCGCTTGGCGCTGTCCTTTTCAACTTGAGCTACGGCAACGCCTTCGCTAAGTTCTTTGGAGCTGAATGACTCGTGCATTGCAGCCAACTCCATTGCAATTCCTTGTCGTACTTCTTGGTCGATAACTTGAGTATCGAACTTAACTGGCTCCGGTTGAATTGGTGTGAAGGTCAACGCGGTTGCTAACAGTAAAGAGACAGACATTTGGGGCCCCCGAATTTGGGCGGTAATTGAACACGGGGCAAATTTATATAAATGTCTGGTGGTGCTCAAACGAAATAAAGTACAATTATTCATTAGAAAAACTAATAGAGTGATCCGCATGTCTAGACGCCTTCCTCCACTCAATGCTCTCAAGGCATTTGAAGCTGCTGCACGTAATTTGAGCTTTACTCGAGCAGCAGAAGAACTTTTTGTGACCCAGGCCGCAGTGAGTCACCAAATTAAGGCGCTAGAGGAGCATTTGGGGCTAAAATTGTTCCGCCGGCGGAACCGTTCTTTATTGTTAACGGAAGAGGGGCAAAGTTACTTTCTTGATATTAAGGATGTGTTCACTCAGCTGGCAGATGCCACGGAAAGACTGCTGGCTCGAACCGCGACAGGTTCGTTAACAGTTAGTATGACCCCTAGTTTTGCTATTCAATCACTGGTGCCAAAACTGGCCCGATTTGCGGAGTTGCATCCAGACATCGATGTACGCATTAAAGCCGTGGATCAGGAAGAGGATTCGCTGACTGAAGATGTCGACATCGCCATCTACTTTGGTCGCGGCAGCTGGCCAGGCCTGCGTGCCGATAAGTTGCGGGCAGAAAGTTTGGTGCCACTGTGTTCGCCACGGTTGCTGCAGGGCAAGAAACCGCTGCGCAGTGTTGAAGACTTAGCACAACACACCTTGCTACATGATATGACTCGTCATAACTGGAAGGCGTGGGCTAAGCAGCATGCCGATGGCTTGGTTAACGTTAATCACGGCCCGATATTTAGTCACTCTTCGTTAGTGTTGCAAGCCGCGATTCATGGTCAAGGCGTGGCGATGGGCTCGTCGGTGTTAGCGCGACCAGAGGTCGAAGCGGGGCGCTTGTTGTGTCCATTTGATCTAGTACTAAAGAGTAAAAGCGCTTATTACTTGGTGTGTCATGAAAGCCAAGAGGATCTTGGTAAGATCCAAGCATTCCGTGATTGGTTAATGCAAACCTTTGCTGAGGAAGCTCACAGTGATCTCATCCCCAATGCCGACTGATACTGCTTGGCCGTCGTTATGTCGCATTGATGGTGGCGACTCCGCTGAAGCGGTGTTATTGCTCGCCCATGGCGCTGGGGCAGGGATGGATCATCAGTTTATGGCTGATATTGCACAGCAGCTAAGTTGTTCCAAGCTAGCGGTGGTGAGATTCGAGTTTGATTATATGGTAACAGCACGGGCGAACGATAAACGCCGACCGCCGGACCGATTACCCAAGCTGCAAGCCTGTTACGACCTCTGGGTTGCTGCGGCTCAGCAGCATTTCCCCCAACTGCCACTGTTTATTGGCGGCAAATCGATGGGCGGACGCGTGGCTTGCGTTTGTGCAGATAAAGCGAAGGTAAGTGCCGCCTTCGCCTTAGGCTATCCGTTTCACCCAGTGGGTAAAAATGAGCCTGAAAAATGGCGTTGGCAGCCACTGCAGCATGCAACAGCACCGCTACATATTATTCAAGGCAGCCGCGATACCTTCGGCAATCGCGTTGAATTAGAACAACATATTTTGCCAAACCAAGTCACTATGACATGGCTTGAAGATGGCGATCACAGCTTTAAGCCGCGCAAAGTCAGTGGCTTTACGCAGCACCAACATATTCAACAAGCAGCGCAGTTGATCCGCGCTGCTATTTTTAGGGGTTAGTCATGGCGAAGATTTATGGCGTAATTGCTGCGTTATTGGGTTTGTTAGCGACAGCATTAGGTGCTTATGGCGCTCACGGCTTACCAGGCAAGGTCTCAGATAGTCTATTAGTCAGCTTCAACACCGCAGTGCAATATCAATTTTTGCACGTCCTAGCGCTGTTGGTAGTGGCATTGGCACTGAAATTAGGGCTAGGAGGTCGCTTATTAACGGCCGCTGGCGCCTTTTTTGTCGCTGGTATGGCAGGTTTTTCCGGCAGCATTTACATGTTGGTGTTTGGCGGTAGCAAGATTTGGGGCCCTATCACACCGATTGGTGGCCTAATGTTAATGATTGGTTGGGGTTTATTGGCCGCAACGGTGTTTGCTTGGGAGAGTGACAATGAATAAGGTTCTGCTGCATTGTCGGCCAGGCTTTGAAAAAGAGTGTGCGGCGGAGATCCAAGATCTTGCCGCGGAGCTAGAAGTATTTGGTTTCCCCCGGGTAATCAACAACTCCGGCTTTGTGATCTTTGAGGGCTATGGCCCAGAAGATGGCCGTATCTTGATGGAGCAGCTCAGTTTCAATCAGTTGGTGTTCGCACGCAGCTGGTTTATGGTTTTGGCTGAACTGAAAGATATGGACACCGAAGATCGTATTAGTGCGGTAATGGAGCATAGCGAGCTGCTGCCTAAAGCGGGTATGCTCTGGGTTGAGAGTGGTGAAGGTGATGAGTATCGCTCGTTGCTGTCGTTCTGCCGCAAGTTTACCGTGCCACTGCGCCAAGCGATGCGTAGCTCCGGTGTTCTGACCAAGAAAGAACACGACAAGATGCCCCGCATCCACTTGTTCCTAACGGACAGCGGCAATGGTTACCTAGGTTACAGCCGTTCTGATAACGGTTCGCCGTTCTACATGGGCATTGAACGGTTAAAATTCCCGTCCGACGCACCAAGTCGCTCTACCTTGAAGTTGGATGAAGCCTTCTCTGTATTCTTAACCAAAGAAGAGCAGGAAGAGCGTGCCCACTCGGGTATGAAAGCGGTTGATCTAGGCGCGTGTCCGGGCGGTTGGACCTATCAGTTAGTTCGTCGCGGTATGTTTGTTGAGGCGATTGACAACGGCGAAATGGCACCAAGTTTGATGGAAACTGGTCAGGTTAAACACTACTCGGTTGATGGCTTTAAGCATGAGCCTATCCATACCAATAACCGTTGGCTGATTTGTGACATGGTTGAGAAGCCTGATCGAGTAGCCAGCCTGATGGCGCGTTGGTTTATTAATGGTTGGTGTCACGACGCTATCTTTAATTTGAAACTCCCAATGAAGCAACGCTACACCATGGTATCTGACTGTTTAAATCAGTTATCTAGTGCGCTACGACACGCTGGCGTTCGTCACGAGATTAAGGCTAAACACCTCTATCACGATCGTGAAGAGATTACGGTGTATGTGCATCGCCGCAAATAACGACCACGCTCGATAATTACTTTAACGCCTCACCTAACCGTGGGGCGTTTTGTTTTGGTCATATTGAAATATTGCCATTTTTTTTGACTGTGTCGTAGTTAAGTGGTGAGGTTTATATCAAGCCTTCCGCTTCGCCGATTTCGGTGTTTTTAGGGGACTATATCGCGCTGGCGACGGCACATTCTTGTATGCATTAGGGGCGAGCTTCGCCCCGTTTGGAATCCCCCTTGCCTTAGGTCGCAGTCCAAAACGCTTCGCTGAACTGCTCCAATGTGGCAAAAGAGCAATAGCGGTAGTGCTTTACCCTTGTATCGCGACTCGCCTAGCCAGTGCTTTAACAGCCTTGGAAAGAGCAGCACTTAATTGGTACAGCGCCATTTTTTTTGCATCAGCGATGGCGTAATCTGTTCGCGTGTAGTCGTTACACCTTGTGTATGCATTTTCTAAGGAGAGGATATGAAGAAGTTAGTGGGTTTGTTGTTTGTTGGCGTACTGTTGACTGGTTGCAGCCCTGAAATCGGCAGTGAACAGTGGTGTAAGCAGATGAAAGAGAAGCCTTCGGCGGATTGGACTGCCACTGAAGCGAAAGATTTTGCTAAGCACTGTATCTTCTAACGGAAGAGCTTTTCGAAGCGAATTCTCAGCGGTTGAGAGTTCGCTTTGATATACGCTTATTACAGGACCAATAGCCATGCAGCAGATAATCGATTTTTGGTTCTCGGAGTGCAGCCCTAAGCACTGGTTTCAAAAGGATGCTGCCTTTGATGAGCTGATCCGCAGCCGTTTTGGCCAACTGCACCAACAAGCGCTGCAATGTGAACTGTTCCTATGGCGCCAGACCCCACTTGGACGGTTGGCCGAGATCATCGTACTTGATCAGTTTTCTCGTAATATTCATCGAGATACCCCTTTGGCATTTGCCGCCGATCCTTTAGCACTGGCGTTGGCTCAGCAAGCCATTGCCGCTAAGGATGAGCAATCTTTAACGCTTATTCAGCGCAGCTTTTTGTATTTGCCTTATATGCACAGTGAATCTCAGCTTATTCACCAACAGGCTGAACGCTTCTATCGCAAGAATGGGTTGGAAGATAATCTGCGGTTTGAGTTGCACCACAAACAGATCATCGATCGCTTTGGCCGCTATCCCCACCGAAACGTCATACTTGGGCGGCAATCAACGGACGATGAAATCCTATTTTTGCAACAGCCGGGGTCGAGTTTTTAGCTTAAATTAATGATTTTTGGACGAAGTAGGTATGCCAATAATGAGGTCAATATCAAGCTGCAGCCCAGTAGTTGAGTTAACGACAGCTGCTCGTTAAGCAACACTACACTAAATAGTAGTGTCCAGATCGGTTCGAGCAACATGATTGCCGCCGCGATGGTTGGGTTTAGCTTTCCTTGGCCACTGGTTTGGCACCAATAGCGTAGGGCGGTAGCTAGCATCACACTAGTAGTAAACCATAACCACACTTGATAACCACCGCCGCTATTGAGTAACGACATCTCTCCTTGATATATCGCAACAGCAAGACCAACAATGCCCACGGCGATTAATTGCAACGACACTGATGCGAGTGAGGGCAGGTGTATGGTTGCGCGTTGGTTTAAGGTGAAGTGAAACGATAAAACCGCAGCGGCGGCGAGAAAACGCAGTTGGTGGCTATCGAGGCTAAAATCGTTGTTTGCTGTCAGTGCAATCAAGCCACATAAGGCGATAGGTGCACTAAACCAAAACTGTTTTTGCGGTGGTTCTTTAAATAGCAGCCACGCTAACAGGGGCACCAGCAACAGCGATAAACTGGCAATAAAAGCACCTTCGCCAATGCTGTTGGAATCGATAATTGCGCCTACCCACACTAACAAACCAAAACCCAGTATTGACCCTAAGCCTAACGTTTTGATTACCTGTATTTTTGAGGCTCGAAAAATTGCGTGCCGGCACAGTGGAAACAGCAGCAAACCAGCGCACAGGAAACGCCAGCCAATAAATGGAACCGCAGGAAAAGTGGTAACAATGTGTTTGGAGGCAAGCCAACCTAATGCTGCAAGTAGCGTTGCCGCAATCAGTATCCACTCACCTCGGGGCGTAAAGCGCATAACAACTCCTGTTAGAGTGTTTAGGGTATATCACTGGCTTGCTGTTACCCAGACGACCATAGTCATATTGTGGAAGCGGGTTTTGACTACCTGTCCTAGCGTTAAGCAGCTAGCTCGTTGACTAAATTGAATGAGGCTATCGCGACAAAGGCAAGAAAAAGGCTGTGTCACAGTTAAGTGTTGAGGTTTATATCAGGCCTTCGGCTTTACCGATTGCAGTACTCTAAAGGGGTTATGTCGCGGTGGCGACGACACATTCTTGTATGCATTAGGGGGGGGCTTCGCCCCCTTTGGAATCCCCGTTGCCTTAGGTCGCAGACTAAATGGACTGCTCCAATTCGGCAGAAGATAAACGGCGGCGTAATGCATTCCCCTTGTATCAAAACTCGCACTAGCCAGTGCTTTAACAGCATTGGAAAGAACAACGCTGAGTTTGGTACACAGCCAAGAAAAAGCCCCGCATCAGCGAGGCTTGGTGTTATCTACGTTTATAAACCAACGCTTATAAGCGGGAGATGATCGCATCAGTAAAGGCCTTGGTACCGGCGTTGCCACCCAGGTCTTTAGTGACGTTTTCACCAGAGGCGATGGTGTCTTGTACCGCGGTGCGGATCTTAGCTGCTTGCTCGGACATACCAAGGTATTCCAGCATCTGGATCGCACCGAGAATAAGCGCAGTCGGGTTAGCTAAATCTTGACCAGCGATATCTGGCGCACTGCCGTGTACAGCTTCGAAGATGGCGCTTTGTTCGCCGATGTTAGCACCTGGTGCCATACCCAAACCGCCAACCAAACCCGCACACAGATCCGACAGAATATCGCCGAATAGGTTGGTGGTTACGATAACGTCGAACTGGCTAGGATCCATAACCAGTTTCATGCAGGTCGCATCGACGATCATCTCTTCTGATTGAATGTCTGGGTAGCGCTGTGCCACTTCACGAGCAACCTGCAAGAACAAACCTGAAGTGGTCTTCATGATATTGGCTTTATGAACTGCGGTAACCTTCTTACGTCCCTCTTTACGAGCCAACTCATAGGCAAAGGTACAGATCCGCTCTGCGCCTTCTCGGGTGATGATACTTTTTGCTTCGGCAATCAGGCCATCTTCGCTGATCACTTGGCCTGCACCGGAGTACATCCCTTCAGTGTTTTCGCGTACGGTAATGATATCAACGTTGTCAAAACGCGCCTGGGTGCCTTTCAGAGACAACACCGGACGGACGTTAGCGTACAGGTTGAACTGCTTACGCAGACTCACGTTGATGGAGGTGAAACCAGTACCGATTGGTGTGGTTAATGGACCCTTAAGTGTTGCTGGGTTCTTCGCGATTAGCTCGAGCGTACTTTCCGGCATCAATTCACCGTGGTTTGCTAGAGCAGCAAGGCCAGCGTCAGCATAATCGTAGTTAAAATTACAGCCGGCAGCGTCGAGTACCTTAACGGTTGCTTCAACGATGTCTGGGCCGATGCCGTCGCCAGGAATAACGGTGATGGTGTTAGTGGACATAGTGACTTCCTTCCACGTGTCGTATGAATGTGCCCTTCCTCTAATTCCCTATGCAGGACTGGGGGGCTTTGTTAGCATTGTGCGGCGAGTAGCATACCGACTTTTACATCGTTCTTACAGTTGATTGTGCAAGCTCACACTATTGAAATAATTGAGAGGCAGATGTGACAAAAGGATTTTCAACATTTTTGATTTGGATTGCTGCGCTTGGGCTAGCAACGTCGGTGGCAGCAAAGCCCGTTACGCCAGATGTTGTGATGAACTTTGCTAGTTTGAAAGATCCAATTATTTCCGCCAATGGACAAACCATTGCCTATGTGGCGCAACCAGATCGTGGTGACCCTCAGGGCAAGCTGCAACGTCTTGGTGGCAACCTGTTTACCTTAGCCGGTGCCAGTAAGCCGATGCTAAGTGCCGACGGTCAATTTGGCTTGTTCGAGCTTGGGCCAGACTTGCTCACCCGCGAGAACAGCAAACCTAAGGCGCTTAAAAAGCTTAAGTCGGACCGATTGCTGGTTGATAGCCAAACCGGCAACAAGATCCGTTTTGAGCGCGTGAAACAAGCGTGGTTTAGTCATGACGGTAAAGTATTGGTGGTGCTGCACGAGCAGCCAGAAACGGTCGATAAAGACAAAAGTAATGATGGCGTTCAAGCCAACGCTAAGCAAGGTAGCGCACTGACGGTCCGTGACTTAACCACTGGCAGTTCTCGAGTGATTAGTCAGGTATGGCAAGTCGCGGTGGCGGAAGATAAGTTTGGTATCGCTTACAGCACACGCAGCGAAGACAACAGCAACAATGGCATATTCAAGTTAACTGCCGATCTCAAATCAGAAACCATTGTGCAACAAGCTGGCTTCGTCAGCGGGGCACTAACGTTCACCGATGATGCAGAGCTACTCGGGTTTACTTGGGGTAAAGCGGAGCAAGCGAAACGGCAACGAACCCACAAGGTTGGCTTGTACCAGTTCGATGAGGATTTACGCTGGCAAGAGCTTAATCATGCTGATTTTATCGTTAGCGGCTACAGTGAGCTGAGTTTTTCCGATGATAATCAACGGCTATTTATCGGCCGTCAAGCTCGTCGGCCTGAATTTTCAAAAGCAGCGGATTACGCCGACAACACGGCACTGCAAGACATGCAGCAGTTGCAACGCAAGTCAGGTTTAGTGCTGTGGCATGGTGATGACAGTGCCATTAAAACCCGTGAACAGCATCAGTTTAAAGACGAGTTTAAGCGTCAATACTTTGGAGTGTGGCAGCTTCAATCTGATGATTTTGTGCAGTTGGCGGATCCCCAGTTAGCTGAACTGAAGATCAGCGAAAACAAGCGTTATGTATTAGGGTGGAGCGATAAGCTGTACCAACAAATGGTGTCGTGGGCTGGCTTCTACCGCGATTGGTATCTAGTTGATATGACTAACGGTGAGCGCCGTTTGTTGGTAACGCAAAGTCTCGCTGCGGATGAGCCGACACTGGCAGCAGATGATAGTGCCGTTGCTTGGTATGTTCGTGGTCAGCTCTATTGGCACAATGTTGCTCGCAACCACACCAACAAGGTTGCTGATGGCTTTGCTAATGAAGATCATGATTACCCGAGTCCAGCCCCAAGCTATGGCTTTGGGCCGTGGTTAAGCGGTAACAACGGTGTGGTGGTGTACGACAAGTACGATGCCTACCAACTAAAAGGTGGTGATTTAATCCCTCTAACTCAAGGACGAGAACGACAAACGATTCATCGTGTCGTGATTGAGGATGAGGAACAGCAATGGCATGACGTTAGCCAGCCTCTGGTGCTCCATAGCGTCAGCGAACTTAATCGCAATGAGAGCCTATTACGGTTAGTGCTTGCGACTAAGACCATAACGCCGTGGCAGCAACACCCAGCGATGATCCGCTTTGTTGCTAAAGCCAAACAGAGTGAACAAGCGTTGTATCGTATTGAACGTTACGACCAGTTCCCAGATCTGCATTTGGCCAACGGCAATTTCGGCAATCTAGAGCAGGTCACCTTTATGGGCGAGCAGCTAACCGATCTTGATTGGGGCCAAGCCAAGTTAGTTAATTGGCGTGATAACAACGGTAAGTCGCTGCAAGGAGTGGTGATCACCCCACCAGGCTGGGATGGCAATACGCCACTGCCGACGGTTATCTACTTCTATCGCTTTATGAGTGATCGACTGCATCGGTTCCCACAGATGGCATTTAACCATCGGCCGAACTTCCCATGGTTCTCAAGCCAAGGTTACGCTATCTTCCTGCCGGACATTCGCTTTGAAGTTGGCCATCCAGGCCGTTCTACTGCAGACGCGCTGTTGCCAGGGGTGGATCATTTGGTCCAATTAGGTATTACCGATCGTGCGAAAGTGGGATTACAGGGGCATTCTTGGGCGGGATATCAAAGTGCGCAATTGGTAACCCAAACCGATGCTTTTGCTGGGGTAATTACCGGCGCACCGGTAGCCAATATGACCTCGGCCTACACTGGTATTCGGCTGGGTAGCGGCTTAGGACGTCAATTCCAATATGAAGCGGGACAGAGCCGTATTGGACAGAGCCTATACCGAGCGCCTGAGTTATATATTGAAAACAGCCCAGTCTTCCATACCGAAAAGGTTAATACGCCAATGGTTATTATGTTTGGTGACAAAGATGATGCTGTGCCGTGGCAGCAGGGGATTGAGCTCTATTTGGCGATGCGCCGCTTGAGCAAGCCGGTAGTGATGTTGCAATACCAAGATGAACCACACCATCTGAAGAAGTATCCCAACAAGCTGGATTACAGCATCAAGATGATGGAGTTCTTTGACCATACCCTTAAGGGTAAAGCGGCACCACAATGGTGGTTAAATGGCCAACCTTGGCGGCAACCGGATCCTAAGGAGTAACTCGGTTAGGGTAACTTGGCTGGGGTTGGAACCAATAAGGCGCGTTGTAACGCCGCTTCGCCCCAGCTACTTAAGACGCCGTTGCGAAACAGCAACGGTGTAGTTTCATCGGTGGTCGTTTGCCCGTCACCTTTAGTTCTGTGAGTACGGTAACGCAGGATCTGTACCATATCGCCGTCATTGTGAGTATAAGCTTCATTGAAGTTTGGACTGCCCAATTGAGCAATAACCTCATCAACGCTGATCCCAGGGGTTAGTTTAGCGATTTGTTGTAAGTTGTACTTTTCCCTGTCATCCCAATCCAGATCATCGGGCCCTTTTTCTGAAGGCTCCCACAGCATAATCGTTACCACGATAAAGATCAGATATGCCGCTACAGCGCCGATAACGACAGGAAAGATGCGACTGCGTGTACGTCTCATAATGTTGCCCGCTTGTTGGTTATATAGATAAAATATCGGCTAATGTCGTTGACGGCTAGTACCATATTGTAAGCAATCTAACAAAAATGGCGTTGAACGTTATTTTTAATGGACAGCTTGATATAAAGGTTGCTAAAAACAGTCCTATAGCAGCAAAAAATGCTGCAATTAGAATAACAATCAATAAGTGAAGTTCCGATATGAATCAACTGAGTCAATTTTTCGCTAAGTTTGCCCAAGGCAGCTTGGTTAAGCAGATCCTGTTCGGTCTGATAGTGGGTATTATTTTAGCCGCCGTCGCCCCGCAAACTGCATTGTCAGCGGGCATCTTTGGTAGCCTGTTTGTATCCGCATTGAAAGCGGTTGCGCCAATCTTGGTATTTATTTTGGTAGCGTCGTCGATTGCCAATAAAAACCCAGATCAGGCCACTAATATGCGTCCGATCATCATTTTGTACCTGTTGGGTACCCTTGCTGCATCAGTAACCGCAGTTGCGATGAGTTTCCTGTTCCCAACTACCTTGGTATTGGCCGCTGACGCGGCAGCTGCAACGCCACCAGAGGGTATTGGTGAAGTACTAAATACGCTGCTATTTAAAATTGTTGATAACCCAATTAATGCACTGTTGACGGGCAACTTCATCGGTATTTTGGCTTGGGGTATCGCCCTTGGTTTGTCACTGCACCGTGCCTCTGACGCTACCAAGAAGGTGTTCCAAGACGTATCCGATGGCATCACTAATATCGTTCGCGTAGTAATCCGCTTTGCTCCTCTGGGGATCTTTGGTTTGGTGAGTAACACCATTGCTAGCACCGGTTTTGATGCATTGTGGGGCTACAGCCATTTACTGGGCGTGCTGTTAGGCTCAATGGCCATCATTGCGTTGCTGTTAAACCCAGCTATCGTCTACTGGAAAACCAGACAAAATCCTTACCCATTGGTATTTCAATGTCTGCGTGAAAGTGGCGTAACTGCATTCTTTACTCGTTCATCTGCAGCCAACGTGCCAGTAAACATGGGGCTGTGTAAGAAATTGGGCTTGCACGAAGACACCTACTCAGTGTCTATCCCGCTGGGAGCAACCATTAACATGGCCGGTGCTGCTATTACCATTACGGTATTAACACTGGCTGCAGTGCACACTCAAGGTGTTGTGGTTGACCTACCGACCGCGTTGTTGTTGAGTGTTGTTGCGGCTGTTTCTGCTTGTGGTGCCTCTGGTGTTGCCGGTGGTTCACTGCTGCTGATTCCACTGGCATGTAGCCTCTTTGGTATCAGCAACGACGTTGCGATGCAGGTGGTTGCTGTTGGTTTCATTATTGGTGTGGTGCAGGATTCAGCTGAGACCGCTTTGAACAGTTCTACCGACGTATTGTTTACTGCAGCAGCTGATATCTCGGCGAACAAACAAAACTAAACCGTTAACCTCGTTAACGAGTTTGCAGAGAAAGCCCGCTATAACAGCGGGCTTTTTTATATCGCCCCGCTCTGTTTTACCGCTTGGCGGTTGTAGTTCAATATCAACTGTTCAAGGTTTTCATCAGGTTGCTGCTGGCACTGCTCGACGATATAGCGCTGTTGTGCGTGCTCGCACACATCCACCATCCGCTTGCCCTGATCCTTACCAAAGCGCCAGATAAGATAACTCATGGCGTTGTCGTTGGCGTACTCCATCAACTTGACTGTAGTGCTGTGCTGATCCTTTTCAACGTAGTGATTAAAGGTGCTGCAGTAGGTCATTTTGCCTTGATAATTATCGTACTTTTCGGCTGGGCGCATAGGCTGTGCGTTGGCGAACATCATATTGAGCGGGTAGAGCATCAACATCACTAAAATGCCCATGGCAATAGCGGTTAATGGCATCCGGTAGCGGTTTCGTAGTCTCACGCTGGCCTCCTTACCTATAGGCAGTAAGGCCGTTAGCAGCCATACTGCTTAGGTGAAAATATCACCATTTAACAATAGAAAAGTTACCCTCACTTCGACTTGATCTAAATCAACCAACGGCCAATTGGCAACCAGCATGAACGCTGGCTTTTATGCTGACATAACGACTATTCAGTCGCCAACTAATCCAAGTTTTCTACGTCAATGGCAGCTCGAATTAGGTTGGTTTTACAAAAATTATGGCGTGATAGGTAGGCGGTAAGATCCTCTGAGCCGAGCAAGCGCTTTACTACCTGCTTGAGCGGTAACCCTTGTTGAGATAGCTGCTGCGCGCGACCACAAAGTTCTCGCATATTATTCAGTTTGGCAGCGAGTGCCGTTTTACCACCCTTGACTGGGCCGCGATGGGGACACAGTAGGGTATCGAAGTCTAATGTTAATGCTAGGCGCATACTGGCCATTAACTGATTTAGATCTTCATCGATGCGCAGGTAACGAATCGATTTGGCGAGGTAAAGATCACCACTGAATAGGTACCCCTGTTGTGGCAGATAAAAACAGGTGAGATCTCGGGCATGACCTGGGGTATGCACCGGCACAATTGGGCTGCCATCGTACAATTGCATCCTATTGTTAAAGGGTTGGGTTTTAACTGGGTTCGGTTTGCCCCAAAACAGTTGCTGGATCAGCGGAGTTTTATAGCCATAACGAAGTTTATCAAGTGCTTGAGTTGGTGCGTAGGGGGTGATGTTGAATTTGGCTGCAATTGCCGCGGCATTGGCGCTGTGATCTTCGTGATGATGAGTTATGAGCAACTGCCGTACAGGTTTCTCAGCGACAAATGACTCAACCTCGGGCCATTGATTAGCTGGACCGCTATCAAACAGCGTGTCTTCGATTCGGTAGCAGATGAAGGTGGTATTGATGCCTCGATTAAAGCGGCCGACTCGCACTCCTTCAACCCCTTGATGTTGATAACGTCCTCGAACTGGCATCCATGCTCCTAGTCTATTAAAGCGAATACTATTTTCAAACGAACGTTTAATATACGCACGGCCACAAGTGACTGCAATTCAATCGCCGAAGCGAAATGAGCTAACCTAAGCACTAATCAACCGAGTTTTACTAGTATTGAGTTGTGCGGTTTTCAGTGTTGCTTGTAGTGTGCTGTGGACCAACGTTGTGATTAGCTCAATAAGCTACCCTAAGCGCTCTGATATGAATGATGAGTATGTAATGAACAGCGCTGAAACCATTCTCGATGTGGCTGAACGACAACTGGCAAAACAGGGGATTGTCGATATGTCGCTAGGTACCGTAGCTGCCGAGGTAGGCTGCTCTAAGGCCACTATTTATCGTCACTATGCTAATAAAGATGAGCTGATGCTAGCGGTGTTTAACCGTGAGTTATTGTGGCGGTTAAACATGTCGCAGAAGATCCTCGATGCCGAGTGCTTTAACGCCTTGGAGCGGTTAGTGCTGTTTTCTACCAGCAACGTGGTGTACCGCACCGAACATCCTTATGCTCACGGTCTAGCCTTTCTGGCCACCAACTCGGTATTGTGGCGTCGGGCAAGCAAGGATAGTAAGCAAGGCTTAGTGACCAACATAGAGCGAGTACGACGGATCCCATCGCTTATCATCGAACAGGAACCATCAGTGGCGGCTCAAACCGAACAAGTGAAGGCTGTACTGGATGCGATGTTTGCATTGGAGCGAGGCTACATCGCAGCCAACTGCAATTTTGTTTACGGTGCCATCTACAACTGTTTACCTAACCGGCATTATATCGACCGCTTTGCCGCAATAGCACGGCAATTGATGTGGCCTGAACTGACCCAAGTTGATGGTGATGGCTTGCAGGTTTGGCTGGCCAGTGAACTGGAATCGAGTGCCATTCGCTAATCCTCTCGCAGTTAGGGAAACCGTTGGTACTTATTAACTAACAATAGCGGTACAAGCTGTTCAGTGATTTTGAGGCTGTATCGCACTCGCTTAGCTCACCATTTTTTATAGTGGTTTCGAACCGTTAACCATGGATTGAAACAATTATGAAAACACGTAATGTCACCACTTTAGCCCTGCTGGTTGGTAGCTTGATTGCCGCGCCAGCCTTTAACGCCTATGCCGGTAAGTTCGCATCCACCGGTGGGCCACCAACTCAGGGGCAGCTGGGTAATGTGGTTATTAACCCTTACGATATCGCTCCACTGGCGGCGGTTATCGATCTTGGTGGTAAGCGTTTGTTGGACGCCAAGGTAACGGTACGAGGTAAAGGCAAAGATGGCCGCGCTATCTCCTACGATGTTGAGCGCAAGAACATTCTAACCCACAACGGTATTCCGGTATTTGGTCTGTACGCAAACCATATGAACGTCGTTGATGTGACCTATACCCTGGAAGAGTCCGGTAAGCAGGTAAGCGAGACCTACAAAGTCCAGACCCAGCCGATCTTTACCAAGGCACTGGATGGTATGCAGCGCCCTTACCCTGAGATGGAAGTGAAGACTGTTAAGAAGGGGTTTGAGGACCGCCTTTACCTCGTTAACGCCAGCCACCGAGGTACCGAGTCCAAATCGATGACCTGGGCCTTGGGCGGTGCAGCTAACTGGAACTCATTCCCATCCTACAACTTCGTCACCGATACCCAAGGTGAAGTACGCTGGTACCTGAACTCACTGATGTTCAACGGCGACGAAAAACTGGCCCACCGTGGCGTGTTGATGGGCTGGCACCAGATGGAAAACGGCGATATGATCATCGCTAAAGGTCAGTCTTACATGCGTTATGATCTGCTCGGTCGTAAGGTATTTGAGCGTCGCCTGCCACGTGGTTACATCGACCAATCCCACGAGATCATCCGCACCGAGCGCGACACTTACATGATCCGAGTAGCCAAAAAGAACTACGTTCGTCCTGATGGCAAGTTGGTTAATACCGTACGTGACCACATTATTGAAGTCGATGAATATGGCAAGCTGGTTGAAGAGTGGGATCTGAACATGATTCTGGATCCAACTCGGTCCTCGTTGATCACCGTGCTTGATTCTTCAGCGGTATGTCTGAACATCGATATGGATAAGATGGGGCAGAAGGTTGAGCTTGAGCCGGATGCACCATTTGGTGACGAAATTGGTATCGGTACTGGCCGTAACTGGGCCCACGTCAACTCCATCGCTTATGACGCATCAGACGACTCCATCATTTTGTCATTGCGTCACCAGGGCACCGTTAAGATTGGCCGCGATAAAGAAGTGAAGTGGATCCTGTCGGCACCAGAAGGTTGGCGTAACGGTTTCGAGGACAAGGTACTTACCCCAGTCGATTCTAAAGGTCGCAAGCTCAACTGTGAGGCAGGGGTTTGTGAAGATACTGACTTTGACTGGTCTTGGACTCAACATACTGCGTGGTTGAGTGGCCGTGGCACCCTAACGGTGTTTGATAATGGTGACGGCCGTGGTTTGGACCAGCCAGCCATGCCAAGCATGAAGTACTCTCGTGGTGTTGAGTACAAGATCAACGAAAAAGACATGACCGTTGAACAGGTTTGGGAATATGGTAAAGAACGCGGTTACGAATGGTACAGTGCAGTAACTTCAAGCATTAAGTACCATGCCGATACGGAAACCATGGTGATGTTCTCCGGTTCTGCTGGCTTGTTCAACCGCCCAGAGGTATCCACGCCATGGATTACTGAAGTATCAGCGGGTCAGGACAAGGACGTGAAGGTTGAGATGAAGATGTGGCACGTATCGCCAAGCATGGCAGCCTACCGTGCACTGGTTATTGATCCAGACAAGGCGTTCTAATTAGCTAACCATCATTAGTTAAGACACTAAGCGGCAGCCATAGGCTGCCGCTTTTTCGTTTATTATATCTATTTGGCGCGGGGCAAAACCAGCAGTGAGCCGTGTGTCTTGCTGGCTCGTCTCAGCGTCGCAACTTTAGCGCCAAAAAGATTCGGGTAATTGAGTAATCGACGTGACCGGCCAACCACAAATCTCCAACGTTCAGTGAAGATGGTTGAGTCGTGTAAGGCAGGTTCGCATACTGATGTTTTTCTATAGTGTTTGCAGCCATGGCCATTCAACGACCCGAGATCCTCCAGGCAGCGGTTCAACAGTTGCGACAATATGGCATCATCGATTTCTCGCTATCGGCCTTGGCAAGCACCTTGGGCTGCTCAAAATCGACCATCTATAAGCATTTCCCCAATAAATCGGAACTGATGATTGCGGTGCAAAGCCGAACCCTACAGAGCAATATACAGGCGGCTAAGATATTACTGCACCATCCCGCTCTCAGCACTCAGGAACAACTGTTAGCATTACACGGTTTTCCGATCCTGATGCAGATGCGTTCACCTGCCGATCACGGCTTGCGCTTTCTTCCAGTGAATCAGGCGATGTGGTTAGATGCTAATCCAGCAACAGTAGATCACTGGGCTGGGGATCTTATGTGGTTGTTTCGCGCTGCTGAGATGAGCCTCAAGCGCGCAGTTCGAGCTGGGAAATTAGCGGCTAGCCCTAAGCAGCTATCGCTGGTTTCGGTTGATATGATGGCGTTGCAGCGCGGTAAGATGACCATGTTAGATAACGTTGGTATGGCACAACCGGAACAGTACAAGGTGCTGCAGGCCTATTTGCAGCAACAGCAGTTTTTATTGCAGAGCCTTGATTGGGTAAATGACCACGGTGTTGACTTGGCAAAGGTACAACAGGTTTTACTCGATTACTGTAGTGGCAAAATCTAAGGTATTTAAGACGTAATATATCGATAAACTTGTGGTTATTACTTTGGCTAACAGTCAATTGGGGTCGGCTCAGTATTGATGTTAGTGCTTCGTTGCTAACTTAGCCATGAGCGCGCCGCTGCAGCTTAGCGTAGTGCCTACGCTGACAAATACTTCACTGGACCGCTTATTTATCCTGATAATATGCTATTCACCGAGTGACCCCGCAGTTGTTAGCAGCAACTAGGCCTTCTTCCTGTTAACAGCTCAAGAGTATGCGTCTTCAGCCCTAACCCGACTGCCATTGTAATCCCCCCCTTTGCCTTAGTTCGCAGTCCAAAACGCTTCACTGGACTGCTCCGATGCGGCAGAAGATCAATAGCTATAGTGCGTTATCCTTTGTATCGCGACTCACCAAGCCAGTGCTTTAACTGCTTTGGAAAGAACAACACTTAGTTGGTACACAGCCATTCATTACGGGTTAACTGTTGGTCGCTTTTACCACCCGAGTTCCCGCCCATCGTAGTTGCGGAATTCGCCACTGTTATCGAGATTGAGTGCGGCAATGACTTTAAGCATGCCTTCAACAGAGGTTTGGGTATCAATCAGCGCATTGGGCCCACCCATTTCGGTTTGTACCCAACCAGGGTGGAGCAAAATAACGGCGACTCCACGCGGAGCCAGATCGTTAGCCAAGCTCTTACCTATCGCGTTTACTGCAGATTTAGAGGCGCGGTAAAGATAGGCACCACCACTTTGGTTGTCGCTTATCGATCCCATCATTGACGATAAAATGGCAATCTTACTGTTCCGCGCCAAATTATCGCTAAGGGTTTGTACCAGCAGTAATGGGGCCAATACATTTACTTGCATTACCTCGTTAAAACCGGAGCTATCTACCTCACCAAAGTGCAGCCCTTTTGGTCCGTATAGACCGGCGTTATTGATGAGGGTATCGATAATTCGGTCGCCTAGATACGCCTTTAAACCGTGCAGCTGTTCTGGTTGGCTGACGTCTAAGCCAACTAACTCTAAGTGGTGGGGAAACTGCTCTCCCAGTTGAACCAGCTCTGCTGCTTGTTCCGGGTTACGGCAACAAGCAATCACAGTGTCGCCTTGGGCTAGTAATTGCTGCACAAATTGCAAGCCGATACCGCGGTTTGCCCCTGTGATGAGGGTGGTGTTGCTCATGCCATCTCCTTATGCAATCGATATTGACTGAGGTTAATATTGAGTTCGATATCTCGCCGTAGGCGTACCAGCTGATAGCTCAAACGAGCGTCTGCTTTATGGGCCAGTAGCCTTTCTCCGAGTTTTCCCGGCTGTGGTTCAGCGGCGTAAATGGCTTTAATATTTGGGTAGTTATTTAGCAGTTGTATCGCGGTCTTTTTGCCGATGCCTGGCACACCAGGAATGCCATTACCACTATCACCGGCTAAGGCCCAGAAGTCGAGTAACTGTGCTTGCGTCACCCCTACTTTAGCTTCAATAAATTTGCTGTCTATTGGTTCACCACTGAAGTGATCCCACTGGCTAATGGCAGAGCTATGCAATTGAGCAAAGCCTTTGTCGGTGGATAACACCAACACCTTACCGCCGTAATTTGCCACCTTATCGGCGATGGTAGCGATGATGTCATCGGCTTCAAACTGTTGCTGCTTAACCGAACCAACGCCTTGTTGTTCAAGTGCTTGTCGTAGTTGCGGTAATACCTTAGCCAGATCCTCCGGCATCGGTTTACGTTGTGCTTTGTATTCAGGGTAGATCTCGCGGCGCCAACTGTGTTGATGGCCTCCGTCCCATACCAAGATGGCATGGCTGGGCTTATGCAGCCTTAGTGCCTTGGTTAATGCCCCTTGGCAGCGGTCAAATAATGCATTTTGATCCTCTGTTGGTACGGCGGCGTGGATTCGCCGTATCAGGTTTAGGGCATCAATAAGAAGTAGCGAAACGCTCATGGATGATTGATCTCGTAGCAGGGGTGATATTCGCCTTGCAGTTTCATACGTCCTTGGGAGACGAATGCAGCTAATAGGTTGTCCATACGTCTCATCATATCGGCATCACCGTTCAGCTGAAATGGGCCGTGTTTAGCAATGGCGGCGACACCACTACTTTTTACATTACCAGCAACAATGCCTGAGAACGCTTTACGCAAATTGGCTGCTAATGCGCTAATGTCCTCTGAAGGTTGCAATGCTAGGTTCGCCATCGCTTCATGGCTCGGCTCGAAAGGCAGTTGAAACTCAGGTTCAATTTTAAGGCTCCAGTTAAATGCGAAGGAGTCACCAGTTTGCTGCCTGTTCATCTTAACGATGGCGCTTTGTTGTTTGATATGGCGGGCAACTTCAACTGGGTCGTCAATGATGATGCGATAGCGATTCTGTGCTTTCGGACCCAGTGTGGCGCCAATAAACTGATGGATCTCTTCAAAATAACTGCTGCTTGAAGCCGGGCCAGTTAGTATTACCGGCATTGGTTCGTTAAGGTTATGTTCGTTAAGCAATATCCCCAGTAGGTACAGCAACTCTTCGGCGGTACCAACCCCACCGGGGAAGATAACAATGCCGTGACTGATGCGCACAAACGCCTCTAATCGCTTCTCGATATCGGGCAGAATCACCAGTTCATTAACAATCTGATTTGGCGGCTCGGCGGCGATAATCGACGGCTCAGTTAACCCTAAAAAGCGACCATCCTTGTTACGTTGTTTGGCATGAGCGATAGCGGCACCTTTCATTGGCCCTTCCATGGCGCCTGGGCCACAACCGGTGCATATATTTAGATCTCGTAGTCCCAGCTCAAAGCCGACTTCTCGGGTGTATTGGTATTCGACTGGGTTAATGCTATGTCCACCCCAACAACAGACCATATTGGTGCTAGAGCCAGTCTTTATCGCTTTGGCATTGCGGACGATCTCAAACACTGCGTTGGTGATATGCTTTTCGTTGGTAAGGCTGATGTGACTAAGGCTTTCGAAACGCTCATTGATGTAGAGAATGTCACGCATTACCGCAGAGAGATGCTCTTGAATACTGCGCATCAATTTACCGTCAACCAAGGCTTCGAGCGGAGGGTTAGTGAGCTCGAGGATCACCCCGCGTTCCTGGCGAAGCACTTTGATTTGAAAGTCTTTATACAGTGAAAAAAGCCTTTCACTGTCGTCACACTCAATCCCTGCAGCTAAGACCGCCAGTGAGCAGCTACGAAACAGCTGGTACAAATCAGATTTGGCGCTGGCGTGTAAGCGCTCGATCTCTAATTGCGACAGCTGATCCAAGCTGCCTTTGGGTCGGACTTGGATCTGCATGGTCGCTCCTTAGTGATTATTTATCTATCTCGACTCTATTTCGCCCATTGCGTTTAGCACGATATAAGGCGCCATCGGCTCGCTCAAAGGTCTCATGGATGGTTTCGTTGCTGTTAACCTGAGCACAACCAAATGAGATCGTTAGTGCTACCCGTCGATCGCCAAACTTAAATGGAATCGAGCTAACTCGCTCGCGAACGCGGTTGACGATGTGTAACGCCTGTTCTTCATCTATATCTGGCAATAATAGAACAAACTCTTCACCGCCGTAGCGCGCAACAAACTCCCCTTTGCGTAGGGTGTTCTGCAAGGTGGTCGCAACCACTTGCAGTGTTTTATCACCAGCGGGGTGGCCAAAATTGTCGTTGATCAGCTTGAAGTTGTCGACATCAGCTACCACTACCCAAAGTTGTGAGTTGTTGCGGCGAACGTTGCGATACTCACGCTTCAAGCGTTCGTCCATCGCGGCTCGGTTAGGCAACTGAGTTAAGGTATCGGTCATGATTAACCGTTGTTGCTCAACTAACTTCTCTTTGAAGTTGCCACTCTCTACGCTCAAGGTTTCAATCTCTTTGCGCATCGAATCCATCGACTTCTTCAACCGAATTACGTCATTTTGCTGCTCTTGCTCGCGCTCTTTAATGCGGGCTTGCAACATCTGTAGTTCGGCTGAGATGTGCTGTTTTAGCGCTTCGATCTCAGTGGCGGCTTGGAGGTGTTGATCCATTTCGCTGCATTGATTAGTGATCTGGCGGTTAGTTTCCCGCTGCTTACTGAAGTTATTTAAGGTAACAGTCCAGTTGTCGTTGACGGAGTCACGCACCAGCGCAAGGCATTCATTGATGGCGCTGAGAAATTGATGGCTGCTGTTTTTTTCACGAACCACTTCGGTCATCAGCAGCTTCAAGACCAACTGGTAAGCTTGCAACAACCGTTCAACGCTGACGTTGCCAGCTAACTCGGCTTTAAGTGCGGCAATGCTGTCACGATCCTTAGCTCGAAACTCCAGTTCTGATAGTTGATGAGCCAACTCATGCGCCATATGTTGGTGCTGAGCAGTGGCCTCAATCGGTTCGCCTTTAACCAGTCGCTCTAACAATAATGATTCGTAGATGCTTGCCAATTGGGTAATTTTAGGCACGAAGTCCCAAACGCTGATGGTCGGCTTAATGATATCTTGCTGGAAATGGATGATTTCGCGTTTAATATGAACGGAAATGTTGTCAATTGCCGCTAACCTCTGGCTAAGAGTAAGCATCGAATCTTGGCCAGATTTTAATTCTCGCTGGGATTGCAGGGTGCGATTTCTTAAAGTGTCACAAATCTCGGCCAGCTCTGGCAGAACGGCCTGAATATTGTTGTCGTTAGATAAATTGGTTCGCAACTTGGCTAAGCGGGCATCAAGATTAAGGTCCTGTCCTTTACAGCTCAAACTAAGCTGATGGATAAAGTCGATCAGGCTGCGGATCTGGATCTGGTAGCTACTGGCGAGCCCCTCCAGTTTTTTCTGAGCGGCACGAGCTTCTTCGAGCTCTTTAGCTATCAGTGTTTCTGATGACATGGAGTTGTCGGAATCACTCATTTAACCAATACCATAAATACAGTAAACAACAAAAAACCTCCGGTGACTCGTGATGGCGAGTCAGGTGGAATTAATAACCATAAAACTGTGCTTTATGCAGCACAGCGAATTCTATTTTAGTAGCTTCCGTTAACAACGGGAACCACGGTGTGTACGTCACGCTCTTTTTCAGTGTTTGGTTGCGGCCATAAGTCCGTGGTTACTTGGTGGCTGCTAAAGCAGCGGATCACACCATTATTAATGCACTTAATCGCACTGCAATAGATGGCATCTGGCTGGAGCAGTGGTGCCGTTAAGGTAACTGGCTCTAACATCAAATAAGCACTTTGGCGGTGGTTATTGCTTTGCTGTACCGCACCAAACAACGAAAGATGAGCAAGCTCTAAGCTGCACTCATCGTCTAAGCACAGCATTGAGCCCGGTTGAAACGGCAGTTTAATGGCACCAATGCTTGCCATTGTTCCTTGGCAGTCTTGCAGCAGTGACCACTTACTGATGCGATTTAATATGGTCTCAATCGCTTCAATGGCGCGGTCAGCTTCGGTAACAATCGCGAACAGGCCTGGGCTTACCTCATAAAGGTGCTGGTGCTCATTTTGGTTGCGTAAGCGAATGGCTACCTGTTGGCGCAATTGGTTAAAGCGGCGTGTGCCTATCTCTAGCTCGAGATATGGCAGGCGACCAACTTGGATGAGCAGCAGGGTACCGTTGTGGGTTGCGAAATCCGCTAACAAGGCGGCACGGTTTGGCAGGTCGCTGTCGAACTGTCGTGCCAGTTGATGCTTATAGGCATTTGCTTTAACCACCTCTTTTTGCCGTTGGAGCGTACACCACAGTAGATAAGCGAGCATTAATAGGAAGATTGGTAATGCCCAAATTCGTTGATCGATTAGGGTTTCAATCTGCTCACTCAATTGTTGCTGATCACGCTGTTGTTTCTGCAACTGAATCTGTAGTTGATGCTCTGCTATTGCTTTTAAGCCCTGTTGGTCGACGGGGTTAAGCGTCGGCAATTTTAGCTCAGAGTGGTGTTTGAGTTGTTGCCAAGCCAAATTGGCATTACCCGCAGCAAGGTTGGCTTTAGAAAGCAGTAGTAAAAGCTCTTTTTGCTGCTCAAGCCGCAGCGTATTCAACTGTTCTAAATATGGGTTAAGTCGACTTAGCGCCTGCGCAGGCTGCTCTAGGCCTAAATAGCTTGTTGCTGTTTCTTGCGCATTTGCTAACAGGTAACGTCTGTGTTGGCGTTGTTCAAACACGGCTTGTGCACTATTTAGATACATTAACGCCTTATCGAATTCACCATTAGCGTTATAGCTGCTGCCGATGTCGTGTTGGGCAACGGCGGTTCCAACCGGCGACTCAAGTGGCTTCAACGTATCTAGTGCCAATAAGTGGTAATGGATCGCTTGGTTATACTGCTGTTTGGCATCGTAGATATAGCCAATATCAGAAAGGGTATTGGCATGGATATGGGTAAAATTGTATTCGAGTGAAATGTCGGCAGCGGCACGGGCGTAGCTGAGGGCGTTTTCATAGTCGCCGCTGTCTCGGAATACTCGCGAAATCTGCAGATTCAATTCGATATCAAATTTGGTGTCAGAAACGTGTTTGGCCAAGCTGAGTGCCGCTTGGTAATGCTCAAGTGCTGCTTGGTAATTCTTGAGTGAGCGATTAACTCGACCTAACTGCTGATTGGCAACGGCAATGCGATTGTTATCGCTAAGGGTAATGGCTCGACCACGGGCGGTGACCAAGGTCTCAATAGCGTCTTCATATTGTTGTAGATAGCGTTGCAAAGAGCCTTGTTTGAGCAGCACATCAACGTGCAGTCGCATCGCCTGTGGGCTAGATAATGATGCCAGTTTGATGCTTGCACGATGGTAGATCTCTAGGGCGCGCTCGTATTGGCTTTTCATCGACGCAATTGCGGTTGCCTCTAACAAACCATACCAGCCCTGTTGTGTCGCGGTAAGGGATTGCTGTTGAAGCTGCGTTAACAGTTCGAATGAGCGCTCTTTGTCGAAGATATTGACTGAAGCTTGGGTCAATAATAGCAGCCGTTCGGTTTCCGCACTGGGGGTGTTGCCCTGGCTATCATCAATAACGCTAATAACGTGCCGTGGCTCAGTGTGTACTAATTGTTGCAGTTCAGCTAACTGCTCAAGGTCGATGGCCAATACTGGGGCTGACGCAACGAGCCAGAGCACACAGCTGATAAAGTTACGCAACATTGGCGACCTAGAGTAATTAATTATGTAGAACAATATAGTGCCAGCCTGTAGGCATAATCTCAATTAGATTAACGTGGTATAAAACGATAAAAAACAAGGCTGTATGGTAATTGAGCGCAAGTCAATTTAGTCAAGAGAATTCGTAACTTAGGTTACTTGTGTTGGCGTTGCGAGGAAGCAGCAAAAATGCCAGCAAAGGCTACTGGCATTTCATCGAACTGGTTACTTTATACTAGCGGATTAAATGGTGTCGTCGACGCCACCCATGGCGTCAAGCAAGTTGGGCCACAGCTTTTCAAACTCACCACACATCAAGGCGAAGTCTGCGTCTAGGCGCGCTGCAAGATCATCTTTATCAATGTCCTCGTTTTGCTCTTGGAGCACATCGGCAAACTTGAGTCGTTTTAGCGACAAATCCGAATGCAGCAAAAAGTTGATCGATTCAGACCAATCCAAGCCCAGTTTTGAAGCCAATAGGCCACTATCTAGGTAAGCACGTACTTCGTCGCTGTCCAGCGGCAGATCTTTCAGTTTAATGCTGCCACCAGCTTCAGCCAAACTCTTAAGCTCGGCTTCGTCCTGCACTTCAAAGTGATTACCCACACGGCCAGTACGAACCCAGTCTGTCATCGCTTCTTCAGGTAGGGTGTTGGGCATTAACGGCGCGACTGGCAGTGAGCCGACCGCTTGGCGCAATAATGACAGTAATTCTTCGGCCCGATTAGCGCTGGAACAATCAACCAGAATTAATTGTTGTTTGGGCATGATTAGTGCGCGTACTTGTTTTCGACGGCTAAAAGCGCGTGGCAATAATACTGCGATGATGTCTTCTTTTAACGCATCTTTTTCCGCTTTTCGGGCTGGTCGGCCATGTTCAGCTTCAAGTTGGCTGACTCTTTCATCTAATTCTTCTCGAATTACAGCCGCAGGCAACATTTTCTCCTCTTTTTCCATCGCGATGAGGATATTATCGCCAGCCGCGTGAACTAAACTCACGCCAGCTTTATTTCCTAATGCTTTTACAAAACCAAGTTTGCTTATTTCTTGACTGGTGGCTGGGGTAAAGCTATACGCCTCAAGTTGTTGTTCTAGCTCGTCAATTTGCCAGTTTATGGCTTTAGTAAGACGATACGGTTGGGCGTTTCTAAACCACATGTGATTACCTATTTGGTTTTGTCATTAAATACTGAAGAATAAGTGTAGGGAAAAGGGGGAAGCGGCGCAAATTCTAGAAATTAAAGGGTGACTCGAATAATGTTCCAGTGTAAATAATACTCCCAAGGCGAATGACATATAACTGTCACAGAATGATGGCATTATTCGCCCTGTTTTCTACAGAGTTTAGAAAACGACACTAATAAAGAAGGAATTGTTTACATGTCTATCAAGCGTACTCTTATAGCAGCTGCACTGGCTGCGACTGTCCCTGCCGTTGCCACTGCTGCACCCGTATCTTTTTACGGTAAGTTGAACGTTGAAGCCGCTTTTAATGATTACGACACTGACTCTATCGACGGTGAAGATTTAGGTTTGTCTGAGACCGAAATCCGCTCTAACTCTTCACGAGTTGGCGTTAAAGGCGATCTAGAACTGAATAGCGATGTAACTGCTTTTTATACCGTTGAGTATGAAGTAAACATCGACGAAGAAGATAAAGATAACTTCGAAGCTCGTAACCAGTTTGTTGGTATTAAAGGTAACTTCGGTGCGATCTCCCTGGGTCGCCAAGACACCATGCTGAAGAAGTCACAAGGTAAAGTTGACGTATTCTCTGATTACGCTGGCGATTTGGCCAAGTATGGTCTGCAAGGTGAAAACCGTGGTACCGAGACACTGACTTACATGCTGCCTAAGATGGGTTTATTCAGCGCGGGTGTAACCTACTTAGCTGAAGGTTCTGAAGGCCAGCTTGACGAAGATGGTGAGCGTACTGATGGCTTCTCTATTGCAGCTATGTACGGTGATAAGAGCTACAAGAAAGCACCTTTCTACGCTGCAATTGCATACGATACTGATATCGATGAGCAAGACAGTGTAATTCGTGGCTCTATTGGTGGTAAGGTCGCAGGCATCAAATTGGGCGCCTTGTACCAACAGCAAGAAGCTTACGGTGCTGATAGCAAAGACGGTTTCTTGGTGTCGGCTGCTTACGATATTAACGCTTGGACCTTAAAGACTCAGTACGTAGACATGGAAGACACTGCTGATGGTTTCTCTGTTGGCGCTGACTATCGCTTTGCTAAAACCACTAAAGCGTTTGCTTACTACACCGACCGCTCTTACGACAACGAGTTGAACTCTAAGTCTGGTGGTTTTGCTGGTATCGGTCTAGAGCACAAATTCTAAGCCATTACTTACCCGAGTGATTTAATATAAAGGGAGCTTCGGCTCCCTTTGTTGTGTCAGCTTTTTATCTTTTTTGAACGTTTCGGCCCCTCCAGCACGCTTTGTCGCTATTTATTACTAATCCATTGCTTCGATTTGTTATTAATTGAGCAATCGCTTACGCTCGGTCATATTTCTGTAATTTTACTGCCAGATAATTATCCATAATTCGCTACCCATGGATTCAAGTAACTGCTATGACTGCAAATATTCTCATTATTGAAGATGAATCAGCAATCCGCGAAATGCTCGCGTTTGTGCTCGACCAACACGGATTCCGCACCTCTAGTGCAGCTGATTACCAGCAAGGATTAGAGGCAATTGTTGAACCATATCCAGATCTGATTCTATTGGACTGGATGCTTCCTGGTGGCAGCGGCATTCAGCTAGCTAAACAACTTCGCAGCAATGAACATACCCGCCAGATCCCTATCATCATGCTTACCGCTCGTGGTGAAGAGGAAGACCGCGTTAAAGGGTTAGAGGTGGGTGCGGACGATTACATTACCAAGCCGTTTTCACCGAAGGAGCTGGTTGCACGCATTAAGGCAGTGTTGCGCCGTGCTGCACCGACCCGCTTAGAGGAAGCGATTGAGGTGCAGGGCTTGCGCTTAGATCCGGTCTCACACCGAGTTACCATCGACGAAGCGAGTTTGGATATGGGGCCAACGGAATTCCGTTTGCTGCACTTCTTTATGACTCACCCAGAGCGGGTATACAGTCGTGAGCAGTTGCTGGATAACGTTTGGGGAACCAATGTCTATGTTGAAGACCGAACCGTAGACGTCCATATTCGACGCCTGCGTAAAGCGATCCAAGACCAAGGCCATGACCGCTTTATCCAAACTGTTCGTGGTGCTGGTTATCGCTTCTCTAGCCGGCTGTAAGTGTTTCGGCTGGTCTTCAAGTTGTAGAAATACCGCTGCCTTGATGTAGCGCTAAGAGCTGTTGATGTTTGAAGAGTATTCTCGTTTTCGTTTGATCGTTAGATGCCTACTTTGGTTTGTGCCGTTTGTTCTCGCCGGTTTGGTGTTTGGGCAGCTAGCGTGGTCGCTGTTAGCGGGTTCGTGGATCCTGATCTTGTGGCATTACCGCCAGCTTTCACGTTTGGCTAACTGGCTGTGGAACGAACGTAGCATTACCCCACCCAATGGCAGCGGCAGTTGGGAGCCGATCTTTAACGGCATCTACCGTCTACAAGGCAAGAACCGTCGTCGCCGTACTCACTTGGCTAGAATGTTGAGCCGATTTAGAGAAGGGGCGGAAGCGCTGCCAGATGCCACTTTGGTATTGGGCCGCGAGGGTGAGATCCAATGGAGTAACAAGCTGGCGGAACATCTCCTTGGCGTGCACTGGCCTAAGGATGCAGGCAATCGCATCCATAACTTAGTACGACATCCACGTTTTGTCCGTTACTGGAACAAACGAGAGTTCGTCGAGCCGCTGGAACTGGTGTCGCCGGTTAATGAAGACCGAATGCTTGAAATACGAGTAATCCCGTATGGCGATAAGCAGCGCTTGCTTATCGCCCGTGATATCACTCGCATTAAACAGCTGGAGGAGATGCGCCGTGATTTCGTTGCTAACGTATCCCATGAGCTTAAAACCCCACTTACGGTATTGCAGGGCTACGTTGAGGTAATGCAGATGACTGCTGAGCCAGACACGATGTTGGCCAAACAATATGGGGCGATGGAGCAACAGTCGCAGCGGATGAAAAACCTGGTGGACCGTTTGTTGGTGTTGTCGCGGATTGAATCGGCAACGGACATCGATTTCGAGCAGCAAGTTGATATGCCGGCGGTGATGGAACGTATCGAGAAAGAGGGGTTGGAACTTGCCCGTGAAAGTCATCAGCTGGAGTTTAGAATAGATACCAATTTGACCGTATATGGTGACGAGATGCAGCTGCATTCTGCTTGTGCCAACTTGGTACAGAATGCATTACGTTACACCGACTCCGGTAAGGTTACCGTTAGTTGGGCCCTAGAAGCGGGTCGGCCGGTGTTTCGGGTGGCAGATGAGGGCGAAGGGATCCCAGCGGAACACATTGCTCGATTAACCGAACGTTTCTATCGAGTGGATAGTGCGCGTTCGCGGGATACCGGAGGTAGTGGTTTAGGGTTGGCTATCGTTAAGCACGCCTTGAGTCACCACAACAGTGTCTTACAGGTGGAATCAACTGTAGGTAAAGGCAGTTGTTTTAGTTTCGAATTGCCGCCGACATTGCATGTAGTGAGAAACAAATTAGCATGAGTAGAGTAGGGCGTTTCGCACAGGCATTAAGTACGATTGCTGTTATTCGCGGTTGTGCTGGACTAATAACCGCGTTGCTGTTGTTTCCCGCTAGCGCCGTGGCTCACGATCACCTGCCAACCTATGAAAAGGTTAGTGGGATCTCAGGTAATCTTACCTCAGTTGGCTCCGATACCCTTGCCAACGTGATGATCGCTTGGGCTGAAGGTTTCCATCAGATCTACCCCAACATCAACCCACAGATCCAAGCTGCAGGTTCCTCTACAGCGCCACCGGCATTGGCTGAAGGTACAAGCCAGTTAGGGCCAATGAGTCGAATGATGAAACCCAAAGAGGTTGAGTCATTCGTGCTGCAACACGGCTATAAACCCAGCGTACTTAGGGTCGCGATAGATGCCCAAGCGGTGTTTGTTCATCAAGACAACCCGATTACTGGGATCACCATGTCGGAGCTCGACAGTATTTTTTCGACCAATCAGCGCTGTGGTGGGGAGCCGATAGAGAAATGGGGTGAGCTAGGCCTAAGTGGATCTTGGGCACAGCGAGACATTCAGCTCTATGGGCGCAATTCGGTTTCCGGTACTTATGGGTACTTCAAAAAGCGGGCGCTGTGTGGCGGTGATTTTCGTGCGACCGTGAACGAACAGCCGGGCTCCGCTTCGGTCGTGCAATCAGTATCTACTGCCGTGAATGCCATTGGCTACTCTGGCATAGGCAACCAAACCGCTGGGGTGAAGGCTCTGGCAATTGGTAATGCGGATGGCGACTTAGTTAATATTAGTATCGATACTGCGGCGGATGGCAGCTATCCATTAAGCCGTTATCTCTACGTTTACGTTAACAAGCATCCCAATCGACCACTAGACCCGCTGTTGACTGAGTTTTTGAAATATATCTTGTCGAAGCAGGGGCAAGATGTGGTGGCCAAGCAAGGCTACGTGCCATTACCTAGCCACATTGTGGCTAACGATTTTGCGCAGATTGGTATTACGTTGTAAGCAGTTCTAGTTTCCAATCGATAGCCGTTAAGCGTTGTTGCTCCTGCTCTAAATCGGCCAATAACAACGTATCAAACTCCTGTCCCTCTGGCAGTGACACTACTAATTTACTCCGATGCCAACTGAGTGATGGTTGCAGTTCTTGATTGCGTCGGCCCAAGTGCCAAATCGCGGCTAACCGCAATGACACCAGCATATGTCGTAAGGTGTCGCCATCGATCAACTGTAGATCGAGTTCGCTACATTCATCTAATCGCTTACGCTGGAAGCGCCCGAGCCATCCTAGTACCTGTTGTTGCTCGACGGTAAATCCGGGTAGGTTACTGTGATCCAATATGTAGCCAGTGTGGCGATGCATGCCGCGAAAGTTCATTGATAGCCCCACCTCTAGCAACCGTGCTGCCCACTTTAGCAAGAGTTGATGTTGGCGTTTATGGTAGGGAGAGGTACTAAACAGTTGTTGTGCTGTTTTGGCGACGAGTTCACCGTGTTGGGTATCAACATGGTGCAACCGCTCCATTGCCGCCACGGTTTCGCGACAGACTGAGTTATGATCTTGATCGCCCGACATCTCGACAATCACCCCTTCGCGCAGTGCCGCGCTACAAAAGCTGATTTCGGTTAGGTTTAGGCTTCGGAAACAGGCTATTAGGATGGCTAGGCCGGCGGGGATAACCTTGCGACGGCTTTCGCCAAGCTCAGTGAGCGCCGGCAGCTGGGGGTCATTAATCAGCTCTCGTTGCAACTGTTTCAGCTGTGTAAGCGTTAGCGGTACGGTTAAGTCAGAATCGTTACACACCGAGCACAGGGCTTTGATGGTGCCAGAGCAACCAATGATCTGTTGCCAGCCGTGCTTAAGGTATCGCTCTAATAGCGGCTCCAACTGCTGCTGCGCGGCAACGATAGCCTTATCAAATTGTTTGCGGCTGAGTTTGTCACTGAAGTAACGATCGTGAAAGCTGACACAGCCCATATCTAGCGACTCCATCAATAACGCACTACGACCTTTACCAACAATAAGTTCGGTACTGCCGCCGCCGATATCGATGGTTAGGCTGTGGCCTTTAAGCTCCATAGCTTGGGCCACGCCTTGGAAAATCAAACGTGCTTCCTCGCTGCCGGCAATCACCTCAACCTGGGTGTTGAGTAGCTTACTGGCCTTTTTGATAAAGGCCTTGCGGTTAGGAGCTCGGCGGAGGGCATAGGTAGCCACCACTCGAACCTGTTCTATCTGGCTGGTTTCTAAGTGTTGGGCAAATAAACCGATGCAATCTAAGCCTCGTTGGATAGCGGCTTCGGCGAGATTACCGTTGCTGTCCATCCCTTCGGCTAATTGGACGCGGTGCTTAACCCGGTGCAGCATCTGCACTCGGTTCTCTAAGACCCGAGCAATGGCCAAATGGAAACTGTTGGAGCCTAAATCAATGGCGGCGATGGTATCGCCAATACGCGCATGGGGCATCGATGCTCTCTCTGCTTAGTTTGCGGTCGCCGGTGGTTCTTGCTCCATCAAGTATTCAAAGGTAGCAAGTTGGCTTCGCATCTTTTTACGATTACCGCGTTTAACGTAAGGGTTGGTTTGGTAACGGTCGATTCGTCGAGCCTTTAACGTATCCTGCCACTGGATTGCTAATAATTGCAAAATCTGCTTTTTCAGTTTTGCTGAGTAGATTGGACAGCCGACTTCAACTCGATTGTCTAAGTTACGACTCATCCAGTCACCGCTAGTGATGAATACCTTAGGATCATCGTTGTTGTTGAATACCATGATGCGCGGGTGCTCAAGGTATTTATCAATTACCGATATTGCTTTGATGTTATCTGATATTCCAGGCAGCTCGGTGATAAGCGAGCACATACCGCGAATAATCAATTTAACCTGCACGCCGTTGCGAGATGCGTCATAAAGCCGTTTGATTAAACCGGGATCAACCAGATTGTTCAGTTTTAATGATATCCCCGCCGATTTGCCGGCGCGTTTGTTGCGGATTTCGCCATCGATCAACTTGTACAGTTTGCGCCGAGCGTCGATCGGTGCGACCAGTAAGTGATTGACCTTAATACGACGGTAAGGATGGGCGATAAAGTCGAATACCACGCCCACCTCTTTGGTGATGTTGGGGTCCTTAGTGAACAGGGCCAGATCAGTGTAAAATTTGGCGGTTTTTTCATTAAAGTTGCCGGTGCCGATATGGGCGTAATCGACCATTTCGCCAAATTCAATGCGACTAATTAATGCCAATTTAGCGTGCACCTTTAACGACGGAACCCCAAAGCTCACCCGAACCCCGGCATCGGTAAGTACTTTGGCCCAGCCGATGTTGGCTTCCTCATCAAAGCGGGCTGCGAGTTCAACCACAACCGTTACATCTTTGCCGTTCTTAACCGCTTCAATCAAGGTACTCAATACCTGTGAACGTTTTGCGGCGCGGTAGATGTTGAGCTTGATGGAGGTTACCGCAGGGTCGTAAGCCGCTTGGCGCAGCCACTCTGTTAGATGGGCGAAGCGATGGTAGGGGTAGTGCAGTAAGATATCATCGGCAGAGATGGCATCGAAGCTGTTGGTACAGCGGCTAAACTGCTTGGTTGAGATGGTTGGGATCTTCTCGTGTTCGAGGTATTTACGGCCTGGGTTAGGGAACTCCATAAAGTCGCGGAAGTTGTGGTAACGGCCACCGGGAATCACGCTATCGTAGCTGCTGGCACCAAGTTGCTCCGTTAACATATCGAGCATGGTTTTGGGCATCTCGCGGTCGTAGACCAAGCGCACAGGCTCTGCAGTTAAGCGCTGTTTTAGCCCCGATGACATCTTTTCCAACAAGCTGGTATCGATTTCGTTGGAGATGTCGTACTCGGCGTCGCGGGTTAATTTCATCGAGTAACAACGTACTGAATCAAACTCGAACATACCCGCGAATAGATCGTTAACACAGTGACGGATGATGTTATCGAGCAGAATTAGTGTGGCACGTTTGCGGCTGCCTTCGGCGGGAAGCTGGACGAAGCGAGGAACCTTGTCTGAAGGAACCGGAATAAAGGCGTACTGGGTGTTGTTTTGGTGGCGAATTTCCGCCACGAGATAGGTCAAACCATCTTCGAGGTTACGCTCAATCTTGGAGTGTTTGTTCAACAATATTGGAATAATATGGCGGCGGATCTTTTCTCGGAAGTAGGTCTTTAGCCACGTTTTGTGGAAGTCGGAAAGCTGCGTCTCGTTAATTAGGAACAGGTTTCGGCGGGCTAAATCGACCAATAGGCGCTGATAGATATCGTCAAACCGATGTTGCAGTTCGAGTACGCGGTGATTGATGTCGGCTAATAGTGTGCGCGAGGCTTCACCACCACCACGGGCCTCTTCAATCATAATCTTACGCCTGATCCCGGCCACGCGAACGCGGAAAAACTCATCTTGGTTATTGGAGAAGATCCCAAGAAAACGCACTCGTTCGATAAGTGGCGTTTTCTCATCAGCGGCCTCTTGCAACACGCGCGCATTGAAGCTCAGCCAGCTAAGCTCTTTTTCCATCATTGGATTTGGCGAAACGACCACATTAACCTCTGTTTTTGAGCAGTAAAGGGGATGGTTGACTACATAGTCCTTTATAAATATAGCAAGGTGATGACAAACTGTTGAATATTAAGCCAATCAGTTACGGTTAATTGTTGCTTAAATTGACTAAAATCAACCAATTCAAAGCTATATAAGCTGTAGAACTAAGCGGTTCCGCGTTAGAGGCTTACCCTGTAATTTTTCTGTCATATAATCGACATATAGTAACGTTAGCAAATAGTAACGGTGGGTGAATTCCGGATGGGAATTGAGGTGGAAGATAAACTGCAAAGCAGTCGCAGGCGTGTGCTTATAAATAAGCTCGCCCATGGAGCGATTGTCAGTAGTGGATCTTTGGTACTTGTCACCTTGTTGCTGATTTTGTGTTACCTGTTGTATGTGGTTACGCCTATTTTCGCTTCGGCGAGCATCTCTTCCTCGGTTAAAAATAGTACCTTGTCACCAGGCTCATCGATACAGATGGGCATCGACGAAAGCGGTCAGTTTGGTTACCGCGTTACCGATCAAGGTGTGGTCGAATTCTATGGCGTTAACGGTGACCACCAAACCAGAACGGTAACGATCCCTGCTAATGCCACCATCACCGCCACAACCAGTGGTAATGAGCATCAACATGTAACCCTGTTTGGGCTGTCTAACGGTCAGTTGCAGTTGGTGCATATGGGGGGCAAGGTTGAGTACCAGCAGGGGCGTTCAATTCGTACGCCACTACTTACCTATCCGCTCGGCGATACGTTAATGCAGCTGGATCGTAACGGTGAAGCCATTACTCAACTGACGTTTGAATTGAGTGAACATCAGCTGACGGTGGTGTGGCGTGATAATAAGAGCCAGTGGCACCGAACACAGTTTACTGGCAGCACCGATCTCGCTGGCGCTAAAACTTGGCAGCGGGAAGATCTTGTCTTAAAGCAATTGCCTGATGAAGTAAGCCAACTGATGATGTTACCAAGCCAGCAAAATCAGTTGGTGGCATTAGTGGATAACCGGGTTGGGATCTGGCAAGTCAATGCTGACGGGGTGGAGTTGCGGCAATCGCTCCAACACGGCGATGCTCAGATTAATGACATGGCACTGTTGGCTGGCGAAAGCTCGATATTGCTAGCAATGGAAAGTGGCTTAGTATCGCAATGGTTTGAAGCTCGCGGTGTCGACGGCCGCCAATTCATGCAGGTTCGCGATTTTCAATTGCCACAGCCAGCACGCTTATTGGCTACTGAGGCGTTCAGAAAGAGCTTTGCGGTTGTCGATGACAGTGGTGCAATCACGTTGTTATACAGCACCTCCGAGCGACAATTACTGCATCATCAATTTAGCGATCAGCCATTATCGGCATTGGCGTTCTCTTTGGCAGGGGATGGGTTGATTGTTGATAAAGGTAATCGAGTTGAAATGATGGAGGTTGATAATCAACACCCTGAGATTTCAATCACTTCGTTGTGGCAGCAGGTTTGGTATGAAGGCTACGCTGAGCCGGAGTATGTGTGGCAGTCAACGTCTGGCTCTGAAGCCTATGAAGCTAAATTCAGCCTAGTGCCGCTGGTGTTTGGCACCATCAAGGCCGCTCTGTTTGCGGTGGCGTTTGCCTTGCCGCTAGCGATTTGCGGTGCCATCTATACCGCCTTCTTTATGAGTGGGCGGGTACGCACGATGGTCAAGCCGACCATCGAGCTGATGGAAGCGTTGCCAACGGTTATTCTCGGTTTTTTGGCCGGTTTATGGTTGGCGCCAATCGTTGAGGACAATTTGCCTGCGGTCTTATTGTTAGCGGTTATGTTGCCTCTGACAACGTTGTTGATGGCATGGGGTTGGCGTCACCTTCCGGAAGGGGTACGACACAACTCGCTGCTGCAATATCGGGAACTGATGCTGATCCCTGTACTGTTGTTCGTCGGTTGGTGCTGTTTTGCGCTTAGCCCGTGGTTAGAGCTGTGGTTGATGGATGGCGATGGTCGTACCTATGTAACCAACGTATTAGGTATCGATTACAACCAACGTAACGCCTTGGTGGTAGGCATTGCGATGGGGTTTGCGGTGGTACCTACCATCTTTTCCATCGCTGAAGATGCGATTTTCTCAGTGCCACGTCATTTAGTTAATGGTTCACTGGCGCTGGGGGCAACCCAATGGCAAACCTTGACTCGGGTGGTATTAGTTATTGCTAGTCCGGGGATCTTCTCAGCGATGATGATGGGGTTTGGTCGAGCGGTTGGCGAAACCATGATTGTGCTGATGGCTACCGGCAACACTGCCATCATGAAGCTGAATATTTTTGAAGGGATGCGTTCGCTGGCGGCCAACATTGCCGTGGAAATTCCCGAAGCCGCGGTAGGCAGTAGCCACTATCGGGTGTTGTTTTTAACTGCGTTGGTGCTGTTTTTGTTTACCTTCTTGTTTAACACCTTGGCCGAGTTGATTCGACAACGCTTGCGCCGCAAGTACTCGACGTTATAGAGGGCTGACGATGAAAGCGTGGATTAAGTCAGGCTCCCCTTGGATTTGGATGACCAGTGGTGCTATTAGCCTCAGTTTGATTGCGATACTGGGTGTAGTTTGCGTTATTGCTGGTAAAGGCTTGAGCTACTTCTGGCCGGCACCAGTGTATCAATGGCAGCTGCAATCACACGGCAACGAGGGCGAGTCTATTTTGATAGGTGAACGCTTTAATCGAGAGCTGGTGAATGCTGCATTGGTGGCAGAGGCGGGCATTGAGGTGCCCGAAAATGACGGTACGCTGGAGCGAGTGTTGGTCAAAACCGGCAACCGCGAACTTCTGCCGCTGGACTTTCGCTGGGTCTGGAGCCATCAGATAATGAGCGAAACCACCCCTGCGGATATTGCGGTGATTGAACGCTTCCACAACGGTAATTTTTACGGCACCGTGGAGACTCTTGAATATAACGGCAGTCGCTATCAGGGCGAGGAACTAAAACATTGGTTAGCTGAAGCCGTTGAGACCAGCACTGCGGTGCAGCGGCAAATCGATAATCTCAAGCAACATGATATCGGTCGCATCAACTACGAACTCGAGCAGCTTCGGTTAGCACAGCGTAAGTTCGAGCTTAGCACCCACATGGCAAGCTCTATGCCTGACTTTGCGATGCGGCAGCACCAGCTAGACCAAGAGTATCAGCAGATTGAGCAACGCCTTGCGAAATTGTATACCCAAGCCCAACGGGGTCATCTGCAAGTTCGGGATATGCGTGGCGAACTGATTACCATCGAACTTGAAGCGATAGTGCAGGTGCACTTTCCCAATGCGATGACGCTGGCTGATAAACTGCGACATTGGGCTAGCGAAGTGCTCTCTTTTTTAACGGAGTCACCACGGGAGTCCAATACCGAAGGTGGGGTTTATCCTGCAATTTTCGGCACGGTATTTATGGTGATGCTGATGGCGGTTATCGTCACACCCTTTGGGGTGTTAGCTGCGGTTTATCTGCATGAGTACGCCGGCAAAGGCATCATTACCCAGTTTATTCGTATTGCGGTGATTAACCTTGCTGGGGTGCCATCAATCGTTTATGGCGTATTTGGGTTAGGCTTCTTCGTGTACGTGATCGGTGGTTCTATTGATTCGCTGTTTTATTCGGAAGCGCTCCCAACGCCAACTTTTGGCAGCCCTGGGGTACTGTGGTCAGCGCTGACCCTAGCTATTTTGACCTTGCCGGTGGTTATCGTTTCGACCGAGGAGGGGCTATCGCGGATCCCAACTTCGGTGCGACACGGCAGTTTAGCCCTAGGGGCAACTCAATGGGAAACGCTTTGGCGAGTGATCCTACCTATGGCAACGCCAGCAATTATGACCGGACTCATTCTTGCGGTTGCACGAGCTGCCGGTGAGGTAGCGCCATTAATGTTGGTTGGGGTAGTCAAACTGGCACCGGTACTGCCGGTGGACGGTAACTTCCCGTTTGTACACCTAGAACGGCAGTTTATGCACCTAGGTTTTCATATCTACGACGTCGGTTTTCAAAGCCCTAACGTAGAGGCGGTACGACCACTGGTGTACGCCACATCATTTTTATTGGTGACGGTGATCTTAACCCTGAACTTAACGGCCATCGGCGTGCGTAACAGCATTCGCGAACGCTACCGCCGCTTGGACTATTAGATAGAAGATCGAATTATGTTGTCGTTAGATACCGACTTATTCAGTGCTAATCATCAAGACCTAGCAAACCTAGCGCCAGAGCAGACCGCGTTTTCGATTAGCGATTTGAGCCTTTGTTATGGCAAAACGCAGGCCCTGACGGGGATCAGCATGAAGATCCCAAAAAATCAAATTACCGCATTTATTGGTCCTAGTGGCTGTGGTAAATCGACCTTGTTGCGCTGCCTGAATCGAATGAACGATCTGATTGAAGATTGTCATATTGACGGCAAGATTGAATTGGATGGCGCCGATATCTATCGTCGCCGTGTTGATGTGGCTGCGCTGCGCCGCAAGGTTGGTATGGTGTTTCAACGGCCTAACCCGTTCCCTAAATCGATCTATGAAAATGTGATTTATGGGTTGCGGTTACAAGGTATTAATGACCGCCGCCGTCTCGATGAAGCAGTAGAAAAGGGCCTTAAAGCCGCTGCTTTGTGGGATGAAGTAAAGGATCGCTTAGGCCGCAGTGCCTTGGAGCTATCTGGTGGTCAGCAGCAGCGTTTGGTGATTGCACGCGCGCTGGCGATTGAGCCAAAGGTGTTGCTGCTCGATGAACCCACCTCGGCGCTGGACCCGTTATCCACCTTGGTTATAGAAGAACTATTAACGGGGTTAAAACGGAACTACACGGTAGTCATTGTTACCCATAATATGCAGCAAGCTGCGCGGGTTTCTGACAATACTGCTTATATGTATATGGGAGAGCTGATTGAATACAGTGACACCAATACCCTGTTTACCACCCCTGCGATTAAAAGTACCGAAGACTACATTACCGGGCGCATGGGCTAGGAGATTTTATGGAACACCTGAATATCGGCAAACACATCTCCGGCCAGTTTAATGCCGAGCTGGAAGCTATTCGTAATAATGTAATGGCGATGGGTGGTTTGGTGGAGCAGCAGTTAACCGATGCGTTGGATGCGCTGCAGCGTAGCGATAGTGCTGAAGCGGCGAAGATCATTGAGCGTGATCGCCGAGTTAACTCGATGGAAGTGAATATCGATGAAGAGTGCACCCGTATTATTGCCAAGCGCCAGCCGACAGCATCTGATCTGCGTCTGGTGCTAGCAATCTCCAAAGCGGTGACAGAGTTGGAACGTATTGGCGATAGCGCTGAGCGCATCGCCCGTTTGGCGCAGCAGCAAGACCCCGCTGGCTTTCGCAACATGCTTAGTGCCCTCGATAGCATGGGGCGCCACGCTCAACGGATGCTGCACGATGTACTGGATGCGTTTGCCCGTATGGATGTGGATGCCGCGATGCGCATCCATGAGGAGGATGTGAAGCTAGATCAGGCCTACGAAGGCGTAGTCCGGCAGTTGATGACCTTTATGATGGAGGATCCACGCTCTATCCCTAACGTGTTAGACGTACTGTGGGCGGTGCGCGCGTTGGAGCGTGTTGGTGATCGCTGTAAAAACATCTGTGAGCAGATCATCTATTACGTTAAAGGCAAAGATGTCCGTCATCTAGAGCGCTCTCAGGTACAGGACCTACTTAAATAGGCGGTGTAACACGCAGTTATTGTTTCCAATACTGTTAAAGCACATTAGCCGTTATTGCCATAGCCTTAAGGCAAACCTTAACTGTTAACCGTGCCACAGACCTTAACTATCACCGCACTACGCTTGCGGTAAGGCAAAACGAAACTCGGTACCTTGTTGCACCTGGCTTGAAACCGCAATAGTCGATTGATGCAACGCCAGTAGCTTTTGGGTTATCGCCAGCCCGAGGCCACTGTGGGCACTGTCCCCACGCACTGAGTTAGCCGCTTTATAGTGTGGGTCAAAGATATGAGGGAGGTCGGCAGCGGGAATGCCGATGCCACTGTCGGTGACCGATATCGCCAGTTTGTTGTCCTGTTGTGGCATCAAGCGGATGCTAATACTGTCTCCCGCTTGGCAGTGGCGTAGGGCATTGTCGATAAGATTGGTAAACACCCGCTCGAGCTTTTCAATATCAGCCGCGACCTTGATGCTGGGATCCTTAGGCTGTACGTCTAACAACACCTGCTTATCTTCTGCGGCTGGTTGGTATTTTTGTAGTACATCTTGAATCAACTCAGCCAACACTACGGTTTCAATATTCATTGGTACCTGCGCACTTTCTAATCGCGCCAACTCAATCAATTGATCGATCATCCTATGGATCTTTTCTGCATTGGCGTGGGCAATCTCAATATAGCGCCTGTCATCCGGCTCTGGTTGAGGCTGCAATAACCAAGTTTCTAAGTAGCCTTGTAAGGCAGCCAATGGGGTGCGCAGATCATGGCTAACGTGAGCTAAAAGTTCGCGACGCATCTCGTCGACACTCTTGACCTGCTGAAACTGCTGCTGCAAGCGTTCACTGAGGCGGTTAAAGGCGCCATTTATCTGTTTCATCTCGCTGCTACTGCCACTAGTCAGCCGCAAAGATTGGGCGTCAAAGCCCTGTTGTTCTAGTGTTGCTAAGCCTTGGTTTAGTTGTCGCAGAGGCTTGGTTAACCAAAAGAACAGCGCGAGCAAGGCGACGAGCAGGAATACTAGTGTGCTGGCTAGGATCAACGCCGCTTGGCTAAAGCGACTGTCGCTAGAAACGGAGGCGGCAACGGAGTCGTAGGCTTCACCATTAATGATGATATACAGATAACCATAAAGAGTGTTGTCGATGATCACCGGGGCGACCGAAAAGATCTTGTTGCGATCGTGGCCGCGGGGATCTGGGCCGCGCAGTGGCAACGCGGTTTGTTGCTGTAAAAAATGATTGATGGCGGTTAAGTCGATCCGCTGGCGGACAATCTTGCCGGCAGGGGCAGAGAAGTTGAGCAGCTTACCGTTGGGTGAAAGCAGATAGAATTCAAATCCTTTACCTAGGATCATCATGTTGTGAAAGGCGTGCTCGACCGCAGCAGGATCCGGTTTACCGTCAACAAACAGTGGTCCTTCGTGGACGATGTGCTCAGCCAAGTTGCGATGCAGGCGCTGAGTTACTTCGGCTTGATAGTCTTGTTCTAACTGTTTGCTAAACCACAGTAACAGCGCTGCCATGACGATGAAGGCACTAAGTAACGCCAGCGATAGCCGGCTAAAGAGTGAATTTACACTAGAGTTGGTCATTAAATTTATATCCTACTCCCCACACCGTTAATACGTAGGCTTGGCTGGCATTGGCGCTTTCTAGCTTCGAGCGTAGCCGATTGATGTGAGAGTTTACCGTGTGTTGGTAGCCGTTGTGTTGATAGCCCCAGATGTTGTTTAGCAACTGTTCACGACTGAATACACGCCCTGGGTGTTGTGCTAAAAAATAGAGCAGATCAAACTCGGTACCGGTTAGCTCAATGCTTTGTCCTGCGATAGCCACCTGCCGTCGTTGTGGGTTAATCGTCAGCTGGCCAAAGCGGATCTCCTCGTCACTTGGTGGTGTAGGTTGAGATAGTTCAGCTCGACGTAACTGCGCCTTAACACGGGCTTGTAGCTCGCGGATGCTAAAGGGTTTGGTGAGGTAATCGTCGGCGCCACTCTCTAACCCCACTACTCTATCGATTTCACTGCTGCGGGCAGTGAGCATCAAAATCGGGGTAGGGTAGCCTTGTTGTCGTAGCTGTTGGCAGATCGATAGGCCGTCCATATCAGGTAGCATTAGATCCAACACAATTAGATCAAAGGCTTCGTTCTGAGCGCGGTGGTAGCCCACCTTGCCGTTATCGCACCGCTCAATCTGGTGGTTTAAACTGGCAAGGTTAAGCGCCACTAGCTCATTTATTTCTGGCTGATCTTCGATAATTAGCAGTCTGGCCATGGTTGCCTCGTAAAATAATTTACTGGATGGCAACAGACTGCATGCCGATCCTGCTCTGGTGATGACAGAGCAGACCGGAGTTACTCGATGCGTGTTACACGCCAATTTGCGACGGGGGAATCAAAACGGTGTTGATGGCCCAAAGCGGAGTCCATCTTGCCGTCGTCGATGCCAACGATACCACCATGACGAGCGACGTAATCGCCAACGTCATCGCGGACGGCATCATAGCCGGTGCCACCGCCGGCAGGTCCAGGAATCGTTGTTGCCAGTTCACTGTTAGCCTCGGTGCCTGCGTCCATTACCGGGACAACGCCACTGATTGCCTCACCTACCGCTAAGTTGAGATATACCGCGCCAGCTCCGGTAAAGGCATCATTGGTATTGACTAGCATGGTAGCTAAGCCTAAGTAAACTGACTGCTGCGTCGCTACCGTTAGAGTAACTAGTTGTTCGTTGCCCGGCATTACTATGCCTTCACCGTTGGCGGTTACCATTGCCCCAGCCGCGGTTGCTTCAGCCAGCCAAGTGCTACCATCGCCGGATTCAGCCAACACCTCAATGCCTGCGCTCGCTGGCATACCGATTTGCCATGATGCAACGCTGCCGTCATGCAGATAAGCAGCGAGCGGTGACATCGGTTGGGCATTGGTAAGATTGGTAAAAGCAACCTGATAGGTCGCCATGGGCGTTTCTTCTATGATGACGGCATTGCTGTCGTTGTCATCGTCGCTACAGCCTATGATTACAAACGGCAGAGCGAGTAAACCGATCTTGGCGAATTTCATAATCCACTCCTTATTCGCTAACGGTAACAACCAGCTTAGCTACCGGGTTTAACCAACGGTGTACGGTACTATTGATGTCGCTATTGCCGCCGTTCGCATCGCTGTCGCCAAGGTTACCCCGATGAATATGAATGGTTTGATTGGCTTCATCGGTCGTGACGCCGATGCCATTCGCGCCCCCAAGCCCACCAGGAATAGCTGGCATCCCCAAGGAACCAGGCGCGCCCCCTCCATCAACTAGTAACTCGTTGTTGGCTTCGGTCCCAGCATCGTAAGCGTTGAGGTAGATGGTGTAGCTACCCGCCTCAGAAGGGATAGGCCAGCTGTTGAGACCAACAAAACCATCGTTGCTGGGAAGAATCATAGCGGTCACAGACAGCACGTAATCGCCATCAACCTCAATGGAGGCAGTGGTGGTTTGTGCCGGTGCTAACAAGCCTTCTGCTGGGTTGGCAACACTGATTGCAGCGATGCTATCGGCAATGCCAACAAGCCCAGATATATCGCCACCTTCTGCCATGGCTGCAAGCTCTGGGCTAGCGGTTTCACCGGCATTAAATAGTTGATATTGGGCGTCGTGAGCGGTGATCAATAGCGGGGTAAAGTAGATCCCTTGGGTTAGGTTCTGCAGTGATACATCGACAGTTGCCGCTTGGGCAAGCGGCGCTGCGAGTAAGCAAGTAACTAATAGTGGTTTGACGTTCATCCGTTGAGTCTCCGAGTATTGATGGGAACATTACTCAGCCTAAAGCGGCTTTCTCAATTAGAGTTCACGAAGATGTCACGTTTTTATCACGATTGCGTTTATTGGTCGGGATAATGATCCTCGACCCAGTGTTGTTCTTCCACCGGCGCCCGAATGTAACCACGGGTGTCTAATTCTGGCAGTATCACTTTTTCGTGGCTTATGTGTTGATAGGGGATCTTCGACAGCAAGTGGTGAATGCAATTAAGGCGAGCTTTCTTCTTGTCGTTACTGTCGATTACAAACCAAGGACTTTGGCGGGTATCGGTATGGGCAAACATTCTGTCCTTTGCTTCAGAGTAAAGTTGCCAACGGCTGCGTGCTTCGAGATCCATCGGTGAGAATTTCCACCGCTTGAGCGGATCGTTTAGACGCTCATTAAAGCGCTTCTCTTGCTCTTCGTCGGATACCGAAAACCAATATTTTATAAGCACGAACCCAGATCGCAGTAACATTCGTTCGAATTCGGGGCACGAACGAAGAAACTCGGCGTACTCACTATCGCTGCAAAACCCCATCACGTGTTCAACCCCAGCGCGGTTGTACCAGCTACGATCAAACAACACTATTTCACCGTTGGCGGGTAGGTGACTTACATAACGCTGAAAGTACCACTGACTTTTTTCTCGATCGGAAGGCGCCGGTAGGGCGGCGATCCGGCAGATGCGCGGATTGAGTTTTTCGCTGATCCGTTTTATCGCGCCACCTTTACCTGCAGCGTCGCGTCCTTCAAACAGAATAACCACCTTAAGTCCTTGCTGCTCTACCCACTGTTGTAGAGCCACCAATTCGATTTGCAGTTTTTTCAACTCCGATTCGTACACTTTTTTATTCATATTCGCTTTGCTTCCATTAAACAACGAAGGATTCGCGGTTGAGATTGATCAACAAAAAATGTAGTTCAATCTGAATTTTGATGTGTTTATGAAACAGATTTGGAATGCCAAAGCCGTTTCTGAAAAAGTTTACGTTAACGTCAATTTTAAACGTGACATAGATCAGGTTTGTCGCTGATTACTATTTATTCTCTGATATTAAAGGGGATTTTTAAATTTACGTTGACGGAAATCTAAACGAAGGCGATTAAATCGTTGTTGCTGCTACCCGCGGTCAGGCTACCGAGGATGAAATTGGCCAGACCAATTGTGATTGATAATTACGAAATTAAATTACCAATTACGGTCAAAGGGTTAGACCTAAGTATTAATTCAATGAAACGTTTGTTTGGAGTAAAGGCTCCATATTTTGATTGATGAGTTTATGTAATATTTTCAACGCTTTGTTTTATTTTGTAAACGTTCGTTTAATTTTTTGTTGATTTTGAATGGGTGTTGTTGCAGTTTTAAAGCTACAGTCTGATTAGGCTAATAGGCGCAGGGATTTGAGGCGCCGCTGGAAGTTTTTAAGTTACAACTGAAAGTTCGGCATAGGAGGGTCTCCATGAGTATCCAAAGTGGCCAAAGCGCCATTGAGATTTTAGGTCCAGAACAACCAGAATCTGCAGCGATTCTATCTGCTCAAGCTCTGCAATTAGTAGAGGAATTAGCTGAGCGCTTTAATGTCCGCCGTGACGAACTATTGCAGCTGCGCTTAGAGAAACAGGCGCAAATTGACAACGGAAAGCTGCCAGACTTCCTGCCTGAAACTGCATCTATTCGTAACAGCGATTGGCAGATCCTTGGGATCCCAGCTGATCTGCAAGATCGTCGTGTCGAGATCACCGGCCCGGTTGAGCGCAAGATGGTTATCAACGCCTTAAATGCGGACGTAAAAGTGTTTATGGCAGACTTCGAAGACTCGCTAGCGCCGGCGTGGGATAAAGTGGTGCAGGGCCAAGCGAACCTGCGCGATGCGATCCGACGTGAAATTGATTTTACTCACCCAACGACGGGCAAAAGCTATGCGTTAAGACCTGATCCCGCCGTATTGATTGCTCGTGTACGTGGCCTGCATCTCGATGAGGTACACCTGCATTGGCAAGGTCGACCGATAGCAGGTGCTTTGGTCGATTTCGGTCTCTATTTCTTCCACAACTACCAGCAGCTGTTAGATAACGGTAGCGGCCCGTACTTTTACGTTCCCAAACTGCAGAGCCACCTTGAAGCTCGCTGGTGGGCTGAAGTGTTTGCATATACCGAAGAGCGTTTTGGCTTGCAGCCCGGCACAATCAAAGCCACATGCTTGATTGAAACCCTGCCTGCGGTATTCGAGATGGATGAAATTCTGTATGAATTACGTAATAACATCGTTGGCTTAAATTGTGGCCGATGGGATTACATCTTCAGTTACATCAAGACCCTACGTAACCACTCGGATCGTGTTCTGCCAGATCGTCAGGCTGTGACCATGGAAAAACCGTTCCTCAATGCTTATTCGCGTCTGTTGATCCGCACTTGTCACCGCCGTGGAGCATTAGCGATGGGCGGCATGGCAGCGTTTATTCCAGCTAAAGATCCTGCCAAGCAGGAGTGGGTACTTAACAAGGTGCACGCAGATAAAGAGCTGGAAGCCAAAAATGGTCACGACGGGACTTGGGTTGCCCACCCTGGTCTCGCTGATACTGCAATGGCAGTAATGGACCAATACATTGGTGAGCTACCAAACCAGATGGCCATCAGTCGTGACAGCGATGCGCCAATTAGTGCCCAAGAGCTGTTGGAGCCTTGTCAAGGCGAGGCCACCGAAGCGGGTATGCGCGCCAACATTCGTATTGCGGTGCAGTATATCGAGGCATGGATCTCAGGCAACGGTTGTGTCCCTATCTATGGTTTGATGGAAGATGCGGCCACAGCAGAGATTTCCCGCGCGTCTATATGGCAATGGATTAAACACGGTACACATCTGGACAACGGCCAACTGGTAACGGTGCAGTTGTTTGAAAAGATGTTGCTTGAAGAGTTGGTTACTGTGCGAGAAGAGCTTGGGGAGGCGCGTTATGAAAACGGCCGCTTCGGTGAAGCTTCTGAACTATTCCGTTCACTAACCAGTGCCAAAGAATTAACTGATTTCCTGACCTTGCCAGGTTATCAAATATTGACCCAAAAGACGGTTGCCTAAACCGACCCCAAGTTTACAAGGAGTAAACCATGTCCACATACAAGTCTGATATCGATTCTGCCGCCAATTTGATTGGGTCGAAAGGCAGCTCATGGAACGCAATCGATCCTGAATACGCTGCCCGCATGAAGGCACAAAATAAATTCAAGACTGGCTTGGAGATCGCTAAATACACTGCCGCTATCATGCGTGCCGATATGGAGCGTTACGACAACGATCCTTCGCAATACACCCAATCGTTGGGTTGCTGGCATGGCTTTATCGGTCAACAGAAGATGATTTCTATTAAGAAACACTTCAACAGCACCGATCGTCGCTATCTTTACTTGTCTGGTTGGATGGTTGCGGCATTGCGCAGTGAGTTTGGTCCACTGCCGGATCAGTCCATGCACGAAAAAACGTCCGTATCTAGCCTAATTGGCGAGCTCTACACTTTCCTTCGTCAAGCCGACGCCCGTGAACTTGGTGGTTTATTCCGTGACCTAGATGCTGCCCGTGATGCTGGTGATAGCGCTAAGGAAGCGGAAGTTCAGGCTGCAATTGATGGCCACCAGACCCATATTGTGCCAATTGTTGCCGATATCGATGCCGGTTTTGGTAACGCGGAAGCAACCTACTTGCTGGCTAAGCAGATGATTGAAGCTGGTGCTTGCTGTATCCAAATTGAAAACCAAGTTTCTGATGAGAAGCAGTGTGGCCACCAGGATGGCAAGGTAACCGTGCCGCACGAGGATTTCTTAGCGAAGATCCGCGCAGTTCGTTACGCTTTCCTTGAGTTAGGTGTCGATGATGGTGTGATTGTTGCCCGTACCGACTCCCTGGGTGCCGGCCTAACTAAGCAGATTGCAATAACCAATGAGCCTGGCGATTTGGGCGATCAGTACAACAGCTTCTTGGATGGTGATTACATCGATAGCGCTGCTGATATTCAAAATGGTGACGTGGTAATCAAAGCTAACGGTAAGCTACTTAAGCCGAAGCGCCTGCCATCAAACCTGTTCCAGTTCCGTAAAGGTACTGGTGTAGACCGTGTTGTTCTTGACTGTGTAACCTCATTGCAGAACGGCGCTGACTTGTTGTGGATTGAAACTGAAAAGCCACACGTAGGCCAGATTGCTGAGATGGTTAACAAAATTCGCGAAACCGTGCCAAACGCTAAGCTGGTTTACAACAACAGCCCATCGTTTAACTGGACCCTTAATTTCCGTCAGCAGGTATTTGATGCTTGGTCTGAAGCGGGTAAAGACGTTAGCGCTTACGAACGTGGTAACCTGATGAGTGTTGATTACGATGAGTCTGAGCTGGCGGCCGAAGCCGATGCGAAGATCCGTACCTTCCAAGCAGACGCAGCCCGAGAAGCAGGTATTTTCCACCACTTGATTACCTTGCCGACTTACCACACTGCGGCACTGTCTACCGACAACCTTGCCAAAGAGTACTTTGGTGACCAAGGTATGCTGGGATACGTTAAGAACGTTCAGCGTCAAGAGATCCGCCAGTCTATTGCGTGTGTTAAGCACCAGAACATGGCCGGTTCTGATATGGGGGACGATCACAAAGAGTACTTCTCTGGCGAAGCTGCACTAAAGGCTTCTGGTAAAGATAACACTATGAACCAATTCGGTTAACGCCGAGCCGCCGTCACGGTGACGTGACGGCAACTGTTCCACCTGTTCTTTCCCGTCGTGTCTTGATGAGTTGTGACATGCTTTTGGACCAATACCCCTTCGTTGGTCCTTTTTTTTGCCTAAAATTTGTCTAACCACCCCAATTTTAAATCACTCGCGTTTATTTCGTTGCTAGCCATCGCTGGCTGTGCTCGACCAGTTGCGTCATCAATTCGGTAAAGTTGGCTTTGATGGGGGATTGTAAACGCCAGATCTCATCGCGAGCATCGAGTAGCCGTTGCGGTTTACTTAAGCGAGTGGCGATGCCAGCGATTGAGCGATTAATGCCGTCATTGTGGCGGTAGTGGCCTAACCAATCTCCAGCAGCGATCCGCGGTGCTAATTGCTGCAACTGACACGGTAGTACCGGAGCAGTTAACAACTCTTGATAACAACGTTGATTAAACTTCGTTAGCGGTTGTGAGTGCCACTGGTGGAAATTTACCGCTAGCTGATGGTCAAAGGCCATATCTAGCAAGATCCCAGCCATGCGCCGATGTTGTTGCTGAAACTGTTGCTTTAGATCTAGTACCAGCGGATGGCTATCAACAAAACTGTCAACTTGTCGGTGCAGCATCATACCGGTGCGCAATGGCTCGGGCCATGGGGTAAGGTCGCCGCGTACGAAGTCAGCGGCAATGGCACCGGCAAAGTCAGTATTGGTGCGTTCGGCGATATAGAAATGACAAAGATAGTTCAACTAGATATCCGCTTAAGTGCGACCAGAAGCATTGGTCACGATGGTTTATCGACGGGGTGATTGGCCCCATCCATGGTGTCAACTTCACCTAGATCAAATGGGTTGACGCCCTCAAGACAAGCAACGTTGTAGCCATATTGATGCGGATTAGATCTGCGCTGATGATGGGTATAGATACCACAACGAGAGCAAAAGTAGTGTTTGGCTGCGCGAGTATTGAATTGGTACAGACTGAGGAGAGCGGTGCCTTTGGTGATGCGCAAGCCCGCTAATGGCACTGACGCGACAATGGCGCCCCTTCTTCTACAAATTGAACAGTCACAGCGACGTGGCTCGACGGTGCCGTCGGCCAGCGTTAATTCCAACTCGACGCCGCCACAATGGCAACTGGCCTTGTGCACAGCTTGGATAAGGGTGTTTCCTACCTGTTTTATCATCGATGACGCCTCCTAGCTTCACAACATAACGCACAAAAGGGCAAAGAGTCCTGCTTATGCTTGCAACTGAGGTTGGCTGATTTACAATATCGCCCCCGCTTTTAAAGGCATTAAGAGTATACAAATCCATGCTGGTAGCTGATTTCCACTTTGATCTTCCTGATGAACTGATCGCTCGTTATCCAACCTCTGAGCGTCGCGCCTCCCGTTTATTGCACCTTGATGGCAATAGCGGCGAGTTGCACGATGGTCAGTTTGCGGATCTAATGGAGTTGGTACGCCCTGGCGATCTGATGGTGTTTAATAACACTCGGGTTATCCCTGCACGGGTGTTTGGTCAGAAAGCCTCTGGCGGCAAGTTTGAGATGCTGGTTGAGCGCGTACTTAACAGTAAGCGCGTGCTTGCCCATGTTCGTTGCTCAAAGTCGCCCAAACCGGGTAATAAGCTGCATTTTGAACACGACGTAACCGCAACCATGGTTGAGCGTCATGATGCGTTGTTTGAGATTGAATTTGATGGCGAGGAACCAGTACTTTCGATCTTAGACAAGATTGGCCATATGCCATTGCCGCCGTATATTGATCGCCCTGATGAGGGGGCCGATCGGGAGCGCTACCAAACTGTATATAACCAACGCCCTGGTGCAGTTGCTGCACCGACGGCCGGCTTGCACTTTGATGATGCCATGCTCGACGCACTGCAACAAAAAGGCGTTAACGTTGCCTACGTAACCTTGCATGTAGGCGCGGGCACCTTTCAGCCGGTTCGAGTTGACACCATTGCTGAACACCACATGCACTCAGAATACGCTGAAGTCGACCAAACCGTGGTGGATGCCATCTTAAAAACTAAGGCCGACGGTGGCCGAGTGATCGCAGTGGGTACGACCTCGGTACGCTCGCTAGAGTCAGCCGCTCAAGAAGCTCGTCGTCATGGTGAACTACTGGCACCGTTTGCATCGGAAACATCGATTTTCCTATACCCAGGTAAGTCGTTCCATATTGTCGATGCGATGGTGACCAACTTTCACCTGCCGGAGTCGACCCTAATTATGTTGGTGTCGGCCTTTGCCGGACAACAACAAACGATGGCCGCATACCAGCACGCCATCGCGCAAGGTTATCGTTTTTACAGCTATGGCGACGCCATGTTTGTCAGTCGCCGCGATAACCACCAAGAATAATCGAGTTGGTTGGGAAACCAGCCAACCACATTATATCTGCTGCCGTGGCTTGAAGTCGCGGTGGTTGATCCCCATCCTTCTTTAAACGAAGCGCTTAGCGCTCCATTTACCATCACCAGACTGTTTCTCTGGTTTGAGGTTTTTTATGAAAACTAAAATGAAATTTGATCTACTTGGTACCGACGGACGCGCTCGCCGTGGTCGTTTGACCTTCGATCGCGGAACCGTTGAAACACCGGCATTTATGCCAGTAGGAACCTACGGCACCGTTAAGGGGATGACTCCTGAAGAAGTAGACGCTACCGGGGCGCAAATCTGTTTGGGCAACACCTTCCACCTGTGGCTGCGTCCAGGCACTGAGGTGATGCAGAAACACGGTGATCTGCATGATTTTATGAATTGGCATAAGCCAATTTTGACCGATTCAGGCGGCTTTCAAGTTTTCTCTTTGGGCCACATTCGTAAGATCACTGAAGCGGGTGTTCATTTCCGTCACCCAATCAATGGTGACAAGATCTTCCTTGATCCAGAAAAGTCGATGGATATTCAGTACCACTTAGGTTCTGACATCGTGATGATCTTCGACGAATGTACTCCGTACCCTGCGACTGAAGAAGAAGCCGGTAAATCGATGCGGATGTCATTGCGTTGGGCTCAGCGCTCCCGCGACGAATTTGATCGGCTTGAGAACAAGAACAACCTGTTCGGTATCATTCAAGGTGGTGTATATGAGCACCTGCGTGATGAATCATTGGAAGGTCTGGTTAATATCGGCTTCGATGGTTATGCCGTTGGTGGTCTCGCTGTTGGTGAGCCCAAAGAAGATATGCACCGCATTCTGGAGCACATCTGCCCTAAGATCCCGGAAGATAAGCCACGCTACTTGATGGGTGTTGGTAAGCCAGAAGATCTGGTTGAAGGCGTACGTCGCGGCATCGACATGTTCGACTGCGTAATGCCAACCCGTAATGCTCGTAACGGTCACCTGTTCACCGCTGAAGGTGTGGTAAAGATCCGTAACGCCAAACATCGTGACGATACCGCGCCGCTTGAAGCGGAGTGTGATTGTTACACCTGTAAGAACTACACCCGTTCATATTTGCACCACTTAGATCGCTGTAACGAGATCTTAGGTGCACGTCTCAATACAATTCACAATTTACGTTATTATCAACGTGTTATGGAAGGTTTGCGAGGCGCAATTGAGCAGGGTAACCTAGACGACTTTGTCGCCCAGTTCTATGCAAAGCTCGGCCGTGATGTGCCACCTCTGAACGACTAATTAATCCAATAAAAGAGAGAAACTTCATATGTTTATCGCAAATGCTTACGCCGCTGATGCAGCAGCTCCTATGGGTGGTTTTGAGCCACTGATCATGCTGGCCTTGTTCGGTGTGGTGTTCTACTTCATGATTCTGCGTCCTCAGAACAAACGCGTGAAAGAGCATAAAGAGCTGGTTTCATCGATGACTAAAGGCGACGAAGTGCTAACCAGCGGTGGCTTGGTAGGTAAGATTGCTAAGGTTGCTGACGACAGCGATTACGTTGTAATCGCACTGAACGATCAAACTCAAGTGACCGTTAAGAAAGACTTTGTTACTGCTGTGCTGCCAAAAGGTTCAATCCAATCTCTGTGATTGGCAATTTAATAACAATCTAGTTTGATTAAAGAGGGCAGCGGTGTGTTGAACAAATACCCGATGTGGAAAAACCTGATGGTGGTGTTTATTCTCGCCATTGGACTGCTGTATGCCTTGCCAAACGTTTATGGGGAAGATCCGGCCGTGCAGATCTCTGCTGGCCGTAATGCGACTGTTTCTGCGACTACCGTAGATCAGGTGCGTGACGCTCTAGAACAGGCAGGTATTGCTAGCAAAAGTGTGGTGATGGAAAACGGCTTGGTAGAAGTACGTTTTAATAACGTCGAGGATCAAGGCCGTGGCAAGGAGCTGGTAGCCGCACAATTGGGTGACGACTACATCGTTGCCATCAACTTGGCTGCAGCGACCCCTGAATGGCTGAAGTCATTGGGTGGAACGCCAATGAAGCTTGGTTTGGATCTGCGCGGTGGTGTTAACTTCCTGATGGAAGTTGATATGAACGAGGCGATCAACAAGCAGCAAGAGCAGATTGTGGCGGATTTCCGCTCGCAGTTGCGCGAAGAGCGTTTACGCTACTCTGGTGTGCGCATTGCACCTACCGGGGTAGAAGTGCGTTTTCGTCAGGAAGATATTGCTGAAAAAGCAAAAGCACACCTGCAAGGTCTGCATCAGAACCTGATCTTTAGTGACCGCGATTCCACCAGCTTTGTTGCTAGCTTCACTGAACCTTACCTAAAAGAGGTGCAGGAGTACGCACTTACTCAGAACATCACCATTCTTCGCAACCGTGTGAATGAACTAGGTGTGGCTGAACCAGTTGTACAACGCCAAGGTGCGGATCGCATCACCGTTGAACTGCCGGGTGTTCAGGATACCGCTCGGGCGAAAGAGATCTTGGGGGCAACGGCTACGCTGGAGTTCCGCGCCTTGGCTGAAAACGCCGATGTGAACGCAGCCATGCGTGGCATTGTGCCACCAGACGCTAAGTTATATAACGACCGTGATGGTCGTCCAGTAATTCTGAAGCAAGCGGTTATCTTGACTGGTGACCACATCACCGGTGCTAAATCCGGTTACAGCGAAACCAGTCAACCACAGGTAAACATCGATCTCGATGCTGTGGGTGGTAACAAGATGGCAGACTTTACCAAGGATATGATTGGTAAAGGTATGGCGACGGTATTCATTGAGTACAAGCCAACCGGCGAGCGCGATGCTGATGGTCGTCCTACCTTCGATAAGATTGAAGAGGTGATTAACGTCGCCACAATTCAAGCACGTCTAGGTCGTAGCTTCCGCATTACCGGTATCGATTCGCCAGCCGAAGCGCAAAACTTGGCGCTATTGCTGCGAGCCGGTGCCTTGATTGCGCCAATTACCATCGTGCAAGAGCGCACCATTGGCCCATCATTGGGTCAAGAGAACATCGACAACGGTAAGGCCGCATTGCTTTATGGCATGTTGGCTGTGGTTCTGTTCATGGCGGTTTACTACCGCAAGTTTGGCGTAATCTCAGTCGTTGCATTGGCGGGTAATATCATCTTGATGGTTGGTATTATGTCGATGATCCCAGGGGCGACCCTAACCATGCCGGGTATTGCTGGTATCGTTCTGACTGTTGGTATGGCGGTTGATGGCAACGTGCTGATCTTCGAGCGTATTCGTGAAGAAATCCGCGCCGGTCGAAGTGTGCAACAGGCGATTAACGAAGGTTACGCTAACGCATTCTCAACCATCGCTGATGCCAACATTACTACCTTGATTACTGCGCTGATCCTGTTCTCAGTGGGCACCGGCCCAGTGAAAGGCTTTGCGGTAACCTTGATGATCGGTATTGCTACTTCCATGTTCACCTCCATCATTGGTACCCGTGCAGTTGTTAACGCACTGTGGGGTGGCAAGCGAATGAAGAAACTGGATATCTAAGGGGTTTACGATGTTTCAGATCTTAAATTTAAAGAACACCGTCGATTTCCTTAAGCACGCGAAGCCGATTGTCGGTTTCTCGGTATTAATGATGATCGCATCCATCACTAGCATGGCGACTAACGGCATGAACTGGGGCTTGGATTTCACCGGCGGTACCGTTGTTGAGATTAGCTACCAGGAAGCTACCTCACCTGCAGATGTTCGTGGTGCGTTAGAAGGTCAAGGTATTAACGGCGCTGTTGTACAGCAGTTTGGTAGTGCTCGTGACATTCTAGTGCGTGTGCCGCCAAAGTCTGGCGAAGGCAATGTTCTGGTTGGTAAGGTTGAGTCGGCTGCCCGTTCAGTGTCGGACAATGCCGTTATCAAACGCGTTGAATTTGTTGGCCCGCAGGTTGGTGAAGAGCTAACTGAGCAGGGGGGACTAGCGGTACTGGCAGCAATCATCTGTATTCTGATGTACGTTGCTTTCCGTTTTGAGTGGCGTTTGGCTGTCGGTTCGGTACTGGCATTGGTGCATGATGTAATTATTACTCTGGGTGTGTTCTCTGCGCTGTCGATCGAATTCGATCTGACCGTGCTGGCGGCGGTACTGGCGGTAGTGGGTTACTCATTGAACGACACCATCGTGGTTTATGACCGAGTTCGTGAGAACTTCCGCAAGATGCGTAAGGGCACTCCAGAGCATGTCGTTAACGCCTCGGTTACCCAGACCATGAGCCGGACCATAATTACTACCGCGACCACCTTGTTTGTGGTGGTGTCATTGTTCTTGGTTGGTGGCTCAATGATCCACGGTTTTGCAACTGCGTTGTTGCTGGGTATCGCTTTTGGTACCTACTCATCGATTTACGTTGCGAGCTTTGCCGCAATCAAGTTGGGCATTACCCGTGAGCACATGTTGCCGGTTGTGATTGAGAAAGAGGGTGCTGATCAAGATCCTATTCTGCCTTAAGCACAATAAATAGATTAAAAAGCCACCCTCAGGGGTGGCTTTTTGCTATCTGGATCACGCAAAATCGGAGTGGGCATAAAAGGAAAATAACAGCCCACCATAATTCCCCAATCATTGGGGTAAAAATATCAAGAGGGCCGCTATGGATAGCTACGTTGAGCTTTTTCGTGCCAGTAATTCGATAGAAGCCAATGCCGTAAAAGGCATGTTGGAGCAACAAGGGATCCTCGTACGTTTGCTCGGTGAAGCATTAGGGGGCGCCGCTGGTGAGTTACCAGTTGACGCCCAGCAGATACGGCTATTGGTGCAGCGCTGCCATATCACTAAGGCGCAGCAGATCATGGTACGCTATCAACAGACCATGGCACCGTGGCAATGCGTCGACTGTCATGAACAAAATGATGGTCACTTTGAGCTGTGTTGGAACTGTGGCAGCGAACCGGTGAACTAATGCGATATTTTCCTCTGTTTCATGATACTGAGCATATGCGTTTGTTGGTGGTGGGTGGTGGTGAAGTTGCTGCCCGCAAGGTTGCCCTGTGGGCTCGCTCCAACGCGGTTATAACGGTGGTTTCGCTCGACTGGGTTGATAGTATTACCGAGTTGGCTCCTGCACGGATAGAATGCATTACGACCGATTACGATCCGCACCATTTAGAGGGACGACAAGGTGTTATTGCCGCCACCGATAACGCTGAATTAAACCGGCAGATTGCCCGGGAAGCTAAGGCATTGGGTTTGTGGGTTAATGTCGTTGACCAACCTGAGCTATGTACCGTTATCACTCCAGCTATCGTTGACAGGGCCCCAATGTTGGTGGCTATAGGCAGTGAAGGTAAGGCACCGGTGTTGGTGCGGACCCTACGAGCACTAATTGAAACCATACTGCCATCGTCACTGGGTAAGCTGGCGCAGTTTATTGGTAGCAAGCGTCATAAGGTGCAACAGCAAAGTGATAATCCTCGGGTGGTTTGGGAGCACTTTCTGCAACAAAATGGGTTAGTGTTAAACCAAGACAGCGAGCAACATCTGCAAGCTGCCATCAATAAAGATTTACCGAGCGGCAAGCTGTGGCTAATGTACAACGACCAACAGCCGTTGATGTTGCCGATAGGGTTGATGCCAGAGCTACAGCGGTTGGATAGGGTTGTCTATGCCACTGAGTTGGATGCGCAGTTGTTGGAGTTGTGTCGACGCGACGCCGCTCAGAGCGCGGTCAATACTGCAGAGCTGGAGCAGATTCAAACTTGGGTAAGGAACGGTGAGAGAGTGCTGTTGTATCTAGATAGGGCAGCGCAAACCGATTGGCTAAGTCAAATTAATCTATTAGCTGGTTTATCGGCAACAGATATCGCCGATTTTTCGAGCAAAGCAGAATAATTACAGTTACTGTCGTTATTGCTATTGGTGTTACAGCTAGGTTCTTTCTCTATATCGATATAATGCACTTAATTTGTTAAATTCTTTGGCTCGGCTTAGGCTTTAATAGTGTACTCACAAGGGTATATTGTTGAAACTTTAATGGGGTCTATATGATTAAGTTTGTTGCCGTAACATTGCTATCCGTTACCTCTGCCGTGTCCGCGATGGGCAGTATCGAATCCGCAGCGGTTACCTTGCCGGATAACATTTCTATTGTTTCCACCAATGACCGTGCGGCCATTATTGCCGATGGCAAATTGCGTGTCGGTGCTGGCACTCAACTGCTAGAGGTGGCTTTGAATGGGACAGATGAGGCGACTTATCTGATGTTTGATGCCGAGCTTGGCCAGCAATATCAATTGCAAGACAACGGTGGCAAGCTGAGCCTGAGCCGCTCAGGGCAGGCGGTAAATGCTGAGCAATTCACTGAAACTGAGTTTGAGGTAACTTTCTTTAGTCATCTTTGGTACTAGGCCATTAATTGGCTGTGTCGTCGTTAGCTGTTGAGGTTTATATCAAGCCTTCGGCTTCACCGATTGTGGTGCTTTAGAGGATGATGTCGCGGTGGCGACGGCACATTCTTGTATGCATTAGGGGGGGCGCCCCCTTTGGAATCCTCCTCTGTCTTAGGTCGCAGTCCAAAACGCTTCGCTGAACTGCTCCAATGCGGCAGCAGATCAATAGCGGTAGTGCTTTGCCCTTGTATCAACACTCGCCTAGCCGGTGCTTTAACAGCATTAGAAAGAACAACACTTAATTGGTACACAGCCAAAAAAAATGGCGACCCGAGGGTCGCCATTTTTCGTTCGAAGAAGCTGCTGACTTATTCGAAATTACGCTTCAGCGTCAGCCGGTAGCTCTTGCTTACCGATAACGCCAATGACGAACCAAGCGGCTACGGCAGCGGTTACAACACCACACGCGGTAGACAGTTCCATTGGTAACCCGAAACCAAGCTTGGCGCTGTTAAGGATGAAGGTAGTGATTACTGCAGTCATAAACATGGCAGGTACGGAAGCAATCCAGTGCAGCTTGTCGGCGCGAGCCAAGTAAGCGGTTGCAGTCCATAACATCATTGTTGCAGTTAATTGGTTGGCGAAGCCGAAGTAGCGCCAGATGATACCGAAATCTACCTGAGTCAGAATCGCACCGATGATGAATAGCGGCGCAGCGATAATCAGACGGTTAACTATCTTAACTTGGCTCATGCTGAAGTATTCAGCCAAGATCAGGCGGCTAGAGCGGAAAGCGGTATCGCCGGAGGTGATTGGTAGGATAACCACACCCAAGAAAGCGATGATGCCACCAGCTACACCGAGCAGGCCGAAGGATGCGTCGTATACCACTTTACCTGGTCCACCGTCTGCAACAGCAGCGGCTAAGGCGTCAACATTACCGAAGTAAGACAGAGCCAGTGCACACCAGATAAGTGCGATGATACCTTCACCAATCATTGCTCCGTAGAATACAAAGCGGCCGTTCTTTTCATTTTCCATGCAACGCGCCATCAGTGGAGACTGGGTTGCGTGGAAACCTGAGATAGCTCCACAAGCGATGGTAATGAACAATGCTGGCCATAACGGCATGTCATTAGGGTTCATGTTGGTTAGCATGTCAGACGGTACAAAATCGCCCATCAGCTGGTGGTCCGCAGAGAACATTACCGCAGTAATCAGGCCAACAGACATGAAGATCAGCAAGGCGCCAAACAGTGGGTAGAAACGGCCAATAATTTTGTCAACTGGGACAATAGTGGCAACTACGTAGTAGGTGAAGATGATGCCAACCATGGTCAAGCTGCCAACAACCAGATCGCTGTTTGAGTTGATTAGGTTGGTTAACATGCTGGCTGGAGCCGACACGAATACAACACCAACCAATAGCAGCAGTACGATGGCAAACAAGTTCATGAAGTGCTTAGCAGGTTTACCTAAGTAACGACCAACGATGCTTGGTACTGATGCACCACCGTTACGAACAGACAACATGCCGGAGAAGTAATCGTGGGTTGCACCAGCAAAGATACAGCCGACTACAATCCAAACCATTGCTGCTGGACCGTATAGCGCACCCATAATAGGGCCAAAGATTGGGCCTACACCGGCAATGTTAAGCAATTGAACTAGATAGACTCGGCCTTTAGACATTGGCACGTAATCAACGCCATCAGCGCGAGTAAGAGCGGGCGTCTTACGCTCTTCCTTGATACCAAATACCTTCTCAACAAAGGCACCGTAAATAAAGTAACCGCCGATCAGTAAAGCGATACAACTAAAAAACCACAACATGATCATAATCCCAACAGTATGAATGGGCGTTATTTTACGGTTATAAATCAATGCTGCTGGAGGATCTAGGTAAGCGGTATATATAGGCTGCTAAGCGGCAGATATATTAAATAAGCGGTAACAAATACTGGAATTGAGCAGTGGAGCCACAGCGATGACTCCATGCTAGATAGTTAAATTGAGCAACATATCAAGCTTTTAGCGTTGCCACTCGGCCCTTTAATTTGCCTCCAGCCGAGAATGTTACTACCCGCCTAGCTGCAATTTCATGGGACTCGCCGGTTTTGGGGTTGCGCCCCGGCCTCGGGGTTTTGTCGCGTAGGTGAAAGACACCGAAGCCACTGAGTTTTACCTCTTCGCCTTGTTCTAAGGCCTCTCGGATCTCTTCGAAGAACACATCGACTAGATTGCGAGCGTCAGCAACCTTCAAATGACGTTGACTGACCAGCAGATCAGTGAGATCAGCTTTGGTTAAAGACATGACACTACCTCGTTGCACTTATATCAGAATCTGGGAACACCCTTGGATAACTGAAAGTGTAGAAGCAGTTAGCGGATGTATCTAAAAAATCACACTATTGGAACCCAAATTTCTGTTTAAGTGGCTTTAGGTAGCGACGACTCACTGGCACTTTTTGATTGGAGCGAGTCTCAATTTCGGCGTTACCGCCATCTAATAGAATGATTTCTGCCACTGCGTCGGCTTGCACTAGGTATTGGCGGTGGCACCGAATGAAGGTGGGCTGTTGCTCAATTACTTTCAGCGTCAACTGGGTGTGATAGGTTCCTTCGCTGGTAGCTACATGGACACCGCTGACATCGGAAAACACATATTCTACCTCGCTGACATCTACGATCTTAAGGCGCTTGTGTGAATAGCAGGGTAGGTGGGGTAACGGTTCCAGCTGTGTGGTCATTGCTGGCGTGGTAGCGGTACGGATCCGCGCTAAGGTTTGCGCCAGCCGTTGCGCTTCTATCGGCTTTAACAGGTAATCAGTGGCGTGGTGTTCAAAAGCCTTAATTGCGTATTGATCGTAAGCGGTGACGAAGACGATATGAGGCAGCTCGTTGTTGTCGAGCATCGAAATCATTTCCATACCGGTGATCTTCGGCATCTGAATATCAACCAATACTAAGTCAGGTTTAAACTGATGCAACTTACTGAGGCCATCGATGGCGTTAGCCGCTTGAGCAACGACCTCAATGTCTTGATGTTCGGCTAGTAACGCCATTAGTTCTTGCCGAGCCAGTGGCTCGTCATCGATTATCAGGGTACGGATCATGCGCCAGTGCTCATTGGTAATAGTACATTGATGCGGGTGAATTGGTCGGGCTCACATTCGATGGTTATTCCATACTCTGTACCGAACATCGTCTTAATACGTTTATCAACAATCCCCATTCCAAGCCCATCAGACTCTCCGCTAGGGCGATATGCGCCGGCATTGTCGGTTACGCTGAGCTGTAATTTACCATCAATTTGTTGGGCGCTGATGTTGATCTTGCCCACCTCGAGCAGCGTTGAGGTGCCGTGTTTCACCGCATTTTCAACCAATGGTTGTAAGGTGAAGGTTGGCATGGTGGCCTGCGTCAGTTCGGGGGCAATCTGCCAGCTTACTTCAAGCTGCTCACCAAAACGGGCTCGCTCAATTTTGAGGTAGGAGCCAACGTGTTCGAGCTCCTCCGCCAAGGTGATGGTATCGGTACCGCGCTTGAGGTTGGCGCGCAGAAAAGACGCCAGTTGCTGAGTGAGCTCTCGCGCCTTATCTCGGTCGATCCTTATCACTGCATTAAGGGTGTTTAGGGCGTTAAATAGAAAATGGGGGTTTATCTGCGCTTGCAGTAATTTCAGTTCGTTTTGTACCAATAGATTTTTCTGGTCGATAAAACGGCTATGGAGGATCTGGTTTTCCAGTACCCGCGCAATCCCCTCCCCGAGGGTTTGGTTTAGATTTAAGAAAAATCGTGATTTTTTCTCATACAGTTTAACCGTACCAATCACCTCATTTTCGCCTCTAAGTGGCACTATTAGGCAGCTGCCGAGCTGACATTGATTGCTGATTGAACAGGAAAATTGGTGCTCGATTCCATCAATAAATACCACTTCGTTGTTTCTGATGGCAGCGGCGGTTTGCGCAGAGGCAATAGGGGTGGCAGGAAGATGGTGATCGGCGCCGTGACCGATAAAGGCCAACAACTTGCTGCAGTCGGTAATGGCAACGGCGCTGACGCCGGTTTCTTCAAAGATGATTTTAGCTACTACCCCTGCGGTTTGCTGGTTGAATCCTTGGCTTAAGTGACCCACGGTTCGTTCGGCAATCTTTAGTGCTTTAGCTGAGTAGATTGAGGAGATTTTTTCCGCCATCGCCCGCTGATCGCGGATCATGCTCATGAACATGGCGGCGCCGAGAGAGTTTACCAACAGCATTGGAATCGCGATGGTTTTGACCAACTGCCATGCATCTGTAAAAGGTTCGGCAAGAATCAAGATAGTAGCCATCTGTAGCAGCTCGGCTACCAAGGCAATAGCAAATACCCAAAATGGATTAAACAACTGCTCAAGGTTTTTGCGACGTACTAGATACAGGTGCATTAAGCCAGCAAAGGTACCTTCAAGGGTGGTTGATACTGCACAGGCAAGATCGGTAAACCCGCCCAAACTGTAACGATGTAAGCCGCCAGTTAAGCCGACAAAAAATCCGGTGACTGGACCGCCGAGTAAACCTGATAGTACCGCCCCCATCGCGCGGGTGTTGGCGATAGCATCGTGGGTCTGTTCACCAAAATAGGTTCCCATTACGCACAAGCAAGAGAAGGTGATGTACAACACTAATTTATGTGGCGAGCCCAGCGCCAAATCTACCATCGGTCGTAATACAGGGGTTTTGGTTAACATGTAGGCCAATACCAGGTAGAGGCTCATCTGTTGGGTTAAACCAATGGTGAGATTGATCGTTTCAGCAAGCAACTGGAACTCCTGAGAGTTTGGATAAGGGGATTTTGTGTGCTATTTCACAATTAGGGTGCGCGATTTTCGCCAATTCATCTAAAGGTGCTACCTTAATGCATCTTTAAACAAGCCCACGATGGAGTTTCCATGTCCAGTGTACATGCTCATGAGTTCATTAATTTGATTGGCCAACAAACCGAACCTAAGGCGATTGCACAACTAAGCCAACTGGCTACCGAAGCATTCGGTGCAGACGCTCGTTTCCACACCTGCCACTCGGAAGACCAAACCGCCGACCAGATTTTGGCATTTTTACAGAAAATGGACAAAATCGTAGTCGATGGTGAAGGTTTCGTGCTTAATCGCGGTAATGTGTGTAACCACTAATCATCGGATTGGCGTTGGCCCGGCTCTGGATATGGCAATTTAATCTGACCATATCTGATCACTTGAACCGTCAGCGCCAATACGAGCGCGGCCGAAGCGATTGCAATAATTCGCCAGTCATCCATCGCTTTCATGTCGAGGATGAGGTAGCGTGCCAGCGCAACGATGGCAATATACACAGGCATACGAATCGGTAGCTTACCAATCTCGGCGTAGTTCGCTACCATCGCTAATACTTCCAGATAGATAAACAGCAGCAGCAGATCCGCCAAAATAACGTGACCTCGTTGCCACACTGTTTTCACCTCCTCCCCAATCGCGAATAAAGTCGCAATGGCTATCAAAACCAGAATTCCGGCTTCGGCGTATTTAATCAGCTTTAGTCCATATTTGCGATTTAACATCTTCTGTCCATATATCCTTGTGTTGATGCTTATGAGTATAGAAAGTTGGCGTTACCCTAACTAATGTTGTGGTCACCGTGGTGTGAACTAGTGCACAAAAATCTCATTCAGCGAGGCGGAATCGATCAGATATACTTAGATTGGTTAAAACGGTGTTTGATGGAAGAGGGTAGGGAGATGCAGCAGTCAGATATGACGTCGAGCGAACGAAGACAACGTTGGTTACATCCACGGCATTTATCGTATTTTTGGGTTGCGTTGTTGAGCTTGCTGTTATTTCCGTTTGTTGTAGTTGGTGTGATTGCAACCCTAACGGTGATGAAACTGGGCAACTTGACTCGAACAACCAAAGCAATTTAGCCAATAAAAAGATCAGGGCATACCTGATCTTATAGTTATCAAAAGGCTTTAGTTAGCGGATATAACCAGTGTACCACTCAGGCTCGCTAACTCGGTGATCTTTACCTTGGTTCGAACTTCTTCATTACTATACCGAGCCAATCGATTGGCGACCCTGTCGTCTGAGTTATAGCGTGCAGCGAAGGTGGCTACCGCTTCGTTGTTACAGCGTAGATGTTTGCCAATAATCTTGTAATCTAAGCGGTTGTGGCGCAGTGCTTTGGAAAAACGACGCATCGGAATCGTTGCTGCTTGCACGCAGACTCGGGTTTCCATGGAATCGTCAGCTGCCACTATAGACCGGGTTTCTGCTACTGCCATGGTGCTGCAACCCAATGCCATTATTGCGCCGAGTAGAAGAGCTTTCATAACCTTTTTCCTTATGGCCAAATTTAGCATGGCTAAGTGTTGCTAACGCAGTGGCATTCGGAGTGGTTGAATGTAAGCATTTGTAACCGCTTTTTGGCACGGAACTTGGCGGTCGATGGTAACGATAGAGAACACAGGTGGTTAGCTTGAGCGACACGTTATGTAACATATATGCGCTTACATTTGGTCGCTGTAATGGCTTGGTTTAGAGGGTTAAACGATGCCGGAACGGGCAACTTATCAAACAAAAAAGGGCTGTGTACCAATTAAGTGTTGCTCTTTCCAAGGCTGTTAAAGCACTGGCAAGTCGAGTCGCGATACAAGGGTAAAGCACTACCGCTATTGATCTTCTGCCGCATTGGAGCAGTTCAGCGAAGCGTTTTGGACTGCGACCTAAGGCAAAGGGGGATTCCAAAGGGGGCGAAGCTCCCCCTAATGCATACAAAAATGTGCCGTCGCCACCGCGACATACCCCCCTTAAGAGTACTGCAATCGGTGAAGCCGAAGACTTAAGATAAACTTCAACAGCTAACTACGACACAGCCCAAAAAAAGGGTCGCTCATTGCTGAGCGACCCTTTTGTATTACAGCAGTGTTGCTGTTACTTCAGTGCATCACTTAAGTGTGGACGCATCTTGGTAACGATACCTGCAGTAACCTTTGGACCACCGGCAACAATGTTGCCAGAGGTGATGTGCTTATGGCCACCGGTAAAGTCGGTAACGATGCCACCCGCTTCGCGAACCAGCAATTCGCCGGCGGCGAAATCCCATGGCTTAAGGCCGATTTCGAAGAAACCGTCCAAACGACCACAGGCTACGTAAGCCAGATCCAATGCAGCAGAACCAGCACGACGCATATCAGCAACGTCGTTAAACAGTTCGCCAAAAATAGTCATGTAGGTGTCAGTGTGCTGACGAGCCTTGAACGGGAAACCAGTACCCAGCAGCGTGCCGGTTAACTCACGTTGGTTAGCAACACGGATACGTTGGCTGTTCAGCTGTGCGCCTTGGCCACGAGATGCCGAGAACAGCTCGTTGGTCATCGGGTCGTAAACAACGCCAACCTCTGTCTTGCCGTTTACCTGTAAGGCAACGGATACAGAAAAGTGTGGAATACGCTTCAGGAAGTTAGAGGTGCCATCCAGAGGGTCGATAATCCATTTGTATGAATCGTTTTCACCGATGTCAGTACCAGACTCTTCACCAATAACGGTGTGATCTGGATACGCTTTACGGATCGCAGCGATGATGGCGCGTTCGGCGTCACGGTCTACGTTACTTACATAATCGTTCAAGCCTTTTTGTTCAGCTTCAACTTTGTCGAAATCTTCATAGGCACGTGTGATCACGTTACCTGCATTACGCGCAGCGCGAATGGCGATGTTCAGCATCGGATGCATATCGATACCCCAGGGATGTAAAAGAACGCGGCCGAGGAGTGTCCCTCGGATTAAGGCGCGCAAGTTTAACAAATTCTTGCCAGTTGGCAAGGGCGATCATTACTAATACCAATCTGAGTAAGTTTTGATACATAAACTACGCTGGGATAGCGACTCTAGCCACATCAGTCATAGCTACTTAGGAAGCGTGATAGTGCTAGTGGCCTAGATTGTAAATCTCAGTTTCATTTGGTCTAAATGATAGTTGCTGGCTGTGATAATATCCGCTTCCAGTTTTTAGTTAGGATCAATCTGCATATGCTTGGCAACATCCGCATTGTTTTAGTGGGCACCTCCCACCCCGGTAATATTGGCTCCGCTGCGCGAGCGATGAAAACCATGGGGTTGTCGCAACTCTATTTAGCGGCGCCGCGCACTGAAGTTGATGGTAAATCGACAGCACTGGCGGCAGGGGCAGGGGATGTACTGGACAGTTTGGTGGTTACCGACGATTTGCAAAGTGCCATTGCTGATTGCAGCCTAGTTATTGGCACTAGTGCCCGCAGTCGTACCCACAGTTGGCCCATGCTGGATGCACGTCAGGCTGGTCGAAAGCTGGCTCAGCAATCTGAACAGGGTCCAGTAGCGTTAGTATTTGGTCGTGAAAATCACGGTCTAAATAATGAAGAGTTGCAGATGTGTCACTTTCACGTATGCATCCCAGCCAACCCTGAATACAGCTCGCTCAACTTGGCGCAGGCTGTGCAGTTAATCAGCTACGAAACGCGCATGGCGCAGTTGGAGCTAGAGGAAAGCCCCGCAGAGGAAGAGGAAGTCGATTACCCCGATTCAGCACAGATGGAAGGCTTTTACCAACATCTTGAAAAAGTGTTGCTATTTACAGGCTTTATTAATCAAGCACATCCTGGACAAATCATTACAAAATTACGCCGGTTATTTAACCGCGCTCGACCAGAGCAGATCGAGATGAATATCCTTCGTGGCATTTTGACCTCAATAGAGCGAGTCGATAGCACTAATCGCAATCGTGACTAGTGGCTGTTTTGTGCGCGTATTGGCTGCCGTTTTGCCCGATAAACAACCAGTTCTGGTTGGAGTGTGACGTTGATTGCGGCTTTGTCGAAAGTCAATTGATCCTAAGTGGCGCATAGGGTTAAATACCGCTGCACCGCACTGGGGTATTCGATGTCGTTACTGAAGCCAGCAACTGCAATAATAGTTGACTAGATTAGTAGGATAAATACTTGACTAATTTGGTCGGGTATATAGAATGTTCCTCAGAATATCGGAAGGAAACTGGCAATGCGACTTACTTCAAAAGGCCGCTATGCGGTAACAGCCATTCTGGATGTAGCACTTCATACATTAAATGGCCCGGTACCGTTAGCGGATATATCAGAACGTCAGGGGATCTCTCTGTCCTATTTGGAACAGTTATTTGCCAAACTGCGTAAACAGGGCTTGGTATCTAGCGTCCGCGGCCCAGGTGGTGGTTATCTGCTTGGTAAAGAGGCCGCCGAGATCTCTGTTGCAATGGTAGTTCACGCAGTGGACGAATCCGTTGATGCAACTCGCTGCAGCGGCAAAGCCAATTGCCAAAGCGGTGCTCGTTGCTTAACCCACTCACTGTGGGGCGATTTGAGTGATCGTATTGCCAGTTTTCTTGATGGCATTAGCCTCGCTGATCTTATGGACGACCACCAAGTTAAGGTCGTCAGTCTGCGTCAAGAAGAGGCTCAAGTCCGGAATCAAGCTCGCGCCTGATCCCGACAGTTGTATCTCGCCAGTACCATAGTGACTGGCTCAGCTCTGGATAAGTTATGAAACTTCCAATCTATTTTGATTATTCTGCAACTACCCCGGTTGACCCGCGCGTTGCAGACGTAATGATGCAGCACCTTACTTTGGACGGTAACTTCGGTAACCCAGCTTCCCGTTCCCACCGCTTTGGTTGGCAGGCAGAAGAGTCTGTTGATGTAGCTCGTAACCAAGTGGCTGAACTGCTTAACGCCGATCCGCGTGAGATTGTGTTCACCTCCGGCGCAACCGAATCAAACAACTTGGCGATCAAAGGCGCTGCTCACTTCTACAAGAAGAAGGGTCAGCACGTAATCACTAGCAAGACCGAGCACAAAGCGGTTCTGGATACTTGCCGCCAGCTAGAGCGTGAAGGCTTTGAGGTGACTTACCTTGATCCAGACGCCAATGGCATTATTCCGCTGTCTCGCTTTGAAGACGCAATTCGTGAAGACACCGTATTGGTTTCTATCATGCACGTGAACAACGAGATTGGTGTAATTCACGACATCAACGCCATCGGCGAACTGTGTCGTAGCAAGAAAGTATTACTGCATGTTGATGCGGCACAATCCGCTGGCAAGCTGCCAATCGACGTGAAAGAGATGAAGGTCGATATGATCTCTCTCTCAGGCCACAAAATGTACGGTCCTAAAGGCATTGGTGCGCTGTACGTACGTCGTAAGCCACGCATTCGCTTAGAAGCGCAGATGCACGGTGGTGGCCACGAGCGCGGTATGCGCTCTGGTACCCTAGCTACTCACCAGATTGCTGGCATGGGCGAAGCCGCTCGTGTTGCTAAAGAAGATATGGCTGCTGAGCATCAACGCGTGTTGGCTCTGCGTGACCGCTTGTGGAACGGCATCAAGGACATGGATGAAGTGTACTTGAATGGCGATGCGGAACAACGCGTGGCAGGTAACCTCAACGTTAGCTTTAACTTCGTTGAAGGTGAATCGTTGATTATGGCACTGAAAGACCTCGCGGTTTCTTCTGGTTCAGCCTGTACTTCTGCCAGCTTAGAGCCAAGCTACGTGCTGCGTGCGCTGGGGTTGAACGACGAGTTGGCCCACAGCTCAATCCGTTTCTCCGTTGGCCGTTTCACCACTGAAGCTGAAGTTGACCATGCTATCGGCATCATCAACGAGTCCATCGACAAGCTGCGTGACATGTCGCCGCTGTGGGAAATGTTTAAAGATGGTGTTGACCTGTCCCAAGTGGAATGGGCTGCGCATTAATTGAATTTGATAAGCCGACCTATGGGGTCGGCTTAATGTCCCAGGATTCTGGGCAAGATTGGAGCTAAGATCATGGCTTACAGCGAAAAAGTAATCGAGCACTATGAAAACCCACGTAACGTTGGTTCATTCGATAAGAACGATCCTAACGTAGCAACCGGTATGGTTGGCGCACCAGCTTGTGGTGACGTGATGAAACTGCAACTTAAGATCGATGATAACGGTGTTATTGAAGATGCTAAGTTCAAAACCTACGGTTGTGGTAGCGCAATCGCATCGAGCTCGCTGGTTACCGAATGGGTAAAAGGCAAGACTCTAGATGAAGCCGCGGCGATTAAGAACACCGCGATTGCTGAAGAGTTGGCATTGCCACCAGTTAAGATCCATTGTTCTATTTTGGCGGAAGACGCGATTAAAGCGGCTATCACTGATTATCAGAGCAAGCAAGACAAGTAATCCGGAGTAGTAATGGCCATTACCTTGACCGAAGCGGCAGCTGAACGCGTTCAAAGTTACCTTACCAACCGAGGCAAAGGCCTTGGCTTGCGCTTAGGGCTTAAGACCTCTGGCTGTTCAGGCTTGGCATATGTATTGGAGTTCGTGGACGAGCTTCAGCCTGGTGACGAAATATTTGAGCTACTGGGCGTTAACATCATTATTGATGCCAAAAGCATGGTTTACCTCGATGGATTGCAGGTCGACTTTGTCAAGGAAGGCCTGAACGAAGGCTTCAAGTTCGAAAACCCTAACGCCCAAGGCGAATGTGGTTGCGGCGAGAGTTTCACCGTATAAAGGATCGCCAATGAACTATTTCGAACTGTTTGCGTTACCGCAAGGGTTTGAACTGGATAGTGCCACTCTTGCAACTCGCTATCGCGAGTTGCAGCGTGCTGTGCACCCAGACAACTTTGCCGCAGGCAGCGACCGCGACCGATTGATGGCGGTGCAAAAAACCGCAGAAATCAACGATGCGTTCCAAACCCTCAAATCTCCTCTTGGTCGAGCTGAATACTTGTTGCGTCTTAACGGCGTCGAGTTACGCGGTGAAACCACCACTATCAAAGATCCCATGTTCCTAATGCAACAGATGGAACTGCGTGAAGCCTTGGCAGATCTTGCCGATCACGACGACCCATTTGATGCCGCCCTTGCACTTGAGCAAGAGTTTGCTGCCATTAAAAAAGCGATGATGACTAACCTTATTAGTCAGCTTGATAACAAGTTGTGGCTTGACGCAGCAGATAACGTCCGCAAACTTAAGTTTGTCGATAAATTGGAACAGGAGTTGGCATTGCTGGAAGAGCAGTGGCAGCTGTAAGCAACGGATAACACACCATGGCACTATTGCAGATCGCCGAACCTGGTCAGATGGCTGCACCGCATCAACATAAATTGGCGGTTGGTATCGATTTGGGTACCACCAACTCACTGGTAGCAGCAGTTCGAAGCGGCCAAGCCGAAACGTTGGCTGACAGCCAAGGCCGTCACCGTATGCCGTCAGTGGTTCGCTACCTTGAACAAGGGCTAGCCACCGGTTACGAAGCGAAAGCAGAAGCAACCCAAGATCCGGCCAACACCATTATCTCGGTGAAGCGTTTTTTAGGCCGCTCATTAGAAGATGTGGCTGCTCGTTACCCGCAGCACCCATATCGGCTACAAGGCTCGGACAACGGTTTGCCGTTGTTTGACACCCGCCAGGGCTCTGTTAACGCGATTCAGGTGTCTGCTGAAGTGCTACGTCCGCTTATTTTACGTGCGGAGCAGACCTTAGGCGGTGATCTCACAGGCGCGGTAATTACTGTACCGGCCTATTTCGATGACGCCCAACGCCAAGGCACAAAAGAAGCTGCGGAGCTATTGGGGGTTAAAGTATTACGCTTACTCAATGAGCCTACTGCTGCAGCGATCGCCTACGGTCTAGATAGTGGCCAAGAGGGCGATATTGCCATCTATGATTTGGGTGGTGGTACCTTCGATATTTCTATTTTGCGCCTAAATAAGGGCGTATTTGAGGTACTGGCAACCGGTGGTGACAGTGCCCTTGGTGGCGATGACTTCGATCACCTACTAGCGCAAGCTATCGCTGAGCGCGCCGGTGTGGTTATTGAGCACGCGGATGCGTCAATGCAACGAGCGCTGATGACAGAAGCCTGTCGCATTAAAGAAGCATTAACTGACAGCGACAGCGTTACCGCAGCAATTGCCGACTGGCAGGGGGAGGTGACCCGTGTTGAATTTGATGCACTGATCGCACCACTGATCAAACGAACCTTGATGGCCTGCCGTCGTAGTTTAAAAGATGCAGGTGTTACTGTTGATGAGATTCAGCAGGTAGTTATGGTGGGTGGTTCTACCCGTGTACCGGCGGTGCGCGAACAAATTGGTGGCTACTTCCAACGCCAACCACTGACTTCAATCGATCCAGATCGGGTCGTGGCAATCGGTGCTGCTATTCAAGCTGACATTCTTGCTGGCAACAAACCCGACTCAGATATGCTGTTGCTTGACGTATTGCCGTTGTCACTTGGTTTGGAAACCATGGGGGGCCTCACCGAAAAGGTGATCCCGCGTAACACGACCATTCCGGTTGCTCGAGCGCAGGAGTTTACCACCTACAAAGATGGTCAAACGGCGATGGCAATTCATGTGGTTCAAGGTGAGCGAGAGATGATCGCTGATTGTCGCTCTCTGGCTAGATTTGAATTGCGTGGCATTCCACCAATGGCTGCAGGTACTGCAGTTATTCGAGTAACCTTCCAGGTTGATGCCGATGGTTTGCTGAGTGTTAAGGCGGAAGAAAAGACCTCTGGCGTTGTCGCTGAGATCCAAGTGAAGCCATCATTTGGTTTGAGTGACAATGAAGTCACCCGTATGCTGACCGAATCGATGACCCACGCCCGTGAAGATATCACCAAGCGGATGCTTACAGAGCAACGGATCGAAGCCGGTCGTGTAATCGAAAGTTTGACTAAAGCACTTGAAGCCGATGGCGAGGTGCTATTAGAACCTGCAGCGCAGAGAGCGCTGGAGCAACAGATGCTAGCTCTAGCTGAATTAGCCAAGGGCGACGATGGCGAAGTCATCAAGCAAGGAATTGAAGCGCTGGATAAAGCCAGTGGCGACTTTGCCGCACTGCGGATGGATCTGTCGATTCGTCGCGCACTGTCTGGCCAGTCAGTAGATAAGGTTTAAGAGGGTAGTATGCCAAAGATCGTTTTTTTACCGCACCATGAACTCTGCCCAGAAGGGTTGGAAGTTGAAGCTAATGACGGTGACTTCATTCTAGATGTCGCCCTAAAAAACGGCATTCACATCGAACACGCGTGTGAAAAAAGCTGTGCTTGTACCACTTGCCATGTGGTTGTTCGTGATGGCTTTGACTCACTGGAAGAGAGTGATGAGTTGGAAGACGACATGCTTGATAAAGCGTGGGGCTTAGAGCCGGAGTCACGTCTTTCTTGTCAGGCTAAGGTGAATGGTGTCGATCTTATCGTTGATATTCCACGTTATACCGTTAACCAAGTATCCGAAGCGCACCATTAATAATTAACGTTACCTACTCACAAGGAGTTCGGTATGGGTTTAAAGTGGATTGATGTGGTTGATATTGCGGTTGAACTGTCAGAGCAGCAGCCGGATGTTGATCCCCGCCAGATTCGGTTTACCGATCTACGTGAGTGGGTAATGGCGCTTGATGAGTTTGATGATGACCCAGAGCATTGCGGAGAACGCATTCTCGAAGCGATTCAACAGGCTTGGATAGATGAGCAAGATTGATGTAAGAAGGCACCTACGGGTGCCTTTTTTAGGCTGTGTACCAACTAACTGTTGTTCTTTCCAAGGCTGTTAAAGCACTGGCTAAGCGAGTGGCGATACAAAGGATAAAGCACAACCGCTATTGATCTTCTGCCGCATTGGAGCAGTTCAGCGAAGCGTTGTGGACGGCGACCTAAGGCAAGGGGGATTCCAAAGGCGGCGAAGCTCCCCCCCCTAATGTATACAAGAATGTGCCGTCGCCACCGCGACATCCTCCCCTAAAGCACCGAAATCGATGAAGCCGAAGGCTTAAGATAAACTTCAACAGCTAACTACGACACAGCCCTTTTTATGTTTACCGAATAAACAATCGGCACTGGCAAAATCAATTAACCACAGATCGCAACGTAATTTGCTGCATTGACATTGTTACCGCGCAGCCATGTTTAGGACACTATGTTGTTTACGGTTTCTAACTGCTTGACCAGTTTAGCTAAAGCTGGTTATACAGGTGCCGTCATTCGCTGACGTTAACGTATAGCCAAACGCTTACATTGATATAGGAATAAGCTTATTGCTCAGATAGCTAAAGTTTTTGCTTATCTAGTCAAGTTTTTGCAAATAAGGGCTTTTTTTTGCTCGAAATACCTTTTATGTTGGTCGCTGTTTAGTCGATCTGTGACGTTTCGACAAGATTCATTTCCCATTATTTTAATTTTGTGAACCGGTACCGACACATGACCTCAACTGTCCGCAGTATTGAACTACCCGAAGAGGTAGTGTTATCTGAAACAATGCCGAGCATTGAGCCAACCCAACTTCGGTTCTTGTTGCGCAAGTTATCATTACGCCGTGGCCAAACCGTTGTTGTCATCGGTTGCCCAGAGTTTAATGCGTTGCGCAATCTCGCCGATTGCGTAGGCGACATTGGTAAGGTACTGGTGCTGCTGACTGACGAGCAACTTCAAGCTCGGCACGGTTTATCCAGCCAATTGCAGCAACTCTGTACTGAATATGGCCAGATCATTTTTGGTAAATTGGGACCATCAGCCGAACTACAACAAGCTGACGCAATGATCATCATGTCTGACCGACTAACCCCTCCATACGAGCCGCTGCTTGATCAAGCATGGCGCCGACTGGTTTCCGGTGGCCGTATTATGTTGGTGTTGCCAGAAGGCGAAGCACATACTGACAAGCTTTATCAACTAATCGAAGTGGCCTGTCGTTTGGGTTTTGTGAGCCGTTACCGCCGCTGTTGTAACAAACACACAGCTTGGGTTGGGGTTAAATACAGCAATAAAGGTTGATTTGGCTCACGATTACTTATTGAAACGAGGTCTTGCTCGGTCAAAATTAGATGCCTATGTGACAGCAGTAGCCTTTTCTCTGCTTTTTAGAATATAATCCGCGCCGAATGGCTAATCTAACAATAATATGGAGCGGACAATGGCCCTGGAACGTACTTTTTCTATCGTAAAACCTGATGCAGTAGCAAAGAACTTTATTGGTTCTATTTATCAGCGTTTTGAGTCAGCTGGCCTGAAGATCGTTGCCTCTAAGATGGTGCACTTGAGCCGCGAGCAAGCGGAAGGTTTTTACGCTGAGCACAGCGAACGTCCTTTCTTCGCTGCATTGGTTGAATTTATGACTTCTGGTCCAATCATGGTCCAGGTTCTGGAAGGTGAAAACGCAGTTCTAGCAAACCGTGAAATCATGGGTGCAACTAACCCAGCTGACGCAGCTCGCGGCACTTTGCGCGCGGATTACGCAAACAGCATCGACGAAAATGCGGTACATGGTTCTGATGCTCTGGCATCTGCTGAACGTGAAATTGCTTACTTCTTCACTGCTGAAGAGATCTGTCCACGTACTCGCTAAGCCGAGTTTGTAGACATTTAAGGCGCCCATGAGGCGCCTTTTCTGTTTCTATGGTTCTGCTTTTCTATCTGCGCCATCTTTGCTGAGACGGAATTTGCGTTCTTTTTGGCGGTGCTCCCAAAGCCTTCGCGCTAACTGCTGCATATCTTTAGAAACGTCATTGTGATCAACAATCTCTAGACCGAGCATCGATTCGATGATGTCTTCCATGGTGACCAAACCTCGGACGCTGCCATACTCATCGGCAACAATGGCGATATGGCAATGGCGGGTTAATAGCAGTTCGAATAACACCATCAGCTTGCTGTTTTCCGGAATCACCATCAGCTTGTGTTGAATCGTGCGTAGGGTCGCATTGGGGTCGGTCTTTTCAGCGATAAGCACTTCTGAGCGGTTAACGTAGCCCACGATGTTGTCTGGCTCATCGCGAAATACTGGGATCCGGCTAAAGGTCTTCTTGGCGTGCTGGGAAGAAAAGTCAGCCAAGGTAAGTTCTTGCGACACGCTATGGATTACTGTTCTTGGGGTCATGATAGCGCTGACAGGTAAGCTGCGTGCTTGTAGTAATCGTTTCAAAATTTGGGATTCTTTTAGATCGAGTTCCCCGCTTGCCGCGCCAATATCAGCCATTGCTGACATCTCCGCCCGGATGTGGCTTTGTTCGGAGCTTGATTGGAACCGTTCGGTGATCCAGCCGGACACAATAATCAGTGGCTTGGTGAGTTTAACCAGCACCGACAACCAAATCGATGCAGTCGGTGCCAGTTGACGCCAATAGCGAGCACCGATGGTCTTCGGGATGATCTCTGAAATAAACAAAATCGCTAAAGTCAGTACGGCGGAGAACCAACCAAGCGCATTGCTGCCAAACACTACAGAGGCTTGAGCACCTGCACCGGCAGCACCGGCTGTGTGGGCGATGGTATTGAGGGTGAGGATCGCCACCAAAGGAGATTCGATCTGTTGCTGCAGGGTTTCTAGCCGCGCCGCCACACTGGGGCGACTATGGCGCAGGTGACTAATATAGGCAGGGGTCAGTGACAGCAATACTGCTTCGAGTAAGCTGCAGATAAACGATACGCCGACGGCGAGTAGTACAAACAGGCCGAGCAAAAACATAGCCTACCCCTTGTTTTTATTGTTGTTAATCATCTTGGTCGAAGCACTAGGTAACAGTACCTCAAAATTACAGTGATTATCGATATAAGGTAATCGTAGTTGTTATCACGCACAATCTTATGGCTGGGCTTTACGTTCATAGCCTCTAGCGAGTACAATTGCGCGCCATTTTCGGCCGGTAAACGAGGCATCCTATGACAGACAAAACCAATTTGCTCAATCTTGATCGCGACGGCTTGCGAGCATTTTTTAGCGAAATAGGAGAAAAACCGTTCCGTGCTGATCAGGTATTTCGTTGGATCTACCATTTTGGCATCAGTGATTTTGATCAGATGACCAACATCAATAAAAAGTTGCGCGAGAAGCTAAAGGCACGCACTGAAATTGTTGCTCCTGAGATCGCTGAGTCACAACACTCTGCTGATGGCACCATTAAGTTTGCGATGGATGTTGGTAATGGCCAGCAGGTTGAAACCGTATACATTCCAGAAGGTGATCGTGCCACCCTGTGTATCTCATCGCAGGTTGGCTGTGCACTGGAGTGTACCTTCTGCTCCACTGCACAGCAGGGCTTTAACCGTAACCTTAACGTAGCTGAAATTATTGGCCAGGTTTGGCGGGTGGCGGTATACCTTGGTTTAAATGGTGATACCCGCGAACGTCCTATCTCGAACGTGGTATTGATGGGCATGGGGGAGCCGCTATTGAACTTCAATAACGTTATTCCAGCGATGAATATCATGTTAGACGACTTCGGCTTTGGTTTATCCAAGCGCCGAGTAACCTTGTCGACCTCTGGTGTCGTACCTGCCCTTGATAAGCTTGGTGATGTTATTGACGTTGCCTTGGCAATCAGTCTGCACGCCTCGAACGATAAGTTGCGTGACGAACTGGTGCCTGTTAACAAGAAGTACAACATCGAGATGTTCTTGGAATCGGTACGTGGCTACCTGTCTAAGTCATATGCTAACAAAGGCCGTGTGACCGTTGAGTATGTGATGCTCGATCATATCAATGACAGCACCGATCAGGCCCATGAGTTGGCTAAGGTAATGAAAGATACACCGTGTAAGATCAACTTGATTCCGTTTAACCCATACCCGGGTAGCCCATACGGTAAAAGCTCGAACTCGCGCATTGACCGTTTCTCTAAGGTTCTTATGGATTACGGTCTAACCGTTATTGTTCGTAAAACCCGTGGTGACGACATTGATGCCGCCTGTGGTCAGTTAGTTGGCGATGTTCGCGACCGCACCAAGCGTTTAGTCAAAAAACGCATGCAAGAACAGTCTATTTCGGTAACAATGAGTTAAGAAATTAGCTGTCTGCTCATCAAGGACAAGATGAATTCAAAGTGTTTAGTGGTTATTGGTCTATTGGGCTTGGTCGGTTGTGTTCAAAAGACAACCTATAGAGGTTCCGATCAGACTGTGGTAGCGCAAGATGTCGATCATGTCGCGGCCGCTCGCGAGCGGTTGTCACTGGGATTGGCATACTTGCGTCGAGGCGACAGTGAACAAGCCAAATATAACTTTGAAAGGGCGCTGAAGCATACTCCGAACGATTCCGAAGCGTTGCTGGCGATGGGGTATTACTTTGACGCCGTTAAGGACGTAGAACGTGCTGAGGGCTATTATCGTCGAGCGGTAAACACCTCTCCGTTCAACGCTGACGCCGCGAACAATCTCGGTGTGTTTTTATGTAAGCAGGAGCAGTACGAAGAGGCCGATAAGTGGCTTAACCGTGCGGTTTCTAGCGATGGTTACATTCGCCTTGGTCAGACCTACGAAAATTTGGGATTATGCGCCCAAAAAGCTGGCTGGACCGAACGCGCTGCCGATTATTATCAAAAGGCACTCAATCACGACCCTCGTCGCTCTGCAAGTTTGCTTCAAGTTGCTGAATTACAATACCAAACAGAAAAACTGGATGACGCTCGCTTCTATCTAGAGCGCTATCATAACAATGGTAATGAATCGGCAGCGAGCTTGTGGTTAGGAGCAGAGTTGGAATTTGAGGCCAACAACACTGATGCTGCAAGGCGCTATGGGGTATTATTGCTAGCTAAGTACCCGACGTCTGCGCAAGCAAAAGAGTATCGAACGAAGTATTACTGATGACAGAAGAATTGAATAACGAACCTGCTCTTACCGGACCAGGAACTCTGTTGCGCGATGCGCGCGAGCAGATGGGGTTATCAACCCAGCAAGTCGCACAGCGATTGAACCTGCGTCATTCTGTAGTCGTAGGTATTGAAGCAGACCATTATGAGCCGGGGATGTCGATCACCTATATCCGTGGTTATATTCGTAATTATGCTCGTCTGGTTGGCCTTAATGAAAAAGAGCTGAACAGCGCCCTCGACAGTATCTCACTGCCTGAGCCCGAGCCCGAGATGCACAGCTTCTCCGACAAAACTAAGCGCGACCGCAGCGACAGCCGCTGGCGCTTGTTGACGTGGGGGATTGGACTGTCTTTAGTGGCGGCACTTGGTTGGTGGGTGATGTCACTGCAAAGTGGCGATCAGCAAAGCCTTAACCTACCTGAGCCAACTAACTTAGCCGAGCTTGAACGTCAGTCTAATCCGGTAGTTACGACGCCACCTGCTGTAGCAGTTGTTGCGCCCACGCCGATTGAGCAATCAGTATCAATCAACTCAACCACTGAGCCAGCCGTTGCTGTAGTTGATGCTCCGGAAACCGAAGTCGAGTTGGTTGCTGCCACTGAACAGCCAGTCGAACAAGCGGTTGCTGTTGAGGCCCAAGCCGTTGCTGAAACCTTAACAGTCAGTTTGAGTGCCGATTGCTGGATGTTGATTCAAGACGCTAACGGCGAAAAATTAGTTGAAGGGTTGAAGCCGCAAGGTTTTACAACCTCGCTAGGCGGCAGTGCGCCGTACAAACTGCGTTTAGGTGCACCAGAAGCGGTGACACTAAGCTACAACGGCACAGCTGTTGATCTTTCCTCATTTAGCGCCGGTAAAGTGGCGCGTCTGACAGTACCGCGATAAAAAATCATGCATCAACCAACTCCAATCAAACGACGTAAGTCGACCCAAATCATGGTGGGCAATGTACCGGTAGGTGGCGATGCACCTATTTCGGTACAGTCCATGACTAATACGCTGACAACCGATGTTGACGCGACCGTGGCTCAGATTGCTGCCATTGAGCGCGCCGGTGCCGATCTGGTGCGGGTGTCAGTACCAACAATGGAAGCCGCTGAAGCCTTCAAGCTCATTAAGCAACAAGCGAATATCCCGTTAATTGCGGATATTCACTTTGATTATCGTATCGCCCTTAAAGTGGCAGAATACGGCGTGGATTGCTTACGCATTAACCCAGGTAACATCGGTAACGAAAGCCGTATCCGCGCGGTGGTTGATTGTGCCCGTGATAAAAATATTCCCATTCGTATTGGCATTAACGCCGGTTCGTTAGAGCGCGAAATCCAAGAAAAGTATGGCGAGCCAACCCCAGAAGCTTTGGTTGAATCGGCCATGCGTCATGTGGATATTCTCGATCGTCTTAATTTTGACCAGTTCAAGGTCAGCGTAAAAGCCTCTGATGTTTTTCTTGCGGTTGAGTCTTACCGTCAGTTAGCGCAGCAAATTGTGCAACCACTGCACCTTGGCATTACCGAAGCTGGCGGCGCGCGCGCTGGCGCAGTTAAGTCCTCGGTTGGCCTTGGTATGCTGTTAGCAGAAGGTATTGGCGATACGATGCGGATTTCGCTAGCGGCAGATCCAGTGGAAGAGGTGAAGGTTGCGTTTGATATCCTAAAGAGCCTACGGATCCGCTCCCGCGGTATTAACTTTATCGCCTGTCCATCATGCTCCCGTCAGGAGTTTGACGTCATTGGTACCGTTAATGCGCTTGAGCAGCGACTTGAAGACATCATCACTCCGATGGATGTTTCTATCATTGGTTGTGTGGTTAACGGCCCCGGTGAAGCGCTAGTATCCGATTTAGGATTGGCTGGCAGTAACCGCAAAAGCGGCTTCTACCTCAACGGTGAACGTCAAAAAGAGCGTTTAGATAACAACGATTTGGTTGATACCCTTGAGAGTAAGATCCGCGCCCAAGTGGCCTTAAAACAACAGCAAATCGACGTACAACAGCAAGACTAATGCTGTTGTATGCTCCACCCTTGCGGTGGGGCAACCCAACTGGGTATATCATTCAAATTCTCAGAAAGTAACTAACGAGTTTATTGTGGCAAAACAGATCCAAGCTATTCGCGGTATGAACGATTGCTTGCCGGCGGACACCGCCAAATGGCAGCAAGTTGAGTCTACCTTACGTCAATTGGTTGCCGGTTATGGCTACCAAGAGATCCGTACTCCAATCGTAGAGATGACCAATCTCTTTACCCGCGGCATCGGCGAAGTTACCGATATCGTCGAAAAAGAGATGTACACCTTCGAAGACCGTAATGGCGATCATCTGAGTTTACGCCCTGAAGGTACGGCTTCAACCGTGCGTGCTGGTAACCAGCATGGCTTGCTTTATAACCAAGAGCAGCGCTTGTGGTACATGGGCCCGATGTTCCGTCACGAGCGCCCGCAAAAAGGCCGTTACCGTCAATTCCACCAATTCGGTGTTGAAGTGTATGGTTTGGCCGGTCCAGATATTGATGCGGAAGTGTTGTTGATGTCTGCTGCACTGTGGCAGCAACTGGGCCTGTCTGAACATGTTCGGCTTGAGCTCAACACCATCGGTAATGCGGATGAACGTGCCGCCTACCGTGATGCGCTGGTTGCGTTCTTAGAGCAGCACCACGACAAGCTAGATGAAGATAGTCAACGTCGTTTGCACAGCAACCCGCTGCGTGTCTTGGATTCAAAGGACCAAGGCGTACAAGCATTGTTGGCCGATGCACCAGTACTTACCGACTACCTAAACGAAGAGTCGCAACAACATTTTCAAACCTTATGTGAACTGTTGAGCGCTGCGGGCATCGAATACACCATCAATCCGCGCTTGGTTCGTGGTTTGGACTACTACAATCGCACCGTTTTTGAGTGGGTTACTGACAGCTTAGGCTCTCAGGGTACAGTACTTGCCGGAGGTCGTTACGACTCTTTGGTTGGTCAACTGGGTGGTAAAGATACTCCAGCGGTTGGTTTTGCTATGGGCATCGAACGTTTGGTGCTGTTGCTGGACACCTTAGGTAAGTTCGACAACTTGCCACGGCAAGCTGACGTGTATTTGTGTGCGATGGGCGACGCTGCGGTTGCAGCGGGACTCCAGCTGGCGCAAGAGTTGCGCCAATCGGTAGCAGGGCTTAAGGTGTTGACCCATTGCGGCGGCGGAAACTTTAAAAAACAGATGAAACGCGCTGACAAGAGTGGAGCTGAATGGGCTCTTATCTTGGGCGACGATGAATTACAACAAGGATTAGTCACCGTCAAACCACTGCGTGGTGGCGAACAACGTCAGCTTTCTAAAGCGGCACTAATCGAAGAATTAGCCGCTCTGGTCCAGATTTAAGGGGAAGTTTGTGGAACATTTTGAAACAGAAGAACAACAGGTAGAAGCACTAAAACGCTTTTGGCATGAATACGGTAAATCGATCGTAGGCGGCGCAATCTTAGGGTTGGGCGGTTTATGGGGTTGGAACTACTACCAGCAGGATCAGATGCAGGCTCAAGAGGTTGCGTCATCGGCATTTGAACAGGTGCTAGCTAAGGCTGAGAATGGCGATGAGCTAACTCAAGCGGTTGAAGCGTTCCGTGCCGAGCACGGTAGCACTGGTTACAGCGCTATGTCTGATCTGCTGCAAGCTCGTGTCGCAGTTGATGCCGGCGAACTGGATAAAGCGGCGCCGCTGCTAGAGCGAGCAATTGCCGATCTGGACGATACCGTTAAGCCACTTGCACAGATGCGTCTAGCCCGTGTTCAGCATGCTCTACAAAACGTGGATGCAGCATTAGCAACGGTTGAAGCTATCAACAACAGCGCTTATGAAGCCCAACGCGAAGAGCTGAAAGGTGATCTGCTGGTTGCTAAAGGCGACATCACTGCGGCACGTACCGCTTATCAAGCGGCATTGGCTGCTGGCGGTACCATGAGTAATCCTGCATTGCAGATGAAAATCGACGAGTTGGCTCAAGCTAGTTAAGGAGTCAGTATGTTGCTGGCAAGAAAAGGATGGCTCGCTGGGCTGCTGTGCACCGCTGTATTAACTGGTTGTGCCTCCAGCGATAGTGAAGAAGTAATTAAGGAACTGCCTGAGCTGGATAATCCACTCAGTGCCGACGTTGTTTGGAAAAGCGCCGTCGGTGATGGCATAGGTGAGTATTGGTCTTCACTCTCTCCAGCGCTGAAGTACGATAAGGTATTTGTTGCTGAGCGCTTTGGTATGGTTAAGGCATTTAATCAGGCTGATGGCAAAGAAGTTTGGAGCAGTAACCTGCGTCGCGTGTTCGCCGAAGGTGCACTGCAAAAGAATCACGGTGCCCGTCTTTCTGGTGGCGTAGCATCTGGCTTTAACAAAGTTTTTGTCGGTTCCGAGAACGGGGTTCTGTTCGCTTTATCAGCGGAAACCGGTGAGGTTGAGTGGCAAGCCACTACCGCTGGCGAAGTGCTGTCTGATCCTGCCGTTGTAGGCTCTATGGTTGTGGTTAATACGGGCTCCGGAAAGGTGCAAGCATTTGATGTTCAATCTGGTGAGTTCAAGTGGCAGATGGACATGACCATGCCGTCACTGGTTCTACGTGGTACGTCGGGCATTGCTAGCTCACAAGGTGCAGCCTTTGTTGGTACACCTGACGGTAAGGTTTCGGCGTTCTTTGGTGAAACCGGTGCGCCGATTTGGGAGGCTCGCATTGCTGAAGCATCGGGTTCCAACGAACTTGATCGCGTAGTCGATGTTGACGCTAAGCCAATCATCGTCGGCAGCAACATGTACGCCGTAGCATTTAATGGCAGTTTATCCGCCATTGAGATGCAAACCGGTACCGTATCATGGAACCGTAAGTATTCGAGTTACCTACCGATGGTGGTGCAGGGCTACAATATTTACATGACCGACTCAGATGGCTCGATCTACGCGATTGACCGCCGCAATGGGTTGGAAAAGTGGGTTAATAGTGAGCTGACTGGCCGTATGCTAACTGGTCCGCAAGTAGTTGGAGATTATGTTGTTGCTGGTGACTTTGAAGGTTACTTACACATCTTTAATCGTGCCGACGGTACCTTGTTGGGCCGCGAGCAGATCGACAGCAGCGGTTTATACACCCAACCTGCGGTAGATGACGGTACAATATACGTACAAACCCGAGATGGGCGCGTTGCTGCGGTGACAATTCCTTAAACACCCTGTAAACTATGGCGCCCTCGAAAGTTCGGGGGCGTTTTTGTTTGTTTTTAATGAGGTTTCAATAGATGATCCCAGTGGTAGCCCTTGTCGGACGCCCCAATGTTGGTAAGTCGACGCTATTTAACCGCCTGACCGGTACACGCGACGCCTTGGTGGCTGACTTTCCAGGCCTAACCCGAGATCGCAAATATGGCCAAGCCAAATTGGCCGGCCATGACTTTATTGTGGTTGATACCGGTGGTATCGATGGCACTGAAGAGGGCATTGAGACCAAAATGGCCGAGCAGTCACTGCTTGCCATTGAAGAGGCCGATGTAGTGTTGTTCTTGGTTGATGCTCGTGCCGGCTTAACGGCCGCCGATGAAGGTATTGCCAAGCACTTGCGTACTCGCCAAAAAACCACCTTGTTGGTAGCCAACAAAACCGACGGTATCGATGCTGATGCGGCCGTGGGTGAGTTTTATGCCTTAGGGCATGGTGACATTCACCAAATCGCTGCGGCACAGAACCGTGGTGTCGCCAGCCTAATTAATTTCGCTTTGGCTCCTTTCGCTGAAGAGTTTGAAGCTGGGCAAGAGCCAGAAGAAGAGCTAAGTGAAAATGACGCCTATTGGGCGGCGTTGGAAGCGGAGCAGTTGGCTAAAGAGGAAGCGGCTAACATGAGCGCAGAGACTGCGGCTGAGGAATCAGAGCGTCTGCGTAACCAACCGATTAAGTTGGCTATTATTGGCAAGCCAAACGTTGGTAAGTCGACCCTAACTAACCGTATTCTCGGTGAAGATCGAGTGGTGGTCTACGACATGCCTGGCACTACTCGTGACTCTATCTACATTCCGATGGAACGTGACGGCCGTGAATACGTCTTGATCGATACCGCTGGGGTGCGTCGTCGTAAAAACATGCATGAAGCGGTCGAGAAGTTTTCGGTTATTAAAACACTGCAAGCGGTTGAAGATGCAAACGTAGTATTGCTGGTTGTTGATGCCCGCACCGGTATTGCAGATCAAGATCTGTCGCTGCTCGGCTTTGCGCTCAATGCTGGCCGTGCCGTTGTGCTTGCTGTCAATAAGTGGGACGGCCTGACTACCGACTATAAAGATCAGATTAAGAACGAACTGGATCGCCGTTTGGGCTTTGTAGATTTCGCTCGTTTGCACTTTATCTCTGCCTTGCATGGTACTGGTGTAGGACATCTGTTCGAATCGGTTCAAGAAGCGTACGACAGTGCAACCAAACGAACCTCGACTGCGATGCTAACGCGTATCATGCAGATGGCGCAGGATGATCACCAGCCACCAATGGTGCGCGGTCGTCGTGTTAAATTGAAGTACGCTCACGCCGGTGGTTACAATCCGCCGCGGATCATCGTGCACGGAAACCAGGTTAAAGATCTTCCTGATTCCTACAAACGCTACCTGATGAATTACTTCCGTCGTTCGTTGGAGGTTATGGGGACACCAATCCGTATCGTCTTCTCCGAAGGCAGTAACCCGTTTGAGGGTAAGCGCGTTAAGATGAACGCCGCTGAGCAGCGTAAACGCCGGCAGGTGTTGAATCACATCAAGAAGCGCGGCGCCTAACTGCTGCAACAGAAAACGGCCTCTTTTAGAGGCCGTTTTTTTTGGCGACTTCAAAGTCACAGCTTATTTTGGGGCTGTGTCGTCGTTAGCTGTTGAAGTTTATCTTAAGCCTTCGGCTTCACCGATTTCGGTGTTTTTAAGAGACTATGTCGCGGCGGCACATTCTTGTATGCATTAGGGGGGAGCTTCGCCCCTTTGCCCCCCCTTGCATTAGGTCGCAGTCCCAAACACTTCGCTGAACTGCTCCAGTGCGGCAGGAGATCAACGGCGGTAGTGCTTTACCCTTGTATTAACACTCATCTTGCCGGTACTTTAACAACATTGGGAAGAACAGCACTTAGTCGTTACTCAGCCGTTTTTTTGCATCGAGATAGTTAATTTGGCTGTGACGGTTGATAACAAATTGTAAATCTTGCAAAGATAGACTCCAGATCAGAATCTTTAAGAGCCCCCTAATCAATGTCGATAACTCCGCTAACGGCACAGCCCGTAGCTACAGAATTTCACTGGCTTAATTATTTAACCGATGCAGCCATCGTTCATCTTGATGGCGAGGTGTTTGCTTGTAATGAGTCGGGTAGGTCTTTTCTGTCTGATCCACAGGTGAAATCGAAACTTCGGACGGTCTCTGACGTTAGTAATCAACTGTTTGTTAGTGACCAAGGTTTGCCGTGGATGGTGGAATCGAAATGGCTTGAGCAACATCAAAGTTGGCTGACTCAATTACGACCAGCGTTAGAGCCAAACTTCGGCCAACTGTTGCTAGAAAATCCTCGCCCTATTTTGGTTCATGATAACTTCAAACCACTGTTTGCTAACCAAGCATACGTCGATCTATTTCAGCTCAGCTCGATAAAGCAGTTGTTGAAGATGGACTCGATCCGCCCTTTGATTGGCGAAGAACATTGGCCGGCAGCCCTCAGCAACTACCAGCAGTTGATGAGTGATGGTTACTTGGTTTCTGAACCAGTGTCTGTCAGTTGGAGCTGCATGGGTAATAAACTACAAACACGGATCCATGATTTTGTTGTCGACTGGTTCGGCCGGCGCGTGCTGTGTACCACCATCCACGATGTTGGCCGTGATCAAAACACTATTGGCCGCTATCGTGATATGGCCTTTACTGATCCGCTGACGCGCTTAGGTAACCGACGCCGTTTTGATGAACAAGGTGCCAGCGATCTACTTCATTGCCTCAATCGGAATCGTGTGGCAACGGTAGTGGTAATCGATATCGACCGGTTTAAGCTCGTTAATCAACAATACGGCCGGCCGGTTGGTGATTTGGTGTTACAGTTTTTGGCCAAGCTCCTTCGTGGCTATGCTGGTGAGCAAGCGCTAGTGACCCGGATGAAACAGGATGAGTTTGCACTGTTTTTTGCAGCGGAATCCGCTCAAGCTGGATTGGAGTGGGTCAACCATCTTAAGCAGCGCATCGATAGCAGTCCGTTTATGCTGCCCAGCGGGGCTACTATCGACATTGAGCTCTCAATTGGAGTGAGCCTCTGGAGTGGTGGCGACGACCACTTGAGTGGCATGCATGAACGAGCTACTCAAGCCTTAGTTCAAGCTTCTGAACTCGGTGGTAATCAAATTATCGCTGGCTGATTTCTGTTTATGAGGTTGAGGTTACCTTGGCAGCTAGGTTGCCACGGTGTAATCGCAGCTTAATCGTTTCGCCTACCTCGACCTGAGCACTATCGACAATGTTGCTGCCCTTGGCGTTGGTTGGGATGGCGTAGCCGCGACTCAATACCGCCAATGGTGATACACCTTCTAAGGTGGCGACGAGCTTTGCTAACTGCAGCTTATTCCTTTGCAGCAACTGTTGTTGTCCCTGCACCAGTCGGCGTTGGAGTTGCGTTAATTGCTGTTGGCCAGAGGTAATGCGGCGTTGTGGATGCTGGCTCATTAATCGTTGCGACAGCTGTTGCTGCTTGAATCTGCCCAGTTGCAGCTGTTTTTCGATACCACGGTGCAAACGAGCGCTCAGCTCATCCAAGCGTTGATAATGGGTTTGTAGCTGGTTCTTCGGGTGAGCCGCGTCCAACCGAGAAGCGAGTAGGGCAAGCCGGTGTTGTTGATGGGTAAGTTGGCCACGGGTAGCGCGTAATAATCGCTGTTGCAGTTGTTCTGTCTGCCGTAACAGGTGGCTACGGTCTTGGCTGAGCAGTTCCGCTGCCGCTGATGGGGTTGGTGCGCGCACATCAGCAACAAAATCGCAGATGGTGGTATCCACTTCGTGGCCGACGGCGCTAATAACCGGCAGTGTCGATGCAAACACAGCGCGGGCAACGGCTTCTTCGTTGAAGCACCACAGATCCTCCATAGAGCCACCACCACGGGTTAGTAGCAAGCAATCAACCTCGTTGCGTTGGTTGGCGGTATAAAGCGCCTGACAGATGCTTGCAGTGGCGTCACGGCCCTGTACCAAGGTTGGGTAGATAACCACTTGCAACATTGGATCTCGTCGCTGCAGCACGCTCAACACATCTTGAATCGCTGCGCCGCTGGCTGAGGTGATAACCCCAAGTCGACGTAACGCCTTAGGCAATGGTTGTTTGGCGGCAGTGGCGAACAAGCCCTCAGCGGCAAGGCGCATCTTTAGCGCATCGAACTGTTGCTGAAGTAGGCCGTCACCGGCGGGTTGCATGGACTCAACTACCAGCTGAATATCGCCACGGGGTTCATACATGGTTAGGTTGGCACGAACCAGTACTTGCTGGCCGTTAGCAGGAGCAAAGGTAACTCGACCGGCACGACTGCGAAACATCGCACAACGGATCTGGCTCCGATCATCTTTGAGAGTAAAGTAGATGTGGCCGGACGCAGGGGTCGCTAAATTGGAAATTTCGCCGCTAAGCCAAACGCGACCTAAATTGCCTTCTAATAGCTGTTTAATTTGGCGACTAAGGCCGGAAACGGTAAGGATATTGTTCGACACGAGAAACAATTGAACCCAATTTTGAAATTAATCGAACATAAGTAACAATTTATCATTGTTCTGACAAGATCAGATCGCTATACTCCGCCAGCAATATTTCAAACCCAAAACCCTACTCAGGTGGAATGTTGCAATGCTAAGAATTAAACAAGAGGCACTGACGTTTGACGACGTTTTGTTATGCCCAGCCCACTCTACCGTTCTTCCTAATACTGCCGTTCTTGGCACCAAACTGACCAAAACAATCTCGCTTAATTTGCCACTGTTGTCCGCTGCGATGGATACTGTGACTGAAGCGCGTTTGGCTATTGCGATGGCACAAGAAGGTGGCCTAGGGTTTATTCACAAAAACATGAGCATCGAGCAGCAAGCTAACGAAGTTCGTAAAGTGAAGAAATACGAAGCTGGTGTGGTTCAAGACCCAGTAACCGTAACCCCAGAAACTACCATGATGGAGCTGCGCGAGCTGACTCATAAATGCGGTTTCGCTGGCTTCCCTGTGGTAACCGAAAGCGGCGAGCTGGTTGGTATCGTTACCGGCCGTGACGTTCGTTTTGTAACTAATCCAGATCTCACGGTGCCAGAACTGATGACTCCGAAAGATCAGCTGATCACCGTGCAAGAGGGTGCAGCTCTTACTGACGCACAAGCACTGATGCACAAGCACCGTATCGAAAAGGTATTGGTAGTGGATGGGGCATTCAAGCTTAAGGGCATGATCACCGTTAAGGACTTCCAGAAAGCGGAGCAGAAACCACATGCATGTAAGGATGAGCTGGGCCGCCTTCGTGTTGGCGCAGCCGTTGGTGCAGGTGCTGGTAACGAAGAGCGTGTTGCCGCCTTGGTTGAAGCCGGTGTTGATATCATCCTGCTGGATTCCTCCCATGGCCATTCCGAAGGTGTATTACAGCGCATTCGCGAAACCCGAGCCGCATTCCCTGAGGTGCAAATCGTTGGTGGCAACGTAGCTACAGCAGAAGGCGCGCAAGCGTTGATTGACGCTGGCGTTGATGCCGTGAAAGTGGGGATTGGCCCAGGTTCAATCTGTACCACTCGTATCGTTACCGGTGTGGGTGTACCACAGATCACCGCAGTTGCTGATGCTGCCGCAGTATGTGACAAGCACGGTATTCCAGTTATCGCCGATGGTGGTATTCGTTTCTCCGGTGATATCGCCAAAGCGCTGGCTGCAGGAGCATCCTGTGTTATGGCTGGTGGTTTGTTTGCGGGTACGGAAGAAGCACCAGGTGAAACTGAGCTGTATCAAGGCCGTGCCTTTAAGTCCTACCGTGGTATGGGCTCTTTAGGTGCCATGAGCCAAGGCTCATCGGATCGTTACTTCCAGAGCGACAATGCTGCCGACAAAATGGTGCCAGAAGGTATCGAAGGTCGCATCCCTTACAAAGGTAAGTTGAAAGAGATCATTCACCAGCAGATGGGCGGCTTACGTTCATGCATGGGTTTGACCGGTTGCGGCACCATCGAAGCCCTGCGTACTAAAGCTGAATTTGTTCGGATCTCCGGCGCTGGCATTAAAGAATCTCACGTTCACGACGTAACCATTACTAAAGAAGCACCGAACTACCGTATGGGTTAATCGGGATGAAGGGCAGACGGAGTCTGCCCTTTTTACAACACTTATAAAAAGAGAAACAAAGCTCATGAGCAATATCCATGACCACCGTATCCTGATCCTAGATTTTGGTTCCCAGTACACTCAGTTAGTCGCTCGCCGTGTTCGCGAAATCGGCGTCTATTGCGAACTGTGGGGATGGGACGTATCTGAACAGCAGATCCGTGACTTTAACCCAACCGGCATCGTGCTTTCCGGTGGCCCAGAGTCGGTAACTGAAGCGAACTCGCCACGCGCTCCTGAATACGTATTTGATGCCGGTGTTCCAGTGTTGGGTGTCTGTTACGGCATGCAGACCATGGCCGAGCAGTTAGGCGGTAAGGTTTCTGGTTCTGATCATCGTGAATTTGGCTATGCCCAGGTTAAGGTGTTGGCAGCAACCAAGCTGTTTAAAAACATCGAAGATGCGGTAAGTGAAGACGGCAACGCATTGCTTGACGTGTGGATGAGCCACGGTGACAAGGTGACTGAGATCCCCGCGGGCTTTAGCAAAATAGCTGAGACCGAAACCTGCCCATACGCTGCCATGGCGGATGAGTCTCGTCACTTCTACGGCGTACAGTTCCACCCTGAAGTAACTCACTCTAAGCAAGGCAAACGCATGCTAGAGCACTTCGTATTGGATATCTGTGGCTGTGAAGCTAAATGGACCTCCAGTGCTATCATCGATGACGCTATTGTGCGTATCAAACAGAAAGTGGGTAGCGACAAGGTAATCCTTGGGCTATCCGGTGGTGTGGATTCTTCCGTTGTGGCAATGCTGCTGCATCGCGCCATTGGCTCGCAACTTACCTGTGTCTTTGTCGATAACGGCTTGCTGCGTTTAAACGAAGGCGATCAGGTGATGGAGATGTTTGGCGACCATTTTGGACTTAACATCGTTCGAGTTGATGCTGAGCAGCGTTTCTTGGATGCCCTGAAGGGCATCAATGATCCTGAACTAAAGCGCAAAGCGATTGGCCACACCTTTATCGAGTTGTTTGATGAGCAGGCTAGCCGCATTCAAGAAGTAAAATGGTTAGCACAGGGCACCATCTATCCTGATGTGATCGAGTCCGCTGGTGCGGCGACCGGTAAAGCGCATGTGATCAAGTCACACCACAACGTTGGTGGCCTGCCAGAAGATATGGAACTGGGCTTGGTTGAGCCACTAACCGAGTTGTTTAAAGATGAAGTACGCAAGATTGGCCTAGAGCTCGGTTTACCGTACAACATGCTGTACCGTCATCCATTCCCTGGGCCTGGTTTAGGCGTACGTGTTCTGGGTGAAGTGAAGAAAGAGTACTGCGACTTATTACGTCGTGCCGATGCGATCTTCATTGATGAACTGCATAAAGCTGATTTGTACAACAAGGTTTCTCAAGCGTTTACCGTGTTCCTGCCAGTAAAGTCCGTTGGCGTCATGGGTGATGGCCGTAAGTACGATTGGGTTGTTTCCCTTCGCGCGGTAGAAACCATCGACTTTATGACGGCGCACTGGGCCCACCTGCCGTATGATTTTTTAGGTAAGGTTTCCAATCGCATCATCAATGAAATCGAAGGGATATCGCGCGTGGTTTACGATATTTCCGGTAAGCCGCCGGCAACCATCGAGTGGGAATAAACTGGTCGAGTTAGCTCGCAGCTAACAACCCGTTTGACTTTCGAAAATCGGCCACAACAGTGTTGTGGCCGATTTTCGTTGTAGCATGCGGCAACGTAGCAATCACGATGGTCCAAACGAAACAGCAATCCCCTTGGACAATTTCGCGACTCAATTAGAAGCTCCTCAGCGCAAAAATGAAATTGCATATTCAATTACTTTTATAGCACGGTAATTTTAATCCATCAGCAGGTGTTACTTCCGTAATCCGTAGTAATCAATCCCATAAACCATGTAAACAAGTTGGTTTTGTTTTGTTATGAGAACGATGCCTTTTGCTCGGATTGACGTAAAAGCGAGCACCAATTTGGGTGGCAATAACGTGCAAATAGAGTGTGACCTACGAAACACTTAGGCAGTGAATGTCGAGTTAGGTTGAAAAGTTGGTCCACGATTTTCTGAAATTATTCGCATCAAGTCGCAAAAATGAGCAATAAAAACGGTAGCGAGTTAGTGATAATTTCATTGAAATGGTCAATGTTTGTACATCGTTGATGAGCTGACTGTTTTGTCATGAAAATAATCGCTGCTAATGGGGGTTGAGTTGGCTAATTGTTGAATGTTTTTGCAGCATGTTGGCATAAAGCAAGCCAAGAACATGAAAGTTATTAATGCGATCGTGTTGGTGATAACTGTCACAGTAACCCATCCTCAACAAACTAAAATGTGCGACATCGATCTACTTGTCTTCGATGAGGGCAAGTAGCTCGAAGCTGCTGACGCAAATTCGACATTTTTTTGAGGATCCAATTGTGACCTTTATTCAAACCATTGCTACATTAACGCCGATTATTTCGGTGCTAGTGTTCTTGGTACTGATGCGTATGCCTGCATCTCGTGCCATGCCAATCTCCGCTGTACTGACTGCACTGGCTGCAGTATTTGTATGGCAGATGGACACCACCATCCTTGCCGCCTCTGTGGTTGAAGGGATGTTGGCGGCCATTACTCCGCTGACCATTATTTTTGGTGCAATCTTCTTGTTGAAGACCCTAGCTGCTTCTGGCGCTATGGATACCATTCGCGCTGGTTTCACCAACATCTCTGCGGATGCCCGTGTTCAGGTAATCATTATCTGTTGGTTGTTCGGTTCCTTCATTGAAGGTTCAGCTGGTTTCGGTACCCCTGCCGCAATCGGTGCTCCGCTATTGGTATTGCTGGGTGTGCCACCACTGGCTGCTGCTGTAGTTGCTCTGATTGCTGATTCGACCTCGGTATCTTTCGGCGCAATTGGTCTACCAGTTCTGTTTGGTATGGATCAGGGTCTGACCTCATCCGCTGGCCACATGGCTGCAGAGCAGATCGCTGCAATGGGCGCTGGTGCAACCTTCGCTGATTACGCTCAGTTAATCGCAATGCACATGATTACCATCGATTTGATTACCGGTTCTCTGATCCCAGTAGCATTGGTTGCAGTTCTAACTGGTTTCTTCGGTCGCAACAAATCGTTCGCAGAAGGTTTGGCCATTTGGAAGTTTGCTTTGTTCGCTGGTCTAGCGTTCACCGTTCCTGCTTGGTTGATTAACTACTTCGCTGGTCCTGAGTTCCCATCTGTGATTGGTGCTCTGGTTGGTATGGCTGTAGTAATCCCTGCTGCCAAGAAAGGCTTCTTGCTGCCTGAGACCCCTTGGTTTGATTTCGAAGGCGTAGAAAAGAAAGAAGAAGCAGAGCAAAGCGAAGCGAAGTTCTCTCAGCTGGCTGCGTGGACTCCTTACTTGGTTATGGCTGCGTTGCTGGTACTGTCTCGTACCGTTGCGCCACTGAAGTCTTTCCTAGTTAGCTTCAACATGAGCTGGACTGGCCTGCTTGGAACCAACCTGAAAGCGGGTTTCGCAACTTTCTATGCTCCTGGTGCTTTCTTCGTTGCCGTATGTATCTTGGGTTTCTTCATCTTCAAGATGAAACCTGCTGCATTCAAAGGCGCATTCACTGATTCTTGTAAGTCTATGGTTCCAACCATCATCTCCTTGGGTGCTTCTGTACCGATGGTGAAGATCTTCCTGAACTCAGGTGAAAACGCATCTGGTTTGCTGTCTATGCCAAAAGCATTGGCTGAACTGTTGGCTTCGACCATGGGTTCAGTATGGGAATGGACCGCTCCAGTTGTTGGTATCTTCGGAGCCTTCCTATCCGGTTCTGCGACCTTCTCTAACATGATGTTCTCTGGCCTGCAGTTCTCTGTTGCTGACAACATCGGTGCAAACCATGCCTTGATTCTTGCACTGCAAGGTATCGGTGCTAACGCCGGTAACATGATGTGTGTAATGAACGTTGTTGCTGCGGCTACCGTTGTTGGCATGGCTGGCCGTGAGTCTGAGATTATTCGTAAGACTCTGCCTGTTGCTCTGGCTTACGCCATGGTTGCTGGCACCATCGCTTTCTTTTGGGGCGGTTACTAAAAACCCCACTTAAGTAAGCGCAGAAGTCAGGCGCATAGGTCTGACTTCTGTTTTCCTCTTTGCTCCAAGCAACGATGAATCGTGATGGGGTTCAAAGAGAATGAGATAAGCGTGATTAGCACTGAATTGCAGTTTCAAGAAAAAGTGATGTGGTTAGCGAAACACACAATCAACATTTTTTCATCGCAACATAGGCGCTAGTTCGCATTATTTATTTAAGGTTATTAATAACCTAGCTATGAACTGAATAATCGAGCCTATGGCTCGATTTGTCGTTTTAGACCTTAGGGAACAGATCACATGCTCACAAGTAACATAAGTGAACTAGCTCACAAAATGGGCGACATTCTTGCCCAGGACCGCGTTCATACCGACCATCTGCGCCGTGTGGCGTGGGGTACTGACGCATCTTTCTACCAGAAACGTCCACAGATTGTGGCTCACCCGAAAACTGAAGGTGAAGTATCTGCAGCAATGGCAGAGTGTTTCGCAACTAAAACCCCAGTGACCTTCCGTGCAGCTGGTACTGCACTGTGTGGTCAGGCTATCTCTGATTCTGTGCTTATGGTTGCTGGCGGCGACTGGAATGAGCTAGAAGTATTAGATGGCGGTGAGCGTGTTCGCGTTCAAACTGGTGTTATTGGCTCCAAAATCAACCAAGTGCTTAATCCACTGGGTTGGAAGTTCGGCCCAGATCCAGCAACTATTGCTTCAGCAATGGCTGGCGGTATTGTGGCCAACAACGCGTCTGGCATGAACTGTGGTACTCACTCCAACGCGTACCAAATGATCGAGTCTGCTCGCATCATTATGGCCGACGGCTTTGTATTAGACACGGCTTCCGAGCTGTCTAAAAATGAGTTCCGCACCAAGTACCCTGAGATCATTGCTGGCATCGAAGCGATCCGCGATGAGATCAACGCTAACGAAGAGATGGTTGCTCGCATCAAGCGTAAGTACTCCATTAAGAACGTGACCGGCTACGGTATGAACTCCTTCGTTGACCACAGCGACCCAATCGACATCATCTTGAAGTTGATGGTGGGTTCTGAAGGTACCTTAGGTTTCTTGTCAGAAATGACCATCAAGTCTGTGCCGAAGGCATCTCACTCTGCTTCAGCAATGGTTTACTTTGACTCGCTGCGTGGCGCGTGTGATGCAGTTGTAGAACTGCGTAACGATGCCTTCAAAGAGACAGGTGCGGCAGAGTTGCTGGATAACTTCGCTTTGAAAGCTGTGGCGGCGTCTAAGTACCAGACTCCTGAATTTTTGGCTGATGTCCACAAAGACGTAACTGCAGTATTGTTCGAAACCTTTGGCTCTAGCCAAGAGGAAGTCGACGCTAACATCGCCAAGATGTCTGCCATCATGGCGAAGCACGGCTTATACGTACCGGTTGAGTTCACCCAAGATGCGGCTGAAATCACCAATATGTGGGCTATCCGTAAGGCGGTATTCCCATTAGCTGGCTCTATGCGTCCTGCTGGTACTTCTTGTATTATTGAAGATATCGCGTTCCCAATCGATGTGTTAGCTGACGCCACCATCGATCTGCAGAACCTGTCTTTCGAACACGGTTACAACGATGCGGTTATCTACGGCCACGCGCTGGAAGGTAACTACCACGTGATCTTCGCCCAAGATTTCTCTACCCAAGCAGAAATTGAGCGTTTTGATGGCTTTATGGATGCGGTAGTTGAGCTGGTTGCAGGCAAGTACGACGGTTCTTTGAAGGCTGAGCACGGTACCGGTTTCGGTATGGCTGCCTTTGTAGAGCGCGAGTGGGGCACCGACATCTACAACATGATGAAGCGCGTTAAGACCGTTCTGGATCCAAGTACCATCCTGAACCCTGGCGTAATCATCAACAACGATCCTAAGTGTCACTCAAAAGGCTTTAAGCCGCTGCCAGAAGTTCACGAAATCGTGGACAAGTGCATCGAGTGTGGCTTCTGTGAGCAACACTGTGTATCTCACTCTCTGACTTTGTCTCCACGTCAACGTACCGCGGTATCTCGCGTAATGAAGACGCTGGAAACCAACGGTCAAGAACCTGAAGTACTGGCTGAACTTAAGAAGAACTTCCAATACTTCGCCATGGATACCTGTGCTGCTGACGGCCTGTGTAAAGTTGCCTGTCCAATGGGCATCGATACCGGTAAGTACATCAAGGCATTGCGTGCAGCAAGCGCAACCGAGATGGATAAGAAGATCTCTAACTTTACTGCTGACAAGTTTGACTCTTTGGAAGGCGTAGCTCGCTTTGCCCTTGGTGCAACCGACATCGCTCGTGTTGTTATCGGTGAGAAAGGCATGAGTGGCGTAACCAAGCTGCTGCGCAAGACTGGCGCCCCAATTCCACAGTGGACTGAAGGCATGCCTAAGCGCGGTAAAGCGTTACCAGAGATGAAGACCAGTGGTGATAGCAAAGCGGTTTACTTCCCTGCATGTTTGAACCGTATGCTGGGTACTGCTCCGTCTAACGACGATCAGCGCTCCATTCCAGAAACCATCAAGTCGTTGTTTGAAAAAGCCAACATCGAAATGGTTTCAGGCATCAAACCACAGGGCATGTGTTGTGGTCAGCCGTGGGAATCTTACGGTCACGACGAGCAAGCCGATCGTAAGTCTGACGAACTGTCTGCTTGGTTGTTGGAAGTATCCAACAACGGTGAATACCCAATTCTGGTTGAAACCACTGCCTGTCTTGAGCGTATGCAGCGTGCCTGTGACAAACGCTTGAAGATGATGGGACCAGAAGAGTTTGCTTTGGCCCACATGGTAGACAAGCTGGATATCACCAAGAAGGAAGAGAAGATCGCCATTCACCCAACCTGTACCTGTCGTAAGACCGGTATTGTTGGTGATTTGGTTGGGTTGGCAGAACTTTGTGCTACCGATGTGGTAGTGCCAGAGAAGGTGGGTTGTTGTGGTATGGCGGGTAACCGCGGTATGAACTTCCCAGAGCTGAACGCCCATGGCCTGCGTCACTTGAAAGAGGAAACCAAGGACAAAGGTTGCACCAGCGGTTACTCCGTTTCTGCAACCTGTGAGATCGGTCTAACCACTCACTCCGGCATCCCATACAAGAACATCCTGACCTTGCTGGATAACCAGTCCAAAGCGAAAGCGAACAGCTAAGCGATAGTGTTATGGATAACAAAAGGGCTCCTTCGGGAGCCCTTTTTGTATCTTCAATTTATGTCGCTGCTCGGCAGAAAATACTATGAGAGCAGTTGAAATATCAGCGTGGCAGCAAGCACCAGAAAAAATAGGCCACTAGCTCGATTTAGTCGTGCCGTATCGAGCTTCGCCAGCAAATGTTTACCGGCTAGCACGCCAAGTATGGTAGTAAAAGCCAGCGCCAGCGATGAACCGAGCCATACCGCAAAGGTTGGATGGGTGGTTGCCATAGCAGCCACAGACAATTGGGTTTTATCGCCTAATTCGGCAAGGAAGATCATCGAAAAGGTGGTTAAGATGATGCCGCGGCTTTTGTACCGGGTATCGACATCAACATCTTCATCCTCTTCGTGGCTGCCAAATAACGCTTGTAAGCCAAACAGAGCAAACAGTATCGCTGCGGCTGCGGTGATCCATTGGGTTGGGATCCAATCTGCTAACAATGCACCGAGGGAAACCGCTAACGCATTCAATAGCAAGAATGCGCTAATAGCCCCGATTAGTACTGGGCGAGAGCGGTGTTTAGCGGCTAAGGTCATACACACTAGTTGGCTTTTATCGCCGATTTCGGCTAACGCGATGACACCAAAAGTGACCATGGCAGAACTGGCAAAGGAAAATTCAGTAATCATTGGATTGTTGGATCTATATAGCTATTGTGCGGAAAAGAGTATTGCTGTTGCTTGACGCTCACCGTTGCAACAACGGTTAATCAAGCAACAGAGTAACGCGAGTTAGAATTCGCGATTCATTTTATTGAGGCAGTCGAGCAAGGCGTGTTGTTGTTCGTCCGTTAAGGCCGACATCAACTGCTGGGTTAAACCATGGTGCAGCTCGTCATGATCTTGATAGAGCGCCTCGCCACTGGCAGTAAGCTCCACTAAAATTGAACGTCGATCGGTTTGGTGCGGTCGACGCTCAACCAGGCCTGACTTAACCATTTTATCTATCTGTACTGTCATGGTTCCGGTGGTGATCGACATCTTCGTTGCCAGCTCTTTCATTCGCATCGCACCATGCGCACCAAGGAGCTCAACGGCATGCACGTGAGCGAGCGGGATTCCACTCTCTTTGACAACCGAGTGCTCCCAAGAGGAGAGTTTCTCGTAAAATTCGATGATGGCGTGATTCAGTTGGTTAACGTGGGGCATGGTTCTCTCAAAATGTGGCCTTATGCCAAATAACTGGCATAGAGAGTGTACACACCAAAGACGATTGTCAGAACCCCAACACTGCGCATAATAGCTGGTTCAACCCAAGATTTTTGCAGTTTTCTCATTGCAGTCGTGGCGCGGAAGATGGCGTAGATTACCGCAGCCATGCTGATTCCAGTACCGACAGCATAGATCGCGAAGACCGCGACCGAATTAGCTGCGTTAGCGGAGGTTAACGAATAGGAGTACATCATCGCTACGGTTGGACAAGGAACAATCATGTTTACGAAGCCGATGGACGCCAGTCCCCACAGTGTTGCTTGTTTCATTCCACCCTTGGATTGCTGCGGTTGGTGGCAATGATGGTGGTGATCATGTTGACAGCGGTGGCCGTCATGATGATGAGAATGGTCATGGTCATGGTCATGGTCATGAGAGTGCAGGAGGTGTGGTCGCCACAGTAATATGGCCCCTAACCCAATGATGATGATTGCGGTGACAACATCTGTGATGTGCAGTACTTGCTTTGGCAACCCAGCAGATAACAGCCCAAGCGCTAAACCAATGGCTAAGCAGCCTAGGGTAGTACCAGTAATGAAGGCAGCAGTAAGGTTAAACACACGCTTGCCATTTGAGTTACCAGCAACAAAAGGTGCCAAAACCAGCCAAGAGTGGCCACAGGGATTTATGCCGTGAACTAAACCAAGAATGAGACTGGATTGCAGTGCCACGTAGAAAAGGGTATCGAATTCCATAACTTCATAATATGTTTTGATTTTCAAATTACATTAAAGGTAAGTAATTTGATAGTCAAAGGATAATTGTACGTTAGCAGTGATGAAATAGCGGTGCGATAAAATAACCACCCCGTCACTGGAATCCAATGACGGGGGAGGTGAACTGCGAGGTTAGTATTAGCCTTTGCTGTGGGTTTCGATAACGCCGTCAGCTTGCATCTGTTGATAGAGGATATCGGCTTGCTTTAAGTAGTTAGCCCATGAAGATGAGAGCTTGGTAAAGCCCGTTGCAGCGTAACTGCCGCTGTCGCCAGTTGCTGGTAAATCATCGATATCAAACATGGAACCGCCACTAACGATGTGTTGCTCGAGTGCATCCATCATTACGTTAAAGCCGATACGTGCAGGCTCTTCGTACATGACCGACTGGTATTTAGATTGGCGATAAAAATTCTTTAACGACGCATCAGTAATCTGCTTCTTCTCATCAGCAAAGATCTCGTCGTAGTAGACATCGACAATCTTCTTGCTGTTGCTGTCTACCACGAAACGCAGCAGTGCGGTTTGACCAATCCATTTACCATTGCTGTCGACCAATTTTTCAGCATGCTGGTAGAATTTAAGCTGGCTGCCTTCAGTTTGGATCTGATGGTGGATCTTGGCACTCAACGGCACCAACGATTGTTGAATAGAGTTAGATGCGCCAGCAACGATATCCAGACCAGCGTATTTCAACCGATTTGGCTGCTTTAGCTTGTTGGCAAGCTTCGGATCCCAGTTAGGGTTCTCCTCAAAGATTAACTTGTCTTCGGCCATCATCAACTGCTCCATCGTGACCGCAGACTGTATCCACGCGGTTCCCTTTTTTTTGCCCATGGAGAAGTTATACTCAGACATGCGCTTAGGCACATCCTGATACAAACGGGTGTAGTAGTTCGGGCGGCCATCTTCGTTAAATTCCGCCAAGATGATGTCGTTTGGATTGTTGCTATCAAGTACCACCGTCATCGATCCCATGTGGCCTTGGCGGAAGCGCTCTTCCTGATAGTAGTAATCACCGGCCACCAGACCAAGTTGAGGTTGGACAGACCATTTCAGCTTGAATGCCTCTTGCGTGGTTTGGGTTGAGCCAACGCTTTGAAACTCAGGTTGGCTACCATCAGCACGAGGTAGGTCGTTAATGGCTTGGAGGATCCCGTTAGAGGAGTAGGTGGCACCGGAGACTGCATCAATCTCTTCATGACCATTGTTGGCTACGATCTTTGGCAGCAGCCGCTCAGCGTTAAGGTAGAGCGACTCGGTTTCATTGTGGGATTTGGTTGAAATCTCCTTAATGTTGCCGTTTTCAACGTCAACGGCTAGCACGATTTGGCTTTTCTTACCTTTAGCTGAGACTTCGTGGCTACCATCGACATACTTGCCTTTAGGCGCGGTACTGGCACAGCCGCTGATAGCCAAAGCGATAGCAGTGCAAATAAATGTTTGCTTGAGGCGATAAGTGTTTTCCAAGGTTCTATCCTTTGATGTCTAAATGAAGTTGAGCTGATAATAAGCACTATTGTTATTTGTTCAATAGCAAATATTATAATAACCGCCAACGCAGCGAATATTTTTCACTTTGAGTTATTTTTTGCGATCGTGATCACCTGTTAGCTATAGAAAAGAATCAATCAAGATGTGTTAAGATTATTTCCTACTATTTGTTTGGTATCGAAAATGAAAAGCAAGAACGCATGGCCAATAATTATCTTGTCGCTACTTTATTGTTTCGCTTCTAACGCGCATTCAACGCAAGATGCCGATGCTAATTTAGTGACTAGACAAAATCACAAATACCGATGTAATGACAATGCTCAAATTTATTCGAGTGGCGGTGTTATTACTATGACTACGTTAAAGTACTTCGGTACCTCTATTACCGTTGCTATCTATGATGCTGGCTCAGCGCAAGCAGAATCGGTACTTTGTGACAGTGTGAACACCATCGAGCGGCTCCATAAACTGGGCTCAGATTATGATACTTATGACAATATTGTTAACATAAAGGCGATAAATAATGCCCCAACCGAAGTGCATAAAATTGAGCCGGAGTTAGCGGAGATTATAGCCGCTGGGATTGAATGGCATCAGCTGTCGGATGGCTATTTTAACATTGCCATCGGTCCCGTTGTGCAGGTGTGGCGACGCTATCGCAACCAGTGTACTGCGCTAAAAATGGCCAATGACGACTGTTTGATTCCGACTGACAAGGAACTGATAGATGCAATTAAATACTCTGATATCAGCAATATAAAGCTAAATAAGACCGTTGGCACTGTCTCCATGGCTGAAGGGATGAGTCTGGACCTTGGTGGTATCGCTAAAGGCTGGATGGCGGAGCAGGTGTACCAACAGTTAGTCGATGCTGGAGTCGCTTCGTTTGTGATCAATGCCGGTGGCAATATTCGTCACTTTGGGCAACATCCAGAAAAGCGACTTTTTACCACTGCAATTGAAGATCCGATCTGCAAGAAGGCAAACTTCGAACCAGCCAAATGTAACCAGTTTGATAATCAATTTCATGAGATTGTCGCTGCGGAAGATATTGCTGTGGTGTCCAGTGGTAACTACCTAAAATACTTCACAGTAGATAACGTAGACTATCATCACATCATTAACCCGAAGACGCTATTTCCGAAAACCACCGGAATATCCACCACGGTTGTCCTTAATGATAACCATATCTATGCCGATGTATTATCGACAACACTGTTTTTGATGCCGCTAGATAAGGCGATAAAGATGGCAGAGGATTTACAGTATGTTGAAGCAGTATGGTATTTGGATAAGCATGGAAACAAAAAAACAACAGCAAAATTTGATAAATATCGATTAAATTACAATTCGACTGACTTCGTGTCCAAATAGTGTTTGAGTGAATGGCCCTTAACAGTAGGGCTATTTTGTGATGGTTAACTAATGTGCCTTAGCTATTAATTTTTCTTGGCGCACCATAAATTATTACCAGCCAAATAATATTTGTCGGAATAATAGCTTTAAACGTTAAATATTAATTGAAGTACTAGCTACTCTATTACAATACTTTGGCCATGATAGTGCAGCACACTACAGCGTCAGTGGTTGCAGCTGATGATCACGACCTTTACTCCCATCGTTGCCTGCCTATCGCTACGGTAGCTAAATTTGACCACGTGCGTTGGTATAAATTGATTTAACCAAAGCCGGTTCAGGTTCGATATAGTGGTTTTCCGCATAGCCAGCCCTAACGTGAGTGGCGTCACATTGTGGTAGGTGCAACCAGCGGAGGGTTAGTGTCGTTGTCGCCGGCTAGGGCTCAGCTCAGGGCTTGCTCTACATAAGCTAACGGTCAGTACCTTTTGAGTTAACTAAGATGCGCCGCAATAAAATGAGAAGAGCAACGTGACAATGACACTAATGTGGCACCACCGCCTAACATTACTCCACCTGTGTACAACGCTGCTGTTGGCCTTGCCATTGAGCGTCGATGCTAAGGAGTCGATCCATATCGGGGTGCTGGCGTTTAATGATCGGATAGAGGTACAACAGCGTTGGCAACCGACGCTGGATTATCTCAACCAAAAGCTACCGAGCTACCATTTTCAACTCGAGGCAGTACAACCCAAGCAGATGGATGCCTTGATGGAACAAGGTGCTATCGACTTTATGATCAATAACGCGGTGCGCACGGTGCAATACAAGGAGCGCTATGGCGTAAGTCAGTTGTTGACGGTGCGCCCGAATAGCGGCCGAACACCGGAGCGGGCGATTGGTTCGAGCTTGATAGTGAGCAGTGATTTGCAGCTTGGTTCAACGCAACAACTGGGCCAAATGCGGGTGGTATCGGCCAGTAAGAAGGGCTTTGGTGGCTACATGGCTTTTCAACGAGAAGTGGTAGATGGCGGCGATAGCCCAGAGCAACTGTTTGGGTCATTGCAGTTTGTCGGCTTCCCTCAAAATAGCTTGTTTGATCGGCTCCGCAGCGGTGAGGCCGATGTCGCCATATTGCCGTCTTGCCACCTTGAGTTATCGGTGGCCAACGGCGTTGTTAATCCAGGTGAGTTTAAAGTGGCCTTAGCGCAACCTTATGCGGACTTTCCGTGTGCGGTCAGTTCGCGTTTGTACCCCTATTTTATGTTGTCCAAGCTCAATCACGTCGATAGTGTTGTCGCTACGGCGGTAGCGAAACAGTTGTTGGAACTGACTCCCGAGAGTGTTGCAGCGAAAACTGGTCGCTACAATAGTTGGACCATGCCGGTTGATGATAGTGAAGTGTATGGCCTGCTTAAGTCGATTCAGCTGTGGCCATTTGCGCCTGATTGGCAGGTGCTTGCTAAGCGACTAGCACCCTATGGACTGTTGTTACTAGTGGTGTTGGTGCTCGGTTATTTGCATCACTACCGAGTTAAGCTTTTGGTGGCACGGCGGACCACCGAACTGAGAGATGAGGTGTTGCAGCACAATCAAACCCAAGCTCATTTAGTCGAGCAACAGAACGCCTTCTATAAAGCTCAACGGGTGCTACTTACCGGTGAGATGGCGTCGGGTTTGTCCCACGAGCTCAGTCAACCGCTGGCCAGTATTCGTTATCTCACCCAAGGGTGCCAATACCGGATGGCGTCAGCGCAGTTCGACAAGGAACAGCTTCAGCTTGGTTTACAGCGGATCAATGCCCAAACGGAAAAGGCTCAGGGAATAATTCAGCGTTTTCGAGGCTTTTGTGCTCGCCCTAGTACCGTTAATCATATCAATATGCGGCAACAGATTGAGGAAGCGCTGGTATTGATGGAGGCGGATGTTAAGCGTCATCAATGTCGCGTCCAATTCAACAATCAGTGCGCCGATGATGTGATGATTAAAGGCGATGCGGTGTTGTTGCAACAGGTATTAGTGAACCTGTTACGTAATGGTATCGATGCCATGGATGAGAACGCCGCTGCTGATAAAGTGGTCACCGTTACCTTAAGCTCACAAGCGTGTTGGTTGGTGGTGCAAGTTAGCGACCGTGGTTGCGGCTTGAGCGAAGCGGCACTGGAGCGATTATTTATGCCGTTTGAAACCAGCAAAGCGCAGGGTTTAGGCTTGGGCATGATGATCTGCAAACGTATTATTGAACAACACCAAGGGCAGATCAGTGCAGCAAACCTGTATCCGGGTTTGAAGATAGAGTTTCGCCTACCCAAAGAGGAGCAATAATGACCACTGTATATGTGGTAGACGATGAAGCCGATGTACGTGAGTCGTTGGCATGGATGCTCAGTGGCGTAGGCATTGAAGCATTGCTGTTTGAGTCTGCCGTGGCATTTCTTGAAGCGATCGATGCCGAAGCGACAGGGGTAGCGATATTGGATATCAACATGCCCAAGATGGATGGCATTGAGCTTCAAGCGCAACTGAATCAACGCGGTTGTTTGCTTTCTGTGATCTTTCTCACCGGCTATGCAACGGTGCCCAAAGCGGTGCAAGCACTACAGGCCGGGGCAATGGACTTTTTAGAGAAACCGGTAAATGGCGACCAGCTACTGGCGTTAATTCAACAAGGACTTGAGTTGTCCGGACGGCGGCAGCAAGAAACGTTAGAGGTGAATCAGTTAGCGGCAAAACTGACGTCGTTAACCGAGCGTGAACGCGAACTTATGATGCTGGTGATTAACGGCCATACCAACAAGGCGATTGCTGCGCAGCTGTTCATTGCTCAGCGTACGGTTGAGATCCACCGTAAAAGCTTATTCGACAAAATGGGGGTTAACAACGCCGCCGAGTTGGCGTTGTTATTAGGACGACACCAAGCAGTAGGAGCAAACCATGGCCAAACCAAATAAGAAAGGGCCAAGTAAGACGGTTGGGGTCTTCTGTGCCAAGTGTAAAACGCAGCTATACCATTATCGCAAAGGTGGCACTGGTGCCTTAGTGAAGTGCTTCAAGGAGCGCATAGCAAAAGACTTTACGATTGAAGCTGGTGTCTGCCCCGGCTGCGGCGGCCAATTTGCTCGCGATACTCTGGTGCGTGGTACGCCAGCGTTTAAAATGATTGGTGGTAAGGTAACCAGCAGGTGAAGGGGTTATGCAACCATGACGCAAACGACCTTTTGTTTGGCTGTGTCGTAGTTAGCTGTTGAAGTTTATCTTAAGCCTTCGGCTTCACCGATTTTGGTGCTTTTAGGGGACTATGTCGCGGTGGCGACGGCACAGTCTTGTATGCATTAGGGGGGAGCTTCGCCCCCTTTGTAACCCGACTCGCCAGTGCTTTAACTCTATTAGAAAGAACAACACTTAGTTGCTATACAGCCTTTTGTTTGTCTAGTCCGGTAGTGTAGTTGCAATCAGCTTGCTCGATGTAAGACTGCGCGTGCTGAAGAAATGGCAGTAGGTGGGTGAGTACCTGCTGCGGCGCTTCCAGTTGTGGGTAGTGGCCAACGCCTTGCAGTTCACAGACGGTTTTTTCTGGGATCAGCGTCTTGAAGCGATTCACCAGTGACTGACCTGATATTGGGTCATCAACACCATCAATCAGAACAAACGGAATGGTGGTTTCCGCAATCGCGAATAACCAGCGTTCGCGATGTTGCTTGCGCTCCTCCATATAGCGAATGATATAGGGCAGAGCGCGTTCACCATTGTTAAAGCGCAATAGCTGCCATATTCCAAGCAGCTCCAACGGCGTCGGTTGTTTGTCGCCCCAAATCCGGGTTAGATTTTTGGTTAGGGTTTGCTGGCGGAAAAAGCGGCCAAAGATCGGCCCTAATGAGCTACCTAACAGCTTCTGCACCAATAGCGGCCGATGAGATTCAGGAAACAAGCCGCCGTTTAATAGTGCGCAGGAAAGGCAACTGATAGTGTGCTGTTTATTTAACTGTCGGGCTAACAACTCTTGCGCGACCGTATCGCCATAATCATGAGCCAAAATGTGCATCTGTTCGACATTCAGATGCTGACATAAGGCTTCGATTACGTCGGCTTGATGTGCGATTAGGTAAGGTTGCAGTGGTTTGTCACTGAAGCCAAAGCCAAGCATATCCAGATAGATAACTCGATAGTGTTGGCTTAGCATCGGCAGTAGGTATTGCCAATCCCAACTGGCGGACGGGAAACCATGAATAAGAACCAGTGCTGGGCCTTGGCCTTGCTCACCAAAGAATATTTGATGGTTGCGCCAACTAAAATATTGCCCCTGTTGCTGCCAAGCCTGAAGCTCTGGGATCAAACCCGCCATGATGCCACCCTAAAAATTATAGACAATTGAGTCTGCTCACTTTTTTCGATGATAACAAGCGGTTTGTTTTGGTGCTGTAGATGTGTCAGGGAGGAAGACTGTTGGGTTCCATCTCGTTTTAGGAGGGCTAGATAACAAAAAACCGCGTCGAAACGCGGTTAATAGTAGCGACGCAGCTTTAGTTATTAAGCAAGGTCGTCTGCGAACTCTTCAGGGCTCAGCACAATGCCTTCACCTGCGAGGCTAGGCGCAATGGCTAGGTCAAAACCGTCGTTGGTCATGCCAGGTACCCACTTCTCTAGGAAGTCATTCATTTCGATCTTCAGCGCTTTGCAAGATGAGTACTCACCTGTTGCCCAGCTCTGAGCGAATTCCTCTTCGTGCCACATCAGTAAGCAACGCTCTTGATCAGACTCAAGCACGACACAACCTTCGTCATCAGCTAGTGTCCACAGTGCTTGGTTGGCTTTAGCACCGTCAACAGTAGCATCGAAACGTTGTTGGCTGTTTTGGCTGTAAAAGGTTTTTACGGTATCGGTGCTCATGGGCAACTCCTCAGGGTATTTGTCACCATTATATCAGTGAACGACGTTGTTGCGGCAATCAACAACTGTGACCGAGATCGCTCCAGTGGTTTTTAGTGTAATGGGCTTGTGTCATAGTAGGCGCAAGATAATTAAGGAAGGCTTTTCATGTCGTTACCAATTACTGCCATCACAGTATCCATTACCGCGCTAATTGCACTGAGTTTGGCGTTGCTCTCGGTCACCGCTCGTCGCAAATGTAAGGTAGCCATTGGCACCGGTCAGGATCAGGAGTTGCTTGCTCGCACTCGCAGTCACGCTAACTTGATTGAGTATGCGGTATTCATTTTGCCAATGCTGGCGGTGGCCGAACTTTATCAAGCGCCGCAGTGGTTGTTGTGCAGTGTCGCTATCGCCTGGGTTGTTGCTCGGGTCCTACATCCTTGGGGGTTAATCGCAACGGCTGGTGGCCTCCACTTTGGACGGATGGTTGGTACCTTGTTAACTTGGATTGTTACCATAGTGCTGGCAATCTTGAATATTGTACTGGTATTGCAAGCCTAGCCCTCAGCAGTGCAGATGTAGTGCAAGTAAGATCCTTGCAGTTTTATAGACAGTGAGCAGAGTAAATTGAATAACGGTTTATCGGTAGCGATGGTACTAATGGCAGCGACGGTATCATTGCCTACTTGGGCTAAGTCGGGGCTAGACCCGTTTTTTGCCAATCAATCATTACAGCAGCAAGCCCCCATGGCGTTTGTGTTGCAGCCGCAGGCCACCCCTTTTCTGCGCAGTGCGTGGTTAGAAACCAAACAGCAGGCACAGACACTAGCTGACGCGATTATCGATGACGAAACGCTAGCGCAAGCGTTGTCGCAGTGGGATCAATTAAGCTTTGACGAGCAACAACCGATCCTCGCTAAAGTGTTTGAATTGCAATGTGAACAGATGGGCATAGAGCCGCCAACGCTGTTAATTGATGACAGCAGCTACCCCGACAAACTCGCCTTTTTTGACTTTGATGTTGCCAATCCCAGCAGTGGCACTGTCTACCTAAATAGGGGCAAACTAAGCCAACAGCCCAATGCCGTTAGCCTGGCGTTATTGATCCACGAGACGCGCCACTCCTACCAATTTCAACTTGGTTTTAAGCAAGACAGTCTGTTGGCGCAAGGTTATCATGCGGCTTTTATCGCCCAGCAACAGTTAGCGCCTAAGTCATTCGCCGACTTTTTTACGTTAGCAAACGAATACGAAGCTTTTCAGTTCTCGAATTGGGTGATTGGGGAGCTGTTTAATTGGCAACTGGACATGCCAGCTATGGGCAGTTACGCCAGTCAATATTGGTCAGATCAACAGCTAAAGATTGATCTGCTACAGATGATCGATGCTAAGCGCCCAACGCCGCTACTTGATCAGTTTAATTATCAGTTGCGAGCGCAACAATCCACTTTAGGTCGCTAGCAGCATTAACTGGATGTGGTCATCAACCAACGTTGTGCTTGTTGTTGCTCTACTAAGGCAAAATGGCGCACCGTCGGTTGCTTCCACAATAAACTCAGTTTGGCAACGAGATCGCCAAAAGCGGAATTGGTAACGACGGCAAAGTTATTGGTGTGATGATTAAGTTGGGCGATGAACTCAAGTGTTGCCTTAATATCCTGCCACTGGCGCCAATGGGGCAAGTGATGACAGCTCCACAACACCCCTTGAAGGTGCTGGTGGCGATAGAGGTAGGGACGGATCTGCAACAGCGCTTGGCGTAATTGCGCTTGCTCTATGTGCCGATCGGAATCGATAATCACAATGCCGGCGCAGTGATCTAACTTGACCTGAAGCATACACACCTCCGCTGTGGTAGTGATATCCATAGTACGCTCAGGTCAATTAATCGGCAAACACTCAGTCTTAGCTGAGTTTAAAACACCTCGTTAACGCTAAAATAAGCGCCCTTATCACCGTTGCCGAAGCCAAGGTCCAAGCGCAGGTTTACCTTAGGTTTGATGGCAAAACGGTAACCCACACCAACGCTGTGCAACCACTTTTCTTTGCCCAATTCATCGATATCTTCGGACAAAGTACCAACACCGGCCCACGCAACGGCACCGTGACGGCCATAGATTGGTTGACGCCATTCCGCTTGTGCCATCAACAGTTGCTCATCACGGTAACGACCCTCTTCGTAACCGCGCAGTTTACGGCTGCCACCAAGGTGAGCTAGTTGATCCCACGGCACATCACCATGGCTTAATTCGGTTTGTACTTGCCAAGCAAAGGTTGCGTTACCCACTGGCTTATACTCAGAGTAAGTCATTGCAAGTTTTTGGAAGGATTCATCCGAGGCCAGATTATCGCTGTAGCCGCTGAGGTTGAACTCAATCAGGCGGCCACGGGATGCGTTAAGGGCAAAATCACGACTGTCATGGATGACATGGGCAGTTAGGCCGAGGTTTTGGCTGCTGTCACCAAAGCCGGTCTTCAAATCGGGTACTTTTGGATCGAGTGCGTTACTCTCGCTGCGGCGAAAATCAAAGCCGATGCCGGCGTAGGTGCTGGTGGCAACCCGCCACAAGTATTGCGGGGCAATACGATAGGTAGTGCGATCAAATTCGATTTCATTGTTATCGTCGCGACCAGCTCTAATCCCAACACCGTAGTACAGATCAGGCGCATCCATGATCTCCGCATCAATATAAAGACGCTCGCTATCGTGTTTGTAGTGGCTGCGCAGTTCCATTTCAGTGCCGATAGAACCATTGGTAGTACCGTAGCCTTTTACGGTAATAGAGCTAGGCGCGTAATCCATCATGGTTTCATCGGCGACGAATAACCCAACCGCGGAGATGCCGATACCAAACTGCTTTTCTGGCGAATAAATAGGGCCAGGAACTAACCCCCAATCGACCCCTTTGCTGGGATCAAATTCCCCATCGGCACCGAGCCAATTAAGGGTATCTTTGGCCATGGTGTCAGCCCATTCCCACGGCAAGATCTTGTCTTCAGTCGTTGTGGTCGTGGTGAATTGTTCAGCGGCTGCAGGCAAGGCAACTGCGGTTAGCACCAGCGTATGGGCAAGGCGGCGCGAGAGGAAAGAAAATTCCATAATGTATAAATCAAAAATCCGTTAAAAGTGGGTAGGCCAACACAGCCTTAAAAAAGTCGTTCGATCATACAGTAAAGGCGTGAAAGAGATGTCGATTATGAAAGTAAGAGATCACAGTTACGTTGATCGTAATAGCAAAGTAGGGGCTGGGATTTAGGGAAATTATATCCTTTGTGGCGAGGCTCAAAAACCGTGCTCATGCCATCTTATATAAAACCGGTTAACGTTTTTGCGGTTGTTAATGGTGTCTAGGGGAATTGCTGGCGGTGGGCGAACCGGTGCTGTATAGACAGCAATATTTGAACGTTAATAAGCCGCGCCGATCGCTGGACCGGCGCGCATCATCGCTACTTCTTCGCTGCCATCATCGCCTTGAGATCGGCAAATGGGTTGCTGGTGGCGACTTCACGCTTTAGATCTTCGCCGGCTTGAACAGTACTGCCGTAAGCCGCGGCTTGGGTGTACTTCTCGTGCTCATTATCGTGACAGAACAAACACAATAACTCCCAGTTAGAACCGTCACTTGGGTTGTTGCTGTGGTCGTGATCGATGTGATGCACGGTTAACTCACGAAGGGCGGAGTATTGGAACTCACGGGCGCAGCGGCCGCAAACCCATGGAAACAGTTTTAGTGCCTTGTCGCGATAGCCTTGCTCTAGTGATGAGTAGTTCGATGGGATATGTGCCATAACTTCTAATAATGATAAACCTCAGATGGGTTAAATATATCATCGTCAAAACGGTGATGCAGTGATTACAGCCTAGCGGTACCGATTTTATCTGCATAAAACGGACACATTAGAGCGGATTCGGGGCAGATAAATCGGTATGCTTTGCCGAGCAAAGATAATGGCAAAACAGGAGTCGCCATGGAGTGGGGTGTAGTGGGAGCAATCTTAGCGTTGGCGGTTTCGGCCTCGCTGTTGTTTGTCGGCGTGCTGTGGAGTGCAATGATTGCCCTAGGGCACAAGCATTATCTGTTTGGTTTGGGAATTTTACTGTTTTTCCCCACCGCGCTGGTTTACTGCTGGTGCTACCGCGATGAGTCCAAAGAGGCATCGCGATTTCTCTACCCTGGGTTTGTGCTTACCACCATCTGTGCGGTGCCGATGTGGTGGTTGAGTACGCAGCTGATTGCGGTCAGTTAAGCCTTAGCCCAATTCACAAGCTTGAGTGCTGGAGTTACTTATGTCACAAGCATCACAACTAGAACAAGCCCCTGAACACATTAAGCTGGCGGTTGATTTGATCTATTTGTTGGAAACCAATGAAGTTAGCCCCGAAGTGGCAATAGCGGCGTTGGAGATAGTTAAGCAAGATATGCACAGCAAGCTCGAGTCTAGTAGCTAAACGGTCCCAGCTAAGTTGCTGCTTGGTGATAGCATGAAACGAAAAAAGGCAATCAACACCAGTGTTGGTTGCCTTTTGGTTTATTTAGCAACAGTGCTCAAACTCATCATAATCCGCTAACACTTGGGCATAGCTGGCGCTAATGTGGTTGCTGTCGTATAAGTAACCGTCACCATCGTTGCCTTCGACATAGCCGATGTTGGGTTGTTCGCACAGCAGTAAGCGTTGTTGCTCAAGCTGTTCAGATGTCAACTTGTAGGGCGGATGGCTAAAGGTGGTGGCTGGCAACAACTCGCCTAGGCCGCTAAACCGCGAGACCTCCGTTGTCATCGCTCGCAACGGTTCGCCACACTCAATTGCGACACACTGAGCTGCATAACTGTCAGCCATTACTTGATTTGAGTACAGGAAGTGCTGATCTTGTTCACAACATAACACTACGTCGTGAAATTCAGGCTCAGCAACCAATGCTTGGTGTTGTGCCTGAATATCTTGCTCCAACTCAACCCCAGCGATGGCGGCGGCTTGCTCAGCCGTGATCACGCGACCACGGCTGCTCAACAGGCGAACGTATTCAACAATCGCCTTCATCGTTACGCCGGTAACAAGTTGCGTTTGGCCAATTCGTCAGCGACGAAGCCTAAACCAAACTTGGTAAGGGTAGCGCGGGTAGGAGCGCCAGTTTTCTTATCCCAGCCCATTTCGACGTAGAACAGATCCAGCGCTTCAACCATGTCGGCACGGTCCATCTTAATGGTGCCTTCATCGCCAAATTGCTTGGTTGGATCCATATCGTAAACCCAATCCGCAAGCACATCGTGGCTAGCACGCTGATCCATGTTGTTCATCTGCAGGATGGTTAGGGCACGGTGCAGCTGCAATACCGATTCCGCTTGATGATCCAACTCTTGCTCACTGGTGCTGATTCCGGTAACCGCGGTGAACATCTGCGCTTCGATAGAGCTGTCACCTAAGTAGCTGCGGTTCTTATCTGGCGATACCAGCAGCGGGAACACCCAGTTACATACGGTGAGTGAATCGTGCAGTACGTTTTTAACCAAACACCATTTAGCAAACTTAGCCTTAGCTGGGTTAACTGCAGTGTAGTGCTTGACCTTATCAAAGGCACCTTCACCCCAATGGCTGGCTGCAACCTCTTGGATCTTCGCGTGCGGTAAACCACTGTTGATCAAGTTGATGTGAGAGTGACACTGAGGGTCTCGGTTAAATACGGTATTAAGTAGGGCGCCAACTTGGCCAGCAGACTCACTGGCGTGATGCACACCGCCAACCATAGAGCGGTTGAATACCTTGATGTGACTATCGGTAAAGACGTTGTACTCGTGTCCCTTGTGCGAACCATCGCTTTCCAGCGCGTACACAAGTGGCATTACTGCCGCATCACGACCGTCTAGCACCGCTTGAATATCAAGTACCTGACCTTTCTCATTAATGAAGTTATGCAAACCGGCACCAAGGAAGCGGCCCAGGTAGTTGGATCCTTGGTAATTGGCACCCAGCGCCAGCCGCTGGTAGAAGTCGCCCAGTACCGATGCATCCTGATCCTTCCAAGCTTGCCAGTCGATGGCTTGGTATTCAGCCGCAGGCAATAACTGTTTCCAGAAGTCGCGCTTGCTAAATTCACGCATCAGGTGAGACAGCTGGCCGTATGCACTCCACACGCCCATATCATCCATGTGGTAACCACCAACGGTTTGGATATCGGTACGCTTCTCGGAATGCTTCGGCTTGCCCATGGCATACCATGGGTCAAGGAAACCGAGACAAACGTTGGTGATGTGCTCGGTTGGTAGCTTGTACTTCTTCTTCATCCGTGGGTTCTTCATTTCACAGAAGCAACGGATTGGGCAAGAGTGACAACCACCAGCGCGTTTCATGTGCTTGTTGGCTTCTTCGCGGCCGAAATACATTTCTGCCATGGAGGTACGGAAGCCGACTTTTTGCTTGTCATTCCAAGGCGTTTCACCCACTTCGATTGGGTTGTCAGAGGTGCCCCAAGTAACCCCTGGACCACCGCGCCAACGGCTGCCTTTGCTGTGGTGTTCTGCCCACGATTGTGGCTGGTTTGGCACTACGCCATTGTTGTTGGCGCCGATGATGCCAAGAATGTGGTCGTCGAGCTGGCGCATCTCTTCGTTGCTGGCGGCAACTTTTACAGCACCGGTGCCGACAACAGCGATGGCTTTCAGTTTCTTCGAGCCAAATACCGCGCCATGGCCGCCGGCACTGTGGCCACCTTGGGTTTGGATGGTGGACTGCGGTACTCGGTTTTCACCAGCAGGGCCAATGGCAGCAATCTGGGCGTTGGCGCCGGCTTTTTCATTGAGGTGTTTGAAGGTATCAAACATCCCTTTGCCCCAAACGTCGTTGCCGTTTTCAAAGGTAACTACGTCGTCTTCGATACGTACCCATACTGGTACTTTTGACTGACCCACAACTACAACAGCGTCGTAGCCAGCGTACTTGAGTGCCGGGGAGAAGTGACCGCCAAAGTGACCGTCGGTGATCAAATGACCTTTCACTACCGGGTTAAGTGAGGTGATGGTGGTACGGCCGGTACAGATAGCACCAGAACCACTTAATGGGCCTGCGGAAAGTACCACTGGGGTTGAAGCGTCGGTAGCTTTGGCACCATCTTTGTGAGCGTCCCACAGCACCTTGTAACCAATGCCCATGCCACCAATAAACTGGTGGTATTGCTCGGTTGATTCAGTCCACGAACGGTAGTTGGTTAGATCGATATGCAGGATTTTACCGGCCCAGCCGCCAGGTTGATTGTTGTTCATAATCTGGATTTCCTAATTAGACCGATTGCATAAAGTTTTCGTAGTTGGCAAGGGCTTCGTCTGCCTGTTCCCAGGTGTAGAAGCGGATGGCACCGGTTGGACACATCTGGGCACAGTTTGGCGCACCATCACAGAGGTCACACTTGAGGGCGAGGTGACGCTGATGGTCAACTACGATAACGTCCTGCGGACAGTTCTTTACGCAAACGCCACAGCCGATACATTTGTCTGGATCAACAATTTTGGCGCCGGTCTTTTCATTCACACTGATGGCGTCTTGATTACAAGCATCCATGCAGGTGTCACATTGGCGGCAGGTGGCGGGAACGATGGTACGGTCGCCCATCTGACCTTGGCGGTTGTGGTAAGTATCATGGACGCCACTTGGTCCATACAACATGTTGGCTTCGATTTTTACACGGGCGTAGGTTGGACTAACGTCGCCTTGTTCGTGGCTCCAGCTACAGCCGATTTCACAGCGTCGACAGCCAACACAAACCCGTGGATCAGCAACCATTAAGCCGTGTTCACGGATGGTGATGTGCTCTGCCGCGATAGCTTGGCTAGGTACGCCAGTGAGAAGAGAGGTGAGTGACCCGTAATAGACGCTGCCAACCGAAACGGCTGCGCCACCCTTTAGAAACTTACGTCGAGTTACCATGATGATTACTTCGCTCTTATTACAACGGAATCGATGTATTTATTAATCATCAGCAAGCACTGAGAGTTCTCAGGGGAACGTCACAAATAAATGGAATTCACAACTTTTTTGAACCTAAAATTTTATAAAAGTAAACATGTTCACCTGCAGGGGCAACAAACGTTAGCAGGCGCACTGTAGCGCGGTGCGCTTACTCATTCACGTTATAGAGTTAGTTGTGATTTTGGCTCGAATATTATTTCTTAAGCGCCGAACTTACGTCCGAAGCGGCGCCGGTATTCGGTTGGGGTTAGGCCGGTCACGCTGCGAAACAAGCGTCGAAACGAACTGGTGTCCTCATAACCGACGCCATTCATTACCTGTTCGACGGTCTGATTAGTTTGTTCTAAGCGCTTACGCGCGGCTTCAATGCGCAGTGATTGAATGTAGCTGTTAGGGGCAATATCAAGGGCTTGATTAAAGCGCCGAATTAGAGTCCGTTTGGAGATATTAAAGCGTGTTGCTAATTGTTCTAGTGGCAGAGGTTGATCGAAGTGTTTCTCTAGATAGAGCTGCACCTGTTTAACCAGTGGATCCTTGTGCGGTTTTGCTAGCTTCAGCAGCGAATAGCTTTGTTGGCTGTCGCGGTGGTAATCGAGTACGAACGCTTTAGCGGTTTCCAGTGCCATATCGTAGCCATATACCTGTTCAATCATATGCAGCGCCAAATCAAACCACGCTTGACCACCACCGGCGCAAAATAGGTTGTCGTCGCGAGTTAGCATCAACTCGGTGCGCAGATCAACCTTGGGGTAACGCTGCTTAAATTGCGCTTCGTAACCCCAATGGGTGGTGGCGACCCGACCATCTAAGACACCGGCTTCGGCTAACAGAAAGTTGCCAGTACAGTTGGCCGCGATGATCCAGCCCTGTTGCTCCGCATGGCGAATTAACTTAATTACTTCTGGGTTTTCTGCCAGAACCTCAGGGATGTGGCCACCAATAGTGGGAATAACAATCGCGCTGGGGCGATCTATTTCGGCAAAGCTGATGTGGGCGTTAAGTTGTAAGCCATTTATGCACTCAATGGCGGCACCATCTTTACTGGCAATTTTTACATCAAAACGTGGGGTAGGGCTCTGTTGCTGGATTCGATTCCAGCTTACACCGGTTAACGACAAGATATCAGCAATGCCAGCAATGGCTGTTGCTAACGCCTTATCAAAACCGACGATGACAATCTTAAACATATCCGTATGTCACTTTTAACACCATGAGTGTCCATAATGACAATCGTGGTTATGAAAGAAAAGCCAGATACTTAAAACAAATAGGGTTTAAGGAAAAATGGCAGATGAGTGAATTTATCAACCAAAGAGAATTGGAATTCTTGTTATATGACCTGCTGGATTCGGAGCAGCTGTTGCAGCTAGACCGATTTGCAGATCACGACCGCACCATTTTTGATGAGGTTATTAACACTGCCCACCGCATTGCAGCCGAACATTATGCCAACCACTACAAACTTGCAGATGAAAACGAACCAACCTTTGATGGTAAAACGGTCACCACTCCTGATGCCGTAAAAACTGCATGGAAGCATTACGCTGAAGCGGGCTTCCTGAGCGCGGGCAAGAGTTACGAGGTGGGCGGCATGCAGCTGCCGTATACCATTAATGCCGCGATTGGTGCTCAGTTCGCGGCAGCCAATATCTCAACCGCGGCCTACCCCTTCCTTACCGGTGCTGCGGCCAATGTAATTGAACATTCTGGTACACAAGAGCAACGCCAGCGCTATTTAGAGCCTATGTTAACTGGGCGTTTCTCTGGCACCATGGCGTTGACCGAGCCAGATGTCGGTTCCTCTCTTGGGGATTTAACCACCAAAGCGATTCTCCAGCATGACGGCAGCTATCTTATTAGTGGCAACAAAATCTACATCTCGGGTGGTGATCAAGATATCACGGAGAACATCGTCCATCTGGTATTGGCACGAATCGAAGGCGCGCCAGTTGGCAGCAAAGGCATTTCGTTATTTATTGTGCCTAAATTTCACGTTAACGATGACGGCAGCTTAGGGGCTCGCAACGACGTTCAACTAACCGGCTTACTCCATAAAATGGGTTACCGTGGCACCACCTCAACCGCACTTAATTTTGGTGAAAACGGCAACTGTTCTGGTTATCTGATAGGCGAAGCCAACAAAGGACTGCGGGCTATGTTTCAGATGATGAATGAAGCGCGGATCTGGGTTGGCATAGGCGCATCTGCCCTCGGTTATCGTGGCTACCTTGAGTCACTCGATTACGCTAAGAATCGACCACAAGGCCGTAAGGCGACTGAGAAAAGCAGTCACTCTAAACCGGTTAATATCATTGAGCACAGTGATGTGAAGCGGATGTTATTGGCACAGAAAGCGTATTCTGAAGGATCGATGGCATTGAGCTTGTACGCCGCTCAATTGGTTGATAAGGCTGAGGCAGGTAACGATGGCGATGCGGCTGAATTATTGGAGCTGTTAACGCCAATCGTTAAGTCATTTCCGAGTCACTATGGCCCACGTGCCAATGATCTGGCCATTCAAGTCTTAGCGGGAGCGGGCTACACCCGTGAGTACAATCTCGAACAGCTGTATCGCGATAATCGCCTTAATCCTATTCACGAAGGAACCTTCGGCATTCAATCGCTTGATCTGCTTGGGCGCAAATTGTGGCAAAACGGCAGTAAAGGGCTGCAATTGCTCATGGCGGAGTTTCAACAAACGGTGGCTTTGATTGAGGTACAGCCTCGACTCAAACCACAACTGCACACCTTTGCCGCTCACCTACTGACCGTGAGTAGCACCATAGAAACCCTCGGCGGTGCATTAAAGCAGGGCAAGGTTGAACAAGCGCTGGCAAACTCGGCGCTGTTCCTCGATATGATGGGCAAACTGGTTGTAAGTTGGATCTGGTTAAAGATGGCCGAGCGGGCGTTGGTCTGTTATGGATCCAGTGAGCTAGCGGACGATCAGGCGTTTGTCGCCGGTAAACTGCAAGCGGCGCAGTACTTTATCCAGTGGGAATTGCCAGAGATTGAGCATCAAGCACGGTTACTCACCGACTTTGATGACAGTTGCTCGGCGATGCAACCTGATTGGTTTTAATACTTGGTACACCCATATTGGTTGGCGGGTCAGGGGCTAAGCGCACCCTCTATCGGTTTAGCCTTGTCCGTTGGTTTCAGCTAGTCCAGTGTGATCCTGCAAATGCTGGCTCATTGATGTGAGCAGTTGGCAGGAAGTAACTAGTTAATATACTTGGTATCAAGGAGTGCAGCATGAGCGCATTTGTTGTAGAGAAAAAAGATCATATCTTAACGTTTACCTTTAATCGGCCTGAGAAATACAACGCGTTAGATATCGCCAGTTACCATGGTTTGGCTAAAGCGATGTATGAGCTTGAGCATGACGACGATTTGCGGGTAGGGGTGATTCTAGCGTCCGGTAAGCACTTTACTGCTGGGATTGAACTGGATCAGTGGGCACCGGTGTTTGCCGCTGGCGGCATTCCTCAGCCGGCTGAGGGTGAGCTCGACCCGTTCGGTGTTACTGGACCTAGATTGTCAAAGCCACTGCTCATCGCCACTCATGGCCTTTGTTATACCAGTGGGGTAGAGCTGTCGTTAAACTGTGATTATCACTTCTCTACTGCGACCACTCGCTTCGCGCAATTGGAGGTGAAACGCGGGATCTACCCTTGTGGTGGCGGTACAATTCGTTTGCCTAAGGTGATTGGTTGGGGCAATGCCCAGCGCCACCTGCTGACTGGTGACGAGTGGAGTGGTGCACAAGCACACCAGTGGGGTATGGTGCACGAACTGTGCGAACGGGAAGAGTTGCCACAAAAGGCGGCGCAGTTGGCAGCAAAGATTGCCAACGCCGCTCCTCTAGGTGTTCAAGCATCGCTGCGCTCTTCTAAAGTGGCGCGCTTTGATGGGGAGCAAGCTGCACTCAACGCTGTGTTTGATGAGATGCCAACGGTAATGAACTCAGAAGACGCTGCCGAAGGTGTGGCGTCGTTTATGGAACGACGTGCAGCGCGATTCAAAGGGAAGTAACGGTGAGGCTAAAGTTGGAGTGCTACTTCAGCAGAGTAAATCCGAGCTAACCATTGATAATAACCACCCTGTTTGAGCTACATAATTGCCCAATAGCAAACTCTTTCGCTATTGGGCAGTTGTTGGGCTTACCCCATGCAGCACCACACTGCCATTTGCCAACACATGTTACTGAGAAAGCTCCCTGTTAGCGCATTATTTTGGCTGTGTATCAACTAAGTGTTGTTCTTCTGCCGCATTGGAGCGGTCCAGCGAAGCGTTTTGGACGACGACCTAAGGCAAGGGGTATTCAAAAGTGAGCGAAGCTCCCCCCTAATGCATACAAGAGTGTGCTCTCACCACCGCGACATCCTCCCCTAAAGCACCGCAATCGGCACAGCCGAAGGCTTGATATAAACCTCAATACTTAACTGTGACACAGCCGTTATTTTGAGGGCTTGATTCGATTTATGAAGCATTCGCCGTTGCTCTACTCGTAACCATTCAGTTTTATCGGTTTACAACTAGTGGGTTTGCTAGCTGTTCAGTAAACTAAGCGGATATTACTTTAAACGGCATAGCTAAGCGGATCGATACTGGATGGAATTGGAAGAGTTATATCGCCGTGATTTGAGCTTGTTGATCGCGTTGCAAGTACTGTTGGAAGAGCGCAGCGTCACTAAGGCGGCGCAACGTTTACACCTTAGCCAGTCAGCCACCAGTAGGATCTTATCGCGCTTACGGCAGATGCTCGACGATCCGTTGTTTAATCGGGTTGGGCAACGTTTGGAGCCAACCGAGTTTGCACTTGAATGCGAACGGCAACTGCAACAGCCGATTGCGCAGTTGAGCAACCTATTTTCACCGAAAACGTTTTCACCGCAGAGCTGTCAGCAACGTTTTACCATTGCCGTTACTGATTTTGCCATGCAGGCCTGTATTCCACTGATCTTAAAACGGCTTTATCAGCAGGCACCGCAATTGCGACTTGAGATCACCCCAGTACAGCAGCAGGAATTGTTAGCTCAGCTTAGTATCAAAGGGGTTGATGTGGCGATATGCCGCGATACTAACGCACCAGCACCACTGAACCGACAAGAGCTAGGGCAGGTGGGAGTGCGTTGTCTGGTGGCAGCGGATCATCCATTGGCGCAAGAGGACCTTACCGAGTGTCATTTTTCCCAATATCAGCACGCGATTATCGCCGTGAGTGATGGCGTTAAGGCACTGCTTGATGATGCGATGATGGATTACGGGGTGTTACCACCGTTGATCCGCAGTCCGAACCTAGACAGCACCTTGGCGGTATTGCCGCTGCAAGCCGTGATGCTAATTATGCCTTCTGGTATGGCGGAAATGGTGGCACAACAGCACCAATTGGTTGTAAAGACATTGCCGTTTACCATGCCTCGCATCGACTACCAGCTGTTCTGGCACTCACGCACCGAGTACGATCCGGGCCAACGCTGGCTGCGCGAACAGATAACCCTGGCGACCCAAAGCTTGCTTAGCGGCGAATTAAAATAAAAAGGCTGTGTACCAACTAAGTGTTGTTCTTTCCAATGCTGTTAAAGCGCCGGCAAGGCGAGTTTTGATACAACGGGTTAAGCACTGCCGCCGCTGATGTTCTGCCGGATTGGAGTGGTCCCGCGAAGCGTTTTAGGCTGCGACCTAAGGCAAGGGGGATTCCAACGGGGGCGAAGCTCCCCCCCAATGCATACAAGAATGTGCCGTCGCCACCGCGACATAACCCTTTCAAACGCCACAACCGGTAAAGCCGAAGGCTTGAGATAAATCTCAACAGCTAACTTTGACACAGCCAAATAAAAGCCCAAGTGCCATTAAGCGCTTGGGCTGTGGGAGTCGTTGCGGAGCAATTTACATTTTAACGATAACGCGACCTGTAACTTGGCCGTTGGTGATCGCTTCAGCGTACTGCGGTACCTGGGCAAGATCGATGGTTTCGGTAGCCTGAGTGTAGAATGACTCTGGCAGCAACTCGATCAGCTTGTCCCACGCTTGTTGGCGCACGGCAACCGGACACATTACTGAGTCGATCCCTTGCAGGCGCACATTACGCAAAATAAACGGCATTACCGTTGTTGGGAGCGCAAAGCCACCGGCCAAGCCGCAAGCTGCAACTACACCATTGTAATCAGTTTGCGCCAATGCATTGGCTAACACGGTATTCCCTACGGTATCGACTACACCGGCCCAACGTCCTTTTTCTAGTGGACGGCCGTCCGCTTCCAGTTCGCTGCGTTCAAGGACGGTGGTTGCACCTAATTGCTTCAACAACTCACCGTTTTGATCCACACGTCCGGTTAGTGCTGCCACATTGTAGCCCAGCTTAGATAGCACAGTGACGGCAACAGAACCCACACCACCAGAGGCGCCGGTTACCAAAACCTCACCACTATCTGTGGTTACTCCACCGTCGATCAGCGCTTGCACACATAACATGGCAGTTAAACCTGCGGTGCCAATCGCCATCGCTTTATCGGCATCGCATTGTTGCGGCATTGGCACCAACCAATCGGCTTTAACTCGAGCCTTTTCTGCCATGCCGCCCCAGTGACGCTCACCAACGCCCCAACCGGTTAGGATAACCTGTTGGCCCGCAGTAAAGCGTTCGTCGGCGGACTCAATTACGGTACCGGCGAAATCGATGCCTGGCACCATTGGGAAGTTACGAATGATCTTGCCCTTACCGGTAACGGCTAAGCCATCTTTGTAGTTCAAAGAGGAGCGGTCCACCGCAACCAACACATCGCCTTGAGGCAACTGTGATTCGTCGATTTGGGTAACGGCAGCGATCGTCGCTTTACCTTCTTGGTTTAAAACCAGAGCGTTAAACATGGCGTTTATCCTGTTGAGTAGCAATTGGCTGCTACTTTAGCGTAGGACGGTTTTACAGGATATTGATTTGAACGCATTGGCATTATGTATAAAATGCATAGTGGTTGATTGATAATCAATGGGATAGCGTAGTGACTCGCTTGCAAATAGTATTCATTTGCTAAAACTATGCGCAGATTGCATGAGGCAAGAGATTATTGTCGTTACCCAGTTGAACAGTGATGCTTGAGTTGTAATAGCAGTGCCGTTTGCGCTTGCTTGGGCAGCGAGTGAACCACTAACAGGTAAGAGTTATCGATCATGCGTTGGATCTCCCCTGTAGGAATTGAGCCGTCGAGAATAATGCTATTCCAATGCTTCTTGTTCATATGATAGCCAGGGATAACGGCGGTAAAAATATCTCGTAATGCCAGTGCTTCATCGGGGTCGCACTTGAGGTTCATCCACCAGTGCTGTTTGTCTCGTTTACAAGATAGAGTAGCGAACATTTTATTGGCCACTTTAAACACCGCTACCTCTGGGCCAAACGGATTAGACTCAGTCGTTTCGGGCTTAGCTAACAAGTAGTGCTGACACTGCTGGTGTTTCATACCTAACCTATAACAAAGATGGGGTGACGGCCGTGGGGCAGTCAGCGTTAATGTAGTTGATAAAGCGGTTGAGTGGTATCGGCTTGCCAATGAAATAGGCTGTGTCACAGTTAAGTGTTGAGGTTTATATCAAGCCTTCGGCTGCACCGATTGCAGTACTCTTAAGGGGTTATGTCGCGGTGACGGCGGCACATTCTTATATGCATTAGGGGCGAATTTCGCCCCCTTTGGAATCCCCCTTTGCCTTAGGCCACAGTCCAAAACGCGTCGCTGGACTGCTCCGATGCGGCAGAAGATCAACGGCGGTAGTGCTTTCCCTTTGTATCAACACTCGTCGAGCCGGTGCTTTAACAGCATTGGAAAGAACAACACTTAGTTGGTACACCGCCAAACTTAATAGGTGGGGAAATTGTTGCGGTATTTTTACTGGATGAGAAGTGCGGCCCAGAACAAGCCTGGGCAGCCTTTATTAATTAAGCTCTTTAAATAGCCCGACGCTAAAACTCTTTTCGCAATATTGGCACTTCAACGTGGGCGTGCAGTTGCTGTGGTTTACGTAAAATCGAGTTTGAGCCGGTTGATGCTGGGTAATGCAGTTGCTGTTTGGGCATTGCAGTATACGATCAATCGATTGCGGCAGTTGCACTTGGTACTTGTCAACAACCTCAAAGTTGTTGATCAGATTCATGGTGGCGCTGCTGGCAAATAAAGCCAATTGGTCAGCCTGCTCTTTAGAGAAGGTGGTGTTTTCGACCTTAATAAGGTCTTTGCTGCCACCATCGCTGGTACGTAGGTTTAACCCCACGGTAATGCGTTCGCCGTTATCGGTCAGCTGGAAGAACTTTAGAATACGTACCCCCATCCCCGCTGGGATGTGATCGATAACGGTACCGTGTTCAATTGCTTCAACTTGGAGTTTGTTCATCTTACAGATCCTCAGTTAATACCAGCGCCAATAACGCCTGACGGGCATAGACACCATTTTCCGCTTGCTGGAAATAATAAGCGTATGGGGTTGCATCAACGTCAGTGGTTATCTCATCGACGCGAGGCAGAGGGTGCAGAATTCTGAAGTTCGGCTTTACGTCATGGAGCATGGTTGCACTCAACACAAACTGAGATTTCATGTGCTGATATTCGGTTGGGTCAAAGCGCTCTTTTTGCACTCGAGTCATGTAGAGCACATCCAGCTGTGGCAATACTGCCTCTAGTTCGTTACTGAACTGATAGCTAACACCAGCTGAATCTAACTCTTCGCATAGGTACGCCGGCATCTGCAGTGCTTCCGGGGCAACGAAGAAAAACTCACAGCCAAACAGCGCTAGCGCCTGAGTCAACGAATGCACAGTGCGGCCATACTTTAAATCACCAACCATGGCGATCTTTAAGCCTTCAAGGGTGCCTTGCGTTTCATAAATTGAGAACAGGTCGAGCAATGTTTGGGTTGGGTGCTGGTTAGCGCCATCACCACCATTAATCACTGGTACGTTGGCGTGTATGCTGGCAAGACGAGCGGCACCATCTTGCGGATGACGCATTACAAATGCATCGCTGTAGGAACCAATTACATTAACGGAGTCGGCAAGGGTTTCCCCTTTTTGCGCCAATGATGTGTTACCGCCGGAATCAAAACCGATGACGCTGCCGCCAAGTCGATAGACTGCGGTCTCAAATGAGAGTCGAGTGCGAGTGGAGGCTTCGAAAAAACAACTGGCGATGACTTTGCCAGACAGTAGGGTTGGCCGTGGTTTTTTTTTAATGGATTGGGCCGTGGTGACGATCAACTCAAGTTCGGACCGGGACAGGTCGGCAATGGAGATGATGTCTTTTTGAAACAGAGGGTTTGTCATGCTAAATCCTTCGATTTCGGCATCTACCGAATATGCTTGCAGGCCAAGCACAGCCGGAGCGCGAATATACCACAGCTAGGTTAAATTAAGATACTGATCTGAATGTCTAATTTGCTAACGAATGTGGCATTGGTCATGGCGATGCTGTGGTTATTTCAGTTAAGGTGGACGCGCATAGTTTATAAACTACCTTGAAGTACAAGTGGTCTATCAAGACGGGGAAGTGATGAAGAAGCTCAAGAACGAGAAAGAATTACTTAAGACTGCAATGCAGATTGGGCAAGCGTATGCGGTTAAGGCTGGTTATAGCTCATTCAGCCCCACGGACTCTGCTGACAATAAGGTTGAAGCGATTTACCGATTGTTGGTTAATGATAAATTGATCGCGCCACTGCCTGCGGTTCAAGAGAGTGCCCAGAATTTTCGTCATCGACTGGTTAAGTGGATAGCCGGTAAATTGCCAGCTGATCATCCGCTACTCAAGTAGTAGTCCTGCCTCAAGTGCGCCCACATCCGTGGGGGCACTCATATCGCTTCTATTCGTTCTATAGCCCCTTGTAAATTATCCTGCCTCAACGTGTTACTACAATAATAAGGTTGGCCGTTGCAATAGGCTGTGTACCAACTCAGTGTTGTTCTTTCCAATGCTGTTAAAGCACTGGCTAGGCGAGTTTTAATGCAAGGGGAAGTACTACCGCCGTTGAGTTTCTGCCGCATTGGAGCAGTCCAGCGACGCGTTTTGGACTGTGGCCTAAGACAAAGGGGGCGAAGCTCCGCCCTAATGCATATAAGAATGTGTCGCCGCAGCCGCGACATAGCCTCTAGCAAACACAATCGGTACAGCCGAAGACTTGACTCAACAACTAACTACGACACAGCCTTTCAATAGCGTCACAACACTTGTGGTATATGCCTAGCAGGTAATTCGTCGCCTCTGTTTTAGCAGAGCCAAACTAGGCAAGAGTAAAGCGCTTTAGCTGCGTTGCGTCGGCTTAGCTGCCTAAGTTTGTCTTAAGTGATACCACTATTGTCGTTTGCGGAGGTTGTTTCGCGACGGCTATGGGCTCAAACGGCAGTGTGCCATTGTTTTTGTATTGGGGCTGTCTAGTCGCGCATTTACAGTATTAGAACGGCAATATCTTGGTTGCATCCTTGTATTCGAATTTAGATGAAAAGTGCCAACTAAGACTATTGAGTAGTGCATTTTTTGACTAATTATGCAGCATGCATGAATGAGTGCCTGAGTTTCCGCCAGAAATAGTATTCTGACAATTTGCGTTGCCAAATAGGGCGAGTAATTAACAACATGGTGTTGTTGTAAGCTCAAATCATATCTCTATTTCATCTTGTTATTATTTGTATGTGATTATGCTTTAGTCATTTCAATTTTCTATTTTATTAATATTTATTACTCTTTTGCGGCTTTATTGTACCGCTAGCAATCCGCAACCTAGGTGAAAGTGTCGCCACATGTGGATTTCAGTCGCTAGCGCAAGAACTATTATTAATGATGTTATTAATAATTTTATTTTTTTTGGTTTGTCTGAATAATCCGAATGAAAATCGAAACAAATGCCTTACAAACCTGACTGCAGCCTAAACCCCGCCATAGTGGGATCTAAGTTCAATTTCCACCAATTTGGCGAATTTACCCCACAAGAAAGCTAACGCTCAATTAACAACTGGTTAATTCAACCAACATTACTTGTGTTGACACAACAATATATTGTGAAGATTATTGGGTAATGGATGCGGGATTGTATTCATAAATTATAAAAATTAATTCATTTAATGTTTGTGTGAACAACCTGAAAGATGAAACAAGGGAGATAAAACTATGACTACGGAATCAGTAGTATCCAAAGCAGTACGTCGAGGTTTGATCTTCTCTTCGATTACCGCTGTGGCATTGGGAACAGCAGGCTTCGCAACTGCTCAAGAGAATAATGGTGCAGATAACGTTGAGCGCATCGCTGTAACGGGCTCTCGTATCAAACGTTCCGATATGGAATCAGCCAGTCCAGTAACCGTTATTGATGCTGACAGCTTAAAATCAATGGGCGTAACTTCCATTGATAGCGTGCTGCAAGATCTGACTTCTGCTGGTGGCGCGATGACCAACCCAGGCCTAAACAACGGCTCTCAGGGTAATGCGACTATCGATCTGCGTGGTTTAGGTGCGCAGCGTACTTTGGTACTGGTAAATGGCCGTCGTATGATTGCATCTGGTACCGGCGCAGCATCAACGGTCGATTTGAATACCATTCCTGTGTCCATGGTTGAGCGTATTGAGATCCTCAAAGATGGTGCTTCAGCGGTTTACGGCTCTGACGCCGTATCTGGTGTGGTTAACATTATTTTGAAGCGTGATTTCGAAGGCTTTGAATTAAATGCACAAACAGGCATGTCTGGCGAAAGTGATGCTGAAGAAACTTCCATTGATTTAACCCTAGGTGGCAGTTTCGATCGCGGCAACATCGTTATTGGTGTTCAGTACACCGACCGTGGTGAAGCCAGCCAAGGCGATCGCAGCTACTCTGATTGTCCGATCGTTGAAGACGATAACAACAACCTGAGCTGCGGTGGTTCTTCTTACACCCCAGGTGGCACCATCTGGGCTGAAGATGGCACCTACAAAGGGGATGATGACAACTCTTGGCGTGAGTTTGGTGACGACGACTACTACAACTACTCCACCGATAGCTACCTGTATACGCCAATGGAGCGTATTAACCTGACTGCGGTAGGTACTTATGAGTTAACCGATACCACCATCGGTAGCATTGAGACTACTTACACCAAACGTACCTCTGACCAAACGATGGCTCCGCAGCCAGTATGGTTTGATTTTGAGTACGCCGATTGGATGGATACCGGTGCCGATCACCCATTTGAAGCTGGTGACGAGCTGTCTTACGGTCGTCGTTTGACCGACGTTGGTACTCGTGATTTCTCTCAGGTAGTTGACACGGTTCGCGTTGTATTGGCACTGGAAGGTGAGTTCGAAAGTGGCTGGACTTGGGACGCGTCGCTTAACTACGGCCGTAACGATTCAACTGACAGCCTCGACAACTTGGTTAACATGGGTTCGATTCAAGAAGATATCGACACCATGAAATTTAACCCACTGGCTCAAGAAAGCTGGGCGGACTTAAGCGAATACGTTTACACCGAGCAAAACTCTGGTGGCAGTGAGATGAAGGTATTTGCTGCTTCTGTTGCCGGAGAACTGTTTGAAGTTCCTGCAGGCTATGTGTCGATGGCTGCTGGTGTTGAATACCGTGAAGAGGACGCATGGTTCACGCCTGACTCTTTGACCGCTCAAGGTCTAGCTAACGATCCTGCGACCGAATCAACCAGCGGTGGCTTTGACGTTACTGAACTGTATGCAGAGTTCGTAGTACCGCTGTTGCAAGACAAGCCATTTGCAGAAAGCATTGAAATGACGGCTGCGGCTCGTTACTTCGACTACAGCACCTTTGATTCTGATTACACTTGGAAGTTGGGTGCAACTTGGCGCGTTAACTCTGAGTTGATGTTCCGTGGTGTATCATCTACCGCATTCCGTGCCCCAAGTGTTGACGAGTTATACGGCGGCGCAGCGACTTCGTTTGAATACGTAGAACACGACATCGCTCAAGATCAAGCTGAAGTAACCGTTGGTGGCAATGAAGAACTAACTCCAGAAGAAGCCAGAACCATCACCGTAGGTGTGGTTATTGAGCCAGAGTTTTTGGAAGGTTTCTCTGCAACCGTAGATTACTACAGCATCGAGATCGACAACGCGATTGCTGAGATTGACTCTCAGTACATTGTCGACCTGTGTATGGATAATGCGGGTAACGCAATCAATACTGATAATGCAGTATGTCAGTCGTCGAACATCAGCTTCGATAACTCTAACCGCATCGCCTTCGACAACGGTTTGCAGAACATCGGTTCTGAAGAAACCTCTGGTGTAGATATTAACTTTACCTACACCTTTGAAACGTCGAACATCGACTGGCGCGTAACGTTAGACACAACCTACTTGAGCGAATACAAGGTTGAAGTTGCTGGCGAGACCGTCGATTACGCCGGCCTGATTACCCAGAACATCGGTAGTTACGCTGAGTGGAAATCGAACTTGGGCGTTAGTGCCTCTGGCGACAAGTGGGACGTAAACTATCAAGCACGTTACATTGGCGACTTAGACAGCGCTAGCTGTGCTGATGACCCATCTAGCTGTAACTCGCCTACCACAGGAACGATCATCTACCATGATCTGTCCGGTGCTTACGCCGTTACTGATAGCACAACCGTTCGTGTTGGTGTAAACAACTTATTGGATGAAGAGCCACCGTACTACTCTGGCTACAACGATTCCAACACTGATCCGTACACCTACGACACCTTAGGTCGCTACTTCTACGCTAGCTTCAACATGAAGTTCTAATAATTCGAAGTAGATTTTAATAGTATCAATGAGTCAGTTTTTTATGCTGCTAAATGCAGTTAAATAATAGATTGATTTAGCTATTAAACTTAAAAAAAGCCCGAGCATTTGCTCGGGCTTTTTTATGGTTATAACAAAATTAAATTTACTCATATTAATTTTAGTAGCTCATCCATATGGCAATAAGCATTAGAAGGGCGGTAGCCACTAGTAGTGGCGCAATAACCAACCAACCTTATGGGAAATACCAGCAATGAAGCGTTATGTGAAATGGTGCAATAATTGTTCAGATGCAACTTTGCTTTTGTCCAGCTTTAACCTGCCAGCAACGTGCCTTTATCGGCAATAAACATAAATCAGTCGATGGAACGTTGTGTAGCTAGCTTTGCGGCTGAATTGTCATTCACATTTCACTGATTGTTATTCATTGCGACTAGCTACAACTGATCGTTTCGATGGGTTTCTTGGCGAAAAGTGGTTTTCTATGTGCATAAAAAATCTTTTATCGATAATTTACAAAACATACACTTATTTACAAATCCCAATGGTTACACGGGATTAACATTTGCGCTGTTTGTGTATACCGGTTGTTGCCGCTGGCTATCTGCAATGTTTGTGCTTTTTAATTTAATTTATTTTATTATCGGCAATTTCCGCGCTGTAACATTTCACACTAGCTATTAACAAATGTAAGGGTTGACACATTATATTGTTATGCGGAATATTTTGTTGTGAATACGAGGTTTCATTGTGTGATGGGAAATGATTCATTACGTATTTACTAAAAAAATAAAATAGTGATAAGGGAGATGTTCAATGGCTATGGAATCGTCAGTGTCCAAGGCAGTACGCCAAGGGTTAATTTTTTCTTCTTTAACTGCAGTAGCCTTAGGGACAACAACTTCCGCTCTAGCGGCCGAAGTAGATGGTGCGGATAATGTTGAGCGTATCGCAGTAACTGGTTCTCGAATTAAGCGCTCTGACATGGAGTCAGCTAGTCCAGTAACCGTTATTGATGCGAGTAGCCTTAAAGCGATGGGGGTTACGTCCATCGACAGTGTGCTGCAAGATCTAACGTCGACAGGTGGTGCAATGACCAACCCTGGTCTGAACAACGGTTCTCAGGGTAACGCGACCATCGACCTACGTGGGTTAGGTTCACAACGTACATTGGTAATGGTTAACAGCCGTAGAATGATCGCATCGGGTACCGGTGCGGCGTCAACCGTAGATTTAAACACCATTCCAGTGTCGATGATTGAACGTATTGAGATCCTTAAAGATGGTGCCTCCGCAGTATATGGCTCTGATGCGGTATCTGGTGTAGTAAACATCATCTTGAAGCGTGATTTCGAAGGTTTTGAATTGAACGCTCAAACCGGTACCTCCGGTGAAGGGGATGCAGAAGAGACCTCTATTGATTTGACCATGGGTGGCAGTTTTGACCGTGGTAACATTGTTGTTGGTGTTCAATACACTGACCGCGGCGAAGCCAGCCAGGGCGACCGTAGTTTCTCAGACTGCCCAATTTCTGAAGATAGCGATAATAACTTGTACTGTGGCGGCTCATCGTATGCTCCAGGCGGCACCATCTGGACTGCAGATGGCAAGTACAAAGGTGACGATGATAACTCGTGGCGTGATTTTAGCGATGATGACTTCTATAACTATTCCCTTACAAGTTACCTCTACACGCCAATGGAGCGTATCAACCTAACCGCGGTCGGTACTTATGAGTTAACCGAAACCACCACTGGCAGCATCGAAACTACCTATACCAAACGGACCTCTGAGCAATCAATGGCACCGCAACCGGTATGGTTTGATTTTGAGTACGCTGATTGGATGGATACGGGAGCCTCTAATCCATTTACCGAAGGTGAAGCACTCTCTTACGGTCGCCGTTTAACTGATGTTGGTACCCGAGACTTTGATCAGGTTGTTGATACGGTGCGTGTAGTTCTTGCCTTGGAAGGCGAGTTTGAAAATGGCTGGACTTGGGATGCTGCCCTTAACTATGGACGGAACGACTCGGTAGATCGCCTTGACAACTTGGTTAACATGGGGTCGATTCAGGAAGATATCGACAATCAAAGCTTCAACCCACTAGACCAAGAAGCGTGGGCTAACCTAGACGAATACGTTTACACCGAGCAAAACTCCGGTGGCAGCGAAATGAAAATGTTCTCCGTTTCGGTTTCCGGAGATCTGTTTGAAGTACCAGCCGGTATGGTTTCCATGGCAGGCGGTATTGAATACCGCGAAGAGGAAGCGTGGTTTATCCCTGATTCATTAACGGCTCAAGGTCTCGCCAACGACCCAGCTACTGAGTCAACTCAGGGGGAATTCGACGTTACCGAGCTATACGCGGAATTTGTTATCCCATTACTGGAAGATAAGCCGTTTGCCGAAAGCGTTGAGATGACTGCTGCGGCGCGTTACTTCGATTACAACACCTTTGGTTCTGATTACACGTGGAAATTGGGTGCTACTTGGCGTGTTAACGATCAATTGATGTTCCGTGGTGTGTCCTCTACCGCATTCCGTGCCCCAAGCGTGGACGAGCTATATGGTGGTGCAGCAACATCGTTTGAGTATATCGAACACGATATTGCCCAAGACCAAGCCGAAGTAACAGTTGGTGGTAACGACGCTCTGACGCCAGAAGAAGCTAACACCATTACCGTAGGTATGGTTATCGAACCTGAGATGTTAGAAGGCTTCTCGGCAACGTTGGATTACTACAAAATCGAAATCGATAACGCGATTGCTGAGATTGATGCTCAGTATATTGTAGATTTATGTATGGATAGTGCAGGCAATCCAATCAACACCGATAATGCGGTTTGTCAGTCGTCGAACATCAACATCGATAACTCTAAACGTATTGCGTTTGATAACGGCTTACAGAACATTGGTTCTGAAGAAACTTCCGGTTTCGACTTGAACTTAACCTACACCTTTGAAATGGCGAACGTTGACTGGCGTATAACGTCAGATACAACCTACCTGGATGAGTACAAGGTTGAAGTCGCTGGTGAAACCACAGATTACGCTGGCTTGATTACCGGTAACATCGGTAGTTACGCAGAGTGGAAGTCAAACTTGGGTGTAACTGCATCTGGCGACAAGTGGGATGTAAACTACCAAGCGCGTTACATTGGCGATATGGATAGTTCCAGCTGTGTTGATGACCCATCTGCGTGTAATTCGGCGACGACAGGCTCCATCATCTACCACGACCTATCTGGTTCTTACGCATTTACTGATCACACTACGGTTCGTTTAGGCGTAAACAACCTCTTGGATGAAGAGCCGCCGTACTACACCGGTTACAACGATTCAAATACTGACCCATACACTTACGATACTTTAGGCCGTTACTTCTATGCGAACTTCAACCTGAAGTTCTAAGTTGTCATTAGGCAAAATATCTAACTGACGAAAAAGCCCGAGTATATTGCTCGGGCTTTTCTTGATAATAATTTCCTCAATTATTATCTCCCCTTAGCCTCTGTTATCACTGCACTTTCAATGAGTGAACAACCTGTTTCTATTGTCCATTCGAATTTTGTTACGCTGGTTTATTAGTCACTTTTAGGCTGAAAAACAAATTGTTTTCAAATTTTTTTTAGAATGGACGTTAATTTAATGTCTAGGTTGTAACATTTGCGTAACCATTCTTTTTTTTAAACGATGTAGCGCTCTACTGTTGTATTACCAAGTGATTGGTCAATTTGTAATTGTCACCTTTAATTATCTCATTTAACTGGCAGTTAACATTTACCTATAAGGGTTAACCTCGGGTGAGTTGACACAACATGTTGTTATGATGAATATTTTGTTGTGAATGCATGGTTGCAGTCAATTTAAATAAATAATTCATCGCACCTTTGATCCAAATAATGACGATGAAATAAGGGAGATGTTCAATGGCTATGGAATCCTCAGTATCCAAGGCGGTACGCCAAGGGTTAATTTATTCTTCGTTAACAGCAGTAGCCTTAGGGACAACAAGCTTTACTGTTGCGGCGGAAGAAAATGAAGAAGTGGAACGTATTGAAGTTACCGGTTCTCGTATTAAACGTACCGATCTGGAAGGCGCTTCGCCGGTAACGTTAATTACTACCGAAGACTTTGCGAAGACCGGTGCTTTATCTGCAGCAGACGTACTTCGCCAAAGTAACTTAAATACATTCGGCTCTTTCTCTGAAAGCTCTGGTAGTACTTGGCAAAGCCAATCAAATATTAACCTGCGTGGTGCCGGCGCCGATCGTACTTTGGTATTGATCAACGGTAAGCGCATGCCTGGTTCACCAACTATGGGTGGCAGCGCGGTTAACTTAAACACCATTCCAACAGCGGCGATTGATCGCATTGAAGTTCTGACTGATGGTGCATCTGCGGTATATGGTTCTGATGCGGTTGCTGGTGTAGTTAACATCATCATGAAGCGAGGCTACGAAGGCCTTGAGATCTCTGCAACTGGTTCTTCGCCCGAGCAAGACGGTGGTGACGAGTGGAAAGCTCACGTTGTTGGCGGTATTGCCGGCGACAAAGGTTCGGTATCGTTCTCGGTTGAACACCAGGATCGTGACATCATTTACCAGCGCGATCGTTGGTTTAGTAGCTCAACTGGCCTCGATGAGCAGTTCTATAATGACACCACTGGTGTATCCGCATACGCTCGTAACTTCTTAGATATGACCACGTTTGCCTTCAGCCCAATGGAAGCGTGTAACAACGATAAGATGGTTGGCGGCGGTCACGTATATGATTACGGCGACGGCGATTACATCTGTGGTTACGATTACACCGCTGAAGGCGCGGATCACGCAGCCCGTGAATACACCGCTGGTTATATCAACGGTGAATACTTCATCACCGACGAAATTACCTTTAACACCCAAGCGCTGTTTAGCCGTAACGAAACCTTTGGTCGTTACGCACCAGCTGCTGGTTGGTTTAACGTTGATGCCGATCAAATTGAGATCCAAAACTGGGTCGACGGCGTAAATACTGGCTCTTCCACCAATGAAAACGCCGGTCGTGTTTACTACCGCTTTACCGACGTAGGCACCCGCGATTCCACTACTATCGATTACTCTACCGATATCCAGTTTGCACTGGAGGGTGAGCACGATGATTTCGGTTGGGATCTGACCTACCACTTTAACCGTGCTGAAAACAGCAACTACGGTAGCGGTTACGTTCACCGCCCAACTGTCGAAGCGCTGGTTGAGTCAGGCGAGTTTAATTTCGGCCCTGAAGGCAATGACGAGTCTGTTGTTGCAGCGATCAGCCACGACGTTCTTGCTCAAGACTTCATGGACTTCCACAGCATCAACTTCGGTATCAACTTCGAAGCAATCGAACTGCCAGCAGGCATGGTCGGTTGGTACGTCGGTACTGAATGGGCAGATTACAGCTACAGCTCTGAAGTAGACCAAGAGTCTGCCAACGGCGAAGTTATTGGTTCTTCAGGTAATGGCTCCGGCGGCGACCGTGATGTGTGGGCAATCTTTGCCGAATCAGTGGTTCCAGTAACCGACGATTTAGAGCTGAACTTTGCACTGCGTTACGATGATTACTCCGATTTCGGTGACAACGTGGCGCCAAAGGTTGGCTTACGTTACCAAGCATTGGAAGACGTAGTTATCCGTGCCTCTTGGGGGCAAGGCTTCCGTGCACCAGCACTGTCTGATTTGTACGCTGCTGATTCGTTCAGTGCCGATTACGCGACCGATTACCGCTACTGTGAACTTCAAGGCACTAGCGCTAACGACTGTACTGAAAGCCAGTACGACGTAACCCGTACCGCTAACGAAGATTTAGATGCGGAAGAGTCTGACTTCTACAACCTAGGTGTTATCTGGAACATTACCGACGAGTTCAGTGCCAAGGTTGAGTACTACAACCTGTCTATCGACAACGTAATTACCTTTATCTCGCTAGACTCGTTGCTGACTGAAGAAGCGAACGTGGGTTACGGCAACCTGTCAAACGGTGCAGAAATCGTGCGAGCTGGTGACGATCCAAACGGTCGTCTACTAGAAGCAACAACGCCACTGGTTAACGGTAATGGTTTCGATACCGACGGTGTGGATATCAACCTTAACTACACCGGTTTTGAAACTGAAATTGGTGAGTTTGGTACTAACCTAGATGTCACTTGGGTACTGAGCTACGAAGACGAAGAGTACTTCGATGGCCCAACCAACGATATGGTTGGTCGCAACGGTTTGCCTGAGTACCGTGCCACATGGACTATTGATTGGGAAATGGGCAGTCATTCGGCTTCTATCCTGACCCAATACATCGATAGCCAGTCAGAAGATACCGATCCGGTAACTTACGAAGAGTCAGGTAAGATCAACTCACATACTACCTTCGACGTTACCTACAACTACCAGACCAACTGGGAAGGTACCGTAAGCTTGGCAGTGCGTAACCTGACTGATGAAGATCCAGAGTTGGACAGCAACTTGAGCTACAACACCGACTTGTACAACCTGTATGGCCGTACTTACTTGGTTACTTACACCCAGCGTTTCTAAGTTGAGTTAGTAAACATGATGAGGGAGCTTCGGCTCCCTTTTGTTTATCTGAATTGTTTTTGGGGAAGGCGATGGATCACTGGGATAGTTATTGGAGCAACTCAGACGGTGCAGTAATTGCAGACGCTGAATTACGTGCGGCGATGGCCGATTTTTGGCAAACCAATACCGCTATGTTAGGCGATTCTGTCCACGCATTGGATATTGCGACAGGGCAGGGGGATGCAATTGTTGCAATTAATCGTCCTCAATGGCGCTGGACGGCGACGGATCTCGCCGATGTTAAACCGATAGATAACGTGTTGACCTTGATGGGAGTAGAAGCTGAGAAACAACCATTCGCTTCCAATCAGTTTGATCTGGTGATCTCTCAATTTGGGCTGGAGTATGGCAATACTGAAGCGGCTTTGGCAGAAGCCGTCCGCATGCTCAAACAAGGCGGTCGTTTTGTTGCTCTGATGCATCACCAACAGTCAACGATTACACTACAAGCTAAGCAAGAAATTGAGGACATTAGGCGATTCGAACAGGTGGAGCTGACGAGGCCATTATTGTTGCTCGCAGAAACCATTTATCAACTCGAGCACCGTCGTGGTGATTCCAATAACAACAAGCAGCAGTTTCAGTATCGCAGCCAACAGCTTGATCAATGTTTGTCGAAGTTAAAGTCGGCAGTAAGCGCTGCGTTTTTTAGTTACCTTTTGACAGGGGTTGATCGAGTGCTTAACCAGCTTGCTAAGCAGTCTCTCGAGGGGGCGAAAAATCTTTGGCTGACTAATTGTGATGCATTGCATCAGTTTCGGCTTAGGAACGAGCAACAGCTTGGTGTGGCACTATCAGCAACCGAGTTAACACAATTACTAACGGCGATACCGGGTGAAATAGAGATACAACAGCCAACTATTGTCCAAAGCCGGTCAGGGCTTATCGGCCATGGGGTAGTGATACACACCTAAAATGATAATGTTAAGAAAGCTTCAGCACTCCCTAATAAGGGGCAGTCAATGGCGACTATTTACAATTTATGACATCTTTGCGTAAAAATAATATTGTTTCGAATTCAACTTTTTAACATTGCAGTCACAATCGCCATTAGGTCTGAATGCACTTCATTCGGCGAGCGTTAAGCTTCGCGCCCTTTAATTGTTAAAGTTGCCATCGTTTGCATTAACAGCTTGGTATCATTTACCTATATTTTCAAACATTTACGTTGTTGACACTCCTTTACGTTGCGATGATTATTCGATTGTGAATGCAAGGTTGCGTTCTTCGTACATAAAGAAATAAGTCACCAAACACCCGGTAACGGACAGTGTATTGGCGACATAAGGGAGATGATTGATGGCTATGGAATCCTCTATATCCAAGGCAGTACGTCGAGGACTAATTTATTCTTCGTTGACTGCTGTAGCACTTGGAACCACGAACTTCGCTGTTGCTGCTGAAGAAGTTCAAGGAGATGTAGAACGCATCTCTGTAACGGGTTCTCGCATTGCTCGTGAAGGTACAATAACTGCGAGCCCGGTAACCGTAATTACTGCAGAACAGTTAACCTCATCTGGTGCGGTGAATATCGGTGAAGCGTTGAACGAATTGCCGGCGTTGGCCAGTACCTTTTCGCTGTCTAGCTCAACGGAATACATCGGTACTGCCGGGTTGAACATTCTTGACCTGCGTAATATGGGGACCAGCCGAACACTGGTTCTGGTTGATGGTAAGCGTCACGTATCATCTCAAGCGGGTGATTCTACAGTTGATGTAAACACCATTCCGACCGAATGGGTTGAATCGGTAGAAATTATTACTGGTGGTGCTTCAGCTATTTATGGTGCTGACGCAGTAACCGGTGTGGTTAACTTCCGTCTCAAAAAAGATATTACTGGTTTTAACGTGAGTGCGACCGCTGGTGAAGCGGATGACAGCGATTACGACAACAAGCGTTTTGCACTATCCTACGGTTCAGATTTTGCTGATGGCGCCGGTAATGCAGGTATCTCTATTGAGCATTCTAGTCAAAGTGCGTTGGCGATTACCGATCGGGATGCCACTGCAACCTCATGGACGACCGTTAACGACCCAACTGGTGAGAACGTTAAGCGTTACGTAGAAGGTGGTCACTATGCCATCAACAATGCAGCGGTAATCTATGGCCCTTGGAATGGCTTAGATAAGAGCTACAGCTTTAACCCTGATGGCTCTATGCGTGAGGTTTATACTGGGCCTAATACCGAAGGTACCAAGTGTTGGGGAGACTGTGATTACGTCAACCTGAATCAGTACGAAGATCTGCAGCCTGAATTTGATCGCACCACGATTAACTTCAAAACCAACTACGATGTCACCGATGATTTAACCGCAAGCTTCCAAGCTAAGTGGTCAGAAACTAATGCGACTTCACGAAGCCAACCGGCATTCTTCTTCGGTAATCTGACTCTCGATTACGACAACGCCTTTATTCAAGATGACTTTAAACAAGTGTTAACGGATGCGGGCTATGAGAGCGGTGATTCGTTCTACATCAACCGTTTCTTAAATGACATGGGTCAGCGTCTTGAAGAAGACGAGCGTACTACTCAGCGTTACGTAGCCAGCCTTGAAGGTGTGGTATGGGACGAGTGGGACTTCGAAGCCTATGGTATTTACGGTGAAACCGAACTCGAGCGTGAGAACCAAAACAACCTAATCTACTCCAACTTCTTCAACGCTATTGATGCCGTTGAGATTGACGGTGAGATTGTATGTGCGTCAGAAGATGCGCGTGCAGAAGGTTGTGTTGCGGCTAATATTTTCGCTGATGGCGCAGTAACTGCCGAAGCAGCGGATTACATGACAACTAACTCTGTTAGTACCGCTACGGTTGAGCAGTACGTATTTGGTACCTCTATTGCTAACGGTGCTTTGTTTGAGTTGCCTGCGGGCGATGTTGGCTTCGCTGCCGGTATTGAATACCGCAAAGAGAAGATGGAAACCACCGAAGATGAGCTATCAGCATCCGGTGATACCTTCTTCAACGCCTTTCCAAATGAAAAAGCGGATTTCGACGTAAAAGAGATCTTCGCTGAGTTTACTATTCCACTGTTGTACGATCAGTACGGCATCGACTCACTGACTTTTGATACAGCGATTCGTTACGCTGACTACAGTACAGTTGGTGATGCAACGAGTTGGAAAGTTGGTTTGGACTGGGTTGTTTACGATGACCTTCGAGTTCGAGCAACCTACGCAACTGCGGTTCGTGCACCTAACTTAGGTGAGTTCTACGGCGCCGAAACTCAAAACTTCTTTAGTGCCGATGACAGCTGTAAAGTGAGCGAAATGGAAGGCTTAGCGCCAGAGCAATTGGCGCTACGTCAAGCGAACTGTGCTGCCTTAGGTGTCGCAGCTGATTTTGATTCAGATTACGATAGCGCAAGCCTAGATGGTGTTAATAAAGGCAACGAAGATCTCGATCCGGAAGAGTCCGATAGCTACACCGTAGGTATTGTATTCCAACCTGAGTTCTTAGATGGCTTTAGCGCCACTATTGATTACTGGAATATCGAAATTACCGACGCCATCTCTGGTGTTAGTGCTCAGACCATGATCGATCGTTGTATTGATGACCCATCAGGCATTAACAACCAATACTGTGCCTTAGTCGAGCGTGATGATTCTGGTGAGATCGTTAAGATCACTAACCAGGTGATCAACGTTGCTAAGCAAGAAGCTGAAGGTATTGATTTTGAATTTGCTTACGATGTCGATTTGTATGATGGTGATTTGCGTACCGGTTTGATTGCAACTTACCTGATCAAGCGCGATGAGTACGCCTTCCAGGATGACGACGATTTCGATGAGTACCAAGGTGTTGCCGGTGACCCTGAGTGGTCTGGTATCTTCACCGTTGATTACACATGGAATAACTGGAATGCCAACTGGAAAATTCGTTACATTGATGAAGTAGAAACTAATACTCAACAGTTCTACGACAACTATGCAACCCAATACTCAAATGGTGACCACTGGGCTTCATATACTACTCACGATGTTCGTGCGGTATATGGGTTCGAAAATGGTGTTGAGCTAGGCTTCGGTATTGATAACTTGTTTGACAAGGATCTGCCTGAATACACTAGCGGCACCTCGGCAACCTCAGCCACTTACGACAACATTGGCCGTTTCTACTACGTAACGTTCAGCTACGCAATGTAGAGTTAACTGTTGTTACCTAAGGCCAAAAGAGCAATCTTTTGGCCTTTTTTGTATTTCTTGCCCAAACCATTAACAACTGTGATTAACCCTCTGTGAAACATGCTAAATTTGTGAGAGTGCCAGACAACAATTGCTGTAATCAGTATTGTTGCTCTGGTAATCTGTCCGGCTTTTCCATTTTGACAAACCGCATTATATAAGGAGATCGAAATGATCCCAGCAGAACGACAGCGAATTATCTTGAGCATGCTTGAAGATAAGGAGATCTGCACAATTGGCGAGCTGACCGACAAATTGGCGGTATCCCATATGACGGTGCGTCGTGACATTGCCAAACTGGAAGAGAAGGGACGGGTATTCTCTGTTGCTGGTGGTGTACAGCGGATTGAAAGCGTTCGTGAAGAGCAAAACCATAAAACCAAGAGTACGCAAAATCTTGAAATTAAGCTGGCTCTTGGTCGTGCTTGTATGCCAATGGTGGCACCACAAGCCACAGTCTATCTTGATGCTGGTACCACTACCTTAGAGATTGCCCGCGCCATTGCGCATCGTGAAGACATTTTGGTGATCACCAATGATCTGTTTATCGCCGATTATTTAGCAGAGCATGGCACCTGTGAGTACTACCTCACCGGTGGTCGCATCGATCGTGGTAACCACTCTTGTATTGGTGATATGGCAGCGTCATTCATCTCCCGTCTCAACGTGGATGTGGCGTTTGTTTCGGCCACCTGTTGGGATCGTCGCGGCGTTTCGTCTCCTAGCGAAGGTAAGGTGATGGTGAAGAAGGCGTTGGCCGCCGTTGCCAAACAGTCGATTCTGGTTTCTGACTCAAGCAAGTTTGGTCGTACCGGTACCTTTTTAGGCATGGAAAGCCATGAGTTTGACATGATCATTACCGATGAGCATTTGCCACAAAACTACAAAGAGCTGTTGTTGCAGCTCGACGTTGAACTGGTTGAAGTACAGCCGTAATGACCCCTGCAATTACCGCGGCCAAACGAGCGAAAATTGCATTTAGCATCCATCAGTATCAACACGATCCTGCTGTCGCTTCCTATGGTGAGGAGGCAGCTGAAGCACTTGGTAAACCGCTACAACAAGTATTTAAAACGTTGCTTGCAACCGATGATAGCGGCACCTTATATGTTGCTGTGGTTCCGGTGTCTGGCCAGTTGGATCTGCGCGCGTTGGCTAAAGCGGTTAATGCAAAAAAGCTGACCATGGCGAATCCAGCAGTGGCTGAAAAAGCCACTGGCTACGTTGTTGGTGGAATTAGCCCATTAGGGCAGAAGAAGCGATTAAGCTTGGTTTTGGATAGCAGCGCCGAGCAGTTTGCTACCATCTGTGTCTCGGCCGGGCGCCGTGGCCTCGAGATCGAGCTAGCCCCAGCTGATCTGCTTAAACTCAGCAACGGTCGCTTGAGTGATATTGGCCGAGACTAACACCTACTCAAGCGCCGTTGGACTAACAGACTAGCGGTTACGGCTTGGTCGCTTGTTGCCTACGCAATAACGGCCCAAAGCTGGTGCCTTGTACCAGCAGACTAAACAACACCACCCCAAATACCATTGACTGAATTGTCCACCACCCCGGGATCTCTGTTGGCAGCGACAACACCAAAGCAATAGCAATGGCGCCCCGTAAACCGCCCCAACTTAGTAATAGCGGCCAACCGGCAGGTAATGGCTTGCCAACCGCCGATAGTGCAGTTTGACACAGGTAGACGGAGGCAAACCGAGCTGCCACGGCGGCAATAATGGCAATACCAATTGCCAGATAGCGTTCGGTAAACATATCGGCTGTGAGCACCACGCCCATCAAGCAGAAGATAAGCAGATTAAACAGTAGCCCAAACCAATCGAGACCGCTGCTGAGCTGTTTGTACAGATGGGGGTGTTTGTGCAGTTGGATCTGACAAACCAAGGCACTGACAGCAGTTGCCATAATCCCCGATACGTGTAAAAAATGCTCCGCCACAAAAAAGCTGCCAAAGGCCAATAACAGCAGCACTAACATGCTTTGTTGTTGGCCTTGCAGTAAGCGGATGGTCCACATGCCGAGCCAACCACAGATAGCCCCGACCACCATGCCACCAAAGAATACGACGCAGAATTTGAGTAGTACCGGTAATATTGCCGGCTGCGACATCTCTCCGGTTGCGACCGCCATTACAATGCCAAATAAGACAATGGCTGTGCCGTCATTAAGTAAGCTTTCGGTTTCAAACAGGGTAGCTAAATCTTCCGGTGCTTTTAACCGAACTAAGGTCGCAACCACGGCAATGGGATCCGTTGCAGACAGGATGGCGCCACCGATCAACGCGGTGGATAGCGGGAAAGCGGCGGGATGGCCAATCCCCCAGTACAAGCCGAAACCGCAAAGTAAACAGGTGATTAATACACCAACAGTAGCCAGCAACATTGCTGGAGTAAGCCACTTTTTTAGTAGATCTGGTTTTAGGTGCCACGCGGCCTGAAACACCAGCACCGGCAGCAATAGGTAAAATACTTGGTCTTTGACGTCGTTGGCTCGCAAACCCAGATCGAAACCAAACAGGGTTACGATTAGCGCCGCCAAAACCCCACTGCCCAAGCAGGAGAGGGTAATGTCGAGCTTAGTGATGCGATGGATGATGCAACCTATTGTTGCCATCAACACGAACGCCAACACTTGGCCAAGTAGTAAAAGGGTTTCCATGTATTACCTTGAAATGAAAGATGTTGTATTAAAGGTAAGGATAGATGCTATTGACCGGGCGCAACGGATTCACAGTATTGAATCAGCAAAGTGTCATTGCTGCGGTTGCCAACAGTGCTTGCTAGAAACAACAACGCAGCCAATAACGGCTGCGTTGTTTATCACTATTGGCCAGCTAGCTAACCAACCTGTTCAAGCGCTTGGCTGATGTCGGCAATGATATCTTCAACATTCTCAATACCAACCGATAAGCGGATCAAGTCTTCACTGACACCAGCAGAGGCGAGTTCCTCTGGGCTTAATTGGCGATGGGTAGTCGATGCTGGATGGCAAGCGAGGGATTTGGCATCGCCGATATTGACCAGTCGTAAAATCATTTGCAGCGCATCGATAAACTGGCCACCGGCGCTAGCGTCGCCGTTGATGCCAAAGCTTAAGATCCCAGATGCCTTACCACCACAGATCTTTGCTGCGGTTGGGTTAAACGGGCTATCGGCCAAGCCGGCATAATTTACCCAAGCCACTTTAGGGTGAGCGCTGAGATACTCAGCCACCTTTTGGGTATTTTCACAATGACGCTCCATCCGTAAACCAAGGGTTTCTAAACCTTGTAGGATCAAAAACGCATTGTGCGGTGAGATTGCTGCACCGGTATTACGCAGCGGCACCACCCGACAGCGGCCGATATAGGCGGCGGCACCAAGCGCTTCAGTGTAAACCACACCGTGGTAGCTTGGATCTGGCGTATTTAACATTGGGAAGCGGGTGGCATTGGCAACCCAATCGAACTTGCCTGAATCGACAATAATGCCACCAACAGCAACCCCGTGTCCGCCAATGTATTTGGTTAACGAATGCACCACGATATCAGCACCGTGCTCAATTGGCCGACATAAGAATGGGCTGGCAACGGTGTTATCAACAATCAATGGCACGCCGTGCTTATGGGCTATTTTAGCCAGGCGTTCGATATCAACCACGTTGCCTTTTGGATTGCCGATCGATTCACAGAACAGCGCTTTGGTATTTTCGTCAATGGCAGCATCAAAGCCGTCGAAGTCGTCAGCGTCGATAAGCTTAACTTCGATACCTTGGTTTGGCAGTGAATGGGCAAACAGGTTGTAGGTGCCGCCATAGAGTTGGCTGGTGGATACAATATTGCTGCCAACAGTACAAATGGCTTGCAACGCATAGGTGATGGCAGCCATGCCTGAAGCTAAGGCCAAACCGGCGATGCCTCCCTCCATAGCTGCTACCCGCTGCTCAAGCACATCGGTAGTCGGGTTCATGATACGGGTGTAGATATTACCGGGAACCGCCAGATTAAATAGGTCAGCCCCGTGTTGGGTGTTATCAAAGGTGTACGAGGTGGTTTGATAGATTGGCACTGCGGCGGCTTTTGTGGTTGCTTCTGAAGTGTAGCCGTGGTGCAGAGCCAGTGATTCCAGTTTCATGTATGCTCCTTGCGTGGAAAGCGTTATTTGGGGGCCACAGCGCCTTGGCGAATCCAAGGCGCTGTGGGCAAATTAGTAGCTGTCAGCGTGAACGGATAGCACCGCTCGACCTGACGGATCGGTTATCTGGCTGAGACTTTCATCCCATGCCAGTGCTTCTGGTGTAGAACACGCTACCGATTTGCCACCGGGAACGCACTTAGCGCAATCTTCAAGCGTGAACTGTTCGGCGAACAGTGTTCGATACAAGTAGGCTTCTTTAGTATCAGGGGTGTTATACGGGAACTTGAACTGAGCATTTTCAATTTCAGCGTCAGACACTTGGGTATCTGCAAAGGCCTTGAGTTGGTCAATCCAGCTGTAGCCGACGCCATCGCCAAACTGCTCTTTTTGACGCCATGCTACCGATTCTGGCAAATAGTGAGCGAAGGCTTCTCGCAGGATCTGCTTCTCAATGCGACCCTCTTTAATCATCTTCGCTTCTGGGTTTAACCGCATCGCCACGTCGATAAACTCTTTGTCGAGGAATGGCACTCGAGCCTCAACCCCCCACGCTGCCATGGACTTGTTGGCACGCAAGCAGTCGTATAGGTGCAGCTTGGACAACTTACGCACGGTTTCCTCGTGCAAAGCTTCTGGGCTAGGGGCCTTGTGGAAGTAAAGGTAACCACCAAAGATCTCGTCGCTGCCTTCGCCAGAAAGCACCATCTTAATGCCCATAGCCTTGATCATACGTGCCATAAGGTACATTGGCGTTGCCGCCCGAATTGTGGTTACGTCGTAGGTCTCAAGGTGGTAGATAACATCGCGTAGGGCATCGATCCCTTGCTGCACTGTGAAGGTTAATTCGTGGTGGACGGTGCCAAGAGCATCAGCGACTTCAGCGGCGGCCTTAAGATCTGGCGCCCCTTCTAAGCCAATGGCAAAGCTGTGCAGTTGTGGCCACCAGGCTGGTCCGCTGTCGTCGTCTTCAACGCGGTGTTCAGAGAATTTTTTCGCCAGCGCTGATGTAATGGATGAGTCTAGGCCACCGGAGAGAAGCACGCCGTAAGGCACGTCACACATAAGTTGGCGATGAACCGCATCTTCTAGCGCTTGTTGCAGCTCGGCTTTGTCCGCAGGGTTGGTTGCTACCGCTTGGTAACTTTCCCAGTCGCGCAGATAATAACGAGTGGGTTCCTTGCGGCGGGAATCGAAATATTGACCCGGTAAAAACTCAGAGATCTGATTGCATACAGGTACCAGTGCTTTCATCTCTGATGCGAAATAGCGGTTACCGTGTTCATCAAAGCCTTGGTAAAGCGGGATGATCCCTAGATGGTCACGGCCAACAAGGTATTTGCCTTTGTTGGCATCCCACAGGACGAAGGCGAAGATCCCATTGAGTTTATCGAGGAAGTCGGTGCCGTATTTCAGGTACAAGGCTAAGATAACTTCGCAATCTGAGCCGGTTTGAAATTGGTAACCAACGGCGAGCTCCTCCCGCAGTTCACGGTGATTATAGATCTCACCGTTTACCGCAAGTACGACATTACCGTCGGGGCTGATAAGTGGCTGAGCACCTGTTTCAACATCGACGATAGCCAAACGTTCGTGCGCTAAGATAGCGTAATCGTCGGCGTAGATCCCGGACCAATCGGGTCCACGGTGGCGTAATGTCCGAGCCAATTTTAGGGCTGAGTGCCTTAGCGCTTGTGGATCTGTCTTGATATCAACAATGGCGAAAATCCCACACATTCGGACGACTCCTTCATTTCTTATGCTATCGATGTACTGTTATAGAGCAAGGTGCCATGCTAGCCACAGGAAGCCAAGTTATCAGGTTGTACGCAGATGCCACTGTTTATCGTTTTTCATCATTCACTTATTGGATAAGTAAATTTATAAAAAACGGCGCAAAATGCGCCGTTTGGTTATAGCCGAGTCTGTGGGTCTATTGCGCTGGTCGTAATCGGTGGAACTCACTGGATGGATGAAACCCTGGACGTTCGTTACTGTTTGCTAATGCGTTACCGGCGTTAAAGTAAACTTGCATGTCCTGCAGAGTGCCGGACAGATCCCAATTACTACGGTAAGTATCGCATGGATTGTGATAGCAGCCCTTCATCTCTTGTTGCATCTGTTTACGGTAGGTTGCGGTGGATTCATCCCACGCAATGGAACCGCCTTTTGCATAGATCGCTGGCACGCCTTTTTGTACAAATGAGAAATGATCAGAGCGGAAGTAGCTGCCGGCGGCAGGATTCGATTCGGCAGTAACAGAGCGACCTTGGGCAGTGGCTGCGGCTACTACGTAACGTTCGAGTTGTGAATGGCCTAAACCAACGACCGCATAGTCTTTAGTTTTGCCGAACACGTTGGTGCTGTCGATGTTGAATAGGCCAACGGTATCTTGCAATGGGTAAAGCGGGTTGGCGGCATAGTAACGACTGCCTAATAGGCCTTGCTCTTCACCGGTTACGGCGAGAAAGGTAACGCTGCGTTGAGGTTGTGGACCGCGGCTAAATTGACGGGCAATCTCCAGCATTGCCGCAATACCAGATGCGTTGTCCATGGCGCCGTTATAGATATCATCGCCGTGGGCACCGATATGATCCCAATGGCCGGTGTAAAGTACCTGTTCACTATGATTGCTGCTGCCGGGAAGGGTAGCGGCAACGTTGTAACTGGTGGCGGTATCGATCGTCTGGTGAATGTTGGCGCTGGCGCTGAGACCAAGGCTTATCTGAGTCGGCTTAACTGTTGCCTGTTGGGACAGTTGCTCGAAGTCGAGGCCAGCATCGGTGAACAATGATTTAGCTACCTCAAGGCTTATCCAACCCTCGAGCGGTGGGTGAGGATCTTGGCTATTGGCGAGATCCAATTTGGCGCCGGTCCAGCTGTTTTTCACCACGCTCCAAGGATAAGAGGCGGGTTTGGTATCGTGTACAATCAACGCTGCCGCTGCACCTTGGCGGCCAGCTTCTGCAAATTTATAGTCCCATCGACCATAGTAGGTCATGGTACCGCCCTTAAACGAGTTTGGGTCTTGAGTTGCGAAGCCGGGATCGTTGACTAACATCACCACGGTTTTACCGCGCACATTAAGGTTGGCGTAGTCGTTCCATTGGTATTCAGGTGCATTAATGCCGTAACCGACAAAAACGATGTCGCTATTTTCGATAGCTACGTGTTGCTGATCCTTGTAGCTGTTCAATACCATCTGTTGCGGGTAATCCAGATGACGTTGGCCAAGGGTTAATGCCGCGTCGGTAGTGGTGAAACGTTGCATTGGTACTGCTTGCAGGTAGCTGTCGCCATTAGCCGGTTTGAGGCCCATTTGCTTAAATTGGGCAGTGAGATAGGCCAAGGTGAGGGTTTCTCCCGTGGTGGTTGGCATGCGGCCTAGGTATTCATCAGAAGACAGCTCTTTAATGTCTGCTCGGATCCGATCTTCGTCGAATGCCACTGTTGTCACGGAATCAACAGTCGAAGTACCGCTGCAAGCGGCAAGCAGAGTTATGGCGGTAAGGCCGATAAGGTTGCGCATCATATTGTCAGCTCGCTATTGTTATCAGATAGTTATCATTAACCAGCATGCCCAGCAATTGTGTGCAGGTAAAGACTAGAGCGACGCAAAAGGTGTATGCAATTGTTGCGACCGCCGACAATCAATTCTCGGAGTAGTTGATGAAGCATGAACAAAGCGATAGTCCTAGTTCACCATGGCAAGACACGACGTTGATGGCTTGGCAGGCCAGTCCTGCGGTTGGGGTATTGCGCAAACGACTGTTCCACCGTGGCGGTGCAGAGAGTGGAGTGGTTTCGTCGATCGTTCGTTATGAGCCAAACTCAGACTTTGCTGCGCATCAGCATCCACAAGGGGAGGAGATCTTGGTTCTTGAGGGCGTGTTTAGTGATGAACACGGTGATTATCCTCAAGGTTATCATTTGCTCAATCCTGACGGCAGCTGTCATACGCCATTCTCGCAACAGGGCTGCACGTTGTGGGTCAAATTAAGGCAATACGATGGTGCGGACAGGCCATTACAACATAGCGATAGCATTAATCAGGGTCAGTGGCAGCAGGCTGAAGTAGGTGTGTCAGTTAAAACCTTGTATCAACAACGAGGGTATGCGGAGCAAATATGCTTGGTTCGCCTCCACTGTGCTGAAATGACGGTTACCGGACCATTTGAGCTGTTGTTGCTCAGCGGTGAGCTTGATGACCAGTTTGGCAATCACACTAAGTTAAGTTATTTACGATGGTCCGAGAACTCCTCACTAACTGTTGCCGCCAGTGGGGACGCTGAATTCTACCTGTGTCAATATCGCTGAGGGTAGTGTTATTAGACGATATCTATCTCGCCGGCATTAGCAAAGATGTGATTTGGCCGAAATGGGTACTGCTCGATACTGTCTTGCTTACTTACCCCAGAAAGCACCAACACCGTTTCTAGTCCAGCCTGAAAACCGGCAAGGATATCGGTACTCATGTTATCGCCAACGATAATGGTATCGGTTGAATGGCTATCGATATGGTTAAGGGCTGCGCGGATGATATAGGAACTTGGCTTACCTACATAGAATGGCTTTTTACCGGTAATGCGTTCAATTGGTGCACACAGAGCGCCACAGGCTGGGCTGAAGTTTGGGCCACAGGTATCTGGATTGGTGGCGATAAAGCGTGCCCCGTTGGCAATAAAACTGGCAGCTCGGTGGATCATGTCCCAGTTGTAGCTGCGAGTTTCACCGACGATAACGAACTCGGGGTTGATGTCGGTAATGGTAAAGCCGTTTTTATAGAGCTCGTGGGTTAACGCACCTTCACCGACCACATAGGCTCGGCGGCCCTCCTGGTGAGTCAGAAAATCTGCGGTTGCCATGGCTGAGGTGTAAAAATGAGACTCGTCTAGGTCGATGCCTGCCGATTGCAGCCGATTCGCCAAATCCTTAGCGGTTTGAACCGGATAGTTGGTTAAGCACACCAGTTTATTACCTTGCCCGCGCAAACGAGCAATGAACCTATCGGCACCGGGAATCAGTTCGTTGTTGTGCAGTAACACACCATCAATATCGCAAATCACGCTTTTCATCTTCAGCCTTCAAGGGTAACTGTTGCAGTCATAACAATGACTGTAGGCGCTGTAGTGTGATTATGAGAAGGATTTGTGTCAGTTAGATGATGGCTTAGTGCGCTGATGTTTATAACGAGGGCAGTCATCGTTAATGCTGAGCCAATCTGGTTGGCTGGCGGTAAAGATATGGTAATTGGGTTTAACGTGGTTAGGGTTGTCCAAACTGGCAATGGTTAAGGTGAGATAGTGAGGGTAATCGCTGTGGCGATAACTGATGGTGGAGCCACAGGTAGAACAAAAACCTCGATGGATTTTTGCTGAAGAGGCAAATTCCCGTGGTGGTTGGTTCAGCCAGTTAATCTGCTCGGCTTTGAAATCCATCCAACTATTAAGTATACCGCCACTGCCTCGCTGACATTGACGGCAATGACAATGATCGGCGTCGAATGGCTCGGCCGTGGTTTGATAGCGAATAGCACCGCACAGGCAACCACCTGTTAAGACTTTAGCCATCTGTAAATCCACTTCGTTTATTGGTTGTTTGGTGAGCTTACGCCTTTGCTACGGCATGCGCTACAACATCCAATCGATGTAGAAGGTGATCGAAAAAGGCTCCCGTGGGAGCCTTTAAAATAATCAGTTTGGTTAATCTAGATTGAGCTTAGCGGTGCCATACCCAGTCGGTTAGATCCTTAGGATCAACCCCAAACTCTTTGATGTAGTTGCGGTGGTCAACCAGCTTCTGCAGCATAGTAGTGGTGACTTCGATGTGTTGTGCATCGGTAATAACACCTTGCTGGAACGCCTTGTAAGCAATGTCGATAACCAAGTGGTAGCGAGAAGTACCGTTACGCACGCCCATATCAAATGGGGTAGTGGTAGAGCCTTCTTCAACGTAGCCTTTTACGCGGCAACGCTTAATACCAGGGTAGTTGAACAACAGCTTATGGATGGTGTTGGGGTAGCCGTGATAGTTAATCACCACACCTTTGTCGGCGGTGAAGTACTCATCCAGCAACGTTGGGTTTTGGCCATACTTGAGGCTACCAACGCCATCGGAAGTCAGCTCGGAGATGTTAACCATCCGCACTTTAACCTGAGGCATTTGCTCACGCACTAACACCAGCGCAGCCATACACTCTTGGGTAACGTAGTCGCCACAAGATGCCAGCACGACATCAGGGTTTTCATCGGAAGCGAAGTCCCAAGTCATGATCCCTTCAGCGGCTTGCTTACGGGCCTCTTCGAGCGTCAACCACTGTGGTAGCTCTTTCTTGCCGGCAACTATTACGTTGAGCTTATCGCGGTCGTCGAAAGCCTTTTCGGTGTAGCACAGGGTGCTGTTACCGTCTGCAGGCAGGTAAGCGGAGATGATGGTTGGGTGTTTCTCCAACATAGCACCAAGCAACGAAGGATTTTGGTGTGAATAACCGTTGTGATCCTGGCGCTCTAATAATGACGACAGTACGACGTTGCAGGCCGGTACTGGCTTACGGAATGGCACCCCTTGGGAGGCATACACGTACTTACAGTACTGATCGCACATTGACGATACAACCTGTGCAAATGCCTCATAGGTTGGGAACATACCGTGGCGGCCAGTTACGGTGTAACCGTGCAGCATACCGAATAGCAGGTTTTCAGACAGCAGCTCCATAACACGGCCATCGCGGGACATATCTTGGTCGAAGTCTTTAATCGGCCACTGCCACGCACGTGAGGTCTCTTCAAACACCGCTTGCAGCTGGTTAGAGTAGGTTTCATCCGGCGAGAAGATCCGCAGGTTTTTCTGCTCGGCATTAAGGCGGAATGCATCACGCATCCATTCGCCCATCTTATTCATGGATACGCCACGTTGACCGCGAGCGGTTTCGGCACCGTAAGACAGTTCTACTAAATCTGGCTTGTTTAGTGGACGAACAACTTCGCCACCGTAGGACAAGATTTGGCGACCAATGCGCAGGTCCTCGCGTGGAATCAATTTCTTAATGTCGTCGTCGAACTGCAGATTACCGTTAGCGTCAATGCTGTAAAGATCGTCAAACTGGTAGCTCTTCAACCACTCATTTAACAGACTTAGATGCTCAGGGTCTTTGGCGCAGTTGTTGATAATAACTTGGTGCGATTCACAGTTACCTTCAAGCTTTTTACCGTTGGCTTCTTTAGTGCCGGTCCAACCCTTGGCTGTGCGCATGGCAATCACTGGCCAGCGTGGTTTGCATACGTCTTCGCCAGAACGAGCTCGGGTTTGAATGTCGTTGATGATCTCGTAAGCGCGGTCCATGGCGTCGGCCATTTGCACGTATACGTCTTCCTCTTTTTCATCGTCAACGAACAGCACTTCGTAACCTAAACCGGTGTACTCCATGCGGATCTCTTCATCGTCCATTCGACCTAAACGGGTCGGGCCGGAGATTTTATAGCCGTTGATGTGAAGAATTGGCAATACGGCACCGGAAGTCTTCGGATCGAGTAGGCGGTTGGCATACCATGAAGCAGCCAATGGACCGGTTTCTGATTCGCCATCACCAACCAAAACCACGTTGATTAAATCAGGATTATCCAATGCCGCGCCAAAGCCAACGGACAAGGAGTAACCGAGTTCGCCCCCTTCCAAAATCTGACCTGGGGCTTCTGGGTTAGCGTGAGATGGGTAGCCATACGCTGCAGAGAACTTCTCACAGATCTGTTTCATGCCCGCTTCTTTGTACGGAATGGTATCTGGGTAGAAGTGGGAGAGTGAGCCTTCGATAAATAGGTTTGCTTGAACGGCGGGGAAGCCGTGGCCAGGACCAACTAGGTAAAGGAATGGGCGGTTATGTTTGCAGATCAGTCGGTTAATGTTGGCGTAGACAAAAGCAATGCCAGGGCAGGTACCCCAGTGCCCTAAGAGGCGTGGCTTGATATCTGCGTGCTGCAACGGATCTTGAAGCAATACATTTTGTTTAAGATAAATTTGAGAAACGGCGAGGTAGTTGCTCGCACGAACCAATTTTTTTAGTGCACCAATTTCGTCTTTACTAGCCATTAAGGTAGCTCCTTGAACATGTTCGGTTAGGTCTTAGATGATTAATCTTAGACCGCAAATAGACAAATCAATCGTAGGACATGCTAAGGAGCGTAAGTGATGAAGATGCGAAAAAGTTAGAGTTTGCTCACATTACATCTAATCGTTAATAATTGTTATTTAGCATGATTTTCACATGTTTTCTCACATATTTTGACGATTACAGCAACGGCTTTGTGCATCTGGTCAACGGAAACAAATTCGTGTTTGCCATGGAAGTTATAGCCACCAGTGAAGATATTTGGGCAAGGTAAACCCTTGAAAGAGAGAACAGCACCGTCGGTTCCGCCCCGAATCGGCTTAATAATTGGCGCAATTGCGAGCTCTTCCATCGCAGCTTGAGCCAGTTCAATAATGTGTGGGTGCGGCTCAACCATCTCTTTCATATTGCGGTAACCCTCTTGCCAATTGAGCTTAGACGGAATCCCATTAGCATTAAATGCATCAACCTGCTTTTGCATAAATTGCTGCCTGCGAGCAAGTGAGTCGGTGCAGAAGTCGCGAACAATGTAGCAGATAGTAGCGCTTGCGGTGCCACCGGATATGTTCACTAGGTGATAGAAACCTTCGTAGCCTTCGGTATGTTCTGGGGTTTCAGAATGGGGCATCTGACTGTGAAATTGTGTAGCCAGTGTGAGGGCGTTCACTAATTTTCCTTTGGCTGTCCCCGGATGAACTGAGTTCCCGGTTAGTTCAATGGTCGCTGTTGCAGCATTAAAGTTCTCAAATTCTAGCTCTCCCTCTGGACCACCATCAATGGTGTAAGCCCATTGGGCGCCAAATTTGGCGACATCGAAATGAGCTGCACCACGGCCGATCTCTTCATCTGGGGTAAAGCCGATGCAGATATCGCCATGGGCGATCTGCGGATTGTGCTTGAGTACCATCATTGCTGTGATTATTTCGGCAATACCGGCTTTGTTGTCGGCGCCTAATAATGTGGTTCCATCGGTGGTTATTAGGGTTTGGCCAATAAGCTGTTGCAATACTGGGTACTGCTCAGGGGTTAATTGTTCGCCATTGCCTTTAAGACTAATGGCTCCGCCGGGGTAAGCTTCTATCAGTTGTGGCTTTACGTCTTTTCCAGACGCGTCCGGCGCGGTATCCATGTGGGCAATGAAACCGATTGCTGGCACGCTATGGTTAACGTTACTGGCAAGCTTTGCCATAACGTAACCATTGTCGTCGATAGACACCTCATCTAAGCCCAATTGCTTGAGTTCTGCATAGAGGGCTTGGGCGAAGGTAAATTGTCCTGGTGTGCTTGGTACTGTGTCACTATTTGCGTCGGACTGGGTATCAAAGGTTACGTACTGAAGAAAACGATCGAGCAGGGCATTCATGGCAATTGGGACTCGGCTTTTGGTTGGGTCGCCTATTATGCCAAGGCTAACCAGTACCGAAGGTCGAGCAAGATCACAGTAACGGGGTGATTATCGCCGCCAAACCATTTGACGGCGATATCGGTAGTAAATCAATCTTTAAATACTACGCACTGCTCTATTGGGGCACGGTTGGTTCTGGCGTTATTGGCGGCGACCTGGGTATCTTCGTAACCGAAAGAGACCCCAACTAAGATCCCCTCTTGCTCCGGAATCCCCAAAACCTCTTTCACTAATGGTGGGAAGTAAGCTAGTGCCCCTTGAGCGCAACTCGCTACACCATTGGCTTCCATAATTAACATCAGCGTCTGTAGGTATACGCCAATATCGAGGCCATTAACGATGTCGAACTCTTTATCCATGCAGATAAAAGCGACATGCGGTGCATCGAAAAACTGATAGTTACGAACCAACGCGCCCATGCGACCGCGTTTGTCTTCTCGCGGGATCCCCATAGCACCGTATAGTGCCTCGGCACACTCAACCTGACGGGTGCGGTGCTGCCCTTTAAATTTACTGAAGTATTCAAACTCCGCCTTTGGTGGGGTACCCGCCATGATCTGTTCGACCAACCCTTGGCGTAATTGGTTACAGCTGTCACCACTGGCGACATAGGTCTGCCAAGGTTGGGTATTGCAATTAGATGGTGACAATTGTGCTTCGGCAAAGATTGACCGCAGCAGTTCTGGTTCGATGGCTTGTGGTGTAAAACCACGAACTGAACGTCGGTTTCGTAACACTGTTGCTAACGTCGCATCTTGATAATCAATTGGCATGACCACTCTCCTTAGTGTGTCCATTTATCTCAACATAACCACATTCGACTGTAAAACGCTCGTTTGAACCGTTCAGTTATGAAAATCATTCATTTTGGTGAAAAGTAGCGCCCTAGCTGAACAAACAAATTTTGCAAACCACTTTATATATTCAAATTGTTAATGCTATGTTGTCACACTTAGTCGTTAGTGACATGGAATCAGTAACTAAGCTGATTGCCAGAGTTAATGACGTGAAGCAAATATAACAACGTCGCGCCGGTTGCTGTCGTTCGCTGAGCAGCAGTAAACCAATAGGTAGCGCGCTTACATTGCAAACAAGAGGCTCTTCATGTTTTCAACTGTGCGGCAATGGATTAGTCGCAAATGGCAACAGCGTTTGGAAGCGTTTATTGAACACAATGAACCAAACTCGAATTCGACAGAGAATCGAGGTGCGCTAGCTCAATTTGCATATCGTGTGAATCGATACGGGAAAAGGGGAGTTAAGGTCTTGCTGGCACTGTTGCTGCTATTTATAGCCGCATTTATGTGGAGTAACATCAGTGACCCATTATCGTTGCCAGATAACAATCATGACCGTTCAAAGGTAGTGGTTGATAGTTCTGGTCGACCGTTATCGGTGTTTCCTAACAAACAGGGTAATTGGCGTTACCCGATTGCCTTAGAAGATATCTCCCCACTACTTAAAGATGCTTTGTTACATCAACAAGATCGTCATTTCTTTTATCACTTTGGGGTCAATCCATTCAGCATGATCCGCGACGGAGTGTTTGGGTTCGTTAACCCTGACTATCGTGCCAGTGGCGAAACCATTACCGTTAAAGTTGCTAAGATCCTCTACCCAGAAGCTGGGGTGTGGCAGCAAACTGTTCGAGCTATCCAACTTGAATTGGCGTTAACCAAAGAAGAGATCTTATCGCTGTACGTCAACCATCTACCAATGGCTCCTAAGTTGGAAGGGTTTCAGGCGGCGAGCTATCAATTCTTTGATAAGCCTGCCTATGAGCTGGATTACAGCGAAGTAGCGCTGTTACTCGCCGTTGCAAAATACCCCAAACGTTACCGGTTGGACAAATTTGCTAACCGAGCTGAAAAAGAACGTGACTCGATACTACGGATCTTCGTTGACCAAGATTTTTGGCCGAAAGCAGAGGTTGATGTCGCGCTAAAGATTGTGGTTGAACCGGTAGACTTAGAGTTACCTAATGTAGCTCCACAATATGCATTGCAGGTAAAGGAGCGTCACCCTAATCAAACGGTGATTCAAACCAATATAGAACCAGTGATCCAAGAGGAGTTTGAACGCTACAGCCGCGAGTTTGCTGATAAGCAGGTAAATGGTTCCTCGATGGCAATGGTGTTGATGGACAATAAAACCAAACAGATTGTTGCTTATGTCGGCAACTCTCCAGGTCATGACACCACCGATATGATTCAAGCGATTCGCTCGCCCGGCGATATGTTGAAGCCGTTGGTGTTCGCTAAAGCGCTGGATGAACGATTGATCCACTCTGAATCGTTGTTGGCAGATATTCCACGCCGGGGTTATTTACGTGACGTTGCCGATGGTCAGGATGAGTTTGTTGGCCCAGTGTCTGCAACAGAAGCACTGCAACTATCACTTAACCTGCCATTTATTCAGCTTATTGAGAATATCGGTGAGCAAAAATTTCTACGCTCGTTGGAAGAGGCTGAACAGCCAATTGAATTGAGTGATTTCGGTTTATCACCGCGGGTATTACTCGGTGAAGCGGAAACCAACCTCGAGCAGATGGTGGAACTGTACTCGGCTTTAGGTAGTGAAGGGCGGGTAGCCTCGATGGTTTACTCGCCGGACGATAAAGCCAAAAGCAAACGCCTCTTTAGTGATGAAGCTGCATGGATTACCTGGGATACGTTGAAGCAAGCGGCTTTACCTGAGTATGTTGAAGCACGTAAGCCTGAAGCTCTAGCGTGGAAGGCAGGTAGCGGTTGGGCCAGTCGTGATAACTGGTCTATAGGTGCTACACCGGCTTTCACCTTAGGGATCTGGGTTGGCGTTCATGATGATATCTACTCAAGTCCAGTTAGTGGTCGTGCGGATGCGTTGACGGCGCTGGTACGGATCAGTTCTGCCTTGGAAAAGTATCGGCCATTGGGTGAAAACCGTCGTCCGGCGGGCGTCAAACAGGAAGACATCTGCTGGCCTGATGGGCGTAGCCGCGATATGAACGTGTACGGTTGTGACAAGCGCAAAACCGCATGGACCAAAAACGGCGAAGCCCCACGAACCTTATACGCGGGTCAGCGTAAGGGGTGGTACCGCTCTACCAAAGGGATGTACGTCGATACGGTAACCGAGAAACGGTTAAGCCGTGGCTGCTATAAGAATCGGGCGGAATACACTACCGCTGTATTATGGCCGCGTGAGTTAGAGCCATGGTTGCCAGAACGGATGCGCCGAGCCGAACGGATGCCTGCCTTCAATGTGTTGTGCCCGAACATCCCACACGAAAGTAGCAGCTTGAAGATTGCAGGGATCAGCAGTGAGCAAGACTTCCGTAGGATTGAATCTGAACCGTTTGAGCCGCTGCTAGTTACAGCTTCTGGGGCTAACGGTGAGATTGAGTGGTATCTCAATGGTGAGTCGATTGCCGATGGTGCTGAGTTGGAACTCAACCTGAACCGCTTGCTTAACGGCCCGCAGCAGCTTATCGCATTGGACGACCAAGGGTACTCACTGCAGGTCTCCTTTACCGTCAGTCCTGCCGGCTAGCGCCGCAGACAATCTAACGTTATTAAGTGGCTCCCATTTGGGGGCCTTTTTTCGGCTGTGTACCAACTAAGTGTTGTTCTTGCCAATGCTGTTAAAGCAGTGGCTAGGAGTGTCCTGATACAAGGGATAAGCACTACCGCCATTGATCTTCTGCCGCATAGGAGTGGTCCAGCGAAGCGTTTTGGGCTGCGACCTAAGGCAAGGGGAATTCCCAACGGGACGAAGCTCCCCTCCTAGTGCATATAAAAATGTGCCGTAGTCACCGTGGTATAGCCCCTCTCAAACACCACAATCGGTAAAGCCGAAGGCTTGAGGTAAATCTCAACAGCTAACCATGACATAGCCTTTTTTCGCCTTGTACTAAACGCTTCAATACGGCCAAAGCACTGCCTCGACATTACCTTGTTAAACACAATAATCGTTACCGCATAGGCTCAAAGCAGAACTCAATCGGTGCTTAGCAGCTAGACAAACAAAAGCCCCGCCAAGTTTCCTTGGCGGGGCTTTTTAAGCGGTTAGCTTAGTAAGTAACGAATTACTTGCCAGCTGCGTCGCGTTCTTTAACTTCAGCGATAACTTGCTCTGCCACAGTGTTCGGGCAAGGCATGTAGTGGGAGAACTCCATAGAGAACTGACCACGGCCTGAAGTGATGGTACGCAGGTGACCGATGTAACCGAACATTTCAGACAGAGGTACGTCTGCCTTAATACGAACGCCGGTAGAAGCAGCCATCTGATCTTTGATCATGCCGCGACGACGGTTCAAGTCACCAATTACGTCACCAACGTGATCGTCTGGAGTGAACACATCAACGTGCATGATAGGTTCGATCAGCTGTGGACCCGCTTTAGGGATAGACTGACGGAAAGCGCCTTTAGCAGCGATTTCGAAAGCAATAGCAGAGGAGTCAACTGCGTGGAAACCACCGTCGAACAGCTCAACTTCAACGTCCAGTACTGGGAAACCAGCCAGAACGCCTTGCTCCATCATGCCACCGAAGCCTTTCTCAACTGCTGGCCAGAATTCCTTAGGAACGTTACCGCCAACAACAGAAGAGGTGAACTTGAAGCCTGAACCCGGCTCACCTGGCTTGATGCGGTAATCGATCTTACCGAACTGACCAGAACCACCAGACTGCTTCTTGTGAGTGTAAGAATCTTCAATCGCGTTGGTGATGGTTTCGCGGTATGCAACCTGTGGCTTACCAACGATCAGATCAACACCGTAGGTACGCTTAAGGATGTCTACTTTGATGTCCAAGTGTAGCTCGCCCATACCTTTCAGGATGGTTTCGCCAGAATCTTCATCAGTTTCAACCAAGAAAGAAGGATCTTCAGCAACCATCTTACCGATTGCGATACCCATTTTCTCAGAACCGCCTTTGTCCTTCGGAGAAACAGCGATAGAGATCACTGGCTCAGGGAAGATCATTGGCTCCAAGGTACACTCGTGCTTCTGGTCACACAGGGTGTGGCCAGTCTGTACGTTCTTCATACCAACAACGGCGATGATGTCACCTGCTTGTGCAGAAGAGATCTCGTTACGTTCGTCAGCGTGCATCTCAACCATACGGCCGATACGCTCAGTTTTGCCGGTAGCGGCGTTCAGGATGGTGTCACCCTTAGCTAGCTTACCAGAGTAGATGCGGATGAAGGTCAGGGCGCCGAAACGGTCATCCATGATCTTAAACGCCAGAGCACGCAGTGGCTCATCTACAGAAACAGTTGCAACTTCACCAGTCGCTTCACCGGTATCTTTGTCGGTCAGCGGCTGTGGGTCAACTTCAGTAGGAGAAGGCAAGTAATCAACAACAGCGTCCAGTACTAGCTGGATACCTTTGTTCTTAAATGCAGAACCACAGTAAGTTGGGAAGAAGTCGTTGGTACGAGTACCAGCACGGATACAACGCTGGATATCTTCTAGAGATGGCTCGGTGCCTTCTTCCAGGTATTCCATCAGCAAGTCTTCGTCTTGCTCAAGCGCAGTTTCGATCAGCTCTTCACGGTAAGCAGCAGCATCGTCAACCATATCAGCTGGGATGTCAGTTACTTCGTAGTTCTCTGGAAGACCAGAGTCATCCCAGATGTAAGCTTTCTGGCTCAGTACGTCTACACAACCAACGAAGTCATCTTCGCGGCCGATAGGCAGAGTCATAACCAGTGGGCGAGCGCCCAGAACGTTCTTAACTTGGTCTACTACGCGGTAGAAGTCTGCACCCATGCGGTCCAGCTTGTTCACGAAGATCAGACGAGCAACTTCAGAGTCGTTCGCGTAACGCCAGTTAGTTTCGGACTGTGGCTCAACGCCGCCGGAACCACAGAATACGCCAACACCGCCATCAAGAACCTTCAGGGAACGGTAAACTTCAACAGTGAAGTCAACGTGTCCTGGGGTATCGATGATGTTCATGCGATGGTCATTCCAGAAACAGGTAGTTGCTGCTGACTGGATGGTAATACCGCGCTCAGCTTCCTGCTCCATGAAGTCAGTAGTAGCTGCGCCATCGTGAACTTCACCGGTTTTGTGGATCTTACCGGTCAATTTCAGGATACGTTCGGTGGTAGTTGTCTTACCAGCATCTACGTGAGCGAAGATACCGATATTTCTGTAACGGGATAAATCTGCCATTAGTTGTACTCTGTTGGTCAGGGTCGAAATCGCGCGAAAGTATACAGGATTTCTCGAAAATTTTCGAAGAATTCCTCAAATCGCAGTTTTTCAACCATCGGATACGCTTTTCTAGGCTACGAACGACCTGATTTTGTTGAAATTCAACAAGATAGGAAAGGTGAACAATTCACCGCTAAGCGTAACTTTTTTAAGAAAAACAAGATTGTATGGCCAAAGGTCGAAAATTAAACTGCCATTGCGAAGTAAATAATACCTCGTTAGCAGTTTAGCAGTCGATGTTGTGGCCAAAAAGGCAACGCGTTAGCAGTTGCCTTTTTTGACTGGTGCTGTTTCCAACCCCGGTCTATAAATCAATCGTCTGCGGCGTAACCGCCGGCAGCCAATTTGTTGCCATCCATCAGTGCGATGTTGTCCCCCATGGCCAAACGGCCTTGGCAAAACCACTTCACCACTAATGGGTAGATTCGGTGTTCTTGAGTATGGACACGCTGAGCAAGATCTGCGGCGTCGTCCTCTTCAAAAACTGGCACTTTTGCTTGCAACACTACCGGACCCCCATCGAGCTCAGGCGTTACAAAGTGTACCGAGGCACCATGTTCGTCGTCGCCAGCGTCTAAAACACGCTGATGAGTGTCGAGGCCAGGGTATTTTGGCAAGAGTGAAGGGTGGATGTTAAACATCTTACCCTCATATTGTCTAACAAAGCTTTCAGACAATATCCTCATAAACCCAGCTAAAACCACAAGATCTGGTTTATGTTGCGCCAGCTCAGCGGTCAAGCGTCGGTCATACAACTCCCGGGCTTCACCCCGGTTAGCGGCGACAACACTATGGCTGATCTTTGCTGCTTGAGCTCGCTGTAGGCCGTATACATCGGCCTTATTACTGATAACGGCGGTAACTTCACCGTTAATTTCGCCGCTAGCGCATGCATCGATAATAGCTTGTAAATTACTACCACTACCGGAAATAAGCACTGCAATGCGGAGCTTTTTCATGGTGTTTCCTTTAATTACCGATTTGTGACCTAAGTTGAACTGTTTGGTTACTTATCGTTCGCCATTAATCTCAACTTGCGCTTGGTCGTCATGACGTTCGGCAATCTGACCGATAATCCAAGCGTTTTCACCTTCGGCTTTAAGTAGTTCAACGGCCGCTGCAGCTTCGCTAGCAGGGAGAGCAATGACTAAACCAACACCGCAGTTAAAGGTGCGGTACATTTCATGCTCCTCGATGTTGCCGGTTGCTTGCAACCAGTTAAACACCTGTGGCCATTGCCAGCTGTTGCCATCAACAACCGCTTTACAATTATCAGGAAGTACTCGTGGGATGTTTTCCCAGAAACCACCACCGGTAATGTGCGATATGGCATGAATGGGGGTTTGTTGAGCCAGTTTCAAGACCGACTTAACGTAAATTTTTGTTGGTGCCATTAACGCATCAATTAGCTTCTGCTCGCCTAACTGAACTTCAGCTGGGTTATCACAACGCTCGAGGACCTTGCGAATAAGTGAGTAGCCGTTGGAGTGGGGACCGCTGGAGCCCAAAGCAATTAAGGCGTCGCCGGCTGCGACTTTGGCACCAGTGATCACTTCGTCTTCTTCAACAACGCCAACGCAGAAGCCCGCCATATCGTAATCGGAGCCTTCGTACATGCCTGGCATTTCCGCGGTTTCGCCACCGATAAGGGCACAGCCAGCCAGCTGACACCCGTCGGCAATACCACTAACGACTGAGGTTGCAACATCAACGTCCAACTTACCGGTAGCGTAGTAATCCAGGAAGAATAGCGGTTCGGCGCCTTGGACAATCAGATCGTTAACACACATGGCAACCAGATCGATACCAACGGTATCGTGGCGTTGGTAATCGATAGCCAAACGCAGCTTGGTGCCAACACCGTCGGTACCAGAGACCAATAAAGGCTTGTTGTAATTAGTCGGCAGGCGGCATAACGCGCCAAATCCACCCAGTCCCCCCATCACTTCAGGGCGATGGGTACGTTTTACTGCAGATTTGATGTTATCTACCAGTGCATTACCTGCATCGATATCAACACCTGCATCTTTGTAACTCAGTTGGCTAGGAGTAGTCACAGAGGCCTCATTTTGATGTTTATTAGTTTTATATGTAGGGGTACTAATTTTGCGCAGCATTCTAACAGTCAGCGCGGTTCGACCCAAGCGCCAAAGCCAGTAATGAACTGTTTTAATTACAGGAAAGTGAGTATTGCTGGCTATCACAATAGCGCAGGCCACCCCAAATTAGTGCTGTGTACCAATTAAGTGTTGCTCTTTCCAAGGCTATTAAATAATTGGCTAGGCGAGTCGCGATACAAGGGTAAAGCACTACCGCTATTGATCTTCTGCCGCATTGGAGCAGTTCAGCGAAGCGTTTTGAACGGCGGCCTAAGGCAAAGGGGGACTCCAACGGGGGCGAAGCTCCCCCCTAATGCACACCAGAATGTGCCGTCGCCACCGCGACATAGTCCCCTAAAAGCACCAGAATCGGTGAAGCCGAAGGCTTAAGATAAACTTCGATAGCTAACTACGACACAGCCCAAATTAGTGCTTGAACGGTGGTCACTGCCATTTTTACATTGCTTTTGGTTATTTATTAACGCCTTGGCGATCTTGTTCACAGATGCACAACTAAACTGGAAGTTGATACTTTCTTGTTGGTAGCAACTAACGCTATGATCTGAGAAATTTGTCTGGCCAAAATCTTGGAGATGTCGATGCAAGTCACTGAAGTAAACCACCCATTAATTCAACACAAATTGGGTTTGATGCGCGAAGCTGATATCAGCACCAAGCGCTTCCGTGAGTTAGCTCATGAGGTTTCTAGCTTGGTAACCTACGAAGCGACAAAAGACTTCGAAATGGAGCAGGTGACTATTGAAGGTTGGAATGGCCCAATCGAAGTTAAAAAGATTAAAGGCAAAAAAGTAACTGTTGTGCCTATTCTGCGTGCGGGCTTAGGTATGATGGATGCGGTACTTGAGCACATGCCATCAGCCAAGGTTTCTGTTGTTGGTATCTACCGTGACGAAGAAACCCTCGAACCAGTGCCATACTTCGAAAAGCTGGTTGCTAACATCGAAGAGCGTATCGCCATGGTTGTTGATCCTATGCTGGCTACCGGTGGCTCAATGATCTCTACTTTGGATCTGCTTAAGTCTCGCGGCTGTAAGCACATTAAAGTGTTGGTGTTGGTGGCAGCACCTGAAGGCATTAAAGCCCTCGAGCAAGCTCACCCTGATGTTGAGCTTTACGCTGCAGCCATCGACGATTGCCTAAATGAGAAGGGTTATATCCTTCCTGGTTTAGGTGATGCCGGTGATAAAATTTTCGGCACCAAATAAAAAATCTACTGCAATTAAGGCGTCGAATTCGACGCCTTTTTTACGATCGTAAAAGCTGACAACAACACAATTACAGTTGGCTTCAATATAAAACTTCTGTGGGCACCTACATGCAAACTCAACAATTTACCCCTGCGCAACAGATATTGGCCGGCGGCCAGATGCTGTTTGTTGCCTTTGGGGCTTTGGTCTTAGTACCAATGCTGACCGGCTTGGATATTCGCGTAGCGTTATTTACCGCTGGGTTAGGCACGTTAATCTTTCAAGTTGTTACCAAACGTACTGTGCCGGTATTCCTTGCATCCTCGTTTGCATTTATTGCTCCAATCTCTGCTGGGGTTGCGCAATGGGGCGTAGCGGACACTATGGGCGGCTTATTCGCGGCAGGTTTGGTTTATATGCTGCTGTCTCAAGTTGCGCGAGTCGGTGGGGTAAAAGCGATTAATCACTACCTTCCGGCAGTGGTGGTCGGGCCGGTGATTATGGTGATTGGCCTTTCATTGGCGCCAGTTGCAGTTAAAATGGCGCTGGGTTTTGCTGGCGATACCCAAATTATTCCGACCGGAACCGCATTAATGGTGGCGTTACCAACCCTAGCTACTGCGCTGTTGGTTTCGATTATGGGTAGGGGACTGCTGCGTTTGCTACCAATCCTTTGTGCTATCACCGTAGGTTATAGCCTGTCATTGGCACTCGGTTTGGTTGACTTTGCTCCAGTAAAAGAGGCCGCTTGGTTGGCGCTGCCTGACTTTGTTACTCCAACCTTTAATTGGCAGGCGGTACTGTTCATGATCCCGGTCGCGATTGCACCTGCGGTGGAACATATCGGTGACATGGTTGCTATCTCTAATGTGACCGGTAAAAACTATGTGGAAAAGCCTGGTCTCCATCGCACCCTGTTTGGTGATGGCATTGCCACCAGCACTGCGGCTTTATTTGGCGGTCCACCAAACACCACTTATTCAGAAGTGACTGGTGCAGTTATGTTGACCAAAAACTATGACCCTAAGATCATGACCTATGGGGCCGTGTTTGCTATCGCATTGGCGATGGTTGGTAAATTCGGGGCGTTGCTGTTAACTGTGCCGGTAGTAGTAATGGGCGGTATCATGATTTTGCTGTTTGGTTCGATTGCTGCTGTGGGCATGAATACACTGATTAAACATCAAGTTGATCTCACCGATGCGCGTAACCTAGTCATCGTTGCGGTTACATTGGTATTCGGTATCGGTGGCATGGTATTCCCACTCGGCGATTTTCAGCTGCAGGGAATTGCGCTGTGTGCGGTAACGGCGATTTTGTTAAACCTATTGCTGCCAAAAAGTCATACCTGATAGGTAACGATTGCTGTCCCAAAGCCCAGCGTTCCGTTGGGCTTAGTTCGATGGTCTGCCTCACCCTCAACCCACTAGGCTTGAGGGTGAATTCTTAATAGCCAACTTAAGGCTAACCATCTTTGAACATTTCAGTCCCAGGCATCGAGTTAGGCAAGCGCGCTTTTTACGTAGTTAGTCATGATGAGCGTGGCAATGAGCTACTTCCTAAGCAGCTTACTCGAGTAAAGCTACTCGCCTTGCTTCAGTAACATCCACCAATCACTGTTGTATTTGAAGCTTGTTGTGGTGCTCACTAGCTTGGTTGTCGTCGCCAGTATTCTGGGCATAACCTCAAACTTTCCCCTCCAATACGTTTGACCGTACGTTAAAACCAACAAAAATAACTTTGCTGATGCCGGCACCATTGCAAAAGTGGCTTTTAGGGATAAGTAAGCGGGGTAACCAATACCTGCGAACGATGTTTACCCTTGGGGCTAGGACTTTACTAACTCGGCCTGTATTAGCAGATAAACACATTGGTAATTGGATAACGGACTTGCTTGACCTTCTACGCAACGATTTAACCTCTGCGTTGGCAACTTCATAGCTAATCAGTCGGGTTAACTTAATGGGCAACGTCCGATTGGGTTGCTTCTGATGGATTCGGTGAACTCAATAGAATCAGATGAGTGCTGTTGCAGTGAGAGGCGGTAGTGACCCATATCTACGGCACCGTCGCATTGAAACCACGACGATGAATATCACCAGCAAATAATGCTGTGTACCAACTAAGTGTTGTTCTTTCCAATGCATTAAAGCACCGGCTAGGTAAGTTTCTATACAAGGGGAAAGCACTACCGCCGTTGATCTTATGCCGCATAGGAGCAGTCCAGCGAAGCGTTTTAGACTGCGACCTAAGGCAAAGTGGGATTTCAAAGGGGGACGGAGCTCCCCCCAAAAAAGGCATACAAGAATGTGCCGTCGCCACCGCGACATAGCCCCAAATAATGCCGATTAACGATTTTTGGCTGTTACTGCTGTTCTTCTAACCAATAGTTTTATCGTTATACCGAATGAAGCGCAAATGGTAATTTGTTACTTGTTTGGTTGAGATGCTTTAAAGAATTAGCTGTTATTTTTTGAGCGCAGCCAAGCTAGAATTCGACGGAGTCCTAGCTTGGTAAACAAGGCGTTAGTTTGCTTGTTTAATTGGCGAGTAGATGAGTGCAGTTTCGATAACCAGTTTGCCCATCATGGCATCAAGAGACTTTAGCCCCTCTTTTCCAAGTTGCTCTTCAACCATCGAGGTTAGTCGTTTCAAACCAGATGAGGCGATTTCGGTAACGCCGTGGCCTTCACTGATGTGGCTGATTAACAGGAATACAATATTTCGGAAGCCGGCGTCTTCAATGGCATTAATCCAAGTTTCTTCAAACTTCTCAATAGAGCTGAAGTCTAATTTTGAAGTGAAGTACGGAAAAGCTCTTCCGATTAGCGCGTTACCGAAAGTTTTAGTGGTGTGATATGGCTGCAAGCTACTCATGCTTAAGCCGGTTTTTAAAGAGATGTTTCTAAAGGTGAGCGAATTAAATCCCTTTTCTAGGAATAGCTCAAAAATTTGAGAGTTGATCCATTCCTCTTTTTCCGCTCGTGCAGCAGCAGTAATTCTAGCCATAACAATGAATTCCTGATTTTTCTATGTATACCGTAACTAGTTACACAACATTAGCACAGGTGCTTAAAAGAAACAGTGAACAGCAGTTCTCTTATCGATTCCATCACCTATAAATGGCTCAAAACTGCAGGTCAGATCACTTTATTGGTGGTTGGTTGGCTTGATGCTAAGTGACTACTATGTTGCGGGTGTGTTAATTGGTTGATTGTAACGTGGTTAGCTGTTGAAGTTTATCTTAAGGCTTCGGCTTCAGCGATTGCGGTGCTTTTAGAGGAGGACGTCGCGGTGGCGACGGCACATTCTTGCATCCCTTTGGGGGGAGCTGTTGGTTAACCTTAATCAGTAATGCGTAACTGGTTTGTTTCGCTACGCAGTCGACGTGCTGAATTGTTCGATGAGTTCGCTCTGGGCTGCGATCAATTGGCTTTGTCGTGATACACTTAACTTACTAATTGCCAAGGTAGGAACGCCCGTGCGCGCTGGTTTATTAATTGCTCTGTGTCTTTTCAGTTTGTCGTCTTATGCGGTCGAGTTTGCCGATCTGTATCGCGGCGAGGTCGAGGTTAATGAACGGGACAATGCGGCACGTAACGCCGGCGTTCGTTCGGCTTTAGCTAAGGTGTTGATAAGGGTTACTGGCGATGATGCACTTCCGAGTAGTGACGCCGGCAAGGCACTAATTCGTCGAGCTGATAGCTTCATGCTTACCTATGCATTTCAGACAACAGTGCCGATGACCCTATCGGTAAGCTTTGATAAAGCGAAACTGCAACAGCAAATGCGACAGATGGGGTTACCTATCTGGGGAGCCCAGCGACCAACCACCATTCACTGGTTGGCGTTGGAGCAACAAGATGGCCGCACTATTCTGATTAATGACGCAGTTGAACAGGGAGAGTTGGTGGCTAGTGAAGCTGAAGCGCGTGGTCTACCGCAACTGCTGCCGCTGCTTGATCTAGAAGATAGCCTTAAGGCCAATATCAATGACGTCAATGGTAACTTTCCTAAACCGGTGATCGAAGCGAGCCAGCGTTATGGCTCTGATTTCGTTTTGATGAGCAGCATCTATCCTGAGCAAGGGCAGTGGCACTACCGTATTAATCTCTATAGCGGCACCGTTGCCGATAGTGACTTCTATATCCCCCGCAGCCTGCTGCACAGCGATGGACAAGTAGCATCGGTTGAATTAGCAGTAGAAGCCTTGTTGGCTGAAGTGGCGAAATACTATGCGGATCGGTACGCCTCGGTCGTCAGTGCCGAGCGTCAGCAAACTCAGCTTCGTTTTACCTTAACTGGCGGAGTTGAGCAGTTGGTGGCCCTGCGAGGGTATCTGGTTAGCTTAGCGCCGGTGCAAGCCGCCCACGTTGTCGCCATTACTGGTACTCAAGTTGATCTTGAGCTCGACTTAGTTGGTGGCCTTGAAGAGGTCGAACAGCTGCTTAGCTTAGAGCGTCGCATCAGTAAAATAGAGGTGGTTGATCAACTGCAACAGCGTGATGTTCAATACCAATGGAGCGACCTTGACTAGACTTCAGTACAACGTTTTCACAATTAACAAAGGGCTGTGCCAATAGTGACACCAAGTTCTCCAATTCAACTCTCATTGCCGGTTCACCTACCGGACGATGAAACCTTTAATAGTTACCATCCTGCCGGCAACCAGCAATTGATTGAAAGCTTACGACTTGCTGCTGCAGGACAGGGGGAGCGCATTACTTATCTCTGGGGGGCAGGGAAGAGTGGGCGAACCCATCTGCTTCATGCTACCTGTGCACTTGCCAGCGATGCCGGTTTAAAGACATTCTATTTACCACTAGGCATTCATGCCTCGATGTCACCGGCGATTTTGGAAGGCTTAGAGCAACTCGATCTCATCTGTCTCGATGACATTGATCAGATTAGTCGCCATCCGGTTTGGGAAGAAGCGTTGTTTGATCTGTATAACCGAGTACATGAAAATAGAAATAGTCGCATTGTCGTGTCGGCCAGTGCCCCCGCCAAACAAACCGATTTCCTGCTGCCGGATCTGGTGTCCCGCTTGAGTTGGGGCATCCACTATCAGCTGCATCCATTATCTGACAGCGCTAAATTAGCGGCATTGCAAAATCGAGCCAAGGTGCGTGGATTGGAACTACCAGAAGATGTCGGGCGTTTTTTACTTACTCGGTTAGCGCGGGATCTCCGCACCTTGTTTGAGGTGTTGGACCGACTCGATAAAGCTTCGATGGTGGCGCAGCGTAAGTTAACGATACCGTTCGTGAAAAAAATTCTTCATCTCTGATTGACTTGGACACGACCGCATAAGCAGCGTTACCTACAAGCAAACTTCCTGAATCGAACCTTGCTATAATCCCAAAAAACGAAATAATAAATTCATAATGCCCATGAAATTAGATGATCTACGTTTATTCCATTTGGTCGTCGAAAGTCAGAGTTTTACTCGGGCCGCCGAACTAGCTGATTTACCGGTAACCAATGTTAGTCGGCGTATAAAAGCCCTTGAGGTGCAGCTGCAGGTAACGTTGTTGGCTCGAACCACCCGGCAACTGCGGGTCACCGATGCCGGTGAGGCGTTTTACCACAGTAGCAAAGCAACTCTGCAGCAATTTGAACAATCGATTGAACTGGTGAGAGGAAGCGAGCATCGTCTGCAGGGCAAGATTCGTATTCAGGTTTTCTCTGGTGCCTCCATTATGGTACCAACCATGCAGCGATTTCAGCAGCAACATCCCAATATCACCATCGATTTGGTTACATCCGACCGAGAATTGGACCTAGTTGAAAACAACTTTGACCTGGCTATTCGACTTGGCCCGCAACGAGACAGCAACCTGGTTGCTCGCAATATTGGTTGGCTCGACTGGGTGGTCGTTGCAAGCCCTAACTATATAAAAAATAATGGTAAACCCCAGCAACCAGAGCAGCTGTCTGAACACAACTGCATTCGCTACCGGATGCCGAACGGTAGAATTTTGAGTCAATGGCAGGTAAACGGCGAGCAGAGTATTGGGGTTGAAGGCAATATTATCGTTAACGAATTACCGCTGTTAGAGAGATTGCTGTTACAACATCATGGTGTTGGCCATTACCCCATCATTATGGCTCAACCGCTTATTGATAATGGTTGTCTCGAAGAGCTCTTTCCACTGAACCCAGAGGCGGGGCAGGAGATTTGGTTGGTGTATTCGGCTGCCAATCGACGCAATCAACTGGTCAAACACTTTGTCGATTTCCTGTTCGAGCAACTCGATATAGACCCTGAGTTTAAACTGCTACGACGCCAATGATTATCCCATTTATTGAAAAAGTAATTCACGGTTAACCCCGTTTAAGGAATGCAGTTCGAACCATAGAATAGTTTCCAACTTTATTAGCCCGATGCCATTGTGAGTCTCCTCACTGGTGGTTTCTTCAAAGCGTCAACCGATAGCTAACGTGTCGATGCTCTGCAATTAGATGTTGGATCCTGCCTTATGATTCGCCAATGCAAACCCTTTTGTTTAAGCCTTGTCTCGATGGCTCTCGTTGCCACATTACTCAGTGGGTGCACCGATAGCGCTGTCACTGCAGATAAGTCCCCCAGACCAGTAAAAGCCATTACCTTAGTCGCCGCGGTTTCGACCGAATCGGTATCATTGCCGGCACTGTTGGTGCCTATTGAAACTGCCAATTTGTCGTTTCGAGTAGCTGGGCCGGTGAACACCATTAATGTTTCGGAAGGGCAACCTGTTACCGCTGGTACAGCTTTGATGGCATTAGATCCCCACGACTTCCAGGTACAGATAGCTGAATATCAAGCGCGTTTGGTTGAAGCGAAAGCGCAAGCTCGTCAAGCCAAACAGGAACAAGCACGGGTTATCCGTGCTAATGCCGGTGACGCCATTGCCTCGGTTGAGATTGATCGTGCAAAAACCGCGGTAGAACGCACAGCAGCGTCAGTGATCATTGTTGAACAACGACTACAGATGATGCGCGACGGTTTACGTTATAGCGTACTGAAAGCGCCGTTTGATGGGGTGATTGCCAGTGTTGATATCGAAGCCCATGAACAGGCCGTGCCAGCGGTTGACGTGGTAACTATTCACGGTAACAGCGGCTTTGAGATTGAACTGGATCTGCCAGAAAAGATGGCAACGCGGATCAGCAAAGGAATGAGCGGGCAGGTGATACTCAATGGCAGCGAACAGCCGTTGAAGGTGGTGATCAACGAAGTCAGCCGCAGCGCCAATATGCTCACCCGCACTTTTACCGCTACGGCTCGTTTGCTGGAGCAACCGCTTAACGGTTGGCCAGAACAAACTGGTCTATTGAAGATTGATCTGCCACTTCAACAACAATCGGGCTTCATGGTGCCAAGCAGTGCAGTGCAAGGTGAAAGTACCAGTCAGTATGTGGTGGTTGTTCGTGACGGCGTAGCGCAGCAAATTGCGGTAACGGTCGACGGTTTTAGCGGTGAGCTGATGCAGGTCCATGGTGCATTGAATAGTGGCGACTCCTTGGTTGTCGCCGGTGCGCCGTACTTCAAACACGGTGATCCGGTTGGAGCAGTGCTGTTAGGCGATCGCGCTGCGGCGCTGTAAAGGAGGCCCAATGAATTTTGCCACCCTAACCATCAACAAACGCTTCTTCGCCAGCTTCCTAACTACCTTGCTGTGTATCTTAGGGATCTACGGCTACTTTGCGTTGGGTAAGTTGGAAGATCCAACCTTTACCGTTAAAACTGCTGCCATCGTTACCCTATACCCAGGCGCGAGTGCCGAAGAGGTTGAGGAGCGGGTTACCGACGTACTTGAGCGAAAAATCGAAGAGATGGGTAACCTATGGAAGCTGCGCTCGGTAAGTCGTCCGGGGCAGTCGATGGTATTCGTACATCTTTACGACACGGTGCCATTGCCAGAACTGCAACAAAACTGGGATTTGCTCCGGCGTAAGGTAAGTGATGTGCAGATGGAGCTGCCGTTAGAGGCCAAAGCCCATGTAGTGATCGATGAATTCTCAGAAGTGTACGGCATGCTGTTTGCCCTGCGTGGGGAAGGCGTTCCTAAGCGTGAGATGAACCATTACGCCCGCATGCTGCAGCGCGACTTGAAGGCGGTTGCCGGTGTCAATAAGGTCATTGCCCATGGCTTGTATGAACGCAATATCATTATTGAGATTGATGAAGCCAAATTAGCCAAGATTAACCTCACTCCAGTGCAGTTGTTTGATCAACTTCAGAGCCAAAACTTGGTTAGTCACCCCGGTGATTTCACCTCGGGAATTGAGCGGATCCGCATCGGTAATCAAGACACCCTCGATTCAGTCGAAGCCGTAGGTGATCTTATTTTACGCGGTGGAGCCGGCGAGCTTGGTAATGACCGTTTTCGTTTAGCAGATGTAGCTAACGTCTATGAAGACGATAGCGAAACCCCGTTGCTGCAGACTCGTTTTAATGGCCACTCCACCATTACCGTGGCGGTAAACCCACAAGATGGCATCAACGTCGTAGCTATCGGTGACACCATAAAACAGGCGATAGCCGACTTTGAAGCTAAGGTGCCAGCTGGCATCGTTGTCGACGCTATCGTGTTTCAACCGGATGAAGTGAATAAGTCCGTTTCTGACTTTACCGGCAACCTGATTAGTTCTGTGGCGATTGTAGTGATTGTGCTGTGGATCTTTATGGGCTGGCGAAGTGCATCGATTGTCGGCGGCTCATTGGCGATTACTTTGCTGATGACTCTGGTATATATGCTGGTTACCGACATCAACCTCCATCGAGTATCAGTAGGTACCTTTATTCTGGCGCTGGGGATGTTGGTTGATAATGCCATTGTGGTGACCGATCTGTTTATCGCCAAACTGCGCACGGGAATGGAGCGAGGCAAAGCGGCAGCAGATTCTGTTAGCGAGACCGCAGTACCGCTATTGGCGGCAACGCTTATCGCCATTGCCGCAACCACTCCGGTATTGTTTAGTGTTACCGCAGCAGCGGAGTTTGCTATCGACCTGCCGATCATTATGTTTGCATCGTTAATGCTTAGCTGGATTGTGGCGATGACCATCACTCCGCTGATGTGTTGGCAGTTTTACAAGCTTGACCCCAATGGCGAAACCGAACCAAAGTGGATGGGCCTTGCTCGTCGTGTGGTTACCTGGATTGTTATCAACCGCAAAAAGGCGTTAACGGTAATCTTTATCGCCATCAGTTTGACCTGTGTGGCGTCAACCAAGGTGTTGCTTAACTTTATGCCGGGCTCAGACCGACCAATCACCTTTGTCGATTACTGGTTGCCACAAGGTGGTAACGTGCAGCAAACCGCTGCTGATATGAAGCAGATCGAAGCGTGGTTAATGGTACAGCCAGAAGTGGAATCGGTTGCCAGCTTTATTGGTGGTGGTGCCCCTCGATTCTCGATGACCTATGAGCCGGAGCCTAACGACCCATCTTATGGCCAGTTGTTGGTAAACCTTGAGTCATATGAGCAGATCCCGGAGCTTCGTCGCCGTGGTGATGCGTGGCTCAAAGCCAACTTCCCAAAAGCGGACCCACGCTTCCGGCCGTTGAAGTTAGCGACTCAGGACAAGTTTAATATTGAAGCTCGTTTCTTAGGGCCTGATCCGCAGGTATTAAAACAACTAGCCGATCAAGCTAAAGAGATAATTGCGGCGCATCCGAATACTAAATATATCCGCGATGACTGGCGCCAAAGCAGCAAGGTATTGGTACCTCAGTTCAACCAAGACCGTGCCCGCCTTGCGGGGGTCACCCGTAACGACGTTAATCGCGCCTTAGCTCGTGCTACTGATGGGCTAACTGTAGCGAGTATCTATGACGGTCGAGATCGTTTGCCGGTGAAGATTCGCTTAGAAGAAGCGCAGCGCAATGACTTTAGTGCGTTGATGAACCTGCCAGTAACACCCGCGTTAGGCAATCAATCGGTGCCGATGAGCCAAGTGGTTGATGGCTTTGAGCTACAGCACGAGCCGGGGCAGATCTGGCGCTACTATCGTCATCGCACCATGAGCGTGCAAGCGGATGTCGAAGGGCAGTACGCGTCATTGGTTCGTAACGATTTGGCCGCTGAGGTCGAAGCGATTGAGCTACCGGCAGGTTACCGCTTTGAGTGGGGGGGTGAGTACTACGATGAGCAACGGACCGTACTGGACGTTATCACTCAGGTACCAAAATCTGGGCTGGTCATGCTGCTGTTGATGGTGGCGATGTTTAACGGCATCAAGCAGCCATTAGCAATCATCTTGACCATCCCACTAGCGATTATGGGGATCGTACCGATGTTGCTCATTTCGAGCCAACCGTTTGGATTTATGGCGCTGGTAGGAGTGATTTCATTAACGGGGATGGTGATCAAAAACGGCATTGTCTTGATGGACCAAATCAACCTTGAGATCGGCAACGGTCGTTCAGCTTTTGACGCCATTATCGAATCGGCGGTTAACCGTACCCTCGCGATCAGCATGGCGGCGCTGACCACAGTACTGGGTATGGTTCCACTGTGGTGGGACCCTCTGTTTGGACCAATGGCGGTAACCATTATCGGTGGTTTGAGTGTGGCAACCTTCCTAACCTTGTTAATCATGCCGGTGTTTTACGCCATATTGTTCCGCGTAGAGACACCAAAGGAGCGAATCGATGCGTAATTTAGTCTCCCTAACTGTTGCGTTGCTGCTGACTGGTTGTGCGGTTGGCCCAGATTATCAAGGGCCTGAGAGCGCACAATGGCAGCCACAACAATGGCAGCTAAATGGCAGTCAATCGGACCTAACCGCGACCACGGTGCAGCAACAATGGTGGCGCCAATTCAACGATCCACAACTGGATCAATTGGTTGATAAAGCACTGCAGCAAAACTTAACGGTGTTAGCGTCGCAACAACGCGTTAAGTTGGCTCAAAGCTATCGTGAAGCCGTGTCAGCCACTAATCTGCCGCAAATTGGCTTAGGAGTTGGCTATACCGCTGGCATGCTTAGCGAACAGGGGCCCATTGGCGGGCCACTTCGTGGTAACAATGATTTTGGCATTCCATTAGCGTCACGCCACTACGATGCAACCTATATGGGCGGCAGTGTAGGCTGGGAACCGGATCTCTTTGGTAAGACTTCACGTTTAGTTGAAGCGACCAGTGCCAGAGCAGAGCAGGTAGAGATCTTAGCCGATGGTACTCGATTGATGGTGGTTAGTGCTGTGGTAAACAATTACCTCAGTCTGCGCTCTGTCCAACAACAACAACAGATTCTACAGGCACAATTAGCTGATCTTGACGCGCTATCAACACGCATCGATGCGTTGCGTCAAAGTGGTTTAGCCTCTGGTATTGAGACCGCTCAGATCGCCGCGCAACGTGCCAGTGTTGTTGCTATGCAACCACAATTGGATACCGTCGTTGATGTGCACTCGCGCCGACTCGCGATATTACTAGGGCAAGCCCCATCATCGTTAATCGAGCCATTGAGTGAAGCTAAGCCGATGCCGTTTATTGATGGCGCTATTCCGATCGGCTTGCCATCGGAGTTACTAACCCGCCGGCCAGATATCCGCTTTGCTGAACGGCAGATGAAGGTGGCGAATGCTGAATTGGGGGTGGCAATTGCCCGTAAGTACCCAAGTTTCTACATGACCGGTTCACCGGGCGTTGCTGCCAGCAGTTTTGGTGATCTGTTCGCTGGAGGCAGCGGTCTATGGAGCTTCGGTGTCGGTATGAACTGGAGCCTATTTGATGGTGGAATGCGAGAGGCGCTTGAAGCAGTAGCAGAAAGCCAAGTAGACATTGCTGCAATGGACTATCAGCGAACGCTGCTAACCGCCTTTGGTGAGGTTGAAACCCTGTTGCATGCATACGGTAATAGCCAATTGCGCTTAGATGCGGCAGAGCAGTCACGAGCACAAGTTGAGAATGCGGTAGCGCGTACTGAAACTCTGGTTAACTCAGGTTTGGTCAGTCGGATTGAGCTGCTTACCGCGCGCTCGGCGTTGCACCAAGCGGACGCCAATGTAACTCAAGCTCGTGGCAGTCATAGCCAATTGGTGGTCTCGCTTTATAAGGCCCTAGGCGGCAGTTGGATCGATTCCGAAGCTCAGAGACAAGCGGATGAGTTAGCACAAACGCCATCGCAGTAAACAAAAACACCAACAAGGCGCTCTTTGCACAGAGCGCCTTTTTACTGTCCATTCTCGAGCTTTAATCAATGCTCGGTACTATCACCTAACCAGCGATAAACCACGCCAGCTAAGATCGCACCAACAATTGGTGCTAACCAAAATAACCACAGTTGCGAGATAGCCCAATCACCTTGAAATAGCGCTACACCAGTACTTCGTGCTGGGTTAACTGAGGTGTTGGTTACCGGAATGGAAATCAGATGGATTAACGTCAGCGCTAGGCCTATGGCAATTGGTGCCAACCCTTGCGGTGCGCGTTGGTCCGTCGCCCCGAGAATAATAATTAGGAACATAAAGGTCATTACTACTTCGGTAACCAGCGCTGCAACCAGAGAGTATCCGCCAGGAGAGTGTGCGCCATAACCGTTGGCGGCGAAACCGGCACCTGCGTCGAAGCCGGCTTGACCAGAAGCAATTACATACAGCACCGCTGCACCAGCAACAGCTCCGATAACCTGAGCGACGATATAGGGGAGCAACTCCGCTGAACTGAAGCGTCCTCCGCTCCATAATCCAAATGATACTGCTGGGTTAAGGTGGCAACCGGAAATATGGCCAATGGCAAATGCCATCGTCAGTACCGTTAAGCCAAATGCCAATGATACGCCCAGTAAACCGATACCAACATCGGGAAAGGCCGCTGCAAGTACCGCACTACCACAACCGCCTAACACCAACCAAAATGTGCCTAGGCATTCTGCTGCTAGTTTTTTACTCATCGACATTATTCAATCTCCCTATATGTCGTTAGCGCATGCGCGAAACGAAAAAAGCACCATCTATCAATATGGTGCTTAAAGCTTAGAAGATATTATTGCTAGTCGGGGGTTTCTGAAGGCTGTGTAGCAACTAAGTGTTGTTCTCTCCAATGTTGTTAAAACACCGGCTAGGCCAGCGCCGATACAAGGGGTTAAGCCTACCGCCGTTGTTCTTCTGCCGCATTGGAGCAGTCCAGCGAAGCGTTTTGGACTGCGACCTAAGCCAAGGGGGATTCCAAATGGGGCGGAGCTCCCCCCTAATACATACAAGAATGTGCCGTCGCCACCGCGACATTATCCCCTAAAGCACCGAAATCGGCGAAGCCGAAAAACCTCAACACTTAACTACGACACAGTCTTTCTGAAGCCTGTGGGCCGAACGGCTAGCCTCGGCGCTTCGCGAACGCAAATTTGCCTAAGCGGGTAAAGGTATCGAAGACAGCATACCAACCGCTTAGGTTGTATTTAGGCTCTCGGCCTCGACCAATACGACGTAATTGCGCTTCATACCAGGTGATGCTGAGCATAGCGGCAGCATCAAGCCCCTTAAAACCTGTGGTTGGGTTGTTCACATCAATCACAAAATTGTCGTTGGCGACCGCCTGTTTAGCGAGATCGGGCATCAAAGACAATGGACGTGCAAGACCAATCATATCGGTTGCGCCGCTGGCTAATGCCTGGTTCATTGCTTTAGATGAGCGGAAACCACCGGTTACCACCAAAACACAATTTAGATGTTGACGGGCTTGTTCTGCGTAATCTAGGAAGTACGCTTCGCGTTTGGCAGTTGAGGCTTTAACTGGGGCCTTCTTATTTGCCCCCATCATCGATGGTGACTCGTAGGTACCTCCAGATATCTCAATCAGATCAATACCGCCGCTATCAAGTGCTTTAAGTACCGCCATCGATTCGGTTTCATCAAAGCCGTCTTTCATAAAGTCGGCAGAGTTCAGCTTGATGCCAATCGGGAAGTCGTCGCCTACAGCGGCGCGAATCGCACTGTAAACGGCAAGTACAAACCGCATGCGGTTGTCGCTGTTGCCGCCCCATTTATCATCACGTTGGTTGTGTCGAGGGGACAAAAATTGGCTGACAAGATAACCATGGGCACCGTGGATCTGTATTCCAGCAAAACCCGTCTCTTTGGCCAGTTTGGCCGAGGTGGCGAAATCAGCAATGGTTTGCTCGATCTCGGCTTCGGTCATGGCGCGCGGAGTATTGAATGATTTCTCCAAGCCGCGACCTAATGATATGGCTGATGGCGCCACAGGCTCAGGGCTTAGTACTGCTGGGATCTGCTTACCTGGGTGGTTAAGCTGCATCCATAGACGCGAATTATTAGCACGGGCGGAGTCAGCCCAATGGCGAAATTTGGTTAAATCGCTGTGTTTATCCAGCACAACGTTACCGGGCTCGCCAAGGGCGGTGCGATCGATCATGACGTTGCCACTGACGCAGATCCCCACTTCACCTTCCGCCCAAGTTTGATAGAGCTTCGCTTGTTGGGGCAGGGGGTTGTGTTGTTTATCACCCAACTGCTCGCTCATAGCAGATTTAAATACGCGGTTAATACTTTGAATTCGACCACTGTCGAGGCTGTGGCCTAAGGTAACGACGTTCATGCTGCATCTCCTTGATGTTGTAGTTTGATGCCGAACAATTGTGTTAGCACCAGTTCCATCTGTTGATTAAGTTGTTTGGTATTGCCTTGCAGTTGCATGCGGATCAGCCCTCCTTGCCAGCTGTCCCAAAACAATCGTGCTAATTGCAACGAAGGCAGCGATGAGGTAATAACCGCGCTGGCTTTACCTTCATCAATGAGTGCCGCAAGCCATTGATCAAACTCATGCCAAAAACGCTGCATCGCCTCGTGACAATGCCGATTCTGGCTGCCGAGCTCTGCGGCTAGTGAGCCAACCAAGCAGCCTTTATCGCATTGGTTTTGGCGGTATAACTGAGCACCTTGCACCACAATCTGCTCGATCACTACGGCAGGTTGTTGTGGCGTACTTGCTTGTAGCAGCAGTAGTCGCTGCATAATTTGCTCACGGTAGTGGTCAATTACCGCGGCGACAAAATGCTCTTTGCTTTCGAAGTAGTGATAGAAGGAACCCTTAGGCACACTGACGGTGTCCAATATTTGCTTTAAGCCGGTGCCGTGATACCCCTGTTTAGCCAACAGTTCGAGGCCGGTTTCGATAAGCAGTTCGCGATTGTGATCGTTACGTCGTGGTCTGGCCATATGCTGAGTTCCTTACATCGATACAGTCACAATAAGACCGGTCGTCTAGAAATCATAATCGAAAGATCCGATTGCTGCTTGAAATTGATATCGCTGGGTGAAAGGAGCGCGCCGTGGCGGCGGTGGTGACTTTGGTTTCGCCGCGCATTCGAAGCTGTACTAATGGTGTTATCACAACTTAAATACGCTTAATATGTGTGCAACTAATGGTCGAAAAGGACGGTTCGCCATGGTCATTCATGATCAATCTGAACAGGTACTACTGCAGTTGAATCAGCAGGCGTGGGATCGCCGTACCCAAATTCACATCAAATCTCGCTTCTATGATGTCGATGGTTTTCTCGCGGGCAAGTGCCAGCTTAATCCGCTGGAACTGCAACTTATCGGCTCTGTGCGCGGTAAGTCGATGCTCCACCTACAGTGCCATTTTGGCCTTGATAGTTTGAATTGGTGTCGTCGTGGCGCTTGGGTTACTGGGGTCGATTTTTCCCCAGTAGCGATTGAACAAGCGCAGCATCTGGCTAAGCAAAGCCGGCTGGCAGGGCACTTCATCTGTGCTGACGTATTGTCGTTTGCCAATGAAACTCAGCCGGAATTCGACTGGGTTTATACTTCGTACGGGGTGCTGTGCTGGCTCGCCGACATTGACCGTTGGGCACATACGGTGGCTAGTGCGTTAAAGCCTGGTGGAAAGCTATGTCTTATCGAGTTTCATCCTGCGCTGGATCTGTTGCAAGGCTATGGCTATTTTAACCGTGCCAAACCTGATATCGAGGTGGAAACTACCTACACCGAAAATGCCGGCAGTGAGAAGCAACGCGTAGCAGTGTGGTGCCATAGTATTGGTGAGGTGCAGTCAGCCTTGCTGAAACAGGGCATGCAGATAGAGCACTTTCAAGAGTATGATTACAGTCCCTATGATTGCTTCGATAATTTAGTTGAGCGGCAACCAGGCCAGTTCGTGTGGGAACGAGATGGCCACAGTACTCCGTTGCTCTATTCGCTGGTAGCGAGCAAGAAATGAGATTGTAATTTTGACTCGGCTAGACGAAGGTCTCAAACCAGTGTTTGCGACCTTCGTTATTTAATTTATTGGTGTTTAGTGGTGATGGCCGTGGGGTAATTGATGACGCCCACCAAAATAGGTAACACCTGCCGGTGCGGCATTGGTGCTGGCTTCGGCCACGGACTGAGTGCTGACTTCCATTTTTGCCGCACTTGTGTTGCCAACATAGATTGCCTCAAACCAGTTGAGCCCACGAGTTAGGTCTATCGGTGTGCCTAAATTACCCTCGAGTTGACCGACCTCAGGCAGCAGCATGTTGATGATTAACTGTGCTCTTGGCACGATCGAGGCATCGCCGATACGGGACCGCTGGCCTTTGGCAACAATAAGGTTGCTACTGGATTGATCTGAAAAGCCGCTGGTTACCGCTACATCTCTCAAAATACCGTAACGAAGCTGCATCAGGGTTTCTTCGAACAGCATCGCTAAGTCTTCTCTATTAGAGCTGTAGGCGTAGTCATCGGCGGCACGGTCGCTGAAAAACTGGGCCGCGACGTCGTCCGGCTGGAGCAATTTTTGCGCCTCGGTCGGTTCTGCACCGTAAAACATCACCTCACCTAAGCCAAACATGATGGAGCTGTTAAGGGGGTAGCTGCTGGTTAGGAGATCTGACGGTAAACCACTGCTTTCAACCCGAGCGTAATACGCCTCCAGCAGAGTATCTTCACTAATGCTATTGTGAGTTGAGCGAGGGAAGTAGTCATTGGCATGCGCCAATTCGTGATAGAGCAAGCTGGTGAGCTGCGACGATAAATCCTCCCAAGGGCGGGGAGATTTGTTTCCTGGCAAATAGTATGGGCTAGCGTAGTTGTCGCCATCGACGTAACGCCATGGCGTTAGGAAGCTGAGCTCAGAGCCAAAGCCGATACGGTAATCGGGATCTTCATTGATACTCGCCCGCTGCCACGGCTGTTGCCATAGGTTAGCGGGATCGAGGTAGATGGCTCCGGTAGCCACCCAGTAGAACGATGGACGTATGTCGGAGCTGATAACAATGGCGCTAACGGATGACAAAAGTCGTCTAAAATCGCCAAATTGGTCGTTATCTCGCAGTAAATTTTCAAACTGTTGGCCCATCCATGGATGCGAGACTACCAGCCGTTCCAGAATATCGTCAATACTCGGCTCAGGAGAAACTTGGCCTATCAACGGCAGTGCATCGACACTGCATGGGGAATTAATCTGATTGCTATAAACGCATTGTACTAGCGCTGTCGACCACGGCGAGTCGTCTATATATGGCGTCATACGGGCAACAGGTTGGTCGAAAAAGGCGTTATCTACCGGGGCTGGCTCAGCTGATACTAACACCGTTACTACATCGCTACCCAAGCCACTACTGCTGTTTAACTCAAAGCTGAGTAAGGTATCTTGACTGACCATTGGGGCAGTAAAGGTCGCGAGCTGGTTGGCCGTGGCATCGGTAGAGCTGAGATCGGCAACGCTAGGACCTGCGGTTTGGACCCAACTCAGATCTTCGGGGTAATTGTTGCCATTGTCATCGAGCGCTTCCGCACGAAGGCTAACCCGACCACCGCTAACCACATGTTGGTCACTATAGCTGTTGATGGTGTCGTCGTTGCCTTCAACCGTAAAGCTAACGACTTCGGTTGCATCCCCTACGGTGACTTGCAACTGATAGCTGCCTGTTTGCGTGGTGGCAAAGGCAGCAATCGGGCTGATAGGATTGACAATATTAACGGCAGGGCCAGACAATTGTTGCCATTGATATTGATAAAGGCGACTGCTGCCATCGCTGACTTGAGCATAGAAAGCTGCGCCATCGCCGAGAGTGATTGTTGTTGCACCAACGATGGTAACGTCGCCATCGCCGAGTGAAGGGGGAGACGAGCCGTCACTACCATCACTGCCACCGCATCCGCTTAAAAGTGTTACCAAAGCCAAACCTATCCATTTGTTTACCATCGGTATTCCTCAATTGTTAGGATTTTAGCTTCTTTAACCCTAAGCCAAGTTCACGTCCCCGTGAACGGGCAAAGTAGGTTGAGGCAACGATCCAAATTAATAGCACCACAATGGTTGCAGAAGCGATAATGCGCTCCTGTGGGTAAACCCACCAAGAGGTGGCGCTACTGAGTAAGTATAGTGATGCCACAAAGCCAGACCAGGCGTGAGTATATGGTTTGCCTTTGAGGAGTCCAACGGCTGGGAACAGCAGTGGGATCAATAATCCATACTGAAAGGCAACGCTATAGCTACTTTGTCCAATGACAGACCAAGTACTGAGTAAGGCTAACGATAATAGGTAGCCGGTAACAGCAGTGGCTTTCAAACGCTGACTTGGAGCCGACATCGTGCTCATTTGAATAGACCTAAGACCGATTCTGGTGGCCGACCAATTGCGGCTTTACCGGCGTGAATTACTACCGGTCGTTCTATCAATTTAGGGTGTGCAGTAAGGGTTTCAATCAGCTGTGTTTCGGATAAGTCGGTTAGGTTGAGCGACAACTCTTTAACTAGCTGCTCTTTAACTCGGGTGAGTTCAATTGCGCTTTTGCCTAACATGGCCAATACCTGAGTCAGCTCAGCTGCTGAAGGGGGGACGTCCAGATATTTTACAACCGTAGGCTCGATACCTTGCTGTTGCAGCAGCTCAAGTGTTTGTCGGCTTTTGGAACAGCGCGGGTTGTGCCAGATGGTGGTAATCATAGTCATCCTTGAAGATTGTTATTTCAGTTGGTTGAGCTGCTGCTGGGCGACACGCATCTGCTTGATACGGGCATCAATCCGTGCCAGTTGCAGTGGATTGTCATCGGTTTGACGATAAGCGCGTTGCAACTCGTCTATGCCGTTGCTGTAATTTGCTCGCAATGCCAATAGCTCCGCTTGCGCGATATGCTTCTTTGCTGACATCTTGAGGCGGCCATATACGGTGGTCAGTAAACTATATACGGTGCTGTTTTCTGGGTCCAAGCTGCGTTGTCGTTCTAACAGCTTTCTGGCGGTCTCCCAATCGCCCTTTTTTAGGTGGGCATTAGCGAGGTTGATCTCAATTACGGCGTTATCTGGTCGGTTCTTTCGAGCCTGTTCTAGTTGTTTGATTGCGGTATCAAACTGTTTGGTTTCCAGCATGACGTCAGCAAAGGTATCGAGATAAAATAGGTTATACGGATCGAGCTTTATCAGTTGGCGGATTAAAGTTTGGGCTTTATCCAATTGGCCCATTTTGAAATAGGTTAGTGCTAAACCATATTCACTGGCAGCCTTAAATCGCTGATCGACCTCTTTGAGCTGGCGGCTAAAGACATCAATAGCGTACTCGTTGCTGTAATTTGAATAGCGAACCTGCACCCGAGCTTTAGCTAATCGAAACATTAAGCTGTCTTCTACCGGTCGCCGAGGGTAGCGCGCGGCTCGGTTGCGACTGTCAGTGATTCGCGATTCTGGTAATGGGTGAGTCAGCAAAATGGCGGGTGGCTTGGCGGCGAAACGGGTTTGTGCGGCCAAGGTGCCAAAAAAACTTGGGAAGGCGTAGGGATCGTAACCCGCCGCAACCAGTGTTTTCATCCCAATTCGGTCAGCTTCTTGCTCATTCATACGGGTGTAGTTGATCTGCGCCTGTTGCCCTAACGCTAGTGTTGATTGCAGCGCAGCAATCCCCGCTTCTGGGGCAGCCATAGCTAATAAGATAGATCCTAAGACACCGGCAACGGTTGCAGGAGTGTTCTTCTGTTGCGCCTCAATCGAACGCGCTAAGTGACGTTGCGTTACGTGGGCAACTTCGTGGGCAAGCACTGACGCCAGTTCACCTTCATTGCCGGCAAACAGGAACAGTGCGGTATGCACCCCAACGTGGCCACCAAAGAAGGCAAAAGCATTGATCTCATTGTTATTAATGAGAAAGAACTCAAATGGGGTTTTGACATTGTCTGAGTGTGCGACCAAGCGGTTGCCAACATCAGTAAGGTATTCACTCATTACTGGGTCAGTAATGATTGGCAGCTGTTGTCGCAGAATCCGCATATAAGCATCACCCAGCACATTTTCTTGCTCGATCGACAAGGTATTGAGTGCGGCTGTGCCCAATTCGGGGAGATCTGTGGCTGCATAGGCTGAGGTTGCGCTGTACAGAGCGGAACAACAACATAACAGAGCAGCAAGGTAGTGGCGTTTAATATACTTCACGAAATCCGTTCTTTGGTTTAAACAGCAATAGTTTACCGTTAATAAAATCAGCTATACCAGAGGTTTGTGGTTTCACCAGCTGCGGGTGATAATGGCATGGATGAGATTCATCATACTATCACCTTAATTGGAGTTATGGATGCACGAGCCGGAACAGGAACTGATTGTCGATCTGCGAAAACTTCGCTGTCCGATGGCGTTTGTTCAGGCTAAGCTCGCTATCCTTTCCCGACAGCAGGGAAAACCTCTGGTGTTGTTGTTATCTGACCGCGGTACTCGTACGGATGTTCCTCGTTGGTTAGAGAAAAAACAAATAACTTTTAACATATTAGCTGATCATAAAGCTGAAATGTCTGTTCGAATTACAGGCTAAGCCTAGGAAATCAAAGTAAAAATGTGGAATTTCGTCCAAACATGGTATCGAGAGAAGTTCTCTGACCCACAAGCTGTCACCCTTGCAGCGATCCTATTGTCTGGATTTATTGTTATCTATTTCTGTGGCCACCTACTGATGCCACTGTTGGTTGCGGTGGTGTTGGCTTACATGCTTGATTGGCCGGTTACGCGCCTTAATGTACTTGGCGTCCCTCGTGCAGTTGGCGCTGGCTTGGTGTTGTTGTTATCGGCATTGATCACCGGCGTGGTGGTCTTGATTCTGTTACCGGCATTATGGCAACAGGGGGTTGCACTGGCAGTAGAGCTACCGTCGATGTTAGCTAAGTGGCAAGCATTATTGTTAGAACTGCCGGAACGTTATCCTAACTATATCGCCGAAGGCCAGTTGGCCTCATTGCTGCAGCCCTTGAATGAATCGTTATTGAATACCGGTCGTAACTTAGTGTCGTTGTCGCTGGCGTCGTTACTGGATCTGGTGGCCCTGATGGTTTATGCGATTGTGGTGCCGTTGCTGTTGTTCTTTTTTCTTAAAGACAAAACCGAGTTACGCCAAAGCTTGAGCCGTTTCGTGCCCAAAAATAGAGAGCTGGCAAAAGTAGTGGCGCAGGAGATGAACGTTCAAATCGCCAATTATATTCGCGGCAAGGTTATTGAAATTCTGATCGTTGGTGGTACTACCTTTATCGGTTTCGCCTTTATGGATCTTCGTTATGCAGCGCTGCTATCGGTATTGGTTGGCCTGTCGGTGTTGATTCCGTACATCGGGGCGACCATCGTAACCATTCCTGTGGCCATTGTGGGTTTCTTCCAGTTTGGGATCTCGCAAGAGTTTGGCTATGTCATGCTGGTATACGGGGTGATCCAAGCGTTGGATGGCAATCTGTTGGTGCCATTGCTCTTTTCCGAAGCGGTTAATCTGCATCCTGTCGCGATTATCATCTCAGTGCTGATCTTTGGCGGTCTTTGGGGATTTTGGGGGGTATTCTTTGCAATTCCCTTGGCAACCCTAGTCAAAGCGGTTATCAATGCCTGGCCAGATCGTGAAACAGTTACCGCAACCCAAGCGTAATTTTAGGCCGTGTCGTAGTGAGCTGTTGAAGTTTATCTTAAGCCTTCGGTTTCACCGATTTCGGTGCTTTGAGGGGACTATGTCGCGGTGGCGATGGCACAGTCTTGTATGGATTAGGGGGGAGTTTCGCCCCCTTTGCTTTAGGTCACACTCCAATACGCTTCGCTGGCCTGCTCCAATGCGGCAGAAGATCAACGGCGGTAGTGCTTTCCCTTTGTATCAAAACTTGCCTAGCCGGTGCTTTCACAGCATTGGAAAGAACAACACTTAGTTGGTACACAGTGTAATTTTAGGCCCACTATTGGTTAACTTAACCCGCTAAATGGAGCTCTTTTAGAGCTCCGTTTTTGGTTATGATCGTGGTGCTTCAAAATAGTCGTAAACCTACGCAGTGGTAATTGCAAAATTACTCTATAAATTAAGTGCTTCCTCTTGCGAATATAATTAAGGCAAAGCCAATTTAATGAACTAATCTTCGATTGTTTCCGATCTCTATTAGCTGCTTAAGTCATAACATTTTAGCTGGCTCAAATTAGGTCATCAGGTCCAACAAGGAGAAAGGGTTATGATGAGTCTCTCGGAAGAGGCAGAGGCGAAGCTCAAACAGAAAAAGTTAAAACAGATGAGGCGGCAACAGTTACAGATTGAACGGGCAGCCACTACCGATAAGGTTATCGAGTCGGTCAACGGCAGCGATGACGATACGTTATTGTTTATTGATTTTGATGAGACCTTGTGGCTTCGCAACTCGACCGAGATGTTTTTAGCCTCCATCAAGCCAAGTCTTGTCGTTAGCTTGTTGTTGCAATGGATGATCCTGCTCCGGCCGTGGCTATGGTTTGGTTCGCATCGTAGTGAAGAGGGCCGAGAGCGATTTAGAGTAAAACTTGTCCTACGGTTGATCCCTTCCGCTAAAGCACGTTGGCTTGAACATGCCAAAGTATTAGGGCCGCAATTCGCCAATAGAGCGTTGATAACAGCCTTACAAACTAAACCTAGCGGCAATGTCCATATCGTTACCTACGGCTTTGATTTTATTGTGCAGCCACTGTTAGATGCAATTGCCCCTGAGTTTCAACTGACCTTGGCATCCAACTTCGATAATGCGGTTGCGATGCGACAGCGCGGCAAAGCTGAATTACTGCAGCAACAGTTTGGCGACGCAACACTGCAACACAGCATCTGTATTACTGATAGCACCGACGATATTGATCTACTTGAATTAAGCCAAAGGGGCTTATTCTGTCACTGGCCAGATGCTAGATTTGAGGAAGCCGGGTTGACACCGATGTTGCCGTTTGTGTTTACCAAGAAGGTCAATCGACCAAAAGAGAAGTACTTTACTCGAGTGATTATTGGCCATGATTATGTCGGGCTGTTACTTGCTTTTGCACTAGTGAGTGAGCAACCGCTGCTGACTTTAGTAAGCCTATTTTTGTTTGTCTTAGCGTTCTTCACTATTTACGAAACCGGATATTTTGAAAACGACAGACTTGGCTTGGTGCTGGAGCAAAACCCACGAGTCTCTGAGGAGTTCCTGCGCTTTAATCACCACTTTAAACCATGGTTTGCGTGGCTGTGCGGTGTGCTGTTAGCCGCACCGGCGTCGCTGATAGCTTCTAACTCTTCTAGCTGGATTCCTAGCTATTTTAATGTTTCCGGTTTGGCCGCGTTTGCGCTGATCTGGTTGGCGTTCATGCTATTTATGTTGTTCGTTCGAGCCACCTTCTATTGGTTTAACCGTACACCGGTGAAAGGGCGCTTGATCCCGATGTTAGTTCTGCAGTTTTGCCGTAATTGTGGCTATTTGGTGGTGTTCTCTACGTCGGTAACTGGTGCGTTATTTTGCTTATCATGGACGCTCGGTAAGTGGTTCCCGTATATCATCTATCGCTTTGGTGGCAGTGCAATGGGGTACCCCAATCACCTAGTTACGGTGTTAATTATGCTGAGTATGATGCTGGTGGTTGGCCTGAGTCATCAACAAGGTTTTGGGATCTTTGCTGACTGGCCGAGTGTGGTGATGCTGGCATACGCATTGGTGCGCGGCGGTAAGGATTTGTGGTCGTTTCGTAGCAGTCTCAAGCCGTTGCGACCGGTGGAGCAGCGAACGTCCTAACGGCTTATTACGTTCTAATGAATAAGGCGCTACCTAGCAAGGGGAGCGCCTTTATTGTTTTATTTGTCTGTACCGGTTGCGATGTTTGCTAGGGGCTACGTCGTGGTGGCGATGGCAGCCAAAGAGGGGCGTCGTCCCCCTTTTTGCCTTAGGCCGCAGTCAAAAACGCTTCGCTGGACTGCTCCAATGCGGCAGAAGCACAATGGCGATAGTGCTTTGCCCCTTTTATCGGGATGAGTCTAGCCGGTGCTTTAACCGTATTGATTAGTACAACCTTTAGTTGGCACACAGCCTTTTATTTGGCGAGCAAGTCCAACACCACCTGGTGGTGATCTTTGGTTTTGAATTTATTGACAAAGTGCTCGATAGTGCCATCAGGACCAATGATGAAGCTAAGGCGGTGAATACCGTCGTACTCCTTGCCCATAAACTTCTTTAACCCCCAAACACCAAAGGCATCAGCAACTGCATGGTCTTCATCACTAAGTAGATGAAAGTTTAACTGGTCGCGCTCTGAAAACTTAGTTAAGCGTTTAACTGCATCTGGGCTGATACCCATTACAACCACGTTGTGTTGTTCCAACTCCGTCTTAATATCACGCAGTTGTTGTGCTTGCACGGTACAGCCGGGGGTCATCGCCTTAGGATAGAAGTACACCAATACCCGCTTACCAGCAAAGTCGCTTAGGGTAATGGTTTCGTCATACTGATTTTGCAAAGCAAAATTTGGTGCTGGGCTACCAGCTTGTAGGGTATTCATGGCTAATCCTTTAATCGCTTACTTGGTTTTCCATTCGAGTAATATTGCAGCTTAGTCCGATCTGTTGAGCCAATGCTTGCAGGCTTTGTTCAAGATCATCTAGATCAACCTTAGAGGTGAGGTTAATCCGCACCTCTAATTGCTGCAGTCCAGAGATATCGTCATCTTTATCTGCGTGGGAGCTAAAACCAGCCAAACTCAGTTCTCGGTCCGCAAGGAATTGAGTGATCTTACGCATGGTGCCTCGTTTATCCTCACCTTCGAACTGAACCACTAAGCGGGCGGTGTAGCTCTCGGCGCTGTGGCGGGAGGTTCGCTTGGCGATGGTCATCAGGTCAAGCTGTGCTGCCTGAACCGGTAGCTCACTCTCAAGCCGAGTAATAGCACTGTAATCACCGGCAACCAACATGATAAGGGTAAACTCATTTCCGAAAATGGCGACACGACTGTCGATAATGTCGCAATCACAGGCCGAGGTAAGTTTGGCCAGTTCATACACAATACCGGGACGATCGGTGCCCATGGCGGTAACTGCCAAAAAGTGACTCATGCAATGACCTTATTATTATGGCCTTTAACAACTCTAAGTGGTTGGTAGGCTTAGGATGATATCGGATAGTTAGTTATGCTATCACAACTTGTTTTCAAAGGTGGCTCCCTTGTTTTACGCCAACACGGTAAGTAGTATGGCTTGCCTACGAAGTGGGGAAAAATAACATGTTTCGCGGAAGTATTGTGGCGCTGATCACGCCAATGTATTCAGATGGCTCTGTCGACTTCGACGCCCTGAATCAATTAGTTGAATTTCATATCGAACAAGGCACCGATGCCATTGTTGCCAATGGCACTACCGGTGAGTCAGCAACTCTTTCCAAGCAAGAGCAGATTGCAGTGGTTCAAGCTACGGTAACCGCTGTTGCTGGCCGGGTGCCAGTTATTGGTGGCAGTGGTAGCAATAATACCGCTGATGCGATAGCGATGACCAAAGCGTTGGATGAAGTTGGTGTTGATGCGATGTTGAGCGTTACGCCGTACTACAACAAACCCGGTCAGGCTGGCTTGATTGCCCACTATAAAGCGATTGCAGCGGCAACCACCACCCCGCAAATCCTTTATAACGTCCCTGGGCGAACCTGCTGTGATCTCAGCAATGAATCCGTTGCGGAACTTAGTCGCGTAGAAAACATCATAGGTATCAAGGATGCAACTGGCGACTTAGCCCGTGTCACGCCAATGCGTGCCGCCTGCGGTGCTGATTTCTTGCTACTGACCGGTGACGATCCCACCGCCATGGCGTATATGCTCAGCGGTGGTGATGGGGTTATCTCAGTAACGAATAATGCTCGTCCAGCACTATTTAAAGCGATGTGTGACGCCAGCTTAGCGGGTGATCTGGTCGCTGCACGTAAGCTTAACACCCAATTGGCGCCGCTGTTTGCTGCGCTGTTTGTAGAAGCGAACCCTATTCCGGTTAAATGGGCAGTAGAAGCAGCAGGGCAGACTAGCCAAACCCATTTTCGACTGCCACTAACCACACCAACCAATAATACTAAAGATATCGTGCAAAAGGCGCTTGTTGCGTCTGAGCAAGTTTAAGGGAACCAGATGAAACGGAGTGTAATTGCACTGACGGTAGTGGCTCTAGCCGGGTGTACTACCCCTCTAGAACGCCGTCAAGCAAGTGGTGGCTTTGACTATCAACAAGAACAGGCAGGACAGGCGCTGGTGATCCCAGCGACGTTACAACAGCCTAGCTACAACACTGAATTTGACATTCCCGCTGTTGGGGACCAAACAGACAGCAGCATCATTGGTAAGCGGGTTGATGTACGCCCACCATTACAGGTTATGCCATTAGCACAAGGTACGCGCCTGCAAGATAATGCCGATAGTATTACTGTATTGATTGAGAGCAACGATGACGATCGGGATCTCCGCCAAGACATCAATGACACGCTGTTAACCTATTTGGGCAAACGCGACATTAAGATACTGACAAACAATAATGGCGTAATTCAAACCGACTGGATTGAAAACGAAGAGGAGGTGGATAAATCGTGGTGGAGCAAAGAGGTTTACCACATCCGCCAACGTTACCAGTTTGATACTCAAGTTAAAGATCACGGCCGCTCCGGTTCAATTACCATTAGCGTAATTGATCACGAAGAGGGCATTAATGTCATTGATGACAGTATCGTATTGGCTGACGCCGATCGCCGTCGTTACGCCATTGATATGCTTAATGGTGCTATTAGTTACTTGAACTACGAGCGTAAAAAGCAGCAAGTAGCTAAAGACCTAGCAAACGGTAAAGGCTTTAATAGTGAGCTTGGTTTCGATGCCGAAGGTAACTCTGCCTTTATTGCTAACGCATCGTTCGAGCGGGTATGGACGCGGATGCCGCGGCTGTTGCCGGCGATGGGTTTCCAAGTACGTGACTTAGATGAAGAGCTTGGCACCATATTCGTTGAATATGAAGCCGGCAGCGGTTTCTGGCAAAACCTATGGGGCAACAACGATACCCTGCCGATTGACGATGGCGCTTACCAAGTGAAGATGGCAGAACTTGGTGAGACCACCTCGATTACCTTCTTCGACGCTGACGTAAATCCACTTTCAGCTGAGAAGGTAACTGGCATGGCCAATACCTTTAAAGAGCTAGTGAAGAAAGAACTCGACGATTTGTAATAGCGGTCGACGTTATCGCAGCACTTAGCGCTGCTGTTATCAGCATATCTAAAGCCAGCCGCTGTTAAGGGCTGGCTTTTTGCTTGGTAACGTTTGGATATCAGCAGCTAAAACTGTTATTGCCTTCAATTCGATTGATCTCAACCACCTTATCAACGTAAAGCCCAGTTAGCCTGTCAAAATTGCTTGTGTACCAATTATGTTGTTCTTCTGCCGCATTGGAGCAGTCCAGCGAAGCGTTTTGGACTGCGACCTAAGGCAAAGGGGGATTTCAAAGGGGGCGGAGCTCCCCCCTAATGCATACAAGAATGTGCCGTCGCCACTGCGACATAGTCCCTAAAGCACCGCAATCGGTGAAGCCGAAGGCTTAAGATAAACTTCAACAGCTAACTACGACACAGCCTCAAAATTGACCGATGTTAAATGGTTTACCGACAAGTTGAAAAACCTGTAAGAGTTTGTATCAGGTGATTGTTTCGAATTAACGTCGGAGTACACTAAAACGCATAACGATAACAAGGACGAACGATATGAAGAAAACGGTGATCATCGCCGCGGCATTAGCTGCTGCGCTCGCAGGCAGTGTCTATATGAAAGAGCAAAATGCAGCAGATAACGTGCCTCAAAAGCGGAAGGGAGGCAGCGTTAGTGTGGTGGTATCACCGGTTGAGCAAACCCAGTGGCAACGGCAGGTAGAAGCACTTGGCACCATTAAGGCAAGAGAGTCGGTTGAGCTGGCGGCCAAAGTCACCGAACGCGTGGCGCAAATCCATTTTGACGACGGCGATTCTGTGAGCAAAGGTCAGCTGTTGGTTACCCTCAATCACGCCGAACAAGATGCCAAGTTGACCGCAGCAAGAGCCAACCTAGTAGAGCAACAGCGAGAATACCGTCGTATTGAAGATCTGGTAAAGACTAAAACCATTGCTAGTAATGAATTGGATAAGATCCGCACCGGCATCGATGTCGCTGCCGCCATTGTCGCCCAAACCGAAGCCGAAGTGGACGCGCGCTATATCCGAGCCCCATTTGCTGGCTTGCTGGGATTTCGCTCTATCAGCACCGGCGCCTTAGTTAGCCCCGGCACAGAGATAAGTACCCTTGATGATATCTCAGTAGTTAAGCTCGATTTCCCAGTACCAGAGCGTTACCTCAATGAGTTGCGCCCCGGTAGCAGCATTAGTGCCATGGCGGCGGCGTTCCCAGGGCAGCCGTTCGTTGGTACCGTCGCCAATATTGATAGTCGAGTTAACCCAACGACTCGAGCTGTGGTGGTGCGGGCCGAGTTGGATAACGCAGATGGAAAGCTGCGCCCAGGTATGTTGATGACATTAAAGTTAATTGTCGACGAGCGCCGCAGCACCATTATTCCAGAGGAAGCGGTTATCCCTCGTCAAAATCGCCAGTATGTATTTGTGGTTGCTGATGGCAAGGTGGTAGAGAAACAGATAACCCTTGGCAGCCGTCAACGGGGTTGGGTTGAGGTTGAAAGCGGTCTGGTTGAAGGCGAGTTGGTTATCACCCGCGGCGCGCAGCGAGTGCGACCAGGGCAGACGGTAACACCGCGTGAGCGTGAGAACTTCTCCTATCAGGAGATCAGCTAAATGATGATCACTGATCTATCGGTTCGAAGACCGGTCTTCGCTTCAGTCTTAAGCTTATTGATTATCGCGTTTGGTATGGTGTCGTTCGACAAACTACCGCTGCGAGAGTATCCAAGCATCGATCCACCGGTGGTTGAGATTCGCACTAACTATAATGGCGCCTCTGCCGCAATTGTTGAGAGTCGAATAACGCGTATCGTTGAGGATCGAGTCTCTGGAATTGAGGGGATCCGTGACATCATCTCCTCCAGTAGTGATGGCCAGTCGTCGGTAACCTTAGAGTTTGACATCGGTCGAGATATTGATGCAGCAGCGAACGATGTACGAGATCGTATCTCACGGATCTTAGACAACCTGCCTGATGAAGCGGATCCACCGGAGGTAAACAAGGCCTCCGGCAGTTCTGAAGTTATTATGTGGCTCAATTTGGAATCTGATCGCCTTAATAGTATTGAGCTAACGGATTTCGCTAACCGTTATCTGAAAGACCGTTTTTCGGTGTTGGATGGGGTGGCAGATGTTTACCTTGGTGGCGCTAAGAACTATGCGGTGCGGATCTGGATTGACCGGCAAAAACTTGCGGCTCGTGGTGTTACCGTTGGCGATATTGAAGCCGCGCTGCGGGCGGAAAACGTTGAACTACCAGCGGGCTACCTTGAATCGAAGTCGCGAATCTTTTCGGTTCGAGTGCAGCGCAGCTACGTCGAGCCAGATGACTTTGCCCAACTGGTGATTGGTAGCGGTGAAGATGATTATCGGATCCGTCTTGCAGACGTTGCCACCGTTGAGCTTGGCTCGCAGGAGGAACGCATCACCTTCCGTGGCAATCAACAAGACATGATTGGTGTTGGTATTACGCGCCAATCAACCGCCAACACGCTTGCGGTTGCTCGCGACGTTAATAAGCTAGTGGAAGAGTTAAACCAAACCCTGCCTGAAGGGATGCATCTGGCGCGATCCTACGACTCATCGGTATTTATTCAAGCCTCCGTTGATGAGGTTTACAACACCCTGTTTATTGCGATGGGGTTGGTGGTATTGGTGATCTTCTTGTTCCTTGGTAGTGTTCGCGCCATGTTAATCCCAGCGCTTACGGTCCCGGTTTCGCTTATTGGTACCTTTATCGTGCTGTATGCACTGGGTTACTCCATCAACCTGCTGACCTTATTAGCGATGATCCTCGCCATCGGTATGGTGGTCGATGACGCCATTGTTATGCTCGAAAATATCCACCGTCGTATCGAGATGGGCGAACCACCGCTTAAAGCGGCATTTCTTGGTGCCCGTCAGGTTGGTTTTGCCATCGTCGCTACTACCTTAGTGTTGATTGCGGTATTCCTACCTATCGGTTTTTTGGAGGGAGACCTGGGCAAGTTGTTCCGAGAATTTTCAATCGCCATGAGTTCAGCGGTGTTGCTGTCATCGCTAACTGCGTTAACGCTGAGCCCAATGATGGGAGCCAACATCCTCAAACCAGTAGAGACAGAACCTTGGTTGAGCCGGAAGATAGATGCGGCGTTGAATGTGGTTAAGCGCCACTACCGTAATTCGCTAACGGAGTGGGTTCAGCACCCACTGCTAGTTGTGCTGATTATCGTCGTGGCGTTCGCTGGTACCGGTTGGTTGGTGACCAAATTACCGAGTGAGTTTTCTCCAAAAGAAGATCGTGGTTCGATGTTTGTTATGGTCAATGGGCCTGAAGGCGCCTCCTTTGAACAAATATCCGAGTACATGAATGAGGTTGAACACCGGCTGATGCCATTGGTGGAAACAGGTGAAATCAACCGCTTGTTGATCCGAGCGCCTCGCGGCTTTGGCAATACCGCTGATTTTTCAGGTGGTATGGCGATCATTAATCTGGCTGATTGGTCACAGCGGCGCCCGGCCAATGAGATCACTGCTGACATTCGTCAGCGTCTGAGTGATCTGGCTGGAGTTAGAGCGTTTCCGGTAATGCGCCAGGCTTTTGGTCGCGGTGTTGGTAAGCCAGTGCAGTTTGTTATAGGTGGTGGTTCCTATGAGGAGTTAGCGCAATGGCGAGATATTTTGATTGCTGAGGCGCGCAACAACCCCGGTCTAACTGGCCTAGACCACGATTATAAAGAGACCAAGCCGCAGTTTCGGGTTGAGATTGACCGCGACCGTGCCGCTGATCTTGGGGTTTCCATCCGTAACATCGGCTCGACGTTGGAGTCGATGCTAGGCTCCCGCTACGTCACCACCTTTGTTCAGCGTGGTGAAGAGTACGATGTGATTATTGAAGGGCAACGGGATAGGCAAAACAACGCGACCGATATGGAAGGGCTTTATGTTCGTTCTGAACGCAGTGGCGAACTTATCCCGCTCTCCAATCTCGTCACAGTTGAGGAGTACGCCAGTGCACCGCGGTTGAACCGCTTTAATCGTCTACGTGCTATCACGATTGAGGCCAACCTAGCGGAAGGGTACACCTTGGGTGAAGCTTTATCCTCACTCAATGCCATAGTAGCGGACAAGCTCCCAGAGGAGGTGGTGGTTAGTTATAAAGGGCCATCGCGCGACTACCAAGAGTCCGGTTCCGGCGTGATATTTGTATTTGCGCTTGCATTGGTTGTGGTGTTCTTGGTTTTGGCGGCGCAGTTTGAAAGCTACGTGCATCCGTTGGTGATCATGCTGACCGTGCCATTAGCAACCTTTGGTGCTTTGCTGGGGCTGTACTTCACCGATCAAAGCCTCAACATCTATTCAGAGATTGGCATCATTATGTTGATCGGCTTGGCAGCTAAGAATGGCATTTTGATAGTGGAGTTCGCTAACCAGCTACGTGATCAGGGCAGCCCGTTTGAGGAGGCGATTATCGAGGCAGCACAGGCTCGCCTGCGACCAATCCTAATGACTGGGATCACCACCGCAGCTGGCGCGATCCCATTGGTGCTCGCCAGTGGTGCCGGCGCTGAAACACGCTTTGTGATTGGTGTAGTGGTGATGACCGGTATTACGGTCGCGACCATGTTTACCCTATTGGTGATCCCAGTTGTGTATCACTTGCTCGCAAGGCACACCAACAGCCCTGAGTTTGTCAGTCGAAAGCTGGAACAACAGCTCAATGAAGAAAATACGGTGTTGATGAAAAAGGTGAGTTAACCAACTTGCTGTTCATCACATAAAAAATATAACGCTGGAACCTCGGTTTCAGCGTTTATTTAGGCTCTGTACCAACTAGGTGTTGTGCCAACCAATACTGTTAAAGCACCGGCTGGCTGCGTCCCGATACAAGGCAGAGAGCACTACCGCCATTGATCTTTTGCCGCATTGGAGTAGTCGAGCGAAGCGTTTTGGATTACGACCTAGGGCAAAAAAGGGCTGTGTACTAATTAAGTGTTGTTCTTTCTAATACAGTTAAAGCACCGGCTAGGGGAGCGTCGATACAAGGGGTTAAGCACTACCGCCGTTGACCTTCTGTCGCATTGGAGCAGTCCAGCGAAGCGCTTTGGAGTGCAACCTAAGGCAAGGCGGGATTCCAAAGGGGACGAATCTTCCCGCTAATGCAGACAAGAATGTGCCGTCGTCACCGCGACATCCTCCCTCCAAAGCACCGAAGTCTTAAGATCAACTTTAACAGCTAACTACGACACTGCCTCAAAAAGGGTGGACGCTCCTCGTTGGGGGCCGTCGGCATCGCGACATAGGCCCTCTCAAACACCACAGCCAAAGGCCTGAGGTAAATCTCAACAGCTGGCTACAACAGAGCCGTTATTTATGACCGGTTCATATTTTGTGTTCAACCAATACGGCTAACTCGATGGTATTACCACAATCAACTGTACATTGGCGCAGAGTTAGCTAGCTTTAACCACTACTGCGTGGAGGGATAACCACTTTGGCAAATATTGTAGTTTGCGCCGATGGCACATGGAATCGACCCGAGCAAGACTCATCTGATTACCCAACCAATGTATTGAAGTTGGCACGAGCAGTGACTGCGAGTCAGGGAGAGATAAAACAGCACGTCTTTTATGATTGGGGGCTTGGCTCTTACTATCACGCTGTAACTGGTGGCGCGTTTGGCCGTGGTATTGAAAAGAACATTATCGATGGCTATCGCTATATTGTTCAAAACTACCACCAAGGAGATCAAATCTACTTGTTTGGTTTTAGTCGTGGGGCCTACACCGTCCGTGCACTTAGTGGGCTGATTAATAACTGTGGCATCCTCCGCCGTGAACACGCAGCGCGGATCCCAGAGGCGTGGAAACTCTATAAAAGTGCGGTAAAAAACAAGCGTCCAAGCGGCCCAACCGCAGTTAACTTTCGGCAGCAATACAGCCATCAAGGTAAACAGGTTCGATTTATCGGGGTATGGGACACCGTTGGTGCACTTGGGATCCCGCGTAGCATCATCGGTTTTTTCTCCGATAAAGATGAATTTTACGATACGGAGCTTGGTTCCAACGTTGAGATTGCCCGGCACGCGCTCGCAATAGACGAGAAGCGTACCGATTTCGAGCCAACGCTGTGGGAGGCAAAGCAGGGCTTGGATCTGCAGCAAGTTTGGTTCTGCGGCGTTCATTCGGACATTGGTGGCTCCTACAAACCAGATAAACAAGGATATCTAGCCTCTGATTTGCCACTGCAGTGGATGCTAACTGAAGCCGCTAGCGCGGGCTTGGTGATTGAGCCCTATATCCATAATCGGTTAAGCATTAACCCCGTGGCTAAACTTAACCAGTCTCGTCGCCGGTTATACCGTTTGTCCAAGCCATTACATCGTGACTTAAAAACTGGGGAAAAAAAACCGTCCACATTGCACCCCAGTGTGCAACAACGCTTCTTACAAGATCCAAATTATCGACCACCACAGCTAGTTAAATGGGCAGAACAACAAGGCTGGAGTGAAAGCGAATAGGAACTGATGATGAAGATAGCTTTGAGTTTACTGCTGGCATCGCTGCTTTATCTTGCCATCGCGATGGTATTGGTATGGCTTCCGATAAAGCGGGAGCAGACTGACAATGGGCTGCATTTTGACCAGCTCACCATCGTTAATCCTGTTAACTTTGGTGGTGCTACCCAGTATTTCATCGCTCGAGATGGTAAGTCATTGTTTTATCGCCAGCTCAATGGTGGTGGTGAATTAGTCATCATATTGCTCCATGGTTCCGGTACCGAGGGGCGTTATCTACTACCACTGGCTCAACAGCTTAACCAACAACTTGATGCAACAGTTGTGGTTCCAGATCTACGAGGTCACGGCAAGTCATCACTGACTAACCGCGGCGATATCGATTATCTTGGTCAGTTTACCCACGATCTTGATGATCTAAACAGTCACCTACGACGGCAGTATCGACACGCGAAGTTTGTGTTAGGTGGGCATTCCTCTGGAGGTGGCTTAGCTATCCGCTACGGCGGCGAAGGGCTACAACAGATGGATGGCTATCTATTGCTTGCCCCCTACTTGGGCTATCAAGCACCAACAGTCCGGGAAAACAGTGGCGGTTGGGTGCAAGTGGTTGGTTACCGTTATGCTGGTTTGGCGATGCTTAACAACATCGGCATTACTCAGTTTAACGATAAAGCGGTGTTGTTTTTTAACCGGCCAGCGGCGCTGACAGGACCAATGCAGGCCGAGCACTATTCGTACCGTCTGAATGAGTCACTTGCCCCACAAGACTACGGCATGCTGCTTGGTAATAATAAGGCCCCCATTTTAGTGTTGGTTGGTGCTAAGGATGAGTCGTTTTACGCTGATAGGTTTGAATCGACCTTTGCTGCTGTTGCCCCTCATGCGAAGGTGCAGATAATTACCAATGTCACTCATTTGGGGTTGCCCAATGATTCCCGGGCGATGAAGTCGATAAATCAATGGGTTCGGTCGCAGTTAATAGCGCCAAAGTAGTGCGCTTGCTATAGGCACTGTACGAAAGTGAGTTAAATTCTTATCGATGCAATCTATTGAGAACGGCTGTTGGTTTAGGCACTAATACTGATGAATCTGAGATCCGTTTTGTGTTTGTTCGGCACCAATGGGCGCTTGCAGTTAACTATTTTGCTGCTAGTTATCTACACTAAAAATTAGCCTAACTCGTAATGATTGAGAGCCACCATGAAAGCCTTACAACTGATCATGCTGAGCACAGTATTGATGCTTACTAGCGGCTGCGCTTACCACACTGAAACAGGGCAGCAAAAACGTGCGCAACTAGACGAAGCCCAGCAAGCGTTCCACAAACAGAAAAATGAGCAACCTAAGGGCGACAATTGAAACCAATGTTTTAACAACGGTCTGTCAATCCACAACTCATAAAAAAGGGCTGTGTCGTAGTTAGCTGTTGAAGTTTATCTCAAGCCTTCGGTGCTTTAGGGGAGGATGTCGCGGTGGCGATGGCACATTTTTGTATGCATTAGCGGGGAGCTCCGCCCCCCTTTGTATTCCCCCTTGCCTTAGGTCGCACTCCAATGTGACAGACGTTCAAAGGCGTTAATGCTTTATTCTTCTGTATCGGGACGCACCTAGCCAGTGCTTTAACAGTATTGGTTAGCACAACATTTAGTTGGTACAAAGCCTAAAAAGGGCCCTAAAACCATGTTTAAGGGCCCTTTACTGTGGCGCTAATTAATTAGCTTTGTTTTTTGTCTTGGTTTAGCGACAGGACCCACAGCGAGATTGCGGCGACTGCGGCAAAACCAGCGAGGATAATTAACGGCATGGCGATATAACCTAGGACATGCCAAATTACTGACTCTAACGTACTCATTAAGATCTCCTAAGTTACCAGCCTTCAACACCGGCCATGTCAGGTAGCTTGTGAGCAATACCTTTGTGGCAATCGACGCAGGTTTTGTCACCGGAAGCCAACGCGGTAGAGTGCTGTTTCACACTGCGAGGCCCCTGTTCTGAGAAGTCCATAAAGTCGAAGTTGTGACAGTTACGACACTCCTGCGAATCGTTCTTCTTCATCCGCGCCCACTCACGAGTAGCTAGGTGCTCTCGACGAGCTTGGAACTTTTCCTCGGTACTAATGGTGCCCATCGCAAAGGCCACCAGTTCTTTCGATGCTTGCACTTTGCGAACGATCTTATCGGTCCAGTTATGAGGCACGTGACAATCACTACAGATAGCACGCACACCAGAACGGTTAGAGTAGTGAATGGTTTCACGAATCTCTTTAACGATTGGTGCGTGACAACCAGAGCAGAACTCTTCAGTATTGGTGGCTTCCATCCCAGTGTTGAAAGCCCCCCAAAACATCAGCCCGCCCATAAAGCCCATAAAAAGGACGATACCAGCTGCCGCCTTACTTGGGCTTTTCAGCCTAAGCCAAAACGTTTTCAATATATTCATTAATAGCCTCCTTTACCTTTCGGCTATCACTATTGCAACGCATCAACACGTTGGAATTCGTTTTCAACCAGAGGCTTAGCATCAGCTTGCGGTACGTGACACTGCAGGCAGAAGTAGCGACGAGGAGAGACGTCGGACAGCACCTGACCTTCACGAGTTTGGTAGTGGGTAACGCTGATCTTGGTGGCACCCATCTCTTTAGCATTCTTCCAGCTGTGACAAGATAGGCATTTATTGACGTTGAGCGACACCTCGTAGTTACGAATGGTGTGCGGCACTAACGGTGGCTGGTAGACGTAATCACTGTCGATGGTGCCTTGGTCCCGAGGGAAGCGCTTAAGTGCATCTGCTGGGCGCGTGGTTTCCAGCTCACTGGCGCCACGTAACGATTCAACACCACCGATGCCACGGATCGGTGCTTGTGCGTCTTCGCTGTGGACGAAACCGGTAAATGTTACGGCAACCGCCATAACCGCTAGAACGAAACGTTTCATAGTATTCTCCGCCTATTGGCAAATTTCGGATCGTGGCGTTGATCGAGGTTAATATTCAACCAACGCCATGAGCTATTCGGTTGCTATACCTTGGTGATCTTGATTGGGCACTTCTTGTAATCGGTCTGCTTCGATAACGGATCGGTTGCGTCCATAATCAACTTGTTAATCAAGATACGAGCATCGAAGAACGGTACGAACACTAAGCCTGCTGGCGGACGATTACGGCCACGGGTTTCAACTCGACAACGCACCTCACCTCGACGAGAAGCAAGCAGTACTTCGTCACCGCGACGTAGGCCACGTGCTTGGGCATCGTCTGGGTGGATGTAACACAACGCATCGGGCACCGCTTTGTAGAGCTCGGGTACTCGACGAGTCATAGTGCCGGTATGCCAATGCTCAAGTACTCGGCCGGTACATAGCCACATATCGTATTCAGAATCGGGCGATTCTGGTGCTGGCTCGTATGGGGCAAAGATGATGTTGGCTTTGCCATCTTTCTGGCCGTAGAAACGGAACCCTTCCCCTTTGGGTACGTATGGATCTGAACCTTCTAAGAAACGCCACTTGGTTTCTTTACCATCAACGACAGGCCAACGTAGGCCGCGCTCTTGGTGGTAGCGGTCGTAAGGGGCAAGATCGTGACCATGGCCGCGACCAAATTCGGCGTACTCTTCGAATAGGCCTTTTTGCAAATAGAACCCCTGGGCCTGTGCGTCATCGTTCAGTTCTTGCGCCTCCGACAGCGGGTATTTATCGACCTGGCCGTTGCGATATAACACCTCGTACATGCTTTTACCGCGATACTCAGGTTTCTTCGCTAACAGCTCTTCATCCCAGATCTCTTCCATCTGGAAGCGCTTAGAGAACTCCATCAGCTGCCATAAATCGGATTTGGCATCACCTTGTGCTTTAACTTGTTGATACCACACTTGAGTACGACGCTCGGCGTTGCCGTAACCACCCTCTTTTTCAACCCACATGGCAGTAGGCAAGATAAGATCCGCTGCTTGTGCCGTTGCAGTAGGGTAGGGATCGGAACAGACAACAAAGTTAGCTGGGTTACGGTAACCCGGTAAACGCTCTTCGTTGATGTTCGGCCCCGCCTGCATGTTGTTGTTACACATCACCCAGTAGGCGTTAAGTTCGCCATCTTTGAGCTTACGGTCCTGCACTACTGCATGGAAACCGGGCTTTGGCGGGATGGTGCCATCTGGCAGCTTCCAGATTTTTTCGGCCAACGCACGATGCTTTGGATTCGCCACCATCATATCCGCAGGTAAGCGGTGGGAGAATGTACCCACTTCACGGGCAGTACCGCAGGCTGAGGGCTGGCCAGTCAATGAGAACGGGCTGTTACCTGGTTGCGAGATCTTTCCGGTCAATAAGTGAATGTTGTAAACCAAGCTGTTCATCCACACGCCACGGGTATGTTGGTTCATTCCCATGGTCCATAGTGACATCACCTTAGTGTTTGGATCTGCGTATTGCTTGGCCATCTGCAGTAGTCTATCTGCTGGTACGCCAGACATTTCAACCGCTTTTTCAATGGTGTATTCCGCTACCGAGGCTTTGTATTGCTCAAAGCTCATCTCATGCATAGTGCCAACATTCGGGTTCTTGGCTTGCTGTTGCAAAGGGTGCTCATCTCGGAGACCATAACCGATGTCGGTCGTAGCACGTTTGAATTTGGTGTGCTTTTCAACGAAGTCCCAGTTAACTGCATCGTTTTCGATGATGTAGTTAGCAATGAAGTTAGCGATGGCTAAATCGGTTTGCGGTTCGAAGATCATACCGTTATCAGCCAGTTCAAACGAACGGTGATAATAGGTCGAAAGTACGTTAACTTTTACGTGTGGATTACTTAGGCGACGATCGGTAATGCGGGTCCAAAGAACTGGGTGCATCTCAGCCATGTTTGAGCCCCAAAGCACAAACGAGTCGGCATGTTCGAAATCATCGTAGCACCCCATCGGCTCATCGATACCGAAGGAACGCATAAACCCACCAACAGCGGAAGCCATGCAATGGCGTGCGTTTGGATCAATGTTGTTGGAGCGGAAGCCGGCCTTCATCATCTTCGATGCGGCGTAACCTTCCATAATAGTCCACTGGCCAGAGCCAAACATACCAACGCTGGTTGGCCCCTTGTCTTTAAGGGCGGCTTTCCATTTCTCAGCCATGATGTCGAAGGCCTGATCCCAAGAGATTGGAGCGAAATCACCATTCTTATCAAACTTACCATCCTTCATACGAAGCATTGGCGTTTGTAGACGGTCTTTACCGTACATGATCTTCGATAGGAAGTAGCCCTTAATACAGTTAAGGCCGCGGTTTACTGGCGCTTCAGGGTCGCCTTGAGTTGCAACTACTTGGCCATTTTGAGTACCAACTAAGACGGAACAACCGGTGCCACAGAAACGACACGGGGCTTTGTCCCACTTAATTTTGGTTTGATCTGAGCTGACGATAAGGTTGGTTGCGGCAGCGGGGAGGGTAATGCCAGCAACAGCTGCAGCGGATGCAGCGGCGTTTGCTTTAACAAACGCACGTCTTGTCATTTTCATGAAGCGTCCTCTTCTTGGGAGTCAAGATGTTCAATTTGGTGGTAAACCAAGAACGTATTCAGCACGTTTGGTAGGTTGTTGATTTTATCGATGGTGTCGGTTACGAAGCCTTGATTGGCTGTTTCCAACACCACAACCAGCTTTCCTTCGGCGCTCTCGCCGTGGATTTCGGTGTTGGCCAGAGCGGTAATCTGCGCCTTGATTGCGTCTAAATGTTCGGGTTTAACCTGAACAACTAGGCTGGATATATGTACTTCTTCCAGTGCCATCATTGTTTCTCTTGTTTGGATATCATGGTTATCGCGGTTGTTGGGCACACTGAAACACAGGCGCCACAACCATTGCATTGGTCTAAGTCAATCTGTGGCAGAGCTGCCATGCCCACCGTTAACTTAAAGCGGATTGCTTGCGGCTCGCAGCTATCGCCACAGCTACGGCATTCAACCCGTTGTTGCGCAAGGCAGCCATCATTGATTTGCGCCTTGAGCTGCCACGGCTGTTCATCGATAGAACGAAACACCGGTTCCGGGCAAGCCTGGACACATTGCTGGCAAAAAGTGCATTCATTGTGGCTAAAGTCGATGCTAGGAAATCCACCGGAACCCTTAACTATGATCTTTGGTTCACAAGCATCGATGCACTGATTGCAGCGAGTACAGTTGGCTAGGAAGTCGTTCTCGACGACGGTCCACGGCATCCGAATTGGTGCGTCTTGTTGAGGGCGAAATAGTGCTCGCCGACCTTGGTTGATCATCAGTTTCCTAGCTAGCAATGGCTAAAACGGCTTAAACAGGAGGACCTTTGTATAAGTCACTAGGTATCCCGCAGAGACTTGCTAACAAATTATTAAATAACATGCTTATTGTTGTTATCTTAAAGTAAGTGGCCGCAATGGATATACTCATTTGTGGTTGAAATGCGGAATCGGTTAGTTTGTGTTGAGTGAAATAGGGTTACGTAGTGTGATCTGGCGTAAATTTGTGGATCGGCAGGGGTAAAATGATTCGTTTGGCGAAACAAGCAAAGTAGGTAACTTTAGTTTCGGGGTAGGGAAGTGGCATTAACAAGGCTGTGTCGTAGTTAGTTGTTGAAGCTTATCTTAACTTCGGTGCTTTTAGGGGACGATGTCGCGGTGGCGACGGCACATTTTGTATGCATTAGCGGGGAGCTCCGCCCCGTTTGTAATCCCCCTTGCCTTAGGTCGCAGTCCAAAACGCTTCGCTGAACTGCTCCAATGCGGCAGAAGAGCAATAGCGGTAGTGCTTTACCCTTTGTATCGCGACTCGCCTAGCCAGTACTTTAACAGCCTTGGAAAGAACAACACTTAGTTGGTACATAGCCATTAACAATGCCGGTGGCTTTGCCTGAATGGAGGGGGCTGCTGTGGTGATATACCTATTTAGTTTTGAAGTAGATCCCTTAAGCTGGCTAGCTACTCTTGGTTGTTTTGGGGTCTACTTTGGTGCAGCTGCAACTCTTTCTCGACCTTATCGAGTTTAGATTGCAGCTCTGCCGAGAGTGACGGCTGTTTTTTCAGTAGTGGTGGTACCTTGATGTTATCGAGGCGTTTGATTGCCAGCATATTGCTGACGATGACCCCGAACACCAATAAGATAAGTAGATAGAGAGGCCAGTTATTCATGTGGTTATTGTACCATCGGCGAGGTTGCACGCTTTGCTACGGATTCAGTATCTACCAGATTGTTACTGTGAGCTAACTGGGCACCCATAGACTCCATATCAAACAGATTGGCTTCTGCAATCACGCTGCTGTTGGCGGAGCAGGCGTCAGTCACTACGGTGACCCTAAGATCGCGATAGAGGGCGTCAGCGACGGTGCCACGGATACAGTTAGGCAACTGGGTACCAGTTACAACAATGTGGTCGATTTTGTCTTCGTTGAGCCACTGGTTTAAATCGGTTTCAAAGAAGGCGCTGAAACGGCGTTTAATGATCACCTTTTCATTATCAATAGGCTCTAGGAGCGGGAATGGCTGTGCTCCCCAACTGCCCTCTACGCAAACTGGTGCATGACGGCGAAATCGCTCTGAATCGCTGCCGTCGGCGCTATGGCTGCGAACTACATGGATGATCGGCCAGTGTTGGTCACGCCAATATTGCAATAATTGACGGATAGCAGTAACCGTGTGTTCAGCTTGCGTTACCCGAGCTTTCCCCTGTCGGTCGACAAAGTCGTTCTGCATATCAATGATCATTAGTGCTTGCATGTCACCGTCCATAGTAATCGCATTCGTTCGATCACCTTACGCCTCAATGATCGCTGGGTAAACCTGATTACTGTTTATCTTGAAAGTAGTGTTTTAGGTGATCAAGCAGTATCCGTAACTTCTTGGTTGAAGTGTTACCGGCAGCGTAAACAGCATACACCTCAATCGGTTGGAATTGATATTGGGATAATAATTGCACCACGGTGCCTTGCTTTACTTTTGGAGTGGCGTCATATAACGGGATCCTTGCTATGCCATGGCCCCCCTCAACAAATGCAGTACGAGCAGCGGCATTGTTAGTACTGATGCTGCCATTAGGTTTGATGCTATAGCTGCGGTCGTCATCTTGAATCTGTAGGGTTTTAGCACCGGTTTGATAGATCACCCATTGATGCTCAGGTAGTTGTTGTGGCGTTTGGGGAGCTCCATGTTCAGCAATATACTCAGGAGCGGCGAATAACCCGGTATTTAACGTCGCCAATTTGGTTGCATGTAATGTCGAGTCAGGCAGCGGGGCCCCACGCACTGCAAGATCAAACCCCTCTTCGACGAGGTTTACCACGTCGTCGTTGAAGCTTACCTCTAACGCTATTTTTGGATATAGGCGTTTAAACTGGTTTAACGCTGGTACTAACAACTGCAGCCCGACATTCACCGGGCAGCTAAGCTTAAGTAAGCCCTCAGGCTCATCCTTGGTGTTTTCAATCTGTTGTTGCGCAAGGCTGGCTTGCTCAGTAATAACTCGACAATATTGGAAGTATTGCTGTCCTGCTTCGGTCAATGATAGCCGTCGGGTCGATCGGTTAATAAGTGATACACTGAGCTGTTGTTCGAGCTTTTTAACATGATAACTAACGACGCCGCGGGATAGTCCAATTTCGGCTGCAGCCCCGCTAAAACTTCGATTTTTGGCAACATGTGCGAACACCACCATGCTTTTCAGTTGTTCGAATGAGAGCTCCATTCTCACCTCTATTGTTCTAATTATTAGAATAGAGTAACTCAAACGCTGACCGTTATCTAATGACGCCAATCAAGTAATAATGACCACCGTCACTCACATTAATCGATGCAAGGATATATAAAATGGCAGCTGCCAAACGGATTTTGATGGTGCTTACTTCTCACGCTGAGCTAGGTAATAGCGGCGAAAAAACCGGCTTTTGGGTGGAGGAGTTCGCTGCCCCTTATTACGTTTTTAAGGATGCTGGTGCTGAGGTGGTGTTGGCCTCGCCATTGGGTGGACAACCGCCGGTTGACCCTAAAAGTGAGTTGGCCGATTATCAAACCGAAGCAACACGTCGGTTTGATAATGACGTTGATGCCAAAGCGAGCTTAGCGACCACAATTACCTTGGCAGAAGTTGATAGTAGCAACTTTGATGCGGTATTTTTTCCTGGCGGACACGGTCCACTCTGGGATCTGGTTGATAACCCTGAATCATTGGCGTTGATTGAACAGATGATTGAGGGTAATAAGCCGGTTTCAGCTGTTTGCCACGCTAGTGCGGTGTTGTTGCAAGCGCAAGACTGTGCTGGCCAACCCTTGGTTAAGGGTAAAGCTATTACCGGATTCAGTAATAGCGAAGAGGATGCAGTGCAACTTACTGGGGTGGTACCGTTTTTGTTGGAAGATGAGTTGATTGCTCGCGGTGGAGATTATCAGAAAGTGGCTGATTGGCACCCGTTTGCGGTTCAGGATGGCTTGTTGATCACCGGTCAAAACCCAGCGAGCTCAGAGTTGGTAGCTGAAAAAGTGTTGGCGCAGCTTGGTTAAGGGGGGCTGTACTTACGCTCATTAAACTAGCACCCAACAAAAAAGCCACCCCTGTATTCAGTGGTGGCTTTTTCACAACTCTTGTTTGAGCTTACGCTTTTACTGCTTGGGCACCTTCGGTATCGCTTTCTTGTGCCTTGGCACTGGCAAGCATCTTAGTGATAGCAGAGGATGATAAGAGGGCGATGATTACCATCACTACAGCCGCATTAGTAAGCAACTGATAGAAGTCGCCGTAAGTGGTTTGTACGAACGACTGGGTGATCTCTTGGCCTTTCTCCATTGCAATGGTGGTTGAGATTGCAGCTCCAACAATGCCAGACATGGCAATGGCAACTGAGAACAGACTTACCGAGAAGTTTTCAATCGACTTAGGCGCGACCGATAAAATAAATGCAACCACCATGGAACCAACGATTACTTCACCAAAGGCCAAGAAGCCGTGAATAGCGAAAAACCACTCAGGGCGGATAACTACATCGGTACCAATGGTTTTGACCGCAAAGGTTAAGATCCCAAAGGCGATAGCGGTCAGAATAAACGATCCCGCTACTCGGGTTGCAGTAGAAATGTGGATGTTTCGTTTGTCCATGCTGGCAAAGAACCAAGCGATGATAGGGCCTGCGACCATACACCACAGCGGGTTCATCGCCATAGCTGCTTCTGGCTCAAATGGGATAAAGCCGAATAGGTCACCGCGCATGGTGTTGATTGATACCATGTTCATTGAGGTCATCATCTGGCCGTAGTACACGAAGAAAGCCGTGGTCAGAATCACCATGATTAGAATGGTCCCCATTTTCAGCGCTTGGGCTTTATCGGACTTAATCATCAACCATGTAAAGTAGGCGATGGCAGCAAGGCCAATGGCATATACGATGTTTTGACCAATATCCATGTTGGCAAACATAAAGAATACCAAGCCAATCATTGCTACTGAGGTAAGGCCAAACAGCAGCCAATTTTTTTGGCTTACCGGTTGTTGGTCTATCTCAGCGGCTATCGCTTTCATCTGTTGACCGTTCAATACCATTACCGCTAGCGCCATTGCTGCGAAGCTTGCTGAAAGCGCAAATGAGCCGTTGAAACCAACCGCGAGCGCCAACATAGGGAACAGGTACTGTCCTAAAAACGCGCCAATGTTGTTGACAGAATAGTTAACCGGAAAACCGTTTTCGAAGTCTTCTTGGGTTTTAAAGGTGCTGCGATAGAGACTTGGGTAGGACGGAGACATCAAACCACGAGCGTAAGACGCAAGGGCAATACCCATCAGCGCCATTGGAACCTGCTTGGTGATCGCGCCCGCAACTAACATCGAGTAACCGGCAGCAAAGCCTAGATAGGCTATGGTTAACGAGCGATATGCTCCTAAAAATTTGTCGGCGATGAAGCCACCGGCAATCGCAAATAACGGGCCGATAGCGGAGAACGCGCCAACGACCATCATGGTATCGGCTTCGCTGTAGCCCATATCATCCAGGAAGAAGCGGGTTAAGATCACCATCACGCCATAGAACGACAAGCCAAACATCATTTGGCAAAACATCATCGACTTATTCAGTCTATTCCACATCACTACATCTCTATAAAAGGCTGAAGTCACACACAAAAAAGCGGCAGGTATGAAGCTTGCTAGCTTCAGTAACTACCGCAAAAGTTGTAGTACAACAGCGTTAATCCTTTGTTAATTCTCGCAATATCTGTCGCCGTTGGCTTTGACCTCGGTCGCAAATCAATGTTTTTGGCGAATTCTTAGGTTGGTTGTGCCAGAGAGGGCTTATTTCTCCGGTTTATGTGGTGTTGCTACGAATCATCAGCCATAGGCGGTGGGTCTGTTCCGTGGCAACAATTAAGTCGGCAGTGAATAGTGCTTAATCATCGATTGAATGATAACTGTTCGGGCCGCTGGCTTGCTTAATACATTCGCTAGGTAGCGGCTTATGCATTGGTTATGATGGGCACAGATACCATTGTTGCTAATCGAGGAAATCCTTTGAATTCCCAGTCACTTCCGCCTGTTGGTACTCCCTTTACCAATGGCTTGATGATGCTCCATTCCAACCAAATTGAGCAATTAAGGGATCTGGTAGTGCATTGGCTTGGTGAACATCCATTGATGCCACTGGAGCAAGAGATTTTTCTAGTGCAAAGCAACGGCATGGCGCAATGGTTAAAGTTGGCGTTAGCGGCCGATAGTGGCCACGGTATCGCCTGTGGTTTGCAAATGCAGTTACCCTCGCGCTTCATCTGGACCGTATACCGAACGGTATTAGGCGCCGATGCGGTGCCGCAAGTATCGCCGTTTGATAAGCCGCAACTGCGCTGGCGATTGTTACGGATGCTACCAACCTTGGTACAGCACAACGATTTTGCGCCGCTACAACGTTTTCTCGAAGGGGAGAGTTCGTTGCGTAAGCGCGATCAGCTGGCCGAACAATTAGCGGATCTGTTCGACCAATATCAGGTGTATCGCGCTGATTGGTTGCAACGTTGGGCAGCAGGCGAAGACGTTATCGTCTCTGGCCATGGCACTATCAGTCCGTTGCCAGAGAAACAGCGCTGGCAAGCGCAACTGTGGCGAGCGGTATTGGCAGATATGGATGACGCTGAGCGAGATACCAGCCGTGCCCAGCTGCATCAGCAGTTTATTGATGCGTTGCAAGAGGGAGCCACCCCGAAAGGCTTACCACGTCGCTTGGTGGTGTTTGGCATCAGCACGCTGCCCAAGCAAAGTATTGAAGCGTTGGCAGCGCTAGCGCAGCATTGTCAAATTTTGTTGTGTATCAATAACCCTTGTGAACATTTCTGGGGTGACATTGTTGAAGATAAAGATCTGTTGAAAAAGCAGCTCGCCAATGCCCGCCATCAGCGCAAACAAGGCTTACCGATTGAGCTTGATGACACCCTGCAACACAATCACGTTAATCCGCTGCTGGCGGCTTGGGGCAAGCAGGGGCGAGACTACATCGGCATGCTATACGAATACGATCAGCCCCAACAATATCAAGGCAATTTTCAACAGATCGACCTATTTGAACCGCCCCAAGGGGAACAGCTATTACAACGATTGCAACGGGGGATCTTTGAGTTAGCGCCGTTGAAGGATAAGCCCGCACTGATTGCCGCCGATGATGACTCGATCCAATTGGTGCTAGCTCATAGCCGTCAGCGTGAAGTGGAGATCCTGCACGATCAACTTTTGCAACGGTTTGCTGATAATCCACAGCTGCGACCATCGGATGTGATTGTAATGATGCCAGATGTGGCCCAATACGCGCCCTATATTGAAGCGGTGTTTGGTCGCTTAGATCGCAGCGATAGCCGTTATCTGCCGTTTACTATTGCCGACCGCCCCCAACGCGGCCATCAAGTGATGTTATTGGCACTGGAAACCTTATTCTCCCTCAACAATGCCCGTTTCTCGGTATCAGAACTGCTCGACCTGCTTGCAGTACCGGCGCTTCGCGCTCGTTTTGATATCGATGAAACCGAGCTCCCTTTGTTACAACGCTGGGTTGAGCAGGCCGGGATCCGTTGGGGCTTGCATGGCGAACAGCGACAGCGGTTAGCTTTGCCTGACGCACTTGAACAAAACACCTGGTCGTTTGGCCTCAAACGGATGTTGCTTGGCTACGCGGTTGGTGATGGCCAGCGCTGGCAAGATATAGAACCCTGTGAAGAGATCGGCGGACTTGACGCAGCCCTAGTGGGCAAGTTGTCCGCTGTGCTCGATACCCTTGAGGGGATCTGGCGTTTCTTTGGTGATAGCTGGAGTTCAGCGGATTGGAGTTGCGGCATGGCGTCGGCACTGGATTGCCTATTCACCCCACAGGATGAGATTGAAGCAACCATTGTTAGCAAACTAAAAGACACCATGACCGGCTGGCATCAAGCCTGCGAAAATGCGCGAGTGGAGGAGTTACTGCCGCTAACGGTGTTAAAAGAGGTGTGTTTGGCACCGTTTGACAGTGAAGGAGTATCGCAACGCTTTCTTGCTGGTAAGATCAATTTTTGTACCTTGATGCCGATGCGCGCCATTCCATTTCAGCAGGTGTGTTTGCTTGGCCTTAATGATGAAGATTACCCACGCTCGCGACCGCCGCTGGATTTTGATTTGATGGCGATGGCCGGTCAGCTTGATGGTAACGGCCAGACAATACCATCGCAGTATCGACCGGGAGATCGCTCCCGCCGGGAAGACGACCGTTATCTATTTTTAGAAGCTCTGTTGGCAGCACGGCGTTGGCTATCATTTAGCTATGTTGGCTTTAATGCGCGCGATAATGCCGAACGAACCCCATCAGTACTGTTAGGGCAGTTGCTTGATCACATCAATAGCGGCTATGCCATCAAGCAACGTGGCGATTTGGTACAGCATTTAACTCAGACCCACCCACTACAACCCTTTAGCCGTAACTACTTTACCCAAGATACCAAGCTCAGCTCCTACGCCCAAGAGTGGCATGCTATTCACACCAAACTGGCGCCGGTAACCGAAGAAGCGTTGCCACAGTGGCAACCGCAGGCAGCCATTAACCTTACCGATCTTACCGCACTGCTGAAGGACCCCGCCAAGCTTTTCTTAGGGCGACGACTGGGGATTTGGCTTGGTGACGAGGATGATGTCGCCAACGATCTTGAGCCGTTTAGCTTTAATGGCTTGGAAAACTATCAATTGCGTAATCAACTGTTTGAACAACTTCGTTTGGGCGGCAGTGATGGGATTGAAACGGTACTAGCGGAGCAAATTCGGCGCTGGAAAGGCCGTGGCGAATTGCCAATGGGACCCTTTGCAGATATCGCTGCTCAAGGCTTAACACAACCGGCGGTAACCGCGTTTCAGGCCGCGCTAACATTAACCGCAGGCTGGCAGCCGTTAGCTCCGCAAGAAGTTAAATTCAGTCATCAACAGTTGCAGCTAGAAGATTGGTTAACCGGGTTGATGAGTGATGGTAAACAGCGCTTTCAATTGCTGGTATTGCCACAAAACCTCGCCGATGGAAAAACGCTAAAACGGCCAATCAAGGCGGCCAGCTTATGGCTGCAACATTTGGCAGCGAACAGCCAATACGTTACTGCTCAAGAACAGGTTACTAGCTATGTAGTAAGTAGTGATGGCATTTGGATGTTTGAACCTCTGGATGCAGCAACAGCACGGCAACACCTAACAACGCTGTTATCTGCTTACCAAGCGGGAATGAGCAGTCCGTTGCCGTTGGCCGAAGGGGCAGGGATCGCTTACCTCAAAACGTTAGCAAAAACCGACGATAGCGATAAAGCCTATGGCGCTGCACAGTTGGCATTTGAGGGCAGCTCCCGCTTTGGCGGCGATCTCAGCTATAGCGCTTACCAAGCTCGTTGTTGGCATAGTTTTCAACAGATAAGCGATGCAGCGTTTACCACTTGGGTTGATAACCTATACCAACCATTACACGCTGCTGCGCAGTGGCAGGAGTGTGGACAATGAGCCATATACTGGATCCTATTACTTTCCCGTTGGGCGGCACACGCTTGATTGAAGCCTCCGCTGGAACCGGAAAAACCTTCACTATTGCCGCGTTATATCTGCGGTTGGTGTTGGGGCATGGTGGTGATAACGGCCACCCTCAAGACGCCTTGATGCCGGATCAAATCTTAGTAGTTACCTTTACCAAAGCGGCTACTGAAGAACTCAAAGACCGGATCCGTACGCGGCTGGTTGAGGCAGCGAACTGCTTTCGAGGAATGGCGCAGCCTGATGGCATCATCGCTGCACTGATGGCGGATTATCCGCACGAGGAGCACCCGTGGTGTGCACGGCGATTAGAGCTGGCAGCTCAAATGATGGATCAAGCAGCGGTGCACACCATTCACAGTTGGTGTCAGCGAATGCTGCGTGAACACGCTTTTGACAGCGGTAGCCTATTTAATCTCGAGTTGGAAACCGACTTGTCGGCCCTGCTTGAAGAAGCCGTTCGAGATTATTGGCGGAGCCATTTCTATCCATGCAGTGCTGAAGCGTTGGCGCCAATAGCACAGCTGTACAGCGAACCGATGCAGCTGCAAAAGGATCTCTATGGCTTACTTGGTAAGGTAGAAGCCGGAGATGACCCTACCTCAATTGCGGCAAAACAGCAGCAGAAGATCTGCCGATGTAAAAAGGTGTGGCAACAGCAGTGGCCTAGCCTGCGGCCGCAAATTGAGGAAGCGTTAGCCAATAAACAGCTCAAGTACGTAAAGGCCGCTCAACTTGACGAGCTGCAGCGCTGGTTTGAAGGGGATGCGCCTTTACCGAGCACGACCGTAGCCAATCGATTTGGTAGCGGAGGCATGAACGCTGCCGCCAAGAAGGGCGTCGACCCGATTGAATCGATAGCATTCGCGGCGCTGGAAGATCTAACTATTGAGTTGGAGAACCTTGACCTTAAACAAGCGTTATTACGCCACGCTTCGCAATGGGTTGCCGATCGTATTGTTGCTGAAAAACAACGCTTGGCCTTGATGGGGCAAGATGACCTGATTATCGATCTGGGTAAAGCACTCGATAATGATGTCGACAATCAGCTTGGCGATAAGATCAGGCACCAATTCCCAGTGGCGATGATCGATGAATTTCAAGATACCGATCCAGTTCAGTATGGTATTTTCAGTGCACTCTATCTTAATCAAACCAATACCGGTTTGATGATGATTGGCGATCCAAAGCAGGCTATCTATGCCTTCCGTGGCGCTGATATCTATACCTACCTGCAGGCGCGGGACGACACCGTCGGTAACCATTACACCCTCGAAACCAACTATCGCTCCAGCATCGACATGGTTGCTGCAGCCAATGCATTGTTCGAACAAGCTCAGGGATACCCTGATGGCCCATTTATGTATCAGCAGCGGATCCCCTTTGCCAGCGTTAATGCCAATGGCCGTGAGCGTCATTGGCAACTCAATGGCGAACCGCAAGCGGCATTGAATCTATGGTGGGATAACGACAACGCCGAGCCGATTAATAAGGCCAGCTACATCGACAACATGAGTCATGCTTGTGCTGAGTCGATTACTGAGTTTCTTAATCAGGGTAAGCAAGGTAACGCCGGTTTCGCTGCTAACGGCGAAGACGGCGAACTAGAGCCGTTGCAGGCATCAGACATAGCTATCTTGGTGCGCGACTTTGGCGAAGCAAATGCGGTCCGCGATGCCTTGACAGCTAAAGGCGTGCGGTCAGTCTACCTATCTGATAAGGAATCAGTTTACAGCAGCGACGAAGCCGCTGATCTGCGCTTAATCCTCAATGCTGTGGCACACCCGCAGGATGATCGCGCGGTGCGCGCCGCGCTGTCGACCCGCACCATTGGTCTGAGCTTCAACCAGTTGGAACAACTTGGCCGCAATGAACAAGCGTGGGAGCAACAGCTTGATGGTTTTAAGCTGCTGCTGCAAAGCTGGCAAACCCAAGGGGTATTGCCGATGGTTAGAAATCTGTTGGTCCGTTTTGATGTAGCGCAGCGCCTATTGGCTGAACCAGCCCGGGGGGAACGCTGCTTGACCAACCTGCTGCACTTAGCAGAACTATTGCAAGCAGCGGCGGCCAGTCTCGACGGTGAACTGGCGCTGCTGCGTTACCTCAATGAACAGTGCAGTGACAAAGGCGAGAAATCCGACGAGCAGGTGATGCGGCTCGAGTCCGACGCCGAGCTGGTCAAAGTGATTACTATCCACAAATCGAAAGGGTTGCAGTACAAGCTGGTGTTCTTACCGTTTGTGTTTAACTATCGGCCAGTGAATACCAGCGCACCGGTGCTGTTTTTTCGTGATGCTAATGGCCAAAATCAGCTCAGTTTTAACGCCGATGATGAAGCCAAGGCGAGCGCCGAACGCGAACGTTTAGCCGAGGACATTCGTTTGCTGTACGTTGCCGTTACTCGCGCGGAATATGCCTGTTATCTAGGTTTGGCACCGCTTAAAATTGGCAAGGGCAAAAAGGTCAACGTGCACCTAAATGCACTGGGTAAATTGCTTGCTGATGGCGCTGAATTAGATGTCGCAGATATTGGCCAACAGCTGCAGCGGCTGGCGCAGCAGCCACATACCAGCATCAGTGCACCAATGGCTCGGTCCAATCGCGTTTATAGTGGCGATGGTGAGCCGGCGCCGCTGCCACCGGTTCGCCACTATTCACGCAAGCCACTGCCAAATTGGTGGATTAGCTCCTATTCTGGCTTACTCCGAGATATGAGCCATCAACACGACGATTACGCCACTGAAGCACGGCCAGAACAGTTGGCAGAGATGATGCTCGCCAGTAGTGACGAGTTGGAACTGCCCCAGCAGCCGGAAATAGGCACCATTCACGCGTTTCCTAAGGGAGCGGCACCAGGCACCTTCTTACATGATCTGTTTGAGTGGGCCGCCATTGACGGCGTATTCCGTTATGACGCCGACGAAGTAGAACAACACTTGCACAGCATCTGCCCAAGTAACGGTTTTGCCGGTGAAGAGGCGGTGCTTGCCTCTTGGTTTGCTGCTGCGCTGCAGGTGCCATTACCGCTGTTTGAGCAGCAGGCGTCGTTACTTGAACTGCCATTAGCGCAGCCGGAACTGGAGTTTTGGTTTGAAGCAACCAATGTCGATGTCGGTCAATTGGATCGTTTGGTCACCGAGTCTATTTGGCCCGGAGAGATACGGCCTCAGTTGCAGCCAATACAGCTGCAGGGCATGCTCAAAGGCTTTATCGATTTAACCTTCTACTACCAAGGGCGCTATTACGTTGCTGACTACAAGTCCAACTACCTTGGTCCAGATCAAAGTGCTTACCAAGCGGAGGCTATGCGTGCTGCCATGCTGGAACATCGTTATGAACTGCAAGCGGTGTTGTACAGTTTAGCCTTGCATCGGTTATTACAATCACGATTGCCAGATTACGACTACGAGCGCGATGTTGGCGGTGGTTTGTATATTTTCCTGCGAGGCTTGGAAGCGGGACAACTTGGGCAGGGGGCACTGACGGTGTCGCCGCCTAAACAACTTATAGAACAATTGGATTGTCTGTTTCGCGGCGAGGAGCTGGTAGATGGCTGAAGTAACAACCCCACAAACGACCCTCAATGCTGAGCCGCAGGCGCCGTTTCAGTTTGGCCCAAAGCCACTGCCAACGGAACTCGTACCGCTGGAGCAGTATCAACAACTAGGCTGGTTGCGCCAACTCGATCTGGCCTTGGTGCGGCTATTACAACAGCAGGGGGAAACGAACCCGGCGGTGCTTACGTTAGCTGCTCTTGCCAGCCATCAGGTGGGCCGTGGCCACATCTGTTTAGACCTAACTATGTTACTCAACGAGCCGCAGTTAATCTTAGGATTACCTCCCCAAGGCCGAGAGTTTTTGGCGCCGTCACTACCGCAACATTGGTTGCAGGGTATTACGCTGGAACAGCTATTGAGTGGATTAGAGGCTTCGACGGTGGTTGATAACGACAATCGCGGTAGTGCACCCTTGGTGCTTAGTGGAGCGCTCCTGTACCTACGCCGCTACTACGAATATGAGGTGGAGGTTGCGGCGGTTCTCACCGAGCGATTGCAGCAACAGTTTGAGCTACCGGAAGACCTGCCTCATCGTCTTAATCAGTTGTTTGCTCCCTTAAAAGACAGCGCTGAAAACGATGGCAGCAGTGTTCATTGGCAGAGTGTTGCGGCGGCGTTGGCAGCTAGGGCAGGGGTTAGCGTTATTTCCGGCGGGCCAGGCACCGGTAAAACCACAACCGTGGTGCGTTTGCTGGCGCTACTGCAGTCATTGGCGCTAGAGCAGCAGGGTAGCGATGGTACCGGCTTACGGATCCAGTTAGCTGCACCAACCGGCAAAGCGGCTGCCCGCTTGTCGGAGTCTTTGTCCGGCACTCTAAGCGCGATTCGGGCCGGCAACGTGGCTGAGATCCCGACCGAGATTGCTGAGCTTATTCCTGCTGAGGTGGCAACCTTGCATCGACTGTTAGGAGCGAGACCAGACAGCCGCTTCTTTCGTCATCACCGCAGTAATCCGTTGCATCTTGATGTTCTGGTGGTCGATGAAGCATCGATGGTCGATCTGGAGATGATGGCGAGTCTACTGGCGGCGGTACCGCCGACCGCCCGATTAATTCTGTTGGGCGATAAAGATCAACTATCTTCCGTCGAAGCAGGAGCGGTATTAGGCGATCTGTGTCAGTTTGCCGAGCAGGGCCGATATCAAGCGGATACTCAAGGTTTTGTTTATCGAGCCAGCGGTTACGATCTCTCCCCTTGGGTTGGGGCAGGTACCTCGCTTGAGCAGCAGGTGGTGATGCTGCGTAAATCGCACCGCTTTGGAGCTGATTCAGGTATTGGCCAACTGGCTAGTGCCGTTAATCGTGGCGATGTCGATCAAACCCGTTGGCAGCTAATGAACAGTCAAGGTGATCTCGCTTTCTTATCGCCTAAAAGCACACAGGACAGCGGCTTTGATAGGCTGCTGCTTGATGGCGATGCTAACGGTTTGGCACCACGCAATGGTCACAGCGCCGCTGGCTACCGACGTTATCTGCAATTGGTTAATGAAGGGGTTCAACCGGAGCAAACCGAACTGCAATGGCAGCAATCTATCTTAACCGCCTTTGGCGAATTTCAATTGCTTGCAGCTATACGTGAAGGGGAGTGGGGTGTTTCCGGCTTAAACCAGCGCATTGCCACCTTACTTAAAAGAAAACAGCTGATTAGCGATGATAAAGGTTGGTATGCGGGCAGGCCGGTAATGGTGATGCGTAACGACTATAGCGTTAATCTAATGAACGGCGACGTTGGGATCTGTTTGCCAAGCGCAAGCGATGGCGGGCAGCTTCGAGTGGTCTTTCCTATGCCTGATGGCAGTCTTAAAGCGGTGTTACCTAGCCGTTTGAGTAGTGTCGAGACGGTGTTTGCGATGACGGTTCATAAATCACAAGGCAGTGAATTTTCCCATACTGCGTTAGTGCTGCCCGATAAGCCTAATCCGGTATTAACCAGAGAGTTAATCTACACCGGTATTACTCGAGCAAAGCTATGGTTTAGTTTAGTGATAAGTGATGGCAGTTTGGTTGCTGAAGCCATTCGCAGTCAAACGGTGCGCTCAAGTGGGCTTAGTCAAAGGTTGGGTTTTTAGCGGTAGGTTATTACCAAGTATTAGATAAAAAAATGACCACTGTACCTCCCAGTACAGTGGTCAATATGTATCAATTTCGCCGTTATTTATTGTTCTGAAGTCCCCATTCCCCTAACGGAAACAACATGGGGCGAATGCAGCTAGATTACCCCTAAATAGGTATCTTGTCTGGTTAAGATTTGTCTAAATTAGGTAATTGTGCAGTTGTTCACGCTGATGGTGATTCGATGTGAACTTGATCCATTTAAGAATCGTAATTAGTAACTGTTAGCTATAAATGGCTAATAAAAAACCACTGCACATCCAAGTGCAGTGGTTAAATCAAAACTTTCGCCGTTGTTCATTCTTATGATGTGCCCATTCCCCTAACGGGAACAACATGGGGCGAATGCGTGCATACTACCCACTATTAGGTATCTTGTCTGTTGTTGATTTTAACAACAATAAATAACTGTGGAGTGGTTCACGCAAGCGTGGGCAATTTGTGAACTTAATCCATTTAGGTTAGCTCTAACGGGTAGCTAATGTATTGAATAGGCAATAAAAAACCACCGTACATCCAAGTACGGTGGTTAAATTAAACTTTCGCCATTATTAATTATTGTTGATGTGCCCATTCCCCTAACGAGAACAACATGGGGCGAATGCGGGTAGAATATACACCGGTGCATGCATTGTCTTGCGCTAATTTGTCTGAATGTAACAACTTGTGTCGCCGTTCACGTTCTGTCCAGCGCCGCGTGATCGCAGTCACTCAAAGCGAGAAACTAAGGTACTACCTCAGTGCCTATCGCAGTGATTAGTCGTTATAATTCGCACTCACTTTTTGAAGAATACAGTATCCATGCAAATCGATTTTCGTACATTTTTGAAGGGCGTTGCTATGGGAGCCGCCGATGTGGTTCCCGGCGTCTCTGGCGGCACTATTGCCTTTATTTCTGGTATTTATGATCGCTTACTCGAGTCGATTCGACGGATAAACCCAAGCTTGATTGGCCGCTTAAAACAAGAGGGCGTAGTCGCAGCATGGCAACATATTAACGGCACCTTTTTGTTGACGCTATTGACTGGTATCGTCACCAGTATTGCTAGTCTTGCTCGCGTCATTAGCTATCTATTAGAAAACCACCCAATCCCAGTTTGGAGCTTTTTCTTTGGCTTGATTGTGATCTCGATTGTTCACATTGGTAAACAGGTTGGTGGAGCTAAACCTGCCAATATTATTGCTGCGACAGTGGGCTTTGGTTTTGCCTACTTAATTACCGCAGCCAACCCATTAGCGTTGGATCCCACGCCAGTAAACATTGTATTAGCCGGTATGGTGGCGATTTGCGCAATGATCTTACCGGGCATAAGCGGTAGTTTTATTTTGCTACTACTCGGTTTGTATGTGCCAATTATCGGGGCTATTAAGGCTGCTGAATTTTCCATTATTGCCATGTTTTTGGCTGGCGCGGTAATGGGGCTGCTTACCTTTAGTCACGTACTGTCATTTTTGTTGACACGCTTTCGGACAGTGACGCTTTCGTTTCTGTGTGGCCTGATGATAGGTACCCTTAATAAGGTTTGGCCATGGAAACAAACGCTGACTACTCGTATTAACTCTAAGGGCGTCGAGGTACCGCTGACGGAGCAGTCGTTAACACCATGGCAGTTTATAGAGGTTACCGGCAGCGACCCGCAGATTATTATTGCTATTATGTGTGCGTTGGCTGGTTTTGGCTTAGTCTGGGGATTAGAGCGTTTTGCTAGTCAAGATTAATTGGTCGTACCGACAACATTAACATTGATATTTTATCGCCAAGGAGGGCCAATGTTAGCGCCATTTTCACAAGCGTGCGAAAACAATAAAGCACCTATTTTTGAACGATTACAACAGCACTTTGCGGCGTCGCAGCGAGTGTTAGAGATCGGTTCTGGTACCGGCCAACACAGCGTCTATTTCGCCCCACGACTGCCGCATTTACAGTGGCATTGTAGCGACCGCAACGACAATCATGAGGGTATTAATGCTTGGCATAGGCAGCTCCCGGCAGCTAACCTGCACCAACCAGTGTCGCTCGATGTTAATGATCAACTGTGGCCACTAACAGGGTTTGATGCAGCCTTTAGCGCCAACACCATCCACATAATGTCATGGCCTGAAGTAGAGTTGATGTTTCAAGGGGTGAGCCGAAATATGGCCTCATCAGGTCGCTTCTGTTATTACGGTCCATTTAACTATGGTGGTCAGTTTACTTCTGCTTCGAACCAAGCCTTTGATCAACACCTGCGCCGCACCGCCACGCATATGGGAATCCGCGATATTGAAGCGGTTATCGATCTGGCACAGCAAAACGGCTTTCAGCTATGTAATGACGATGCCATGCCCGCCAACAATCGATTGTTGTTGTTTCAACGCTAACGGCTCTGCTTGAATGGCAAACTTGCGTTAAGTTGATTCATTCGCTGTTGCAGTAATTGCAGTTCTTGGCGGCAGTAATTGTCGATAGCGTCAGCAAATGGGGAGTCAAACAATAGTGCGGCACCATAAACCCAGGTCGGTTCAAATCCGCGGGCGATCTTATGTTCGCCTTGAGCACCGGGATCAAATCGGCGTAATCCATGCTTGATACAGTACTCAATCCCTTGGTAATAACACAGCTCAAAGTGCAGCCCTGGAATATCGACTAAGGCCCCCCAGTAACGGCCATAGAGGGTGGTGTCGTCGCGCAAACAAAGTGCGGCGGCCAATAGCTTCTGTTGGTTGTCAAAAGCCGCAATCATGACAATATTGTCTGGCATGGTTGTCCCCAACTGCTGAAAGAATTGTAAAGACAGATAACCGGGACGATTGGCGCGCTTTAAGTAAGTGGTGTGATAGCAATGGTAAAATCGCTGCCACATGGCGTTGTCGATTTGGTGCCCGCTAACCACCTTTATTGACATCCCACTGGCATGAACACGTTGGCGCTCTTTGACGATATTCTTTCGTTTACGTGCGGTTAGGCGAGCGAGAAATTGCTCAAAGTGTTGGTACTGGTTGTTGTGCCAATGAAACTGGATCTCTCGTCGCGCCAGCCACCCTTGTTGGCTTAGTGCTTGCTGCAACCTGTCTGAGCCAAAAAGTAGTTGGGCATTGCTCGCCCCTAATTGCTGTGCTCGTTGTTGCATACTGTCACTAAATGCACGAACTACAGGCTCCAGCGCTTCACCCTTAGCCAAGCCGATTCGAGCACCTGTTGACGGGGTGTAGGGAATAGCACAGAGCAGTTTAGGATAGTAATCAAGCCCATGTCGTTGATAAGCCTCAGCCCATGCCCAATCAAATAGATATTCGCCATAAGAGTGCAGTTTGATGTAATTCGGAGCCGCTGCGATTAAGCTATCGTTACGCCACAGCAACCAGTGTTGAGCTAGCCATCCAGACTTGCCGCCAACGCTACCACTTTGCTCTAACGCCAATAGATACTTATGGTTGGTAAATGGATTGGAGTTAGGGAACAACTGGCACCATTGAGATGAGCTAATCGCGTCAATCGAATCGACAAATTCGGCACGTAACATCGAAATGCCTAATGATGAATGATAGTCACCAAGATAGCATTGTGATCGCGATCATCACACTACTAATAAATGACTGCTTTTCAGCCATATAGATCGCTCAAGATCGTGCTGGTGAAAAAATCATCACGCCATAAAGCTAGGCGGCTCAGGGGTTGTTACAGTTATCCACAGATTTACCCCCGAGATTTGTGGGTAACCTATCGATGATAAAATCGATCATTGTTGTTGTAGATATAAGCAGTTGATTCAGAGGTGCTATTATCGGGCTGACTGTTTTGGCACACTGAGTGAATAACAATTCAAAGGGGTAAGATCATGACGTCGGCTTTGCAAGTACTTATTGTTGGTGGTACTCACGGTAACGAGTTCTCTGGTATTCAACTGTTGCAGCGCTGGCAGCAGCAACCATTGCGGTTTGATAATCTAATGGTGCAAACCCTGTTTGCTAATCCTAAGGCCAATCAAGCGAATCGGCGTTTCCTTGATGATGACCTCAATCGAGAGTTCACGCCAGAGCGCCTATGTGACTTTAATCTAGTCAATTATGAAGCCTTGCGTGCTAAATCGATCAACCAACAGTTTGGCCCTAAAGGGGCGAGCCAGACCGATTTGGTTATCGATCTGCACAACACTACCGCCAATATGGGGCCAACGTTGATTTTGCTGCAGGATTGCCCATGGGAACGTCAACTGGCTGCATACGTTAAGGCGCAGATGCCTGAGGCGGTCATCTTGATGGAGCTTGAGAAGTCGTATCAGCAATGGGGCTACCTGTGCACCATTGGAAAGCGAGGGGTTATGGTAGAGGTTGGGCCCCAGCCACAGTCGGTATTACGCCACGATATTTTAGATCAGATGGATCAGATGACTCAGCTGATTTTGGAGTTTGCCTCACTGCATTGTCGCCAAGAGTTGCCGCAATTGAGTCATGAGGTTGAGGTGTTTACCAGCGTCGAAAACATTACTTTACCGTTGAACGACGAGGGCAAACCATTGGCGATGGTGCACCGTCGGGTGGAAGGCAGTGATTTCACAGAGCTCGCCCCTGGTGAACCTATTTTCCAATACTTTGATGGCAGCGTTGGCTACTTTGAAGGTGAGCGAACGCTGTACCCAACCTTTGTCAATGAAGCGGCCTATTACAACACCTTTGCTGCCTTTTCGTTAGCGGACAAACTTAAGCTTGAAGTGCCAGCAGTTTGATATGTTGATTATTCTTATAGGAGGGTTCGATGAGCCATAAGCTGGTTACGCTGTTACTGGCAACGGCTGATGCAACCATTGCTGCTAACCAGTCGTTATCGACGTCCTTTGGTGATACCACAGTGTTTGAGCATTGCGCTGGGCAGCTCTATCGGGCTATTAATGCCCCCCACTATGTGGCGCACGCACCAAACTCGCTATTGCCGCATTGTATCCAAGGTATTGTTATCAAATCCGATCTGGCAGAGCAGGGGTTGGCGCTACTGTTAGCGGAAGGTGTTAGCCGCATTAGCACCACCAAAGCGGAGCAAATCTATCTGGCATTACCGCATCAAGTGGAGCTAACCGCGGTGGATCATCAACAACTATTGATGCGCCATATGCGAACGACTAAAGCGGTGTGCACGGTAACTGATGGCAAAGTGGGTCTTCCGGCAATTTTTCCAAGAACTGACTTTAACAAGCTGCTAATGCTCAAAAACGACTCAGAGTTGATGGCACTATTGTGTCAATTGCCGCCTGAACAACAGCTGCAGTTAGGCGGAGGTTAATTGGCTTACTGGTAACTTAGGCCGCGCTACCAGATAAGATTAGCCTAGCCGTTGGGTAATTCTTTCCGCAACAGCTTGGCCCCACAAGCGGTAGGTGTTGGCGCCGGGATGCAAACCGTCAATGGCGAGATCAGCGCCTAATTCCGGTACCGAGGTTAGCTCGGTATTGGGCTGCTGTTGCACCCATTGGCGTAGATGCCGGTTAAAGGTGTTGGCTCGCCATCCTAGCCATGCGCGTAACGGTTGTGGAAATTTAGGAAAACGCCCCATCGGTGGTAGCTCCGCAATCAAGATCAGCCTTGGTTTGGTCTCATTACGAAGCTGTTCTACCACTGTGTTAAGTTGCTGCAGCCAGCGCTTAGCAGAGTCGGTGCTTTTGGCGTCGTTTACTCCTAATGATATCACTAGGACGTCAAACTCTTCGGTTAACTCACCCGTTAAAATTTGCTCGGTTTCAGCGGTTTTGAGGCCACTTTGGGCACGTAATTGCCAAGTTAGATCAAACTGTTGTGACAAATGATTTGCCAACTGGCCAGACAACGCCTGCTGTTGTTGCGCTACCCCCACTCCCGCGGCGGCGCTATCGCCTACAATCATCAACGATAGTGGCTGTTTATTACCGATACCTATCCGCCCTTGCCGGTCTCCAGCTGCTTCAGGCAGTTTAGGTAGACGCCAACGCAGCCACTTTCCTTGCAGTATTAAAATTGGTGCGAGCAATATAGTTGCGGTATCTGGCACGGGGTGCGCTCCTTGAATGTAGTCGACGCTCATTGGCAAATACGATGCCAGTGAAGTTTAGCGATAACAAATAGGTAACATTATTTTGGTAAATTAACGAGTGTTGCGTTGGCAATTGGGAGCCTTGCTGTCTCTTTAGTTGTTGAATTCACCAATTGTGGCGACAAATGTAATTAATGTGAGTTAGATCACCAAATATAAACATCCAATAATCAGTTAGTTAATTTTAAGCGCTGCGATAATGTCGCATTAGTGAGTTTCAACTATGCAATTCGTTAATTTCAGTTGTTACACTCCGCCGCATTGAAGCTTGGTAGTCGAGCTTTCCTATAGTGGAGCTCAGCATGTTTGAAGTGGTGTTATTGGCCTTACTGGCAATCCCAATTACGTTGTTTTTACGGCCGATATTGGCGTTCTTATGGGCATTTATCGTTGATGCCATTGCGCGTCGGTTGGGTGAAGACATCGACGATTAAGCGCGTATATCAAGGTACAGTTTTGGCACGGACCGCTAAACATTAGACTAAAGTCGTATATGAGGTTTGTTAGCTAGGTTCGTTATGAGTATTTTATTATCTTTGGTGGTATCCGCCGTATTAGTGCCATTTGTGTCGCCACTGGTTGACCGTGTAATCGATAATTTGGCAGAGCGGCTGTCTTCGGAAAAGCGTAAATAGGTTCAACAGAACTAGAAAATCTGCTTAAGAACCATCGTAAGCGCCTCCGAGTTTGGTATATTAGCCGGTCTTTCCAGTAACCGAGCTTCCTCACTATGCTGAGCTATCGCCACAGTTTTCACGCTGGCAACCATGCTGACGTCTTAAAACACACCGTTCAAGCGCTGATCATCGATGCCCTTAAAGGCAAAGATAAGCCGTTTGTTTATCACGACAGTCACTCTGGTGCCGGGCGTTATGATCTGCAGTCTGAACACGCCGAGAAAACCGGTGAGTTTGTGGATGGCATTGGACGCTTATGGGGCCAGGACTGCCCACAAACACTGCACCCGTACCTGAAAGCGGTAAAAGAACTAAACCCAAATGGTGATTTACGCTATTACCCAGGCAGCCCAAAGCTTGCCGGTTTAATGCTGCGAGCGCACGATCGCCTGATGATGACCGAGTTGCACCCAACTGATTTTCCCCGCCTTAAGCAGGAGTTCGGGGGTGATCGTCGTGCCCAGATATTGAAAGCCGATGGTTATCAACAGATTAAGGCCAGCATGCCGCCTAAAGAGCGTCGTGGTATGGTGTTAATTGATCCTCCGTACGAGCTAAAAACTGAATATGATGATTTGGTTAAGGGCGTTGTTGAAGGCCATAAACGTTGGGCTACTGGCACCTTCGCTATTTGGTATCCGGTGGTTTACCGTGAGAACGTTGATTTTATTGAACGTCGCTTAAAGGCTTCAGGGATCCGTAGCATTCTCAAGATTGAAATGAATGTGATGGGCGATGCCAACACTCACGGCATGACAGGTTCGGGCATGATTGTTATTAACCCGCCGTGGAAGTTAGAGCAGCAGATGAATGATTTACTACCATGGTTAACCGAGAAGCTAACTCAAGGCATTGGTGCTCGCTTCAGCGTTGATTGGATCGTACCTGAGTAACTCAACAGCAACGGCTAGGGTTAACAGATAGAAAAATAGGAGCGTTAAGCTCCTATTTTTATTTGTGCAGTGGTTTGACTACTTGGCCAAGAAACACTTTATTACGGACTACTTATTCGGTAGCAGTAACGTTCAATCAAACCCGGTAGCTGCGCTAATATTGTTGCTTTTAACGAGATATCGCTATCGGTTAGGGTTTTTTCTAACAGCGATAGACTGAGCTGCTCGAGCGCGTTAGCAGCGACCGGTGCGTAGCTTAAATGCCATAATTCTGGCGCAACCCCTCCCAACTCCTGTTGGTAGGGACGAAAAAAACCGTAAGCAGCCATATTGGCATCAAGCCACTGGCTCAGGGCATGGTTTGGGCCACCTTGTTGGTATTCCCATGGTTCCAACGCTAAATCAGCCAATGTGATCTGTTTGGCGTCATAGATATCAACATCAGTCCCCCAATGATGACGTGAACCCCCGGGCAGTGCTGACCAGGCTAAGATGGCGTCTAATAGATCCGCATCACTCATCTGCTCGGCGCTACAGAGTTCCCCTTGGCGGTTATTGAGTGGTCGCTTGCCCTGCGCCTTGCCGTTAAAGATTGCCAGCTGGCGTTCAAAGGAGCGCCAGCCAGAGCAGATTTTAATATCAAAACCAGCATCTGCTGCCCCATGTTGTAAGGCAATAAATGCCTTAGCACAACGCCGCTCGAGCCGTTGCTGACCGATCTCGATTAGGTGCGATTGGTCGATACCGACAAGTTGCTCTGCATTCAGCACAGCAGATTTTCCAAGAGCTGCTCGTAGATGTCAGCCAATGTGTCTAAATCGTCAACGGCAACGCACTCATTGACCTTGTGGATAGTGGCATTACAAGGGCCAAGCTCGACTACCTGCGCACCGGTTGGGGCGATAAATCGTCCGTCGCTGGTGCCGCCGCTGGTTTGGGGATCAGTAGGGTAGCCGGTTACGGCTAATATGGCATCCTGAGTAGCCGTTAGTAGCTTGCCCTCACCGGTAAGGAAGGGTTCACCATTCAGAATCCAGTTTAGATCGTATTCGAGGTTGTGACGGTCTAGGATCTCTTGAGTGCGAACCTTGAGAACATGGGCGTGACTTTCGGTGCAAAAACGAAAGTTAAATTGTACCTCCAGTTCACCTGGAACAACGTTAGGTGCGCCAGTACCTGCGGCGATATTAGCTACCTGAAAGCTAGTTGGTGGGAAGTACTGATTGCCTTCGTCCCAACGGGTATGTGCTAGTTCTGCTAGTGCAGGGGCAGCAAGGTGAATTGGATTTTTGGCCAGATGAGGGTAAGCAACATGACCTTGAATGCCATGCACCGTCAGGCTACCGGTAAGGCTACCGCGGCGGCCGTTCTTTATAATGTCACCAACCTTGTCGGTGCTCGAAGGCTCGCCAACTAAGCACCAATCGATCTTTTCATTGCGAGCTTCAAGGGTTTCGACGACCTTGACGGTGCCGTTAATAAACGGCCCCTCTTCATCGGAGGTGATCAAAAAGGCGATTGACCCTTTATGCTCAGGGTGCTTTGCCACAAAGCGCTTAGTGGCGACCAGCATAGCAGCTAAAGACCCTTTCATATCGGCAGCACCACGACCGTAGAGCATGCCGTCGATAACCGTAGGCTCAAAAGGAGGGGTATGCCAGTGTTCTAACTTTCCGCTAGGAACCACGTCAGTGTGGCCGGCAAAACAAAAAAGTGGCCCTTGTTTATTGCGGCGGGCCCACATGTTGGTGGTGTCGTGAAACACCATCGACTCAATATCAAACCCACAGTTGCGCAGATAATCTGCCATTAACTGCTGGCAACCGGCATCATTGGGAGTGACTGATTCACGCCCTATCAGGTTCTTTGCTAGCGCCAGTACTTCAGAATCAATCATGCTGTGCCACCCATTGTTCAAAGTCTGCTGGCTTGAAGCCTACCGTTACGGCAGTGCCCAACTCAATCACTGGACGCTTTACTAGCGTTGGGTTAGCGAGCATTAGCTCAATTGCTTTCGCTTGGTCAACGTCTTGTTTGTCGCTGTCATCCAATTGGCGCCAGCTGGTTGAGCGAGTGTTGAGCAGCACTTTAAATTCAACTTGAGTTAGCCAGCGTTCAACTGTCTCGAGATCGAGTCCTTGTTCGCGGAAATCATGAAACTGGTAAGGGCGAGATTGCTGCTCTAAGTGCTTGCGAGCTTTTTTGACGGTATCGCAGTTCTTAATGCCAAAGAGAACCAAGTTGTTGCCAGACATATCGAGTGTTATTCCTTTTATCGTGCTTTAAGGCAGCATAACAGAGCGACCAGAATGGTTCACATGTACCAAGCAATTGGGTTGATAGCTGAAAGAGATAATATCGACAAGCTGTGGTTGCAAGGGGAGGGCATGGGCAATTTGGAACTAACCAACGCCACTGAATGCGGCGTTGGGCAGAGCTTAAAGTTCGATAGTGAGAATAGGAGTTACGCCAGCTTCTACTGTGCCTTCAAGCTTGTTTAGCTGTTTTACGTCTTCCATGTTGGCGATTACAACTGGAGTTAATACGCTTTTAGCGTGCTCTTTGAGGTACTCAAGATCAAACTCGAGAATTGGTTCCCCTGCTACGACCTTTTGCCCCTCTTCAGCTAAACGCTTAAAACCAGTACCGCGCAGTTCGACAGTGTCGATACCAAAATGGACAAAAATCTCTAAGCCAAGGGGGGACTCCATTGCAAAGGCATGGTTGGCATCAAAAATACGGCCGATAGTGCCATCAATCGGTGCTACAACTTGATTGCCGCTTGGATCGATAGCAACGCCATCGCCAACAATCTTTTCAGAAAAGACCACATCTGGGACGTTTTCGATAGGCACCAATTTCCCTGAAACCGGTGCGACTAACTCCACCCCTTCAATGGGTGCTTCGCGGTTATCGATGATGCGTCGTAAACGACTAAGAAAACCCATCTATTGTCCTTCCGTATACGTGAGACGGTGCAGTGTTTCAACCATCATATTAGCTTTTTGGTTTGGGATACAACCAATTAACTCATTTCGGACAACGAGTTTTTGCTTCGTTGATACGCTCATACTGATAACGGCGCATGCTACCGTTAATCATAGTTTGACTGGTGGTGATTTACTGAGCTTATTCGTTAGCGCGGGATAATCGAACTGTATAAATAGCGCTATGCATTTATCAACCATGGAGTGCTCCCCTAAGGGATATTGTTATCAAGTAAGGGTTTCAAGCAGTTGTACCAGCTCTTCAACTGCTTGTTGCTCATCTTCACCATCGGCGCTTAGGTTTACTTCAGCCCCGTGGCTAAGGTTGAGCATCTGCAATCGAAACAGGCTTTTGGCGTTGGCTTGTTCACCTTGGCAGGCAACCACTATCTCAGATTTAAACTGTTGGGCTTTGCGGACGAGAAGAGCGGCGGGGCGAGTGTGGATCCCGTGTGGAGCGGTAATTGTGATTTGGCGTTGGTACATATATGTCCATTGCGAATCTAATTTTTGTGGCGTAAGCATACGGTGAGTAATTGCACTGGGTCAAATCTGCGGTAACAAAAAAGACGACTCGCTTGAGTCGTCTTTAATTTATCTTAAGCTTCAGATTTTATTGAACGTTTTCTGAATCAGTAAAGACACCAGCGAACAGCGCAGAAGAGAGATAACGTTCTGCTGCAGACGGTAAAATGACTACAATCGTCTTGTCTTTTAACTCTGGTTTGGCTTCGATTAGCTTATTAACAGCAACCACAGCAGCGCCAGAGCTGATACCAGCTAAGATTCCTTCCTCTTCCATTAAGCGACGAGCCATTTCGATAGCGTCGTCGTTATCAACGGTTACCGCTTCGTCAACGGTGCTTAGATCGAGGTTGCCTGGAATAAATCCAGCGCCGATGCCTTGAATTTTGTGTGGCCCAGGAGTGAGCTCTTCACCCCGCAGTGCTTGGCCGATTACAGGAGAATCGGTTGGCTCAACCGCAACGGTATAAACCGCTTTGCCTTTAGTGTTTTTAAGGTAGCGAGAGGTACCGGTGATGGTACCGCCAGTGCCAACACCGGCAACAAACACATCTACCTCACCGTCGGTATCGTCCCAGATCTCTGGGCCAGTGGTTTTTTCGTGGATAGCTGGGTTGGCTGGGTTTTCGAATTGTTGCAGCAGTACAAAGGTTTCTGGATTGCTGTCACGGATCTCTTCCGCTTTAGCTACTGCGCCCTTCATGCCTTTAGCCCCTTCGGTTAATACCAGATTGGCACCAAGTGCTTTGAGTAGCTTACGGCGTTCCAAGCTCATGGTATTGGGCATGGTTAGGGTGAGTTTGTAGCCACGGGACGCAGCAACAAAAGCCAAGGCGATACCGGTGTTACCGGAGGTCGGTTCAATGATCTCTTTTCCAGCTGAGAGCGTGCCGTTTTTCTCAGCTTCCCAAATCATGTTGGCACCCAAACGACATTTTACACTGAAAGAGGGGTTACGAGCTTCCACTTTCGCGAGAACGTTGGTGCCGTTGGTGACTCGGTTGAGGCGAACTAAAGGTGTGTTGCCGATGGTTTGCGAGTTATCTTGAAAAATCTTGGCCATGATCTGCTTTCCTGCAATGACGTGAAATAAATCCTGTAGTTATGGAGTTAGCATATAGGGCAAGCGCTAACGGTGAAGTGATGGTTCGTTATCTCTTATATCCTTATGGAATAAAGGACAATTCAAAAGCTATATGAATTTTATTCGTCATGGGTGTGAATGCCGATAATTAGATACTGTTCGGCAGTAGCGATATACAAATTAGAACTTACTAACTGATAGTTAGTCTTTTTATTGGCACCGCTGGTGCCCCAAAACTACTGATAAACTCGGTTGTGGTGCCTTAACCATCCATCCACGTGATGACCTCGTGGGTCATGATGGGTCCAGTGCAATACGCCACCCCGTTGGTTCCATTCATATTCACCATAAAAGTAGACAGTATCGCCGACTGCAAGTGCGTCGATTCTTGGCGCTAAATCGATGTTATGGGCAATGAGTAGAGTGCGGTTCGAAGCTAAGGTAATGATAAAGCGTTGATGGCGACTGCCCTTAAGATCATCAGCTAATAGCTTGGTTACGGTGCCACTGCCCTCAACCTGCACGTCGCTCTGTTGGTTGGTAAAAGCCTGCTCTATTAACGAGGAACCAGTAACTGATGCTGTTGTTTTGCCAGCATCTAATGGTGGTAGATCAAGTTCGACTTGGCTGAGCGCCAGTGCCACAGCAACTATGGCAAAAATAATGCGTTGGACCGACACACGCACTCCTATATATGTGGTTGATTAAGAAGCGCTTTTATCAGCTTACTGGATAAAGCTAACTGACTACGCGCAAAGCCATGATACTTATCGAGAGAATCATCGATTTCTGCGACTCGTTTATCGTAGAAGATATGCAACGATGGCCGCGGAATATATTGCTCTTGTTTGATGTTGGCAGTTGGCACCACCACCAGTTTCGGTAGCAGTGGTAGATCGACTAGCTCAATAGCAGGTGAGCCGCAGTGACTACAGCTTCCCCGTTGAACTGCTGGGGGAGACTTGTAACGCTTGAACTGGACGCTGTTCGGTGCAGGCATACGGACATCTTCGGTGCGGAATATGGTGACGTCGGCGAAGGGGGCATTATTAAATCGTTGGCAAATGGTGCAATGGCAGTAGACCCGCAATAGTGGCGCTGAAAACACCTGAAATTGGGTTGCTCCACAAATACATAAACAATTAGGTGTCCGATCCATCATTCTGTCCTGCGCTGTAACATAGAGACAAGTTTATTCAATTTATAGGGTTAGGGTAGATTCTGGCTACCGTTATTGTGCCTTTAAAATGTAAGCGATCTCTGCCACGCGACGACTGTGAATTGTCTGTTTTGTCTAAAACGGCGTGGTTTTGTTCAACGCTATCCATATCGTGACGCAGTAAGTTGCTGTTGGAGGCGGGCCTGGCAGTGACTCGCGCCTAAAAAGTGGTGTCTATGTTAGAGCATTGTGTGTTTTGTGGGCTACTCAGTAACAATTAGAATTCGAGCTATAATGTTGAATAATGGTCACTTGTAGCCAAATACAAGCAGCTTGCTAAAGGTGTATTGTTTGGCAACTGTGATAACATTCTTGAAACGTGAGCTTGGATTACCGTTGCGGTTTGCAACGATTCAGGTGAAGTTAGCGTTCAAAATGTGAGTGACCTAAACGGAATTGGTCGTTCTAATGCACAAGGAACTGTGATGCGAAGTTTGGTAATACTACTAATACTCGTGAGTTGCCCTGCGTGGTCGACAATCTATAAGTGGGTTGACGAGCAAGGGCAGGTTCACTATAGCGAACTGGCCCCGCTTGAGGGCAGTAGGGACTTACAAGAGTTTGTGCCTGAGAAACCCCGCAGTGCTACGGTCGTCACGCGCTTACCGCCGGATCGCGGAGTAAACTTATCTGAGCAAGCTGAGCAGCTTGCTCAAGAGCTCGATAGTTCCATTATTGATATGGCGTACAACAATCAGCCACTCGATTGTAATCGAGCGGACGGTAACATTACCTCGAGCTTAGCGATGTTGAAGCGGATGGCGCAAAAGAAGTATAAAAATGGCGACATTACTGAAGTGCAGTTGGTTAAAGTCCAACATTTAGCACGTCAGCTCAATCAACAAAGTAGTCCTAGTCAGTGTCGTAAAGCGGTGACCAATGAAAAAGCATTCTATAAGTGCATGTCTAGCGATCACAGTCACGTTTTTGCTTGTCTAAACAAGTATCGGCCACGCTAGATCATTCGCCAAAGCAAACCATCCTAGGCTAATACAATGGCTCACTGAAAACGGTGCGCCATTGTTGGTTTTGGCCAATAGCAACAACATCTAGGAAGCGCAGTTATCAAGCCAAGCTAGCACCGTCTTAGCCCAGTTTTCGCCATCATACTCCTGTACGAAATGGCTACCCTTTAAAGTGGTGTGGGGTTGATGTCGGCAACCAGGAACACGGTTAATGAAGGCTTTGTCACCCCCTGCCGTGATCGGATCGTTATCACTAAAGCACATCAACATCGGTTTGTTCCATACCATTAATGCTTGCCACGCTTTTCGATTAGCTTGGGTGGCGGGATCGTCAACTGTTATCGGCACCAAGCTTGGAAAGGCGCGAGCAGCGGCAGTAAAGCGTTGATCTGGAAATGGTGCTCGATAGGCTTGGATAATCTGTTCACTAAGGTATTGGGTTGGATCCTTGGTGAGGTAACCACCACAGATTGCTCCGGCATCGAACTTCGCAACACTCAGCGCATACTTTCGCCACGCTAAAAATGCCGCTTGCATCGGCTGGTCGCCGGTAGGCAAACCGGTATTAGCTAAGCTTATCTGTGCAAATCGTTGTGGATGTTCGGTGGCAATGCGTAAGCCTAACAATCCGCCCCAGTCTTGGGCGATTAGAGTGATCCCAGCAAGCTCTAACGTTTCAATTAGACTCACTAACCAATCGATATGGCGCTGATAGCTAAAATGCTCTAGTTGTGTTGGTTTATCGGAACGACCAAAGCCAATTAAATCTGGTGCTATTACCCGATAACCGGCGGCGACAAAGATAGGAATCATCTTGCGATAAAGAAAGCACCAACTTGGCTCTCCATGCAAACACAAGATCACCTTTCCACCTTTGGGGCCTTCATCTAGGTAGTGCAGACGCAGTGTGCCTAATACCGCATCATCGATGTCATGATAGTTTGGGGAGAACGGGAACTCCGGTAAGTCGGCAAAGCGATCATCAGGGGTACGTAATACTTCCATGTGCTGCAGATTCCGTTAGCGGTTATCGATATAACCAGCTTGGGCGAACTAAGATAATAAATGCAGCTTCAATCCCGCCAACTTCGAGGTGATAAGTGCCATGGTTCGGCAACGCTTGGCTATGGTACTGAGCAAGCCACTTTCGATTCGGCTGTGTACCAATTAAGTGTTGCTCTTTCCAATGCTGTTAAAGCACTAGCTAGGCGAGTTTTGATGCAAAGGGAAAGCACTACCGCCGTTGAGTCTCTGCCGCATTGGAGCAGTTCAGCGAAGCGTTTTGGACTGTGACCTAAGGCAAAGGGGGGGGGATTGCAAAGGGGGCTAAGCTCCCCCCTAATGCATACCAGAATGTGTCGTCGCCACCGCGACATAACCCCTTAAGAGTACTGCAATCGGTGAAGCTGAAGGTTTAAGATAAACTTCAACAGCTAACTACGACACAGCCTTCGATTAGGGCCGAATGGCAATGTGATCAGTATCGTAACCTGCCAAAGCGAGTATACTAGCCCACCAATGCAGTTGGTTTAGAACATTCGCAACATCCCCCCATTTAAGGAGTTACAGTGACCCAAGCGGTTTTCACTCAAGGCAGTACATTGCGTCATATTTTAGTGATGACGAGCACCAGCAGCATTGGCCTTATGACCATGTTTGCCGTCGATTTGGCTGACATGTATTTTTTGAGTTTACTGGGTGAGCAAGAGTTGGCCGCCGCCATCGGTTTTGCTGGAACTCTATTATTTCTATTAACGGCCATCAGTATTGGTTTGAACATCGCGATGGGAGCGATGGTTGCCCGAGCCGAAGGTGCACGTGACCGCGATGGCGCCAAGCGCTATTGCACCAATGTGTTGCTGTTAAGTGCATTACTGGGGTTGGTGCTGACCATTCCGCTGTGGTACGCACTGCCATATCTGTTAACCCTGTTAGGCGCTGATGGACTAACCCATCAATATGCGTTGAGTTATGGTCAGATCTTGTTACCTAGCACCGTATTCTTAACCATTGGTATGGGGGCGGCGGCGGCCCTCCGTGCAGTAGGCGCAGCAAAGCTGTCGATGTACGCAATTATGCTTGGTGGTATCGTTAACGCAGTACTAGACCCATTGTTTATCTTTACCTTTGGTTGGGGTCTTGAAGGTGCTGCGTGGGCATCGGTGGTTGCGCGTTTAGCAATTGTGCTAGCGGCGTTGATCCCGTTACATCGCAAATATCGACTGTTGGCACAACCATCGTTGACTCACTTTATTGCCGATTTCCCAAAGGTAATGGTGGTGGCTCTGCCCGCAATGCTAACCAATTTGGCCACGCCGATTGGCAGTAGCTACGTCATTAAAGTGATGGCTGAATTTGGTGACTCAGCTGTGGCGGGAGCAGCAATTATTGGCCGCTTAGCACCAGTTGCCTTTGGGTTTGTGTTCGCATTATCTGGCGCTATCGGGCCAATCATTGGCCAGAACGTCGGCCAACAAGACTATGGCCGGGTAAAGGAGGCGATCCGCAATGCGTTACTGGTCAACTTGGCATACGTAACGAGCGTGTGGGTGTTGCTTGCTAACATCTCTGGCTGGATCGTCGCTGTTTTTGATGTCGGTGGTGAGGCGGCAGAGCTTATCTATTTCTATCTGCACTGGTTAGTTGGTGGTTTTATCTTTGCGGGTACACTGTTTATTACCAATGCATGCTTTAACAATCTTAACCGGGCTCATATTGCGACCATGTTCAATTTTGCCCGAGCGTTTTTAGGTACCGTTCCGGCAGTGTTTATTTTGTCTGAACTGTTCGGCGCTAAAGGCGTGTTAGCCGGTGAAATGGTCGGGGTGGTGTTATGGTCGCTGATTGCGGTGTGGTTGGTGCGTCGTACTGTTGAGCGCATGGCTAGAGGCACCGAGCCAGAAGCTAACGAAGTACAGGAGCTGTTTGAGCCTCTAAAAGAGGATGAAACTTGTCAGTGGGCGTATTGTTCCGGTCAAGCGCAGTTAAACCAGCAATGCCACTCACACAGTGACGATGGCGTTGTCGTAGAGCCAAGCTCGGCTAAATAGTCAAAGGCAGTGTTGTGGGTAACTCATCCACAGCGGCGCATAGTATTGCCGAAGTGGGTTCAGGTTATTAGTTAAATAGGAAGTAGTAATGACGTTGGTAAGTTGGTTGCCGCTGGCAGCAGTATGCACTTTAGGGGCAATTAGTCCGGGGCCGAGTTTGGCGTTGGTTATCAGTAATACCGTTGGTGGTGGTACCTCAAGAGGGGTTGCCACTGCCGTTGGGCATGGCGTTGGGGTTGGCTTATATGCGTTGATAACCGCCATGGGGTTAGGGTTACTGATCAGTAATACACCATGGTTATTTAGCACCATCCAATACGCTGGTGCGGCGTTTTTGCTCTTTACCGCCTACAAACTGTTGCGCAGTGCAGTGGCTACAACAGATCAACAACAGGAGCAGCATCAGCCTCGTTTTAGTGGTTTTGGTGGTGGCTTTTTGGTTGCGTTTTTAAATCCTAAATTGGCGATCTTTTTCCTCGCCTTATTCAGTCAATTTGTCACTGCAGAATTAACCCTTGCCGATCAGTTGTTGATGATGCTCACTGCCGGTGGCATCGACGCGATCTGGTTTGCTTTAGTGGCGTTGGGTATTGGCCGGACTGGCTTACTGGCGCTATTGAAGCGCAACAGCGTTTGGGTTGATAGGATCAGTGGGCTAATATTTATTAGCCTTGCCAGTGCAGTGATATTGCAGCCTGCGCTTTCTAGTTAAATAGAACAGATATAACGAGATTAGTCCCAGATAGGCGGGATTAAAAAGGCTGTGTCACAGTTAAGTATTGAGGTTTATATCAAGCCTTCGGCTGTACCGATTGTGGTGCTTTAGGGGATTATGTCGCGGTGGCGACGACACATTCTGGTATGCATTAGGGGAGAGCTTAGCCCCCTTGCATTGGAGCAGTCCCAAACGCTTCGCTAGACTGCTCCAATGCGGCAGAAGATCAACGGCGGAATGTTTTCCCCTTGTATCAAAAATCGCCTAGCCGGTGCTTTAACAGTATTGGTTAGAACAACACCTAGTTGGTACACAGCCATTAAAAAGGCGGCATCAATCGAATTGATGCCGCCTTTTTGTTTCACTCAAACTCGATAATGCGTAAGTGCTAGTTATCTAAACGGTGTACTTCACGGTATTGGTCAACCCAATAGGCGGTAGCGCCGCAGATAGCAACTGGCATCAGGATCAGGTTCACTATCGGTACCATGGCAATAACTGCGCAGGTAGCACCGAAGGTAAAGGCTCGCCAGCGCTGCATCTTAAGAGCACTCTTCATACGTGAGAATGGCACCTTGTGGTTATCAAACGGGTAATCCAAATATTGGATAGCCATCATCCAGGCGGTAAAGGCAAACCATGCGACGGCGCCGATACCAGGCACAAAAAACAGTATGATAAGAAACAGCAAGGCTCGAGGTAGGTAATAGCCTAGTTTGGTTAGCTCTCGTCCTAGTAGCCGTGGGGTGTCTTTCAATAGATCAACCATGCCACCGGTATCTAAGGTTTCCCCGGTTAACTTCTTTTCAACTTGCTCCGCTAACAGGCCATTAAATGGGGCAGCGATAAAATTCATTACGGTGGTGAACAAGTAGCTGGCACTGATTACTACCGATAAGAAGATCAGTGGCCACAACAGGAAGTTTAGCCAATCTAGGTATTGTGGGAGTGAGCCTAATAACTGTTCCATCCAAACATTAATCTGTTGAAACAGAAAGTAGAAGGCGGCGGAGAAGAGGATCAAGTTGATCCCCAATGGGACCACTACAAACCGACGTAGGCCGGGCTGACGAATAAGTTCTAACCCTTTGAGCAGATACTGTACGCCGCTCGCTCCTGCTGGCAAAACTGGTTGATTCATAAAGTGCTTACTTATTAACTGCGATGGCCTAATTGTGTTGCTTTGGGGGCCTCTAGGTCAAACCCAAGCTGTTACAAAATATCGCGGTAGATGGTAAAGTTGGCGGCAATTACCTCCTATTAATAGCGTCCTTGTGCCTTCATGCGGCTAAAACACATTAAACTGGCCGGCTTCAAATCTTTTGTTGATCCCACCAAAGTAGCTTTCCCTGATTCAATGACCGCCATCGTTGGACCGAATGGCTGTGGAAAATCCAATGTCATCGACGCCGTTCGTTGGGTTTTAGGCGAAAGTAACGCCAAAAACCTTCGTGGCGACGCCATGACCGACGTGATATTTAATGGCTCGACCGGACGCAAGCCAGTGTCGGTTGCTAGCGTTGAATTGGTGTTTGATAACAGCGAGGGGCGCCTCGAAGGGCAATTTGGCAGCTACGCCGAGCTGTCGGTTAAGCGCCAAGTGAACCGCGAAGCTCAATCCAGCTATTTCTTGAATGGCAGTAAGTGCCGTCGTCGGGATATTACCGATCTATTTATGGGCACCGGTTTGGGCCCACGTAGTTACGCGATTATTGAGCAGGGCACGGTATCGCGACTTATCGAGTCGAAGCCACAGGAGCTGCGTGTCTTCATCGAAGAGGCGGCAGGGATCTCTCGTTATAAAGAACGTCGTCGTGAGACGGAGAGCCGAATCCGCCATACCCGTGAAAACTTAGAGCGGCTGGCGGACATTCGCAATGAACTTGGAAGCCAGATAAGTAAGCTGCAACAACAAGCCGAAGCTGCCCAACAATACCGTTTGTTGAAAGGGCAGGAGCGAACCTTGCAAGGGGAGATCATCGCTCTGCGTTGGCGCGATGCTGATAGCAAAATGAAGCAACTGGCTGAGCAGATAAAACAGCTGAGCTACCGTCTAAATCAGTTAGATGGCAGTTTGGCGGGCGATGACGCTCAGTTAGCGCTGTTACAGCAGCAAAAAAGCGACGTAATGGCGGCGGAGAAGCATAGCCAGCAACGTCGTTTTGAAGTGAGCGATGAGATCACCAAGATTGAGCAACAGCTGTTGCATTTAAAAGAGCGGCAACAACAGTTAACTCAGGAACAGCGCCGCACCCAACAACAATTGGCAGACGCTCAGTCACAGCAACTGGATCTGCAAAGTGCTCAGCAAACCCTCGAACAAGCGGTGCAACAGGCCAGCCCAATGTTGACGCTGCTGCACGATACCGCCGCTGCAATAAAGAGCCAATATCAAACCCTCGAACAGCAGCATGAGCGGCTAGAACAACAACGTGAAGGAGCTCGTGCGGACAAGGCGTCAGCGGAGCGAGAGGTTCACGATGTGCATTCAGCGCTGCAGGTTAATCAGCGCGAACAACAGCAGCAACAACAGCAACAAACTCGACTAGAGCAACAATTACAGCAGCTAACACTGCCGCAACTGCAAGCGAGCAAACAACAAGCTCAAAAGACCGTTGCCCAAGCTGAGCAGGATCATGCTGAGCAGAAGAATAAATTGCAGGCGAGCCAGGAGCGACAACAACGGCTTCAGGCTGAGCAGCAGCAACTGCTTGAGGCTCAACAACAGCTGCAACACCAGCAGACGCAAGTGGCTGCACAATTTAATGCTAACGAGACACTACTAGCGGCTCGTCAGGGGGAGCTACCACCTGCCTTTGCTAAGATGACAAAAGCATGGCAACAACTGCAGATTGATGCCGATTGGGCGCTAGCGGTGGAGTCGGTGTTGGGGCCGCGTTTGCAAGCAGTTGTTGGTGCAAGCAGCGATTTGCCCGCTGGCGTTTGGCAATTGCAGTTAAGCCCGACGGCAAGTGTATCCCCTCGGACTTGGCCGACATTAGCTTCCAAGCTTGAAAGTGGCTTCAACCTCGAACCATGGCTCGGTTGGGTCTACTGCGCTGAAGACGATAACCAAGCACAGCAGTGGTTAGTGGATTGCTTGCCTCATGAGTCAGTTATCCTAGCGGATGGCCGTTGGTTTGGCGTTGGTTTTCAGGCTAATGCAGGCAGCGTTAAACAAATAACGCTAACGGAGTTGGTTGCTCAGCAGCGCAGCCTTGAACAGCAGTGTCTGCAATTGTCGCAAACGATTGCAGCGAACGAACAAAAGATAACGCGTAGTAATGAGCGAGTGGCGACGGCGACGCAACAACTGCAGCAGCATCAGTTACAGTTGCAGCAAGGGCGTGAGTGGCAACTGGCACAACACCATGAACTGGAAAAGTGGCAGCATCAACTCACGTTAGCTGAACAACAACAACAGCTGCTATTGGAACAGCAACAAAGTAATTTAGCCCAGCGACAGCAACTAACGGAGCAGCAACAACAGCTGACAACGCGACTGGAGCAAGCCCAGCAACGGTTACAATCGGTCGAAAGTGAGTTAACCCAGCACGATAACAATTTGGTGCAGCATCGGCTCGATCTGCGCAATCAGCGCGAGCAACTGGAGCAAGTTGGCACCAAGGTGCAGCAGAGTCAGCTGCAACAGCAAAGCGACAAGGCACGCCTGGCTGGGATTGCTGATCAGTTGTCGCAAGCCCATCACAGTGTGCAGCAATGGCAGCAACGTTTGCACGACGGTGACCAGCAGCAACTTGAACTGCAAAGCCCGATTGAACCACAACAATTGAAATTAGCTGAACTCAGACAACAGCGCAGTGAGCTGGAGTTAAGTTTAAAGAACCAACAGCAGCAACTCGCCGATTTTGAAGGCCAATTGCAGGCGATGGTTGACAATTCACGCGGTCAGCAAGGGTTGCGACAAAAGCTAATGGAGCAGCGCAGCAAGCACGAATTGGAACATGAAGGTTTGCGAGTAAAAGCGCAAGGTCAGCTGGATCAGCTAGCTGAAACGCAAAACAACCTTGCAGTATTACTCGAAGGGCTCGATGCCAGTGCATCTCTACCGCAACGAATTAAGCTGATTGACCTAGTTAAACAACAGGTGGCGCAATTGGGGGCGATTAACCTTGCGGCTATCGAGGAGTTTGATCAACAGAACCAACGTAAACTGTATCTAGATCAGCAAAACAGCGATCTAACCAAAGCGATTGAGATGCTGGAAGGGGCAATACGCAAGATTGACCGTGAAACCAAAGCACGATTTAAAGTGACCTTCGATGCAATTAATGCCGATCTATCGGTGTTGTTTCCGAAGGTGTTTGGCGGTGGCAGCGCGGCGCTGGCGCTTACTGGTGATGACCTACTTGAAGCTGGCGTTACCATCATGGCGCAACCGCCGGGGAAAAAGAACAGTACCATTCACTTGCTGTCTGGTGGTGAAAAAGCACTGACCGCCTTATCATTAGTGTTTGCGATTTTCCGACTAAATCCGGCACCGTTTTGTTTATTGGACGAAGTAGATGCACCATTAGACGATGCAAACGTCAGTCGTTTTTGTCGATTGGTCAAAGAGATGTCAGAAACTGTTCAATTTATCTTCATTAGCCACAATAAGGTGAGCATGGAGATGGCAGATCGCTTAACGGGCGTTACAATGCATGAGCCAGGATGCTCTCGCATTGTGGCCGTGGATATAGAAGAGGCCGCTGCGATGGCCAGCGTTAAATAACTACAGGGTATTGCGCCACTATGGATGATATGCGTATCGTTTTTCTCGTTGTCGGTACTATTGCGATTGTGGGTTTGATGGTGCACGGATTTTGGTCTGTGCAAAAAAAGAAACCGAAAGCTCAGAATCGCCGCACCGCTAGCACTAAATCAAAAAAGGCAGTGCCGCGCGTAGCGCCAGAGCCACAAATTGAAGAGCCAGAGTTGGTTCCTATCCGTGCGGTTGAACCAGACCCCGTAGTGGCACAGCCAGCGCAGCAAAGCTTGCTGGCGGAAGAGTTGGCGCCAACCCCTGAGCCGCCAGTTAAAGTCGCTCGGCCGCGCGCAGCCAGTCCCGTTCGTCACGAGCCAAGTTTAGGTCAAGATCAGATTGAACTTGGCCTTGAGCCAGCTCCAGCAGTAACGCCGGTTCAACCTGAAGTTGTTATTGTTGAAGAGCAGCCGCCAATTGTTGCTAAGGCGCAACCGGAGCCGGAATCAGAGCATGAGTTGCCAACCTTTCATAGCGCAGTTGTTGCACCGCCAGAGCAGCCTGTGCAACCAGAGTCCAGTGTTAAAACTGAACCGGCATTTCAGCATGATTTAGAGCCTGAGGTTGAACAGCGAGCGGAAGAGCAGGTAGAGCTTACACTTGAACCGGAGCCGATGTTTATCGAAACACCGGAACCGCAAGTGGAAGTGGCAGAGCCAGAACCACAGGATCCGACCGACGTGTTGGTGTTATACGTGGTTGGTAAAGATGGCAGCCAGATTATGGGCGAAGAGTTATTACCTAACCTGACCTCAATGGGCTTTAAGTTTGGTGATATGGATATTTTCCACCGCCATCAGCACACTAATGGCCGTGGCCCAGTCCAGTATTCATTGGCGAATATGCTCCAACCAGGTACCTTTGATCTGGATACGATGGAACAGTTCAGCACGGAAGGAGTGCTGCTGTTCTTAACCTTGCCAACCAAGAATGATGCCCGAGTGGCGTTTTCGATGATGCTTGGCAACGCCAAAGGCCTTGCTGATTTTCACGGTGGTCAGGTGTTAGATGATCAGCGCAATGTATGGAATGACGCCTCACAAGAGCGTTACATGCAGCGAATTCAAGCCGCTGAATCCACCCAGAGTGCCTAAATCAGCAATTATAATTGCAATCAAAAGGCCGCTTATTGCGGCCTTTTGTGTCACTAGCGAAAGATTGAGATTTTCATGAGCGAACAAGCCCAACAACGTATCGAGCAGTTGTGCCAGCAACTAAATGAACATAACCACCAGTATTATGTTCTTGATAATCCGACTATTCCAGATGCGGAATATGACCGTTTGATGCGTGAATTGCAGCAGTTGGAACAAGACTTTCCAGAACTACTGCGCCAAGATTCTCCCAGCCAGCGTGTTGGTGGTGAACCATTATCTCAATTTAACTCGGTGGCTCACTTAAAGCCGATGTTGTCGCTTGACAACGCGATGAATGAAGAGGAGTTCAGTGCTTTCCACAAACGTTTGCAAGAGCGTTTGGGCAGCAATGATATCCATTACTGTGCTGAACCCAAGCTCGATGGCATTGCGGTTAGCTTGCTGTATCGCAATGGCCTACTAGAACGTGCCGCCACTCGCGGTGATGGCATGACCGGCGAAGAGATCACCCATAACGTTAAAACCATCGGCTCGGTGCCGCTGCGTTTGCATGGCGGCAAGTTCCCTGAACTGGTTGAGGTTCGTGGTGAAGCCTTCATGCCTAAAGCTGGCTTTGATGAGATGAACCGCAAGGCCCACGCTGCTGGCGAAAAGACCTTTGTTAATCCTCGTAATGCTGCCGCTGGCAGTCTGCGTCAACTCGATAGTCGCATCACTGCGAACCGACCGTTGGCGTTTTACGCGTATGCGATGGGGGTCGTTGAAGGAGAGCGCGATGCGCTAGCCCAAGGTCACTTTGAGCAGTTGCAGCAGCTCAAAACGTGGGGGTTGCCGGTTTCTCCTTTGGTTGAGCTAGCCGCTGGCGAGGAGGGTGGTTTAGGTTATTTCCGCCGAGTTAATGAAGAACGTGCAAGCTTGCCGTACGAAATCGATGGCGTCGTTATCAAGGTTAACAACCTTGAACAGCAGCACCAGCTCGGCTTTGTTGCTCGTGCACCACGGTGGGCTATTGCCTGTAAATTCCCTGCCGAAGAGGAGCTCACTACCCTTAATGATGTTGAGTTTCAGGTTGGTCGAACCGGAGCGGTTACGCCAGTCGCCCGCTTAGAGCCAGTGTTTGTGGGCGGCGTGACCGTGTCCAACGCTACCTTGCACAATGGCGATGAGATTGCGCGTCTCGGGGTAAAAATCGGCGATACAGTGATCATCCGTCGCGCTGGTGACGTAATCCCGCAGATTGTTTCTGTGGTGCTAGATCGCCGCCCAGTCGATGCCGGTGATATTGAGATCCCCAGCCAATGTCCGGTGTGCCAGTCGAAGGTAGAACGATTTGAGGGTGAAGCGGTTGCCCGTTGTTCTGGCGGATTGTTCTGCGAAGCGCAACGCAAAGAAGCAATTAAACATTTTGCTTCACGTAAAGCCATGGACGTTGATGGCTTAGGCGACAAGTTGGTTGAACTCCTCGTTGACAAAGAACTGATAAAAACCCCGGCCGATCTATTTGGCTTATCGGCATCAACCTTGACCATGTTGCCACGCATGGGGATGAAATCCGCAGAAAAACTGATTAAGTCTCTGCAAGCCGCTCGTGAAACAACCCTTCCTCGCTTTCTATACAGCTTAGGTATCCGTGAAGTGGGCGAGGCGACTGCGGCTAACCTTGCGCGTCACTTTAAAACCTTGGAGGCATTGGCAGCAGCGGATGTTGATGCCCTAATTGAGGTTGATGAAGTGGGTGAAATTGTCGCTAAGCATGTCTACTACTTCTTTCGGCAGCCACACAATCAGGAGGTGATAGCCGCTTTGATCGATGTGGATGGTGCTAATCTGCACTGGGCCGCTATTGAAGAGGTAGCTGAGGACCAGCAGCCATTGAAAGGCCAGACTTGGGTGCTAACCGGTACCATGAGCCAACTCGGGCGTGCTGATGCTAAGGCGGCATTAGAAGCCTTAGGTGCCAAGGTATCCGGCAGCGTATCTAAAAATACCACCACCCTAGTTGCCGGTGAAAAGGCCGGTTCTAAGCTAACCAAGGCTACCGATTTAGGAGTGGCAGTATTGGATGAGCAAGGCTTGCTGGCATTATTGGCGAGCCATTCGTAACGGTCACAAAAGAATATACGCCTCGGTATCCACTGAGGCGTTTTTATATGACGAGTTGGAGTTAGCTGTTGAGATTTATCTCAAGCCTTCGCCCCTACCGATTATGGTGTATGAGAGGGGCTACGTCGTGGTGGTGACGACACCCAAAGGGGGGGCAGCGCTTTTGGAATTCCCCTTTGCCTGAGCAGTGCAAAGCGCTTCTCTGGACCACTCCAATGCTGCAGAAGATCAATGGCGGTAGTGCATTACTCCTTGTAATGAGGCGCGCCTAGCCGATGCTTTAACAGTATTGGTTAGCACAATACTTAGTTGGTACACCGTTTTTTTGGGGGGCGGTTAACGATTAAAAACGGACCGTAACACTCGGTAAATGAGACGATAGTAGCGGTTGTCGTCTGCTTCGGCCGCCCCTTGACCCATTACTCAGTTAGACGGCTTCTTATCAAACCGTGAAACTCGCTTAGGCCGAGCTGGTTGCTGTGTTATGTTGCCGCAACTATTGAATTTTCAACGAGGCGTGACATGAAGCAATTGTCCATCGCAGGCTGTGGTTGGCTTGGTTTAGCGTTAGCACAGCATTTAACAGCTAAGTCGTGGCAGATAAGCGGCTGTAGCCGTAACCTTGAGACCTTAACCACCTTAAAACAACATGGGATTGCGGCAACCTATATGGATCTGGATGGCGAATTTCGTTGTCCTGAACCGAGTACGTTATTCGCTAGTGAATGGTTGTTTATTAATGTGCCACCGGGACGCCATCAGCAAGATAATGCCTACGCCGATCGAGTGGCTTTGTTGGCACAGGCAGCTAAAAGCCATGGGGTTAATAAGGTGATCTTTGTTAGCTCAACGGCTGTTTATCAAGATGGTGCGGATTACCCTAATGTCAACGAGCAAAGCGCCTTGGCAAGTGATGTTCGAGCAGCAACAATGCTTGAAGCGGAAGCGGTGATTAAGCAGCATTTCGAACAGTGGATGATTTTACGTCCGGCGGGACTGGTTGGGGGAGAACGTCATCCAGGGCGTTTTTTAGCGGGTAAAGTAGGTCTAGCTGGCGCTGGTGCCCCAATCAACTTGGTGCATCGGGACGATGTTATTGCCGCGGTAGAGATGTTGTTAGAGCAGCCGCAATGGGGAGAGATATTTAACCTGTCGGCACCGAAGACCTGTAACCGCGGTGAGTTTTATCCTCAAGCTGCTCAGGCTTTAGGACTAACAGCTCCGAGTTTTAGCGACGAACTGCAAAATGGCAAAAAAGTTGATAGCAGCAAAATCTGCCGTGCAGGGTTTGAGTTTTGCTATCCAAACGTTATGACAATGCCACCGTTAGCGAACTAGTGTGGCTCAATGATATAGGCACAACGTCTTGCGCCATTAAGCAGATGTTCACTGCGTGACACCTGAGCTAGCCCATTAAGTAGGAGTTGAAACAGCTGCAACTCCTGTTGGCATAATCCTTGGCAGCACGCAGCAGCGGCGCAGATGGGACAGTGATCCTCAATCAGTAACCACCCATTGTGACTCTGTTCAACTCGAGCCATATAGCCCTCTTGTTGGCGTAGCTCCGCTAATGCTTCAATCTTCTCGGGTAAGGAGGTATAGCTTGCTAACTGGGTGAGATAACTGTGTTGCTGCAGTTTACTGCGATGATCAATAAGTTGGTTTAATCCTTGCGGGCCAAAAAGTTGTTCGATTGAATCAAGTAGTTGAATCGTAAAGTCTTGGTGTCGATCGCCAAAGTGGTTATGGCCCGTTGTCGTAAGTTGCCAATGGCGAGTTGGGCGCCCTGGACCATTGGTAATATCTTTGAACTCAAGCAGTTGTTGTTGCTCTAACTTATGGAGATGGCCGCGAGCCCCCATTGTCGTTACCCCTAACGCGGAGGCAATGTCGTTTAACGGTGAAGCGCCGTGCTGTTTGATATAGAACAAAATTTTACTGCTGGATGACGACATATACACTCCTTGGCCAATGGGCTTATTGTTGCAGCAGCCGCTATTTAATCAAGTGTTAAGTTTATATACGGAGTAAAGATGAAGCAGATCTTATGGTTATTATGTTTCTGCGCCGCCAGTGCCAGCGCCGGTATTATTGAAGTAACCGGCTCGGCCTCGTTAGTGAGCGAGCCAACCATGGCGATATTAACGGCATCGGTTTCTAGCGAGGCTCAAACTGCTAAAGAAGCCAAAAAGCAAACTGACAAGGTGATGTCGCGGGTACTTAATGCGTTCGAATCCGCCAATATTGATGGCCAACGTTATAAAGCAGGCCACCTGCAATTGGGGCCCCAATATAACTATCGAAGTGATGAACGCGAGTTATTAGGCTATCAAGCTCAGCGTCAATTGGAGCTTGAAGTCGATATCGATCAAGTCGGCTTTTGGTTGGAACAGTTTACTGAGCTGGGTATCAATAATGTCAGTGCCCCGCAGTATCAAGCACCATTGAGCCAGAAGCAACAAGACCAACTGCTGCAACGCGCGCTGAAAAACGCGCTTCATAAAGCGCAAGTGTTGGCTGATGCTACCGAACAACAGTTAGGCAAGGTGGTTGACGTACAAGAGCAGGGTGGTTCACCGCGACCAGTAATGTACAAAGCAACAATGGCAGATGCAGAGAGCTATCACGCGGGAACCGTTGCCGAGCAGGTGTCATTGCGACTAAAAGTTGAACTAAATTAAATTTTGTCATCCCTAAATCACTAACTGTCAGCCCTGCTCCAGTTTTGGCGCTGACAGTTACCAATGTCGCCGCGATATTGAAACGGAAAGATGGGTGTTAAGCGTTAATTAGCCAGCACTACTGAACATAAACGACTGACGTATTACCTTCCCCTCGAATAGCGTATTGAACCTGTCTTGGCCTTCTAACTGCCATCTTATACCAAAGTCTACCCTAGCTGGATTTTTATAATTTTCGTTTAATATCAATTGCTTGTTCCCTTTTTTCTGACGGCAGCAACAGCTAAATGAAGTTCGTTAGACTAAGGTCGCGCATTCACAATCGGGTCGCATTGCTAGGTTACTTGTGACAACTCCAATAAACAGGACATGGGGAGCGACACATGGCTTTTGAAAGCAATGATCAAGCAAAGGCATATTGGCGGGAAAACCTAAGGTTAATGCTCGGCCTATTGGCTATTTGGTTCGTGGTCTCATACGGCTTCGGCATTCTATTAGTAGATCCACTTAATGCAGTCTCATTCGGCGGTTTCAAGTTGGGCTTTTGGTTCGCCCAACAAGGGGCTATTTACGTGTTTGTCGGATTGATCTTCTTCTATGTATCGAAGATGAATGCCCTCGACAAAAAATATAACGTTCACGAAGACTAGGGGTCAGCAATGGAACTGCAAACGTTAACTTATATCGTGGTCGGCTTTACTTTCGCCGTCTACATCGGTATTGCCATCTGGGCTCGGGCGGGCTCTACCCAAGAATTCTACGTTGCTGGCGGCGGCGTACACCCAATCGCTAACGGTATGGCTACCGCAGCCGATTGGATGTCTGCTGCGTCGTTTCTATCGATGGCGGGCTTAATTGCCTTCATGGGCTATGATGGCTCGGTTTATCTTATGGGTTGGACTGGTGGTTACGTACTGCTTGCAATGTGTTTGGCCCCCTATCTGCGAAAGTTTGGCAAGTTTACGGTACCGGACTTTATCGGTGACCGTTACTACTCCCAAACAGCGCGAACCGTTGCGGTGGTATGCGCTATCTTCGTCAGCTTTACCTACGTAGCCGGGCAGATGCGTGGGGTTGGGGTAGTATTCTCGCGCTTCTTGGAAGTTGACATCACCATGGGTGTAGTCATCGGTATGGGGATCGTATTCTTCTATGCTGTCCTAGGCGGTATGAAAGGTATTACCTACACTCAGGTCGCTCAGTATGTCGTACTTATTACCGCGTATTTAGTTCCGGCAGTGTTTATCTCGATCATGTTAACCGGTAACCCGATTCCACAGATTGGCTTTGGTTCAACCTTAGCTGACGGCAGTGGTATGACGGTGTTGGATAAGTTGGATGGTCTGGTTACTGAACTTGGATTTACCCAGTATACCGACGGCTCCAAATCAACCATTGATGTGTTCTTTATTACTGCGGCACTGATGGTGGGTACCGCAGGTTTACCACACGTAATCGTCCGCTTCTTCACTGTACCTAAGGTGTCAGATGCGCGTGTATCAGCAGGTTGGGCGTTGGTATTTATTGCCATGCTTTACACCACGGCCCCAGCTGTGGCGTCGTTCGCTCGCTTAAACATGATTGATACCATTAACGCTAGCGATGGCAGTGGTACTCTTTATGCTGAACGCCCTCAGTGGATTAAGAACTGGGAAAAGACCAAGTTAATCGAATGGACCGAAGACAAGAACGGCGATGGCCGTATGTTCTACTCCGGCGACGAGCGTAACGAGATGAAGGTCGACCGTGACATCATGGTATTGGCTAACCCAGAAATTGCGGGTTTGCCAAACTGGGTGATTGCCTTAGTAGCCGCTGGTGGTATCGCTGCGGCACTGTCAACCTCGGCAGGCTTGCTGTTGGTGATATCGACGTCGGTATCGCACGATCTATTGAAACGAAATTTGATGCCAGATATTACCGATAAACAAGAGTTAACTTACGCCCGAATTGCCGCGGCGGTAGCAATCTGCGTAGCGGGGTATCTAGGTATAAATCCCCCAGGCTTTGTGGCGCAGGTGGTCGCCTTCGCGTTCGGCCTGGCGGCCTCCTCATTCTTCCCTGCAATTATTATGGGGATCTTCTCTACCAAGATGAATAAAGAGGGTGCGATCGCCGGTATGGTTAGTGGTATCACGTTTACTGCGGCTTATATCATTTACTTTAAGTTCGTCAATCCAGCCGGTAACGTTCCAGCTAACTGGTTTATGGGTATCTCCCCTGAAGGGATTGGTACCTTAGGTATGTGCCTTAACTTTATCGTTGCCTTTGCGGTTAGCCGTGTAACAGCGGAAACTCCGATTGAGGTGCAAGAGATGGTTGAACGCATCCGTTTTCCTAAAGGGGCTGGTGAAGCCACCCACCATTAACCTTTAGCGTTGTTAGCTAAAACCCAAAGCCCAGCATTGATGCTGGGTTTTCTTTTTTAGGCAATGGCAAATGCAGGACGAGAACAGGAGTGTGCGTTTTTCAGCGCGAGAATTTTCGAAACTTCAAATCTTTCAAATTCATCGGCCTAACTGCATAAGGCTTGTACGATATTAGTTTCTGCGGTTCATGAAATGTGGACTACATTCCTTCGTGATATCACCTTGCTGGTTGATAACGTGTTAGGCGCGGGCTCATTTATTGCGAACCAGGACTACGACAGCAAAGCTCTGCGGCAGCACATTGACGATTCAGCCTCAAAACTAGTGATATCCAAGAGAAACTACGATAGCAACATAAATAAAGAAAGAGTGGGTTGGTGTTGGTATAAATATCGACATCTAGTTGAAAACGCTTTCGCACAGGTCAAACATTTTCGCTCTGTAGCAACCCGATACGAGAAATTAGTGAGAAATCACGCCAGTATGGTAACGCTGGCGTTCATAATCAGGTTGGCATAAGGCATCCAAGCGGTTGCCTTTGGTTTAATTAGCAACGGTGATACCGCCGCCTCGCTGCAAAGCCAAACAGCAGAAGTAGCACGCCTAAACCCAGAGAGCCACTGCTAGAATCATCGCCCTGCGCCGCTACGACCGTTACTAGCGCCTGCCCCGACTCGGTATCAATGCCATCGGACACCTGATAACTGATGATCACCAAACCCACAAAACCTTGCTCAGGGGTGAAGTGCAGCATGGCTGTATCTTCAATGCTTACCTCACCGCTGTCAGCCACTGCCGAAACGATGGTCAAGCTATCACCGTCAGCATCGCTGTCGTTGGCAAGAACATCAATACTCACTGCGATACCCTCAGTCACCGTCAAGGCATCATCAACCACCTCCGGAGGAGAGTTGACAACCATAGAGACAATTACCTGAGCCATCGCTCGCCCGCCATGACTGTCGAGAACACTGTATGTGATCGTATCCTCACCAACAAACTCGCTGTCACTCTGATATAGGACGCGATTATCCGCAGTAATCGACACCTCGCCATAGATCGCTTCTACCGAACCGACCGATAGTGAGTCACCATCAACATCGCTGTCATTAGCCAGCACATTAATGACCGTGCTTTGACCTCGCAACAGACTAAGTGCATCATCGACGGCATCGGGGTTGTGGTTCTCACTCATCATTACCGCCACGCCGCCTAGGTTAACGATGCGGCCATTGGCCTCACCGTCGGCGTCGTTAGGACCACCGTCCTCAAGATAGAGGTTGACGCACCAATGTCCTGCGGTCAGGCCCGATGTCCAGCTGTCATCCAGAGGTGATGGACAATAGCCTTGGTCTCCGGCCGCTGAGGACACCTGGTTACGGTCATCCTCAACAAACTCCACCCACCCCACAGCATCCAGGTAATTGCGATACACGGCGTTATTCGGGATTGGACTGCGCTGAGGGATCACCACATGGTAGCTCCCTCCCACTTGCGACAAATCGGTAACGACAAAGTCGTACAGCCCGCCTGTGTAGTCAGCCTCGGAACACATACCAATCGATTGTTCGATCTCCTCTTCACTCACTAACAGTCCCCCACTAGCTTGGCCATATAAGGTCTCCCCCAGATGCAGGCAAGCACCAGTTTCAACCTCAACGAGGTATTGCTCTTGAGTCTCTAGGGATTCGGGTATCAGCTTGCAATCGTCAATTGCGTCCAGATAATCGGGGATCCCATCGTGGTCAGTATCACCGTAGCCTTCGTCTTGGTCAGACTGTTGGTCGCCATCGCTGTCCTCCTCGCCGAGCTCAACCAACTCGGAAGACAGTTGCAGATACTCCACAGCAATAGCAGAGGCCGGCGTTGCGGCATCGTCACTTACGGTCACCTGTATCCGATACTGGCCAGAGCTTAACGCGCTCGGCTCAAAGCTAAACTCATCCCCTTGTGGCTGAGCCGCCATCAACCCTTCGTCAATCACCCAACTGAGCGTGAGCGCATCGTTATTTGCATCGAATGCCTCCGCCGTCACGGTTACCGTTCCTTGGTCCGCCGCAATCAGGGTTCGGCGCTCACCAGCTTGAACGACCTGCAGCTCAACCTCCGGTGCCACATTTCCTTCAGCAATGGTGATAAGTTGCGTCGATACCTCACCAAGGTTGCCTTCAGTCAGGCTTACCTCAATGGTTTCATCACCTTCAAGCACTTCGTCTGCGATGGTCTGCAATATCACGCTACCACTATGCCCCTCGGAAATAACCACCTTGCTGATGTCATCGGTAACATAATCATTAGCATCAGCGCTGCCAGAAAAGCTAAGCGCGGCTTCAATTGGATACTCAGGCGCATCACCACTGAGCACTACCTCAATGCTAACTGCACCGCCCTCGGCAACGGTTTGCATTGGTGCCAACGACAGTTGCGGGTGTAGTAGCAGCAGTTGCTCAGCCTCAACTCGAAGGCCGGTGGCGGGATCTTCGGCTTGCCACACCACTACATGATTACCAGAAGAGTAATAAACCTTAGGTTCAGCCATGCTCACTGCCACAGCTTCGCCCATGAAGTTCACCGCAGTCGCAACGCCCAACTCCACCTTAGTTAACACGCCAGTAGCATCAAGCTCAAGATCCGCTGGAGCGATTATCAGCGGCACATCAGACGCACTTGCAGATATGCTCACACTGATCACAGCGGTGGTCGATGCCTGACCGTCAGTGACGGTGTAGCTCAGCGTGAAATCGCCGAGATAGAACTCCGACAGTGTCAATACGAGCTCACCATCGATAGTCAGATCACCAACCTCACTGGTTGCGGACTCAATCCATAGATCGTCGCCATCAGCATCGCTATCATTGGCAAGCACATCCAATCGATAACTGTCCTCAGCATCACGCAGCAGGGCAAATTCATCACCCAGTGCGGCCGGTGCATCATTTTCACCTGGGTAGGTTTCGGTGTAGTCAACGGCACCGTCGTTATCAGTATCCAACGCAGTGCCGCTGGCATCAACATAAGTGCCAGTCACAAAGCCCACACCAGCGAGGTCGTAGTAATCTGGTACGCCATCACCATCGCTGTCTATTGGCGTGCCCGTTACGTCGACATAGGCACCCTCACTATAAAGAGAGCCATTTAAATCGTAGTCATCAGGAATGCCATCACCGTCAGCATCCGCAATCACCTCTATGTATACAGAGATGCTGATAATGTCGTTTGCTGACGACGCAGTAACCGTGACCTCATAGACATTGTTACCGTCGCTATCCAGAGGGGTGTCGTAATTGGGTTGGTTAACAAAACTGAGCTCGCCCGTCTCGGCATCAATCGACAACTGTACGCCATCAACATTGCTGACATCGATGGCGTAGCTGATGTCATCACCATCGGCATCCGTCGCTTGCACGCTCGCCACCAGCATGCCACTTTCGGGCACCCCAAATTGATATTGCGGCTCGCTTTGATACCAGGCAATGGTGTCGTCAGAAGCTGAGGCCGATAGCACGTCCATATTGCCATCACCGTCGATATCTGCGGCGTATACTGAGGTTGCACCATTGGCGCTGGTACTAACGTCATGGGCAGCAAAGCTAACGCGGCTATCTTCGGCAATATCAGCCTCATACCAAGCGATGGTGTTGTCACGTGACGAGGCCGACAGCACGTCCATGTCGCCATCGCTGTCGATATCTGTAGCGTAAACAGAAGTGGCGACGACAGCGCTAGTGCTAATATCATGAGTCGTAAAACCGACGCTGCCATCTTCGGCAATACTGGCCTCATACCAAGCGATGGTATCGTCACTTGATGAGGCCGACAGTACATCCATGTCGCCATCGCTGTCGATATCTGCGGCATACACTGAGGTAGCATAATAGGCACTGGTGCTAATGTCGTGGGCAACAAAGCTGACGCTGCCATCTTCGGCAATATTGGCTTCATACCAGGCGATGGTGTCGTCACTTGATGAGGCCGACAGTACATCTATGTCGCCATCGTCATCGATATCGGCAGCAAAAACTGAACTAGCACCGTCGGCGCTGGTGCTAATATCATGAGCCGTAAAGCTAACGCTGCCATCTTCGGCAATACTAGTCTCATACCAAGCGATGGTGTTGTCACGTGACGAGGCCGACAGCACATCCATATCACCATCGCCATCGATATCGGCAGCAAAAACCGAACGGGCACCAAAGGCGTTAGTGCTAATATCATGAGCCGTAAAGCTAACGCTACCATCTTCGGCAATATTAGTCTCATACCAAGCGATGGTGTCGTAACCAGCTGAGGCCGACAGCACATCCATATCACCATCGCCATCGATATCGGCAGCAAAAACCGAACGGGCATCATGGGCGATAGTGCTAATATCATGAGCCGTAAAGCTAACGCTACCATCTTCGGCAATACTGGTCTCATACCAGGCGATGGTGTCGTCATAAACTGAGGCCGACAGCACGTCCATGTCGCCATCGCCGTCGATATCGGCAGAATAGGCAGAGTGGGCGCCATCTGCATCGGTGGTGATGGCGTCAGAGCTTAACCCAAGCTCAAACTGATAATCTATCCAGACCGGTGCATCGCTTTCGCCTGGGTTCTGCTCCAGATAATCGACGATGCCATCACCATCGCTATCTAGCGCATTGCCATCGTTATCAACAAAGACACCAGCTTGATAACCCGCCCCAACCGTGGTGCCATCTGCGGCAACATCATAATAATTCGGTACGTCATCAGCATCGCTATCGGCGAGCACCACACTAAAAGAACTGATGGCTAACGTGCGGCTATTTCCAGCTAAGTCGGTAACCGTCAGCGCGCAATCCGTGTAACTGCCTAATCCCAAGTCGGAGCTGTTATCTGTCGCGGTTAGGGGCAGGGTGTTGAAACCTTCAGATACCTCTGCGTCGGAGCTGGTGCCGCAGCTGCCACTCATAGTCAAAGAGCCCAACTCACTGCTCCAGAAACGATAACTGACTGCGGTTGTTGCGCTGGGGGTATCAATCACAACCTCATCCAGAGATGAGTCTTCAAACAAAGACGGTGCAAAGTCATCCGCCTTAGTTTCTATCTCCACACCAATGCGGATGGTCTCGCTCCCAGCTGTTGCAGTAACCGTCAACTCATAGAGACCGTCACCATCACTATCCAAAGGGGTGTCATAATTGGGTTGGTTAACAAAACTGAGCTCGCCTGTGCTGGCGTTAATTGATAACTGCTCAGCGTCAATACTGGTCTCATCAATGGCGTAGCTGATGTCGTCACCATCGGCATCCATCGCTTGTACGCTGGCCAGCAACTCTCGCCCTTCAAACACGCTGAATTGGTATTGCGGCTCGCTTTGGTACCAAGCAATGGTGTCGTCAAAATACGAAGCTGATAACACGTCCATATTGCCATCGCTGTCGATATCGGCAGCATAGACTGAGCGGGCGCCATTGGCGCTGGTGCTAATGTCATGGGCAACAAAGCTGACGCTGCCATCTTCAGCAATACTGGTCGCATACCAGGCAATAGTGTCGTTGTCATATGAGGCCGACAGCACGTCCATGTCACCATCGCCGTCGATATCGGCGGCATAGATAGACTGGGCATAATTAGCGTCGTTGGTGATGTTACGGGCGGTAAAACTGACGCTGCTATCATCGGCAATATTGGCTTCATACCAGGCGATGGTGTCGTCATTAGCTGAGGCCGATAGCACGTCCATATCGCCATCGCCATCAATATCGGCGGCGTAAGCCGAGTGGGCACCAACAGCGTCATTGGTGATGTCATGGGCGGTAAAACTGACGCTGCCATCTTCGGCAATATTGGCTTCATACCAAGCGATGGTGTCGTCATCAGCTGAGGCCGATAGCACGTCCATGTCGCCATCGCCGTCGATATCGGCAGCATAAACCGAGTAGGCACCATCGGCGCTGGTGCTAATGTCATGGGCGGTAAAACTGACGCTGCCATCACTGGCAATACTAGTTTCATACCAAGCGATGGTGTCGTCATCAGCTGAGGCCGATAGCACGTCCATATCACCATCGCCGTCGATATCTGCAGCATAAACCGAGTAGGCACCATCGGCGCTGGTGCTAATGTCATGGGCCGTAAAATTGACGCTGCCATTTTCGCCAATGGTAGCCTCATACCAAGCGATGGTATCGTAACGTGACGAGGCCGACAGCACATCCATATCACCATCGCCATCGATATCGGCAGCATAGACTGAGCGGGCAGTATCAGCGCTGGCGCTAATGTCGTGGGCAGTAAAACTAACGCTGCCATCTTCTGCAATACTGGTCTCATACCAGGCGATGGTGTCGTCATTAGCTGAGGCCGACAGCACGTCCATGTCGCCATCGCCATCGATATCGGCGGCATAGACAGAAGTGGCGCCATTTGCACCGGTGGTGATGGCGTCAGAGCCAAATTCAAGCCCATAATCCACCCATACTGGCGCATCGTTTTCGCCTGGGTTCTGCTCCAGATAATCGACGATGCCATCACCATCGCTATCTAGCGCATTGCCATCGTTATCAACAAAGACACCAGCTTGATAACCCGCCCCAACCGTGGTGCCATCTGCGGCAACATCATAATAATTCGGTACGCCATCAGCATCGCTATCGGCGAGCACCACACTAAAAGAACTGATGGCTAACGTGCGGCTATTTCCAGCTAAGTCGGTAACCGTCAGCGCGCAATCCGTGTAACTGCCTAATCCCAAGTCGGAGCTGTTATCTGTCGCGGTTAGGGGCAGGGTGTTGAAACCTTCAGATACCTCTGCGTCGGAGCTGGTGCCGCAGCTGCCACTCATAGTCAAAGAGCCCAACTCACTGCTCCAGAAACGATAACTGACTGCGGTTGTTGCGCTGGGGGTATCAATCACAACCTCATCCAGAGATGAGTCTTCAAACAAAGACGGCGCAAAATCATCTTCCTGAACTTCTATCTCAACGCCAATATGAATGGTCTCACCCCCAGCTGTTGCAGTAACCGTCAACTCATAGAGACCGTCACCATCACTATCCAAAGGGGTGTCATAATTGGGTTGGTTAACAAAACTGAGCTCGCCTGTGCTGGCGTTAATTGATAACTGCTCAGCGTCAATACTGGTCTCATCAATGGCGTAGCTGATGTCGTCACCATCGGCATCCATCGCTTGTACGCTGGCCAGCAACTCTCGCCCTTCAAACACGCTGAATTGGTATTGCGGCTCGCTTTGGTACCAAGCAATGGTGTCGTCAGAAGCTGATAACACGTCCATATTGCCATCGCTGTCGATATCGGCAGCATAGACTGAGCGGGCGCCATCGGCGCTGGTGCTAATGTCGCGGGCCGTAAAGCTAACGCTGCCATCATCGGCAATGTCAGTCTCATACCAGGCAATGGTGTCGTCAACGCGTGAGGCCGACAGCACGTCCATGTCGCCATCGCCATCAATATCTGCAGCATAAACCGAGTAGGCGCTATCGGCGCTGGTGCTAATGTCATGGGCCGTAAAACTGACGCTACCATCTTCGGCAATACTAGTCTCATACCAAGCGATGGTGTCGTCATAAACTGAGGCCGACAGCGCGTCCATGTCGCCATCGCCGTTGATATCGGCAGCATAAACCGAGTAGGCACCATCGGTGCTGGTGCTAATGTCATGGGCCGTAAAACTGACGCTGCCATCTTCGGCAATATTAGCTTCATACCAAGCGATGGTATGATCAAACTCTGAGGCGGATAGCACGTCCATGTCGCCATCACCGTCGATATCTGCAGCAAAAACTGAACTAGCGCCGTTGGCGCTGGTGCCAATGTCGTGGGCAATAAAACTGACGCTGCCATCACTGGCAATATTAGTCTCATACCAAGCGATGGTGTCGTCGTCAGCTGAGGCCGACAGCACATCCATATCACCATCGCCATCGATATCGGCAGCAAAAACCGAACGGGCACCATAGGCGCTGGTGCTAATGTCGTGGGCAGTAAAACTAACGCTGCCATCTTCGGCAAGATTAGTCTCATACCAGGCGATGGTGTGGTCATAAACTGAGGCCGACAGCACATCCATATCACCATCGCCATCGATATCGGCAGCAAAAACCGAACGGGCACCATCGGCGCTGGTGCTAATGTCGTGAGCCGTAAAACTAACGCTGCCATCTTCGCCAATGGTAGCCTCGTACCAAGCGATGGTGTCGTCATAAACTGAGGCCGAAAGCGCGTCCGTGTCGCCATCGCCATCGATATCGGCGGCATAGACAGAAGTGGCGCCACTTGCACCGGTGGTGATGGCGTCAGAGCCAAATTCAAGCCCATAATCCACCCATACTGGCGCATCGTTTTCGCCTGGGTTCTGCTCCAGATAATCGACGATGCCATCACCATCGCTATCTAACGCCGTACCGTCGCTATCAACAAAGTCACCGGCTTGATAACCCGCCCCAACCGTGGTGCCATCTGCGGCAACATCATAATAATTCGGTACGCCATCAGCATCGCTATCGGCGAGCACCACACTAAAAGAACTGATGGCTAATGTGCGGCTATTTCCAACCACGTCGGTAACCGTCAGTGCGCAATCCGTGTAACTACCCAATCCCAGGCCGGAGCTGTTATCTGTCGCGGTTAGGGTCAGGGTGTTGAAACCTTCAGATACCTCTGCGTCGGAGCTGGTGCCGCAGCTGCCACTCATAGTCAAAGAGCCCAACTCACTGCTCCAGAAACGATAACTGACTGCGGTTGTTGCGCTGGGGGTATCAATCACAACCTCATCCAGAGATGAGTCTTCAAACAAAGACGGCGCAAAATCATCTTCCTGAACTTCTATCTCAACGCCAATATGAATGGTCTCACCCCCAGCTGTTGCTGTAACCGTCAACTCATAGACATTGTCACCGTCGCTATCCAGAGGGGTGTGGTAATCGGTTTGGTCAACAAAACTGAGCTCGCCTGTGCTGGCGTTAATTGATAACCGCTCAGCGTCAATACTGGTCTCATCAATGGCGTAGCTGATGTCGTCACCATCGGCATCCGTCGCTTGCACGCTCGCCACCAGCATGCCACTTTCGGGCACCCCAAATTGATATTGCGGCTCGCTTTGATACCAGGCAATGGTGTCGTCAGAAGCTGAGGCCGATAGCACGTCCATATTGCCATCACCGTCGATATCTGCGGCGTATACTGAGGTTGCACCATTGGCGCTGGTACTAACGTCATGGGCAGCAAAGCTAACGCGGCTATCTTCGGCAATATCAGCCTCATACCAAGCGATGGTGTTGTCACGTGACGAGGCCGACAGCACGTCCATGTCGCCATCGCTGTCGATATCTGTAGCGTAAACAGAAGTGGCGACGACAGCGCTAGTGCTAATATCATGAGTCGTAAAACCGACGCTGCCATCTTCGGCAATACTGGCCTCATACCAAGCGATGGTATCGTCACTTGATGAGGCCGACAGTACATCCATGTCGCCATCGCTGTCGATATCTGCGGCATACACTGAGGTAGCATAATAGGCACTGGTGCTAATGTCGTGGGCAACAAAGCTGACGCTGCCATCTTCGGCAATATTGGCTTCATACCAGGCGATGGTGTCGTCACTTGATGAGGCCGACAGTACATCTATGTCGCCATCGTCATCGATATCGGCAGCAAAAACTGAACTAGCACCGTCGGCGCTGGTGCCAATGTCGTGGGCAGTAAAACTGACGCTGCCATCTTCGGCAACATTAGTCTCATACCAGGCGATGGTGTCGTCATCAGCTGAGGCCGACAGCACATCCATATCGCTATCGCCGTCGATATCGGCAGCGTAAACAGAAGTAGCACCATCGGCGCTGGTGCTAATGTCGTGGGTAGTGAAACTGACGCTGCCATCTTCAGCAAGATTGGCCTCATACCAAGCGATGGTGTCGTCATCAGCTGAGGCCGACAGCACATCCATATCACCATCGCCATCGATATCGGCAGCAAAAACCGAACGGGCACCATCGGCGCTAGTGCTAATGTCGTGAGCCGTAAAGCTAACGCTACCATCTTCGGCAATACTGGTCTCATACCAAGCGATGGTGTCGTCATAAACTGAGGCCGACAGCGCGTCCATGTCGCCATCGCCGTCGATATCGGCGGCATAGACAGAGTTGGCACCGTCGGCACTGGTGTTAATGTCATAAGAACCGAACTCTACCTCAACATCCTGCCAAAATAGCGAGCTTTCAACTGCTGATGAACTTGCACTAGTACTGCCTATACTCACCAGCAAACCAATAACAGCAATCAAACTATTAATTGGTAAGCAACAGCGAATGTCCATCCCTGACATAGCAACACCACCACAACAAACGGCAACAATGATTTAACGGTGCATCTGGGTGGTTATTACGTCAACTAAGCAACCTGACTTGTGTGAACCTGCTTGCAAATTAGACACCTAAACTGAAAACTCTTTCGCACCCGAATGCTTTTGTAGTGGCATACTAAAATCCTCCCAGCCAGTGGTTCAGTAACAACCAGATCGATACCAATAAACATCAAGTACCGCAGTGACGCTCCATTGCGGATGTTATGGTGGAGGCCACAGGGCTGAAAGTGTTTGGCGACGGGGAGTGGAAAATGCGTATGCACGGCAAGGAAAAGCGCCGTACCTTACGTAAGCTCCATTTGACTGTGGATGCCGTGACCGAAGAGGTTATTGCAGTCTAAGTGAGGGTGGTGAGTGTTGCGGATAACGGAGTGCTACCACCCTTGAACAACCCGCTAAGGCGCACGTTAAAACAAGTTTCAGTAAACGGTGCTTACCACCCGAAAGCCTGCCATCGGCTGTTGCAAAAATAGGCACGAAAGCCTCAACTCCATCGCGAGTGAATGCAGGTTTCTGCGAAGATGGTCACCCGCGGAACGAAGCAGTTTCCGCGCTGTAAGATGGCAAGTTAAAAGCGTGGGAGGAGGGCGCTGGTTATCATCAACGCTGGCAGACAGAAACGGCGACGCATCGTTATGATTAGCCCGCCCTTAAGTTCAGTGATTACAATGTTCAGGCTGGGAAGCTTTGGCTGGCGTAAAGGCGATGAACAAAGTCATAGGGCTAGGTATGCCTGCTCGTCAGCAGGATGCATAGTTATCAAAGCTCTTTGATATAGCCGTGCTTGATGGTTTGATTTTATCCCCCCCCCGGAGAGCGGTAACAATTTCTAGATCATGAATTTTCATCTGTTGTTCTTATTGTAATGCTTAGATGACCAAACTATGCCATACAACAGGGTTTAAGGTGTCGCAAAACCACTTCATATAAACCACATCAACACACTTTGAGGTATTTGGATGTCAGGATAAGCTCAACATTACTGCAGTTTGTGCTTCAAGTTTTTGCGGTTGTTGCTTGATAGCGTTGAAATTCAAATGAACGCCAAATGCAATCGTCAGCTTCATTGACTTCTCAGGCCTAAATTGAGGCTGTGTACCAATTAGGCGTTGTTCTTTCAATACAGTTAAAGCACCGGCAAGGCGAGTGTTGATATAAGGCGAAAGTACTACCGCAGTTGATCTTCTGCCGCATTGGAGCAATCCAGCGAAGCGTTTTGGACGGCGACCTAAGGCAAGGGGGGACAAAGGGGGCGAAGTTCCCCGCTAATGCATACAAGAATGTACCGTCGCCACCGCAATATCCTTTCCTAAAGCACCGAAATCGGTGAAGCCGAAGGCTTAGGATAAACTTTAACAACTAACTACCATACAGCCTAAATTTACCGGGTGTTTTGACGACCACGAATCTCAATTTTTTTGCGTTTTGTTAACACCGAAGTCGTAAATCTGACGGCACCTGGCGATGCCGGATTTGAGTATCGGCCAACAAAGCCAATGAGCCGATATGGAATTGCCCTTACCCTACTTATGGCTAATAGGTTACTTAGCCGTTGAGGGTTAGATTAACAATACGCAAAATGATGGCGAGAAATAGCAGCAGAATCGCGCTTCGGAACAGGCGAAATTCGGCTGGATTGAAGTCTTTCAACTGACCAACCCAAATCTGCCAGACACCGTGCCAATTGCCGCTACGGTTGATGTATTTGGCGAGGGAGAGAATCACTAAACTCATCCCGATTAACAGCATTATGGTTTGCAGTAACAAAATCATTGAGCACCTCCATTTGCTTACTATGGTACCAATTAGGGAAGCTGTGCCTATGACACTTAAGTCCAATTCGCCGGTACTTGATTTCTATCAACAACTTCTGCCGTTCAATCAACTTAGCGATAGCCAAACGCAGCTTGCGGTTGCTGGAACCAGTATCAGCTATTTTGCAAAAGCAAACAAAGTCGTCGACGTTGATTATCAACAACCTAAATTATATGTCGTGCGCAGTGGCGCTTTTGAAATTCGCGACGACCAAGGGCAATTGCTTGACCGGATCGGCGAGGGCGAGTTTTTTGGTTATCCAAGTTTGCTCACTGGAGAGAAGGTAAGTAATCAAGTTCGCATCTTGGAAGATGGCATTGTTTACGTCCTTACTGAAGCCGTTTTTACTCAATTGAGCGCTGAAAATCGTCAGTTCGGGCGTTTCTTTAATCGTCAGCACGCCCAACGGCTACGCCATAAAACACGTTACCAGGCTCGAGATATCGCCAGTACGTCACGAACGCGCGCGGTGATGTCCAGTCCGGTTCTCTCGGTGGTTCCGACTGCCACAGTACAGCAGGCAGCCGCGCTGATGGCACAACATTGTTTATCGGCACTGGTGGTATTAGAGCAACAGACTTTAATGGGTATCATTACCGACAGAGATCTCCGAAATCGCATCCTTGCTAAAGGTTTGGGGCCAGAGGTGTTGGTGAGTGAGGTGATGACCACTAACCCGACTACGATAGACGCCGATGCGTTGGTGTTTGAAGCCACACTGATGATGGGCCAACATCGAATTCATCACCTGCCAGTAATGGCCGATGCACAGGTCATCGGCATGATAACCAGTTCTGATCTATTACGGCTCCAGAGTACCGACCTGCTTCATCTGGTTCGAAAAATAGGCCGTTCTGATTCTGTCGCTCAGTTAATAGAGCACAGCCGTGAATTCCCTGCGCTGCTACAACAGATGATAACTGCCGATGCACGTGCTGAGGAGGTTGGACGAGTGCTGACCCAGTTAACCGACAGCCTTACTCGGCGCTTGCTCGAACTTGCCCAACTTCAGTTAGGGGTAGCGCCGATGGGATGGTGTTGGCTGGCATTTGGGTCACAGGCCAGAATGGATCAAGCGGGTAAATCAGATCAGGATAATGGTTTGTTACTGGCGCACGAACCAGACAGCACAGCTAAAGAATATTTTAGTGCGCTAGCTACGATAGTCTGTGACGGCTTGAACGCCTGTGGTTATGTACATTGTCCCGGCGGTATCATGGCTTTGAACCCCAAATGGTGTTTGTCGATAGCACAGTGGCAGCGACAATTCACTATCTGGATTGATCAGCCGGAACCCAAAGCGACCATGCATGCCAGTATATTTTTCGATATGCGACCGATCGCTGGCAACCTCTCCCTTGGTGAGCAATTGCAACAACATGTATTGCAGTTGTGTAGTGACAAGCAACTGTTCTTTGCGCAACTGGCCGGCAACGCAATGAAGCTAACACCACCGTTAGGTTTTTTCCGGCAACTGGTGCTTGAAGCCGATGGTGAGCACGGCAAAGCGCTGGATTTAAAGCATCGAGGATTGGCGCCTATCAACGATATTGGCCGGATCTACGCTTTGGCTTGCGGTAGTAATGAAGTCAACACTTTAAAACGCCTACAAGCTGCGATGGAAGCGGGGCTACTGAACCGTAAAGATGCGCTTAATCTAGCTGATGCACATGAGTTCATCGCTCATCTTCGTTTGCAAAATCAGGGGAGACAATGGCAACAGCAACAAAACCTTTCCAACTACCTGTCGCCTAAACACATATCGGATTTGGTGCGGCATCAACTCAAACAAGCATTTTTGGTGGTTAATCGTGGCCAAGATGGAATCCGTTTGAAGTATCAACGAAGCCTATGATTGCTAACCTTAACAGTCGATGGCGGGCGTTACGAAGCAAACAGCCGTTATATCAATCGTTTTATCGTCACCGGCCGTTGCCATTGCACCTTGATTATCGGCAGCTACCGATGTTGGCGTTAGATCTTGAACTGACCGGGCTGACGGTGGGCGAGGATCAGATTGTTGAAATCGGTGCCGTGGCGATTGATAACGGTAAAATTGATATGGCTACCGCGCTTGATGTGGCAGTGACCATTGATGGCAGTGTCGGTGACAGCGCCACAATTCACGGGATACGAGATGTCGACTTAGCCACAGCGGTTTCGCTTAAAACAGCACTCATATCGTTGCTGCCACTATTGCAGGGGCGAGTATTGGTGTGTCATCACGCCCCATTAGATCTAGCGTTTCTCGCGAAGGGCTATCACGACTGTTTGGGTGAGTCGTTGCCTTTGGTAGCGATTGACACTCTATTAATCGAACGCGGTCGGTTAGCACGGCAATCACAACCGATGGGATCTAGTGAACTACAGTTAAATCATTGCCGTATGCGTTATCAGTTGCCGAGCTATGACGGCCATCATGCGTTGTGCGATGCGATTGCCTGTGCAGAGCTATTATTGGCTCAAGCTGCGCAGATATCAGGCCGGGGGAGGTTGCCAGGCAAGGCGTTGTTACGGCGTTAACTCATTCAAAGTGTGCTGTTAATTTTGTTCACTGTCGGTAGTGCTGAGCTGTAGTAGCGTTTAAGTGTGGGCGGTTATCGCTACGGTAACGGTAGTATTAACAAGTTGAGGGAAACGCATGACCCAAAAATATGATTATGTAGTCGTTGGTGCTGGATCGGCAGGCTGTGTGTTAGCGAACCGATTATCAGCGGATCCCGCAACCAGCGTATTGTTGCTAGAAGCGGGCAAAAGCGATAAAAGTCCCTTTATCTATACGCCACTTGGAATCATTTTCTCAATGTTAACCGGCTTTAGAAACTGGAGTTACCGCAGCAAGGCTCAGCCATATATGAAACAACGAGAAATGTTTTGTCCTAGAGGTAAAACATTAGGAGGAAGCAGCTCGGTTAACGCTATGCTCTATATTCGCGGACAAGCAGAGGATTACAACGGTTGGGCGGCGCTAGGAAACAAAGGCTGGTCGTTCCAAGAAGTGCTGCCCTACTTTAAAAAAGCTCAACATCAAGAGCGTGGTGCCTCTGCTTTTCATGGTGTTGGTGGCCCATTGAACGTCGCTGAGCCACGCAGCAAACATCCACTCTCGCAAGCGCTGTTTGAGGCTGCCATAGAGTGCGGAGAAAAACCCAATAGCGACTTTAATGGCATTGATCAAGAAGGGGTTGGTTGGTACCAAGTGACGCAGAAGGCAGGCCAACGATGCAGCGCTGCAGCGGGCTACCTCCATCCCATAATGGCTCAACGGCCTAATCTAACGGTGTTAACGGAAGCGCAAAGCCAGCGCATTATTTTAGAGGGGAAACGTGCCACTGGCGTTGAGTATCGACATGGCGGCGTCACTCATTTAGTTACCGCAACCAAAGAGGTGTTGGTTAGTGCAGGAGCTTTCGGTTCACCACAGCTATTGCTGCTTTCTGGTATTGGCCCCAAGGACAAACTTCAACCACACGGGATTGAACAGCAACACGAACTGGCGGGAGTAGGGGAAAACCTACAAGAGCACGTGGACGTATTGGTGGTTGCGAAGGACAAAAGTGCCTCTTCTTGGGCAACTATGCGGCCGTTGCAGATGGTTCGTTCGATGGCGGCGGTCGTTGATTATGGTCGTCATCGCCGCGGCATGCTAGCCAGCACAGTGGCAGAGTCTGGAGGCTTTATTAAGTCGCATGATGATGTGGCCACACCGGATCTACAGTTGCACCTGTCGCCATTAGCGATGGATGATCACGGTCGAAACCTGTCATTTATGCTCAAGTATGGAATCAGTGCTCATGTTTGCTGCTTGCGTCCACATAGCCGTGGTAATGTCACGCTAGCCAGTAATGACGCCGCAATGGCACCGATTATTGACCTTAATCTATTGAGCGACCGCCGAGACGTAGAGGTGATGACCGCTGGTGTGAAAAAAGTACGTAAATTCTTACGAGCGGAAGCATTGAAACACTGCTTCGATGGCGAGATTTTTCCCGGTGAAGCGGTACAAACTGATGATGAGATTGAGCAGTTTTTACGTCAGAAAGCGAATCATGTCTATCATCCAGTTGGTACCTGCAAGATGGGCGACGACCCGCTGGCGGTAGTGGATGCGGAACTGAAAGTTCATGGTATCGATGGACTGCGTGTAGTCGACGCGTCGATTATGCCAACCTTGATCAGCGGTAACACCAACGCTCCCGCTATCATGATTGGCGAGAAAGCTGCAGCAATGATTTTAGCGGCTAAGACCAATGACGATGAAACAGAGCAGTTCACTGAGAGTCCAACCAAACTTACGGCAGCGTTAGCTGAGTAGAATATTGCAGTTGATCATGAGTTTGTTAGATTTTGTTAGCGGATAGCATGATGCCTCAAGTACGAGTTAAACTGACTTTATTGGCTGGTTTAGCGTTTAGTGGGGAAGGGCGATGGCATTACCTTGGTTGTTGATGATTGCGGGAGTAGCTGTAGCGGCTGATTATCGCTCCAAGCGTAAGACCGTCCAAACCGACCGTTACTTGCGGCCAAGCAGAGATCGTAGCTTGGCTCTTAGACCGTCAGAATTTCTCCCTGGTAAGCGCTTTGTTTCGCCGCAACCAGGATCGGTCGTCGTGTGCCATGTATACGGCGTAGTTGAGCACAGTGGGATCTGGTTGGGTGATGACACCATCGCTGAACTACACGGAAGTGGTTTGATTCGAGGAATATCAGCCAAGCGTTTTTTAACTGGACGTACTGGCGCCACCATATTTACCTGTTGTGATCACCTGCATAGACCTTTTGCAACTGCATCAGCGGTTGATCGTGCGGCACAACAATTATTTACCCATCGTGATTATCACCTGCGCCGCAATAATTGCCATCGTTTCGTTTGGTACTGTTTAACTGGTGAAGAGCTGATGATCCGCAGCTTTGACAATCTTAATCGCATGCTTGCTGATTTTTATGGGGCGGCGTTGTATTGGGATCCAGTTGAGGTTGACGAAGACCTCTCGTTGGCACAATAACACGAGTAATACCTAACCGTGTTAAAGCCCTGTTTAGGGTTAATGCAGTATATCCACTAAGAAGTAATGATACGGACAACACGAGGGTGCCGTATCATCGCAATTTCAAACTATTCTATGGGGCGTTTTTTTTGTTCTGCGGCGGTGTGGGCGATCAACTCTAACGCCGATTGTTCACACGGTGGCAGTTGTGCATCACTGGCGCTAACTGGTGTGGTGCGCTCCCCCCATTTGATGACCGCAGCGGCAGAGGTTAAGCCAGCGCCAAAGGCACAGCTAAGTAGCGTGTCGTGGGGTTTGATGCGGCCCTGTTCAATTGCGTCACATAGAGCTATCGGAATAGTGGCAGCGGAGGTATTGCCATATTGCTCTATGTTGACAAAGGCTTTTTCTGCCGGCACACCCATCTTGGCAATTAACGTTTCGATAATGCGTACGTTGGCTTGGTGAGGGATGACCAAATCGATGTCGTCAGTAGTCAATTGAGCTTGTTCAAGCACCTGTTTACTGAGTTTGCCCATGCCGCCTATTGCCCGCTTAAATACTTCGCGGCCATTGAATTGAAGATGAAAGTTTTCAGCCTCTTGATCAAAGCGTTTCATATCAGAGCCAAAGCCATCGACCTTGAGGTGCTCGCGGCCGCTTGGATCGTTGTGCATGGCATAACTGATCACCCCTGCTGGCTGATCGGATGTAACTGCTTCCAAAATAACGGCACCGGCACCATCGCCAAACAGTACTGCACTTTCGCGCATAGTCCAATTGATGTAGAAGCTTAATCGTTCGGCACCGACGATAAGAATTCGTTGCATTTGGCCGCACTTGATCTGTGCTGTAGCCAAGCCAACGCCGTAAAGGAAGCCAGAACAAGCAGCATTAATATCGAGTGCAGCACAACTAGCGCCAAGTTCAGCTTGAACCGTTGCAGCGATGTTGGGCAGCAACGTATCTGGAGAGGCGGTTGCGATCAGAATCATATCCAGGTCAGAGGCTTGCAAACCGGCGCTGGCCAACGCGTGTTTTGCTGCAACAGTAGCTAAGGTTGAGGTACTGACGTGACTGATATGACGTTGACCAATGCCGGTCCGCGTTCGAATCCATTCATCATTGGTATCCATTACTTGCGATAAGTCGTCGTTACTCAGAACGGCCGGTGGTAAACATTTACCCCAACCGGTGATTTGTGCGGTTAGCATGCTGACTCCTCAAAAGTCCGATCAGTATTACTGTCGTTATTATCGATTATGCTTTTCAATCTGCTGGGCGACGATAAGGCTTTTGGCGCCTTTGCCTGCAGCCAAAATATGCTGTTCTAACAATAGTGCCGCGCCGTCAGCATTACGTTGCTGGCAGAGCTTAAGTAGCTGATGATGCTCCTGCTCTGCTGTTGGTCGCCCACCGGCGAGTAACAGTTGCAATCGAATGTAACGATCTGAGCTGGTATTTAAGCCGCGAACAACTTCAATGGTATGAGGGCGATCTGCCCCTTCGTACAAACACTGATGAAACAAACTATTGAGTTCACTCCAGCTATCTATTGTGTTTTCCGATTGCAAGGCCGCGTCTAGTTGCTCGAGATAATCCGCGGCAAGGGCCAATTGGACGTCGCTCAGATTGGGAACTGAACGTTTAAGCAGAGGAGGTTCGATTAAGGCTCGCAGCTCAAATAGTTCATCCATTTGCACCAGCGACAGTTCGGTCGCAGTAGCCCCTTTATGAGCTTCAAATTTAACTAACCCTTCAGCTTCAAGCTGGAGTAAGGCTTCTCTTACCGGAATGCGACTGACGTTTAACTCGTTAGCAAGGTTACTCTGCCTAAGTGGTTCACCGGCGCTAATTTCCCCACAGAGGATTTTTTCGCGCAACACTTCGACCACCATTTGAGTTCGTGTTTTATGAATTAGTTGCTGCATCGATTCCGTGATGATTAGTTTGCAATTACGTTACAGAATACAGTTGCGACACTAATAGATAAAGGAGATTAATGGTTGATAAAAGCTTAAAAAACGTAGGTAAGACCATTATTAGCTTAATCGTTTAATTAACGCTCAGCTCAATAAAGTTTATTTTGATAGTGAAATTCGTTGGCTTAATTGATGCTGTTGGCGTGGTTGTAGCGTTATTAAGTTGTTGACGATAGCACTTTCAAAACAGATGAACTGCCACTGTTGCTTCTTGGATACATCAGTAGGGTGATTGTTAGCTGGGTTCCAGATAACGCAGCTGTCGTTCCCATCCTGATCAATGGTAACGGTATGACTGGCTGCTATCGAGGGCAAAAATTGGATCTTATTGACGCTTGGTACTATCGCGTCGATGGGGTTAGGTAATTGACACCCATTGAACTGTTGCTCAAGACCGGTTAGTGAGTTGTGAAACATTAAACCATCAAGACTCGCGACATTAATAGCCCGTGCATTGTCACAACTAAAGTAGCTGTGCAAGGCTCCGCCGAATTGCCAAGATTTACTATCGGTGTTATCGAAAACCAAGCTCAGCAATAGTGTATCGTCACTTAGCATTACGGTGAGCGCGATCCGGAATCGATTGGGCCATATCTCGAGTGTGCGTTGATTGTGCTTTAGCTCAAGTAGCGCCTCAGTCTCAGTATGTCGAATTAACTGCCACATCTCTGTTCGGGCAAAGCCATGTTTGGGACTGCCTTGCTCTGCAAACCAAGGAAAACAGATCGGTACACCACCGCGAATTGCGGTCTCACCGGATAGATCAGCGAGTTCGCTAAGCCAGAAAATAGGCTGGTTGTTATGGTGCCAGCTAAGAACATGACCACCGTAAAGGCTAATATCGACGCTGTTGTGGCGATTGCTCAGGGTAATAGTGGACATAGAAAGCTTCCTTAGATGAACAGCAACGGCTATTTATCAGTATTACTGACAGCGTAGGTTGCTAACTCTGTACGTTGTTGTTGCTATCGAGCGGTGATGGGGCGTCCAATAGCAAATCTAAACAGTGTAACAGCGCTTGCTCGTCATCATTGATGTGATTGTCTTGCTCTGCGCAACGGCGAAAAGCCAATAATAGCCGCTGTTTCTTAAGTGGCGGAGTTTTTCGTAGCTGTTGTAAGTCTTGCCCAGCAGCTTGCCAACTAACCTTTGGACAAAACTGTGCCTGATACAGCCCTAAACTGTTGCTTGCTCGATAAAATGCTCGTTGTTGCTGAGCAATGTCGGTACTGCCATGTATCGCCAGCAAGGACAATAATGCGGTCGTCGCTTCTGCTTGGTTCGAACCTTTCTGTTGCTGCTGGTCCGTTAGTAGGTAGTGGTTGATAAGTTGAAAAATACACCAGTTTGCTAATGTTGGTTGCTGTTGACCGAAATGACGATCGAGACGTTGTTGCAACTGTTGCGCTTGCGGTGGCGACAATTCCGACAGTGTTGGCAGCATAAGTTGGGCAGCAGTTAATCGTTGCTGCATGGTTAACGTCTTAAGTGGGTTGCCTTGCTCAAGATCGTCACTTGATGTTATCAGGGATAATGCCAAGGTTGAGAGTTGTTCTGGCTCTCTGGCTTGGTGTTGCACCTGTTGCGGCAATTGCGCCAACAACACCGCGCCAATGGTAGCTATTGGCGCAAGTTGTTCTTGTGTTGTAATTGGTTTGGGGTCAACTTTAGCAGCTGAACGTCCGGTTGAACGCTTGGTTTTTAGTACTACTTCGGCAAAGCGGCCGTCCCATTTTGGTTCTATCGCACGAATTCGTTTATCGATGGGGGGATGACTGGCCAATAAACTGTTAAATGACTTATAGCTGCCGAAGAATAGGTGGCTAGACTGGGCTGCATTAGGGCTTTCGATAAAACTATGGTGTGAATTGGCCGCGATGACCTTGAGTGCATCGGCAATAGTGCTTGGATCTCGGGTAAATTGTACTGCAGCAGCATCAGCTAGGTATTCTCGCTGGCGGTTTACTGCAGCCTTAATTATGTTCGCAAAAAAGCTGCCAATAAGGCCAAGTAGCATTAAGCCAAAACCGAGCAGAGCTATCTGACCACCATTTTTACGATTGTGCGCACCACCTCTAAGAACTAGCTCACCAGCATGGGAGATAAAAATGATCCCACTTAGTACGGCTATTAATCGCATATTCAGGCGCATATCGCCGTTAAGGATATGGCTAAATTCATGGGCTACCACCCCTTGTAATTGTGGTCGGGTGAGTTGATCTAATGCTCCTTGAGTAATCCCTATAACGGCATCCCGTTGTGTGTGTCCGGCGGCAAAGGCATTAATGCCTTGCTCCTCCTCCATCAAATACACTGGTGGTACAGCCATGTTGGCGGCCAGCGCCATCTCTTCGACGACGTTGAGCAGTTGCCGTTGTTTGAAGTTTTGGGTATTGGTTTGAATGCGCATGCCGCCCAGTGCCTCTGCAACCTTGCGACCGCCCCCCCGTAAGCCAAGCCATTTAATCATCACGACTGAAGCGATGACTAATAGCATAGAAACAGATAGGGCAACGCCACTCTCTGAACTCATTTGCGCCAATAAAGTAGCACCGTTAACGCTAATTTGTTGATCATTCAAAAGCGGTAACGCGAGAGCAACGAACAACAAGTTACAAAGCAGTAGGATGGCAATAACAGCAACGGTGAACAGGCCCATTAACAACAATGTGCGTTGGCGGGCTTGCTGTTGTTGGGCGAAGAAGTTCACTAAAACTGAACCTTCGGTGCAGCTTGGATCTCATTGGAATCGTCGAACTCAAGCAGTGCTGCGTCTTTACCGTGGCCAAAACTTGCTGCAAGCATAACCGCCGGAAACTTCTGTTTGTACTCGTTGTACGCCATCACGGCATCATTAAATCCTTGGCGAGCAAAGGCCACTCGGTTTTCAGTAGCGGTAAGTTCTTCTGAAACCTGCATCATGTTTTCATTGGCTTTTAGTTCTGGGTAGGCCTCCATTACCACGTTCAGTCTACCAAGTGCGCCAGTCAGCGCTGACTCGGCTCCACCAAGTTTACCTATGGCGGTGGCGTTACTCGGGTCATTACTTGCAGCTGAAAGCCCGGCCAGCGCTTGATTACGGGCAGATATCACCGCTTCGAGGGTCTCTTGTTCGTGCTTGAGGTAGGCTTTGGCGGTTTCTACCAGATTTGGAATCAAATCGTAACGTCGCTTCAATTGAACCTCTATTTGGGCAAAGGCATTTTGGTGGCGATTACGAAGGCTAACTAAGGTGTTAAAAATAACGATAACTAAAGCGATCAGGGCGATCACTATCGCAAGGGTAATATAGAACGACATAGGGACATCCTGTCTGGTCGAAAAATATCAATTTAGCGTGCTTGTGGTTGGAGTTAAAGTTTTGCGTATGAAAAACAAAATGAAAAGAGGAAGCCTAGGCTTCCTCTTATTTTGGTGGTGTACTAGCTAAGTGTTGTTGTTTCCAATGCTGTTAAAGCCCCGGCTAGACGAGTTTTGGTATAACGGGAAAGCACTACCGCCGTTGATCTTCTGCCGCTTTGGAGTGCGACCTAAGGCAAGGGGGATTCCAAAGGGGGCGAAGCTCCCCCCTAATGCATACAAGAATGTGCCGTCGCCATCGCGACATCGCCCCCTAAAAGCACCGCAATCGGTGAAGCCGAAGGCTTAAGATAAACTTCAACAGCTAGCTACGACACATCCCTTATTTTTGGTGGTGTCGTTAATTACCAGCCTTTAACGATGTTGCCATTAAATAGTTCAGAAGCGCGTTGGTAAACGGCGTCGGAGTGGTAAGCATCAACAAATTGCTTTACTCGTTCATCATTTTGGTTGTTGCTGCGGGCAACAATTAAGTTCACATACGGGCTGTCTTTTGATTCAACAAACAGACCCTCTTTTTCCAGCGTGAGGCCAGCTTGACCTGCAAAGGTGTTGTTGATTACGGCGAAGCTAACATCTTGCAGTGAACGCGGTAGCTGTGCGGCTTCAAGTTCTAAGATTTCAATCTCTTTAGGGTTCTCGACGATGTCACGTGGGGTAGCAGCTACACCAACGCCAGCTTTTAGTTTGAGTAAACCTTGTTGTTCCAACAGCACCAGTGAACGACCGAGGTTGGTTGGATCGTTTGGCACAGCGACCTTAGCGTTTTGCGGTAGCTGCTCCAGCGATTGAATGCTGCTGGAGTATGCTGCAATTGGGTATACAAAGGTGTTGCCAACGGCAACGATTTCGTAGCCACGAGCGTCAATTTGCGCGTCCAAGTACGGACGGTGTTGGAACGCGTTCAAATCGATGCTGCCATCGTGTAAAGCCGCATTCGGTGTTACGTAGTCAGTAAAGGCGATGATTTCGACATCAAGACCATACTTCTCTTTAGCAATCTTTGCGGCAACTTCAGCTACCTGTGCTTCTGGGCCAGCAATAGCGCCTAATTTTAGAGTATTGCTTGCAGGCTCATTGCCACATGCAGCTAGAACTAAAGTTGCGGCTACTGCGAATAGATTACGAATTGTCTTTTTCATTGGGGATTCCTTATTCATTTTTAATTATTTGAGTTGTTATGTGAATGTACGGCTATCGATGGTCGATGCGTCTTACAACAGCATCACCAAGCGATTGAAACAGTTGCACCAAAATAAGCAGTACGACGATGGTGGCGATCATTACGTCGGGTTCAAACCGATAGTAGCCATAGCGAATACCTACGTCGCCCAGACCGCCGCCGCCAACCGCACCAGCCATGGCTGAGTAGCTAACTAAGGTAACCAAGGTGATGGTGATGCTATTAACGATTCCTGGCAGCGCTTCTGGCAGTAAGATCTTAATAATGGTTTGCTTCTTATCGGCGCCCATTGCTTGGGCGGCTTCAATCAAACCAACTGGTACTTCAATAAGGGCAGCTTCAATTAGGCGAGCGATAAAGGGAATTGCACCGATAGTCAGTGGCACAATTGCTGCGATGGTACCGATACTGGTGCCAACGATCATGCGAGTAAACGGAATGATTGCTACCAGTAAAATAATGAACGGGACTGAGCGACCGATGTTTACCACTAGACCGAGGCTACGATGCAACAATCGGTTTTCTAGTAACTGCCCCTTTTTACTCAGATGCAGTACAACACCTAGAGGAACTCCGAAGAGGGTAGCCATAGCGCCAGCCACTAACACCATCTGTAAGGTTTGTAAGGTTGCGTCCCACAATAGCGGGATAAGATCAGTTGACATATCCAAGTACCTCTACGTCAATGTTGTGTTGTTGGAAGTACTCAATTGCGTGGTTGATTGCGTTGGCTTCACCTAAAACCTCAGCCAGCAATAAGCCGAATTTGCTGCCGCCGATAAACTCCATCTGAGCACTGATAATGCTTAAGTCGACGTTAAATTGCTGGGCAACCTGGGTAATAACCGGGGCATCAACAGTATCGCCATGGAAACAAAGTTGGATAACTGGCTTGTTATTATCAGCAGCACTGTTACTAAGAAGCGCTTGATAGGACTCCGGTAACTCAACGTGCAAGGTGCTGCGCACAAAGGTACGAGCCAATTCGGTTTTTGCGCCGGCAAAGAAAGCCCCAACTTCGGCTTGCTCAACTAGTTGGCCATCGTCAATTAGTGCCACTTGATCGCAGATCTGTTTGACGACATCCATCTCATGAGTAATCAGTAAGATGGTCAAACCGAGCTTCTGATTGATGGTCTTAAGCAGTTGTAACACTGATTTGGTTGTAGAAGGGTCTAACGCTGAAGTAGCCTCGTCACACAGCAACACCTTAGGATCGTTAGCCAATGCACGAGCTATCGCCACACGTTGCTTTTGACCACCGCTTAGGTTTGCTGGATAAACATTAGTTTTGTCACTGAGGCCAACCAAATCTAGTAACGGAGTGATCTTTGCTGCGATGGCGTCTTTACTTACACCGGCCAATTCCAGTGGCAATGCCACGTTTTGGTATACGGTTCGTGATGCCAGCAAATTGAAATGCTGAAAAATCATCGCAATATGTTGGCGTTCTTGACGCAGTTGCGAATCATTAAGCAGGGTAAGGTCGTTACCATCAATTAATACTGCGCCGGCATCAGGGCGTTCAAGCAAGTTCACGCAACGGATTAAAGTACTTTTACCTGCACCGGATGAACCGATAATGCCAAATATCTCGCCCTTGGGCACATGCAAGTCAGTTGGTTTCAGTGCTTCAATGCGCTTGCCACCTGATTGATACGTTTTGCAGATGGCGCTGAGAGTAATCATCTGTTGCCTTGCCCTTTATTATTTTCGTTTTGTTAGCGATAGCCAGTCTAATTAGACGTCTAGATTTCTGTCAATGGACATTTAGCCATTTGGACGTCTAAATGTGTTGTTTGCCGATTTTTACACCAGAAATTGTTGAAACAGAAGGGTTCGATGGTAATACTTGCGCCCAATCTTATTGGAGTGAACTACTAATGAACCAAAGCGCTGTATTTTTAGACCGAGATGGTGTGATTAATGTCGATCATGGTTACGTCCATGATGTCGAGTCGTTTGAGTTTATACCTGGAACACTAGAAGCCTGTGTAAAACTGCATCGAGCGGGTTACGCACTTATTGTTGTGACAAACCAAAGTGGCATCGCTCGTGGTTATTACGACGAACAGCAGTTTTTGCAGTTGTCTCAATGGATGCGTGAACAGTTTCAACAGGCTGGAGCACCGCTAACAGACGTTTATTACTGTCCGCATCATCCAGATAAAGGTAATGCACCTTATATAGGTAAGTGCGAATGTCGTAAGCCAGAGCCGGGAATGTTGTTACGTGCAGCTAAGGAACACAACATCGATCTATCCGATTCAATCATGATCGGCGACAAATATGGCGATATGTTGGCGGGTAAGCTGGCAGAAGTTCGCCAATGCGTATTAGTCCGCTCTGGTAAGTCGGTTGATGGTAAGGGTGAAGTCTTAGCTGACAGTGTCGAAGACAATTTAGCTGCGGCAGCAGAATGGGTCTTGAACCAATAAGGTCAGAAAACCACAACATCTAGTGGCTGATAATAGGGTGCTGGTTTAATTTTGAACGGTCAGATTAAATCGTTCAAAAATGGCTTGTCAGAAATAATTCGCTCCCTATAATGCGCATCTGTCGACGGGGCACAGCCACTTACCAAGTAAGTCGCTGAGCATTAAATCGACACCGCGAAAAGCCTTTGCGCTCTGGTTTTTACTTTTAAAAACTAAAGTCAAAAAGGGGCTTGACGGGGAAATAGGAAAGCGTATTATACGCCTCCTGCTTCGGCAACGAAGCCAAGTTCGCAAGAACTGCTCTTTAACAATTTGTCAGACAATCTGTGTGGGCACTCACGTAGAATTGAGAAATCATCATTTTCTCGATATTTACTGAGTGACTATACGAAATTCAGTATTCATTGAGTGTCTAGCTCTTAGGAGTTGGACAAAAAATCAAATCTTTAATTGAAGAGTTTGATCATGGCTCAGATTGAACGCTGGCGGCAGGCCTAACACATGCAAGTCGAGCGGAAACGATGATGATGAACCTTCGGGGGATTCATTAGGCGTCGAGCGGCGGACGGGTGAGTAATGCTTAGGAATTTGCCCAGTCGAGGGGGACAACAGTTGGAAACGACTGCTAATACCGCATACGCCCTACGGGGGAAAGGAGGGGACGCTTCGGCACCTTCCGCGATTGGATAAGCCTAAGTGAGATTAGCTAGTTGGTGAGGTAAGAGCTCACCAAGGCGACGATCTCTAGCTGGTTTGAGAGGATGATCAGCCACACTGGGACTGAGACACGGCCCAGACTCCTACGGGAGGCAGCAGTGGGGAATATTGCACAATGGGCGAAAGCCTGATGCAGCCATGCCGCGTGTGTGAAGAAGGCCTTCGGGTTGTAAAGCACTTTCAGCGAGGAGGAAAGGTCAACGGTTAATACCCGTTGGCTGTGACGTTACTCGCAGAAGAAGCACCGGCTAACTTCGTGCCAGCAGCCGCGGTAATACGAGGGGTGCAAGCGTTAATCGGAATTACTGGGCGTAAAGCGCATGCAGGTGGTTTGGTCAGTCAGATGTGAAAGCCCCGGGCTCAACCTGGGAACTGCATTTGATACTGCCAAACTAGAGTCCTTGAGAGGGGGGTAGAATTTCGGGTGTAGCGGTGAAATGCGTAGAGATCCGAAGGAATACCAGTGGCGAAGGCGGCCCCCTGGCAAGAGACTGACACTCAGATGCGAAAGCGTGGGGAGCAAACAGGATTAGATACCCTGGTAGTCCACGCCGTAAACGATGTCTATTAGGAGGTTGTTCCCTTGAGGAGTGGCTTCCAAAGCTAACGCATTAAATAGACCGCCTGGGGAGTACGGCCGCAAGGTTAAAACTCAAATGAATTGACGGGGGCCCGCACAAGCGGTGGAGCATGTGGTTTAATTCGATGCAACGCGAAGAACCTTACCTACTCTTGACATCCAGAGAAGCGACCAGAGATGGACGTGTGCCTTCGGGAACTCTGAGACAGGTGCTGCATGGCTGTCGTCAGCTCGTGTTGTGAAATGTTGGGTTAAGTCCCGCAACGAGCGCAACCCTTGTCCTATGTTGCCAGCACGTAATGGTGGGAACTCATGGGAGACTGCCGGTGATAAACCGGAGGAAGGTGGGGACGACGTCAAGTCATCATGGCCCTTACGAGTAGGGCTACACACGTGCTACAATGGTCAGTACAAAGGGTTGCCAACTAGCAATAGTGCGCTAATCCCATAAAGCTGGTCGTAGTCCGGATTGGGGTCTGCAACTCGACCCCATGAAGTCGGAATCGCTAGTAATCGTAGATCAGAATGCTACGGTGAATACGTTCCCGGGCCTTGTACACACCGCCCGTCACACCATGGGAGTGGGCTGCAAAAGAAGTGGGTAGTTTAACCTTTCGGGAGGACGCTCACCACTTTGTGGTTCATGACTGGGGTGAAGTCGTAACAAGGTAGCCCTAGGGGAACCTGGGCTGGATCACCTCCTTAAACGACATGATTACTTGTTTTGCGCTGAGTGTTCACACAGATTGTCTGATGAAATGTAAAGAGTGATTGAGAACCCATTCTCAATCAACGGTGACGGGTCTGTAGCTCAGCTGGTTAGAGCGCTCGCCTGATAAGCGGGAGGTCGGTGGTTCAAGTCCACTCAGACCCACCAACTTCTTTGAAGTTGTCACCAGGAAAAACTCGATGGGGCTATAGCTCAGCTGGGAGAGCGCCTGCCTTGCACGCAGGAGGTCTGCGGTTCGATCCCGCATAGCTCCACCATCTTCCTCCCCTAGTTTGGGGATGAGAAGCCAAAGCTAATTGCTTCTAGATAATAGAACAATTTACCTTTGGCTTTTTTTAGGCCTAGGCCTAATGAAAACCTTGCTCTTTAAAAATTTGGAAAGCTGATAAAATTTTCTCGAGAAACTGTAAGAGTTTCTAAATAAACAATCTTACAAGTGTCTAAAGATATCCGGCGTTACACCTCCTACCCGGAGCGTGTAACTAACGAAAACATTTGGTTGCGGCATATTACGATGCTGAGTTTGCATACTCAGAAGCGTATTGCGCAGGTATTTGGTTCTCAATCGCGGAGAAACGAGAGTGAGCGAGGAAGTTAGCTTTTGCTAATGACCGAAGTGAACGAACGGTTCAACAAAGAGTGAGATTCAAAGACCAAGCAAGACCCCTTGGGGTTGTATGGTTAAGTGACTAAGCGTACACGGTGGATGCCTTGGCAGTCAGAGGCGATGAAGGACGTAGTAACTTGCGATAAGCGTAGATTAGGTAGTAACAACCGTTGAGTCTACGATTTCCGAATGGGGAAACCCACTTGCATAAGCAAGTATCATTAACTGAATACATAGGTTAATGAGGCGAACCTGGGGAACTGAAACATCTAAGTACCCAGAGGAAAAGAAATCAACCGAGATCCCCCTAGTAGCGGCGAGCGAACGGGGGTTAGCCCTTAAGCATTTTAGAAGTTAGTGGAACAAGCTGGAAAGCTTGGCGATACAGGGTGATAGCCCCGTACACGAAAACGACTTTAGTGTGAAATCGAGTAGGACGGGACACGTGATATCCTGTCTGAATATGGGGGGACCATCCTCCAAGGCTAAATACTCCTGACTGACCGATAGTGAACCAGTACCGTGAGGGAAAGGCGAAAAGAACCCCTGTGAGGGGAGTGAAATAGAACCTGAAACCGTGTACGTACAAGCAGTAGGAGCCCACTTGTTGGGTGACTGCGTACCTTTTGTATAATGGGTCAGCGACTTACATTCTGTAGCGAGGTTAACCGAATAGGGGAGCCGTAGCGAAAGCGAGTCTTAACTGGGCGTCGTAGTTGCAGGGTGTAGACCCGAAACCCGGTGATCTAGCCATGGGCAGGTTGAAGGTGCCGTAACAGGTACTGGAGGACCGAACTCACTAATGTTGCAAAATTAGGAGATGACCTGTGGTTAGGGGTGAAAGGCCAATCAAACCGGGAGATAGCTGGTTCTCCTCGAAAGCTATTTAGGTAGCGCCTCGTGTCTTACCATTGGGGGTAGAGCACTGTTTGGACTAGGGGGTCATCCCGACTTACCAACTCCATGCAAACTCCGAATACCAATGAGTACAATCACGGGAGACACACGGCGGGTGCTAACGTCCGTCGTGGAGAGGGAAACAACCCAGATCGCCAGCTAAGGTCCCAAAGTACTAGCTAAGTGGGAAACGATGTGGAAAGGCTTAGACAGCCAGGATGTTGGCTTAGAAGCAGCCATCATTTAAAGAAAGCGTAATAGCTCACTGGTCGAGTCGGTCTGCGCGGAAGATGTAACGGGGCTAAGCTAGTCACCGAAGCTGCGAATGCTTATTTATAAGCATGGTAGAGGAGCGTTCTGTAAGCCGTTGAAGGTGGATTGAGAAGTCTGCTGGAGGTATCAGAAGTGCGAATGCTGACATGAGTAACGTTAAAGGGAGTGAAAAACTCCCTCGCCGGAAGACCAAGGGTTCCTGTCCAACGTTAATCGGGGCAGGGTGAGTCGACCCCTAAGGCGAGGCCGAAAGGCGTAGTCGATGGGAAACGGGTTAATATTCCCGTACCGCTAATTACTGCGATGGAGAGACGGAGAAGGCTAGGCTAGCGCGGCGATGGTTGTCCGCGTTTAAGGTAGTAGGCTGTTCACTTAGGCAAATCCGGGTGAACATTAGGCTGAGAGCCGATGACGAGGTGCTACGGCACTGAAGTAGTTGATGCCATGCTTCCAGGAAAATCTTCTAAGCTTCAGGTAATTAGAGATCGTACCCCAAACCAACACTGGTGGTCAGGTAGAGAATACCAAGGCGCTTGAGAGAACTCGGGTGAAGGAACTAGGCAAAATGGTACCGTAACTTCGGGAGAAGGTACGCCGCTGACGGTGATGGGACTTGCTCCCTAAGCTATTGGCGGTCGCAGATACCAGGTGGCTGCAACTGTTTATCAAAAACACAGCACTGTGCAAACTCGTAAGAGGACGTATACGGTGTGACGCCTGCCCGGTGCCGGAAGGTTAATTGATGGGGTTAGACTTCGGTCGAAGCTCTTGATCGAAGCCCCGGTAAACGGCGGCCGTAACTATAACGGTCCTAAGGTAGCGAAATTCCTTGTCGGGTAAGTTCCGACCTGCACGAATGGCGTAATGATGGCCACGCTGTCTCCACCCGAGACTCAGTGAAATTGAAATCGCAGTGAAGATGCTGTGTACCCGCGGCTAGACGGAAAGACCCCGTGAACCTTTACTACAGCTTGGCACTGAACATTGAACCTACATGTGTAGGATAGGTGGGAGACTATGAAACTTTGACGCTAGTTGAAGTGGAGTCAATCTTGAAATACCACCCTTGTACGTTTGATGTTCTAACGTAGGCCCCTTATCGGGGTTGCGGACAGTGCCTGGTGGGTAGTTTGACTGGGGCGGTCTCCTCCCAAAGAGTAACGGAGGAGCACGAAGGTTGGCTAATCACGGTTGGACATCGTGAGGTTAGTGCAAAGGCAGAAGCCAGCTTAACTGCGAGACAGACACGTCGAGCAGGTACGAAAGTAGGTCTTAGTGATCCGGTGGTTCTGAATGGAAGGGCCATCGCTCAACGGATAAAAGGTACTCCGGGGATAACAGGCTGATACCGCCCAAGAGTTCATATCGACGGCGGTGTTTGGCACCTCGATGTCGGCTCATCACATCCTGGGGCTGAAGTCGGTCCCAAGGGTATGGCTGTTCGCCATTTAAAGTGGTACGCGAGCTGGGTTCAGAACGTCGTGAGACAGTTCGGTCCCTATCTGCCGTGGGCGTTTGAGAATTGAGAGGGGCTGCTCCTAGTACGAGAGGACCGGAGTGGACGAACCTCTGGTGTTCCGGTTGTATCGCCAGATGCATTGCCGGGTAGCTAAGTTCGGAATCGATAACCGCTGAAAGCATCTAAGCGGGAAGCGAGCCTCGAGATGAGTTCTCACTGGAACTATAAGTTCCCTAAAGGGCCGTCGAAGACTACGACGTTGATAGGCAGGGTGTGTAAGCGTTGTGAGGCGTTGAGCTAACCTGTACTAATGACCCGTGAGGCTTAACCATACAACACCCAAGTGGTTTTGCGGATATCGCAGAGCTTGTGAGATTGTAGAGAAAGTCAGCTTACCAAATTTACGTTTTTTGTCTGATGACAATAGCGCTGTGGCCCCACCTGATCCCATGCCGAACTCAGTAGTGAAACGCAGTTGCGCCGATGGTAGTGTGGGAGTTCCCATGTGAGAGTAGGTCATCGTCAGACACCTTTTTAGATAATGGCTGAATGCAATTATCTGCACAGAATAGTGCGGAGTGGTAGTTCAGTTGGTTAGAATACCGGCCTGTCACGCCGGGGGTCGCGGGTTCGAGTCCCGTCCACTCCGCCATTATTTCGAATAAGCCCTGTCCTTTGGACAGGGCTTTTTTCGTTTCTGGCGTTTGGGAAAATGGCGGTTGCGATATATGCGTCGTTGCGGGAGTGAAGGATGAACGAGTCGATAGTGGTGAAGCGTCAGTTCAGTTAGTTGACTCCTCATTTACAACTCAGCGGCCTGTCACGCCGGGGGCGCGGGTTCGCTGGTGATAAGGGACGAGTCCACTGGGCCATTATTTCGAATAAGCCCTGTCCTTTGGACAGGGCTTTTTTCGTTTCTGGCGTTTGCGAAAATGGCGGTTGCGATATATGCGTCGTTGCGGGAGTGAAGGATGAACGAGTCGATAGTGGTGAAGCGTCAGTTCAGTTAGTTGACTCCTCATTTACAACTCAGCGGCCTGTCACGCCGGGGGCGCGGGTTCGCTGGTGATAAGGGACGAGTCCACTGGGCCATTATTTCGAATAAGCCCTGTCCTTTGGACAGGGCTTTTTTCGTTTCTGGTGTTTGGGAAAATGGCAGTTGCGATATATGCGTTGTTGGGGAGTGAAGGATGAACGAGTCGATAGTGGTGAAGCGTCAGTTCAGTTAGTTGACTCCTTATTTACAACTCAGCGGCCTGTCACGTCGGGGGACGCGGGTTCGCTGGTGATAAGGGACGAGTCCACTGGGCCACTATTTCGAATAAGCCCTGTCCTTTGGACAGGGCTTTTTTCGTTTCTGACGTTTGGGAAAATGGCAGTTGCGATATATGCGTCGTTACGGGGGTGAAGGATGAGCGAGCCGATAGTGGTGAAGCGTCAGTTCAGTTAGTTGACTTCTTATTTACAACGCAGCGGCCTGTCACGCCGAGGGTCGCGGGTTCGCTGGTGATAAGGGACGAGTCCACTGGGCCATTATTTCGAATAAGCCCTGTCCTTTGGACAGGGCTTTTTCGTTTCTGACGTTTGGGAAAATGGCGGTTGCGATATATGCGTCGTTGCGGGAGTGAAGGATGAACGAGTCGATAGTGGTGAAGCTTCAGTTCAGTTAGTCGACTCCTTATTTACAACGCAGCGGCCTGTCACGCCGGGGGCACGGGTTCGATGACTGATTGATGATTAGTTAGGGTAATTCAAGCTTACAATTGGCGCTAAAAGTTGTTCTTGTTAGTTTTGCCATGGGCACCCGCTTGCGTATGAGGCGCATGGTAACCCCCTTAACCAGATAGCCAATTTTAGTGTTTAACAACACAGGGAACGTGTTTAGTAAACCTTAGTTTAAGTTACCATCTGCTATGGGCAGGAAGAATAAACAGACGCCCTGTTACAATAAGTGGGCGTCTGTTGCTGTTCATTACTACTGAGGTGGTGATTAATTATGTCCTTTTTTGTGTTTCTTACCGCGCTTTTTTTTCTTATCGTGGCGTTTGTCTTTATGACTGCAAGTGCTGCATTGATTACCCTCTTCAAAGCCGACTAGCACTAACGGACCAAACTGATCACCAGTAGCGAGTGGTACCGAACACGATGTATGAATATCTAAAAAAATGCTGTCATCGCCATCACTTAGCAATATTTTCGATTGCGCCGGTAAGCGCCCACGTTGACCACCTACTGCATTGCTAATCAAGCTAAACTCTTGCCCAGTAGTAACTTCGTTACTACTTAGTTCAATACCACTGCGACGGCGCTTATTAGACGTGACTTCAATATCCACGTTGTCAGCACCGTTTAAGTTTCCATAACATGAAAACTTATCGCCTTGGTCGTTGTTGGAGGCATCACAACTACCACCGATGTATTTGAATGTAAGCACCTTAGGCCGGCACTCACAGGCATTCTCGACCTCCTGGGGAACTGAGATGCCAGCAGCCAACCATACAAACGATGCAGGGTTGTTACCATTGTTCGGATCTGGGGCTGCACCATCACCGCGCTCGGATAGTATTTGAATTTCGATATAATCTGCGCCGGCTGGGATCCTTACATTTCGTACGTAATCATCCCATTCATCCCCTTGGCTGCTGGTTAAGGCATCTATATCTCTGGTTAGATCTGCAGGGTCGTCACCTACTTGGATCTCAACCACAGAGTGGCGCATGGTGCCAGACTGGACCGTCCCCTCAACACTGGCAACAAACATCGACAGATCGGCGAAGCGCTCGCTATCCGTTGCCTCGAAGTCGAAACGAACTTGGCGAGTGTAAGTCAGATTGTCATTGCTGGTACGAACACCGCCCCACCAACCGGCATCGTGTCCATCTACAAGTTGAACGGTTGAGCTGCTGCCGTCACTGTATATTAATAAAATGCCTGCGCCATTCTTACCATCGTCTCCCTTGCCAGGTGGCAAAGATATATCGTCAAGGCCGGTAATACTGAATGTGTTACCTCCGCTGCGGAGGAGATCAGTTATGTCAGCTCGAATGGTTGCTGAGAGGGCATCGTAGAAAGCGAGATCTTGAGTGCCGCTATCGTTGACGTGTGTGCCAATAATGGTACCAAATACGTCATACATGTTACCGTCATCACGAACGACTTGGAGGCTGGTGTCGAACTGTGAGTCCACGTCGAAGACCTGCCAATACAGTAATGCTCGTTCAATGGTTTCGCCTTCGTTTACCGTAATCGAGATAACACCGGGCTGCTCCGGCAATGAATGTAGACCCGTCCCTGATATCCTGATCTTGTTACCGGCGTTAATAGCAGTAACGATGTCTGGATCGGTAGGAGTTTGTAATACCTCATCGCCGTCAGCCAACACGGATATCGGCATAAATAACGTAAATACCGAAAGGATGGCAGCTGCGGTTAGCCTGCTAACGTTGATTAAGTGATCTGCTCGCATGGTTGCTCCGTTTAATTTTCATCGTCGTTAGATGAGGGGCAAGAGCTCCGTCAAATGAATGTTGCTGCGCCTAAACCCTATAAATAAAGCATAAAATAGTTAATTTGCGAGCTTATCGGCGAGAACACACTGTGCGGTACATGCGGTACATGCGGTTAAGGCTAATCGAAATTGATCCGAATCAGCCAAGGTTAACAGGCCAGTTTGTTAGGCGATGGGCAGGTTGTGGTTTTGCGGGGGTAAAAAAGGTGGCTTATGCCACCTTTTAATTAACTACTTTTTTACGGATTCTAAATCCACCATGGTAGTTACTAGTTCGTCATAGCTCATGTTCAAATCGCGAGCCATATTAATAAGTTTAGCTCGATAAGTTTGCAGCCGTTCAGCCTTTTGCGCTTTCTCAGAGCGATCGTGGATCATCTGATCTAGGGTATCGCGAAAGGTTATTAACTGTTTATCGTTCCATTCTAAGTTTTCGATGTAACTACGCATCTGCTTAGCGGAGCGAGTGCTAGACGTTAGCTCAACCCCTTGTTGTTTTTCTTGTTCTATTTCAATTAATGCAGATCGGAATGCATCTTCTAATTGTAAGTTGCTCATATATGGGTATGAGACCTCTTGAATGTTCGAGTGAATTACGCATCCATGCTGTATTAAAAACTTATCCCCAACGCATATTATATAATAATATATTTTGCCTTTTAAGCAATCAACTTTACGTCCAGCCGATGCGCCAACGATCAGAGTCTTCTAGTTGATTAATTGGCATTTCGTAATGGTGACGATTGTTGATGCCTTGCAGTACCACAGATTTTACTTCGCCGTGGGTGTCATGTAATACCGATTGCACTAAGAAGTGAGTCTCATCATGGAACCGATTGGTTGCGGTCCACTTGGAGCGAAGTAATAGTCGAGAACTAATAACATTCATAAATACGACTCCTGACTTTGTTAAATCTTATCTTCTAACCAGTGATAGGCTGCAGTTATCCACGTCATCCATGCGAATACAATAATTATGGCAGCTATTGTAAAATTTGGGCTAAGAACCGTTGTTCCGGCTAACGTAGCCGCGCTGTAGCCGCTAGCTCCAGCCACCCCAAACAACACTGACAGTGTTAACTTTTTAGTTGGTAACGAGCTTTTCATCTTTATGATTAATATAGAAAAGCTGAGCCACAAAAGCGCTAGATAGAGTGGGATGAAGTCAGTGCTTGGTACGAATGAAAGTACTCCCGTGTAATGTAAAACTGAATCTAGTATTACACCTGCTGTAGCGAACAAGATAACCGGCAGTGCTAAACGAATTGGCGTTGTTACCACAGCGATTGTTACGATTATAAGCTGTAACCATAACCAAGCCTGTTGGCCAAAAATCGCGACTAGCCAACTGAGTTTGAAAAGAGCGATTGTTATAAGGTCAGTACGGCTCATGGTGCAAGCTTATGTTTTAAGTGGGTTACGACTCGTCCCAAAATTGGGATAGATTCATAAATCATCTCGCCCATATCGAAATAGTCCCGGTGGCTAATAATCAAGCCATTTTGTGTTTTTAGTATTGAAACACCGTTCACGCTAATGTTGTTCCCAGAGTTTAATTTTGGATGCCGAAAGGTCATAACCCAGGGTTGTGCGGCTGTTGATTGGCTGCTGCCAATCGGTTCCATTAGCTCGTAGCTAATAGCTGAGACATTCCGGTATAGCTCAGCCATGTGTTGTTTTAATTGATCCCTTCCGTTGATGGTTCCACAGGGATCTTGAAATATTATCTCAGGGTGATAAAGCTTATCGATACTATCCATATTGGATGTATCTAACTGTTGCCAAATATTTCCGAAGCAAACTAACCAATCTGGTTTAGACTCCATTGGATAGCTCCTTAACTCGTGCAGAAAAGCGCTGGCATTGTGCTTTATGGTCTACCATCGGTGGCGGATAACCATTGATTAGCTCGGGCAGGTGGCGTTGTTGATAGACGGCTTTGGCGTCAAAGCGCTGTGCCTGTCTTGTTGGACTAAAATGGCGAAAATAGGGTGCGGCGTCGGCGCCACACCCTGCAGCCCATTGCCATCCGCCGTTGTTGCTAGCGAAATCTCCATCAATCAACTTCGACATAAAATAGGCTTCGCCTAAGCGCCAATCCAAGTGCAGATCTTTTACTAGAAAGCTGGCGCACAGCATACGTAGCCGGTTATGCATCCAACCAGTATTATTCAGTTCTCTCATACCGGCATCGACTAACGGGAATCCTGTTTTACCCTCAGCCCAGCAAGAGAACCAGTGGCTATTGTTGTCCCAGCAAGGCTCTTTATTCGGATACATTGCAAGGTTTTTAGAAAGCCTTGGATAGTGGTGCATCAAGTAACGATAGAATTCGCGCCAAATCAGTTCGTTTAGCCAAGTTGTTTCGCCGTCGCCGTGAGACAGCTGTTGGAGTTGTTTATAGATATTGATTGGGCTAATGGCGCCGATAGCCATATATGGTGACAACCGCGAGGTACCTGCTATCGAAGGAACATCTCGTGCTGTCTGATATTGCTGTATGGGGCTATCAATGAACGCTTGCAGGGTACGCCATGCTTGTAGCTCTCCCGGAGGCCAAGATAATTGATAAGGTGGTCGACTGTGCCATCGGTCAAGTTGTTGTCCCAGCACTTGTGGCAGCGTGGTAATTGCTGGTAATGGTTGCGGATTGTTGCTCGATAGCCAGCGTCTTGCGTTGCGCAAAAATGGCGTGAACACTCGATAGGGAGCCCCCTTGCCGGTTAAAATTGCGTCATAATCGAGCAGGTTGCTTTCAGCAAATCGCTGCCACGAATAACCACTGTTGACCAGAATCTCCTGTACACGGTGATCACGTACTGACTCATTGAAGCCTGGTTCAGCATTACAGAGCAGTGAGGTGGCCCCAAGCTCTGCCATTAACTCATTTAGATGCTGTGGTACGTTTTCAAAGGCGTCGCAGCTGCTGATGTGCAAGGGAATATTGAGCTGATTGAGTTGTTGCTTTAGTGATTTTAGGTTTGCCGCGACCCAACTTATTTTGTTACTTCCCCAGTTGTGTTGTTGCCATTGACCTGGGGTGGCTATGAATACTACTTCCACCGGTTGAGCAGATTCACAAGCTGCGTACAGTGCTGGGTTGTCGCTGACACGAAGGTCATTGCGGAGCCATACTAATTGCATATTAAAGGTTACACCGCAGCGCGAGTTGTTCAGGGGTCGGTTCTAAGTAGCTTTGTCCAATAATATAGGGCTTAGGGTACTTAGATAGGATGTGGTTAACGATAGACAGTGGCGCCATCAACGGCAGCCGACCGTTTCGATAAGCCAAGATTGACTCCTCTAGGTGTTTCTTTTCGGCAGAATCTAAGTCCTTTTTGAAATAGCCTTGGATGTGTTGCAGCGCATTGGTATGACCCTTACGGTTAGCGGGCTTCGCGAGTGCGGTCATCATTAGCGTTACATACGCCAATGTTTTGTGGTAGCTGTCACCGTCAAAGGCTTCAGCCACTAAAGGCCCTAATTGGCGGTAAATTGTTTGGTTGTGCGCCAAAAGCAACAATTTGTGCTGTTGATGAAAGGATTGCAGTTTTGCTTGGCTCGGTGCAGCTAGCAATTGCTGCGCTTGTTGGAAAATAAGCACACGCAAAACGAAGTTTTCTCGTAGATGTTGATCGTTAAGGCGGCCATCTTCCTCCACCGGCAGGAGCGGATATCGTTCCATCAACGCCTTGGTAAATAGTCCACGGCCTTTATACTCAGCGCCCTTAGTGTCTTCTTGAAGCACCTTAACCCTTTCCATGCCGCAGGTAGGTGACTTAGCGCATACAACATAACCGGAAAGCCCTTCCAGAGAGGGCAATATGTTGTTGTTGAACTGAACCATTTTGTCGGTGTGATCGATGTGATTTTTATCGTCCATTAAGCGGATTGATTCGCCGACCCAGCGCAACCTAATTGTCGGGCGAGGCACGGTAAGTCCGATGCCGACTTCTGGGCAGATTGGCTTAAACGAAACTAACTGACGTAATTGCGTGTCTACAAACACAGAGCGTTTGTGGCCACTGTCGTAACGAACTTCTTCACCAATTACGCAAGCACTTACACCTACAACGGGTTTTGATTGAGTCATTGTTATTCCCTTTTCAATGCAATACGTACGGATGTCCTATTGGGATCATCCTATATTTGAATTATCGGCTACGGAATCCCTTTCCGCAGTTCAGTTTAGCGGACCCTGTCTCGGCAGAACCAATCTTTTCATATAAGATATTGGTAAATATATTCATTTTACCAAGGAGAGGTTAAATGTTGGACCTTCTACCCGAGCTGTGTGATCACTATCCACAGCACGTGAGACTATTCCCTCCCATTTTCAAGCGATTTGGCGGCCGTAATATCTTTGGTGGCGAGGTCGTAACCATCCGTTGTTTCGAAGATAACTCGTTGGTGCGAACTGCTGTCGCAGAGCCTGGCTTAGGTAAGGTGTTGCTTATCGATGGTGGTGGTATGAGCCGCAGAGCATTGCTGGGTGACATGCTTGCCCAAAAAGCGGTTGATAACGGTTGGAGTGGCATTGTTGTGTTTGGCTATATTCGCGATGTAAACGCCATTGCGGCGATGGATATCGGTGTGATGGCGTTAGGCGCAGTACCGATGAAAACAGATAAACGAGGGTTAGGAGACAGAGATATTGAGGTCAATATTGGTGGTTGCGTGGTTCACCCAGGTGATTCACTGTATGCCGATGCCAATGGCGTATTAGTAGCAGATGAGCCGCTGTCGATTGCACAACAGGAAATAAAATAATGCAGTTTGTAAAATGGATTTTAATTGGTTTGCTAGCGATTATTATCGCTATAGTCGGTTATGTAGCGTTTGTACTCGATTTAAACAGCTATAAGCCAGTGATCAGTGAAAAGGTAAAGGAAGCGACTGGCCGTGAGCTAACCATAGCCGGAGATATTGGTTTGTCTTTCTATCCTACGCTCGGGATGGAACTACAGCAGGTTTCGCTGAGTAACATACCCGGGGAGCAATTGCCGCCATTACTTCAGATTGATTTAGCATCAGTCGGGGTTGCGGTAATGCCAATCTTACAGGGCGAACTACAGGTTGAAGCTCTAGTTGTTAATGGTGCCGATCTAACTATGGTGACACTCGCTGATGGCCGTACGAGCACCACAGGCTTAGGGGAGTCAACCAGCTCAAACGAGGATAGCGGGACATCTTCGACCACTCAGTCTAAAGCGAATCAGGATTGGAGCTTAGGTCTATTTCAATTGAACGATCTGCGCCTTGTTAATGACAACCGAGCAGCGGGCACGGTGCAAACTGTTACCATTAGCCAACTGCAGTTAAATGATTTAGCGCCGAACCGGTCGGCACCGCTCAAGCTCATACTGTCGATAGATGATGGCACAACGCAGATCAATACCGAGGCCGACTCGATGTTGGCGTTTGCGAAAGATTTTAGCCGTATTCAAATTGATGGTTGGCAGCAAAAAGTTACTGTGGCCGGTGAAGCGGTTGGCGAACAACCATTGCAGTTAACCTTGGGTATGCAAGCCGATATCGATCTAACCGCACAGAAAGTATCGTTACCAGCCTTCAGTTTTGGCCTAGGTGAATTTCTGTTTGAGGGGCAAGGTTCAGCTGCGTACGGCGGTAAGGTGCCGCAACTTAACTTGACAGGTAAAGGCAATCGCCTCGACGTTACGCCATTTATTGGGGGCGATACTACCGCAGCAAACGAAGACAACCAGTCAGAGACTCCGCCATCATCTGAGCCGGCACCAGAGCCAGACTTGTCTGTACTGTCATCCATCAACGCCAACATTAAATTGGCTCTTGAACAGCTGGTCGCTGCAAATATTCGTGTCGATGACATCAACACTACCGTCGTGCTTAAAGATGGTGTTTTATCGTTAGATAAGTTGACTGGAACCAGTTTCCAAGGCGCGTTTTCTGTCAGTGCCAAGCTCGATGGAACTGCGGTGCCAGCGACCTATGAGTTTTCGAAACAGCTTAAAGGGCTGGCTATTCAACCATTGCTGCAAGCGTTGGCTGAATCCGATCTGCTCGAAGGCAGCGGTAACCTAACTCTAGTTGGTAAAGGTAAGGGGTTAGCTGGTGGCGCACTTATCAATAATCTGACTGCTAACGGCGAACTAAGCCTGAATGATGGGGCTGTGAATGGTGTCAATTTGGCGCAGATGATCCGCAATGCCAAAGCAACATTCTCTGGCGATAAATCGGCGGTGGAAGATGAGGTTAAGAAAACCGATTTTTCAAGTTTTGACGTATCGATACGAATCGCAGATGGCAAGTTAACGCTGCCGGATCTGGCTCTGGCTTCGCCGTTATTGCGAGTGTCCGGCGACGGTGAGGTTGGTATTACTGACCAAAGCGTACAGATGGCACTGGTCGTTGCGTTAGTTGGTAGTATCGAAGGGCAAGGCGGCGGCGATACCGATACCCTCAAAGATATCCCGATCCCTTTGAAAATCGGTGGCTCTGTGAGCGAACCAACCTTCGGTATCGATATGAGTGGCTTAAAAGATGAAGTCATCGAGCAAGAAACAGATAAGATAAAGAAGAAATTAGAAGACAAGCTGAAGGACAAATTATTCGGTTCTTTCAGCGGATAGGAGATACAAATGAAAGCGTATTGGTTGGTGTTACCCTTTTTAGTCGGGTGTGCAGATTTAAATACAGAGGCAACACCTATGGTGGATACAAGTGCTGGTAATGCGAAAGCGAAGCTAGGACAAGCTCAACCGGATAACAGTATTGCTGAACCTTCGCTAAAACAAGCGAACTCACCGGTTACTGCAACTTTGGTAACCGCAACCCATTGGGATCGCACCAAAGCAGCACAACCGAAACTGGTGCTGGCCAATACCAGCAATGCTTCAGTCAACTTTACCATTCGTTCTGGCATGGTGGCTGACTTTGCTTTAAGCCATAAAGGTGAAGTGGTTTGGCGCTATTCCGAAGAGATGATGTTCACTCAAGTGTTGTCAGATCTGACTATCGCTGCAGCTGCAGAGCAGCATGTGAGCATTGCTATTCCGGCTAACGTATTAAGTAACTTGGCCGCTGGCAGCTACCGCTTGCATGCGTCCGTGAATGCCATTGAGCAAGAGCGGCTGCCTGCAATTCAGCCGGTTACGGTTGAGCTGCTCTAAATTAGGCTAAGCCATATTCCGTAGCACACGGCGTATGGCAGCAACACAATCAGTAACGTCATAAGGGGTCCGAGCTTAGTCCAAGCTCGGACCCCTTTGTATTGCAGTACCATAACCCACAAGCCAAGCAACGATACCGATGAGGCCAAGTTGTACCATGCGCTGTCAGCGCCAATACTCGCGAGGTTGGCTAATGATAATGGCGCAAGTACCAGCAGTGGATCTATCCGCTCACTGCCGGCCACAATCATGCCCACGCCAATGAGTGCTGAGATAACAAGCGGCAGTTGCATCCACCAACATAAGCCATACCAATCAGTAAAACCTTGAATGTTATCTTCGTCCATCTGCGTCATTTTACTTAGATAGAATGCCAATGCAGCGACGATGGCAGGCGTAAACAACAGGCCGGTCATCGCTGAGGAGATAACAAAGGTTGATGGCTTACTAAACTCGAGTGCCATCTCAATCTCGGCAGGAGCTAAGTTACTCAGCGACGGCAATACAAATTGCTGTTGATACCAACTCCAATCAACACTGTAGAAATACAGAGTACTGACGCCCACCGTTACCACCAGCTGCAATAGAAACGGAATCCAAGACCAATAACGCACAGCTTTGACTTGTTTCATCACCGCTGTCGGATGGAGTAACATTTGCGCTAAAGCATGGATTGGCGAACTGATTTGGGTCATAGTCATCGATAAATTGTTCGTTTAGTCATAACGTTAACATGCCTAAATAGTTACCACTACAAGGAAGTTTTCATGATTAAGGTTACTGATCTGCATAAACGTTTTAAGTTGGCAGATCCGAAAGCGGGGGCTGCCAGTGGCAGTAAAGATCCGCGTCAACGGGGGCGATTTTTTTATTCGGTCGAAGGGGCGTCACTGAGCTGTCGTCCGGGACAGGTACTTGGTTTGATTGGCCCTAATGGTGCAGGTAAAACCACCACACTACGAATGATATCTGGCGTGCTTAAACCCGATCAGGGCAGTATATCGATCAACGATGAAGATCTGCATAGTAACGGGGAACGAGTAAGAAAAAAGATCGGCTTTTTGTCTGCATCCACCTCGCTGTACGAGCGCTTTAGTGTTGAGGAAAATCTGCGCTACTTTGCCGGCCTTTATGGTTTAAGCAACTGCGATAGCAACGACCAAATAGATCTGCTGTGTCAGCAGTTACAGATGGATAGTTACCGCCACCGTCGCGTCATGGATCTCTCCAGCGGCATGAAACAGCGAGCGAATATCGCCCGTGCGGTGGTACACCAGCCTCAAGTTATCATCTTGGATGAGCCAACTACCGGCCTCGATATTATGTCGACCGAAATTGTGATGGAGTTTATCCGGCAACAGCAACAACAACAGGTTCCGGTCATCTTTTCGACACACCATTTGGAAGAGGTGAGCTTGTTGTGCGATCAACTGTGTGTCATCGACAAGGGCCACTCGGCGTTTAATGGCAGTTTGGAAGAGTATGCTGGTGATCGCGATGCCGTTTCGTTGCGGCGACGTTTTATGGCAGAACATCAACAGCTGTTGGCTGAGGCGGTGTAATGTTTGGACTTATCTTTCAAAAAGAGCTTAAAGAGATCCTCCGGGACAAGAAGACCTTTTGGTTTGTGGTGTTATTTCCAACGGTGATTTTGCCCATCTTGATGGGGGGGGCGATCTGGTTTGCTGGGCAGTCACTTTCGAGTAAACAAAGCGAGGTACTTGAGTTTGCGGTGGAGGCTCCAGAGCAGTGGCAACAACAAATTGCAGAGCTACTGGCCGATGATGAACAACTCAGTTGGCAGCAGCAAAAATTGGGAGCGACCATCGAGCAAACAGTAAACCAACAACAGTTGGATTTTGTGTTGCAGTTGCCGCCAGATTTTGACCACCAACGCTTGGCTGCACAAACGTGGCTGCTGTATTACAACCAAGCGGAAGACATTGGTCAGTTCAGCCGAGTTAATGACCGTCTTGTGCCGTTGTTTAACAAATGGCAACAACAACACCGAATCAATCTGTCGCTATCTGAAGTTGAATTAGCGGGCTTGATCGCCCCGGTTACGATTGAACGCAAGGGAACTGCGGCCGAGCGCGAAGATGTTGGCCAAAAAATTGGTGGGATGCTGCCTTATATGCTTATTTTCCTATGCATGCTCGGCGCGATGATGCCAGCTCTGGATATCGGCGCAGGCGAGAAGGAACGGGGCACCCTCGAAACCTTACTTCTAACCCCCCAAAAGCGCCGCACCATTATCTTGGCAAAGTTTGCGGTAGTTAGCTGTAGCAGTGTTGCCGTTGCGTTATTAACGGTGGTTAGTGGTGTGGTATGGCTATTGGGATTAGGGCAAGCGTTTGCGCTTGAACAGCTCACTGAGATAGTGCAAGCGGTTGGCTTTGTCGACTTAGGTTTAGTGGTTTGCTTGCTGGTGCCGATATCGATGACGCTATCGGCATTGATGTTGGCGATGTCTATTTACGCGCGCAGCTACAAAGAGGCACAAAGTTACCTTGCTCCGGTTCAGTTTGTGGCAATTGTGCCAGCGATCATTGCCCTTATCCCTGGCACTGAACTTAAAGGCGCGATGCTATGGACTCCGATAGTTAACGTGATGATCGCGAGCCGCGAGCTTGTGAAGGGTACCTTGGACTATTGGCTACTGGCTCCAATTGCGCTAAGTAACATGCTTGTGGCTGCAGCTGGGGTGATGTTTTGCGTCTATTGGTTTTCGCAGGAACGGGTGTTATTTCGCTAACACCGTGCATCACTTTTCATCATAAAACGTTAAAGGCCAGCAGTTTGCTGGCCTTTTTTTGTTAGCGATTAAACGTCGATTTTGGTGACGTCGACGTAAAGTTTTAGTTTTTGCCCCGGCTGCAGGTAATTCTGCTTTGAGAGGCTATTCCAACGAAGTAGATCGGTTACCGATACTTGAAACTTCTTACCTATTCGAGCCAACGAGTCGCCGGAGCGAACGGTGTACTGAACTTTACGCATAACCGCATTGTTGCTTTGGTTACTGCTTACCTTATTAACCCAAATTGTCAGTTGTTTACCCTGACGCAGCGGATCAGATGGTGCCATACCGTTCCAACTAGCCAGTTGCTTAACGGTAACCTTATTCGCGCGGGCGATGGTCCATAATGAATCGCCAGCGACAACGGTATGGGCCAGCTTAAAGGAGGCCCGTTTGCTAGATTGAGTTCGAGCCAAACGTTGATCAGCACTAAATACGTAATCTTGAGGATCTTTTGCGGCGACTGGAATGAGCAAGGTTTGACCAACACGAATGGTATTGTCAGACAGCTTGTTTACCGACTGAAGTATCGCGGTGCGAGTGTGATGTTTTTGAGCGATCACACTTAAGCTGTCGCCAGATTTGATGGTGTAGCGAACCCAATTTATTCGTTCGCTTGGATCGGTTTGCGCCAGTGCAGTTTCAAACGCTTGGGCTTTTTCAATCGGTAGCAACAGCGCATGTGGCCCGTCTGGTGAAGTTGCCCAGCGGTTGTAGCCAGGGTTTAGTTTGTGCAGTTCGGCAACGGTCATGTCGGCCAAGTTTGCCGCCAGTGCCAGATCAATCTGCGAACCGATGTCAATCCGTTTGAGTTTTGGCTCGTTAGCGATTGGCTTTAATGCTACGCCATACTTTTCTGCATTGTTAATTACGTCAGCCAGCGCCAATAGTTGCGGTACGTAGCGCTCGGTTTCTGTCGGCAGATCAAGGGAGAAGTAGTCAGTTGGTTGGCCGTTCTGCTTGTTCTTCTTGATGGCGCGAAACACGCGGCCTTCACCGGTATTGTAAGCTGCTAAAGCGTAGTTCCAATCCGGCCCCATCTTATTGTGCAGGTACTCCATCATGTCCATCGCGGCGATGGTCGACGCGTACACGTCACGGCGGCCGTCGTACCACCAGTTATGCTGCAAGCCGAAATGCTTACTCATTGGGGTAGTAAATTGCCAAATCCCCGCGGCGGCACCGGCTGAGTAAGCAAATACGTCGAAAGAGCTTTCGACGATTGGTAACAACGCTAGCTCGATTGGCAGTCCGCGACGTTCAACCTCTTCCACAATCAGGTGCATAAAAGGTTCGGCACGCTGCGAAACAATCTGCAAATGTTGTGGATGGTCGATATACCACTGACGCTGTTTTTCGATCCGTTTATTGGTGGGGATCTCCATCGCCATTTGCGAGCGGATCCGTTCCCACACATCCGTTGGTGGCAGTGCTACTTCGGGTTCTGGGGTAACGGGAGTTGCCGGCGGTGTGGCAACGTCAATGGTACTTTCATCCGTGTTTACGCTGCTTGGCTCATCAACCGTTCCGCTTAGCGATTGGCAACCGGCAAGCAAAAACGTGCAGAGTAGCGCGGAATAAGTATTTTTCATCAATTAGTTACACTCTTAAAACCCAAAAAAAAGACCAGATATATATCCGGCCCATGATTGCAGTACCTATTTTACCAACCTGTTAGGCGTTGTCTTTCCAGCTCCGCAACGCCGCGAAGCGGCTCACGTTATCCACCAAAGAGTGTTGTGAATGTCGTTCGAGGCTGGTACGCACGCTATTTTGGTCACAACGGAGAAAGGGGTTGATCGCTTTCTCTACTTCGATGGAAGAGGGCAGTGTTGGTTGTGACTGAGCTCTTTTATCTATGCACTGTTGTTGGTAGTCGAGCAGTTGTTGATTATCTGGTTCGACCATCACGGCGAAGCGTAGATTGGCACAAGTGTATTCGTGAGTGCAATATACCTTTGTTGCATTTGGCAATTGGGTTAATCGTTGTAAAGAGTTGTGCAGTTGTAGTGGTGTGCCTTCAAACAGCCGGCCACAGCCGCCGCTAAATAGCGTATCGCCGCAAAATAACATTTGCTCGTTATAGTAACCAATGTGATCGAGTGTATGCCCAGGCAGTGCAACCACCGTTAACTCGAGCGGCAACCCGCTCAAATCGATGTGCTGTTGGTCGCTGACTATGGTGGTTAAGCCGGTGATGTTCGCTGACTGCGGGCCGATGACGGTCAAATTGCTAAACGAGTGTTTTAGCTCTTCAATGCCACCGGTATGGTCGGCGTGATGATGAGTAACTAGTACCCCTTTAAGCGTTAACCTATGCTCATTAATAAAAGCGCGGACGGATTGTGCGCAGCCAGGATCAACAACCCAAGCATTACTGTTATGGATCAAGCACCAAATATAGTTGTCATTAAACGCAGGGATTGGTTGTACTGAAATGTTCATTGGTTATTATCATCGCAACGGGTTTGGTTTAGCTATCTTATCAAGGTAATTAAGCCAGCTGCTATGCTTTGACTAAATGGAACTGGAGAAGCGATGCGTCCTGCGTTAAGTCCTAATACCATAGTGCCGCTCCAACAATGGCAATCGTTGCCAAGTGGCGAATGGCTGCAGCAACAAGTTGAAGCCAACTTAAGTGATTGGCTACCGAGATTGTTTGGTTACCATTTACTTAAGCTCGGCCCTTTGGCGTCTCAACTATCCAGTTCGGCTTGCCCAATTCAGCATCAGATATCGCTCGCCAACAATGACGGTAGCGTCCACGCCGATTTGAATGCATTGCCGTTCCAACAAGGTACAATTGACGCTTGTATCGCCTCATTTTGTTTAGAGTTCGACCAAGACCCTCACCGGATTTTACGCGAGATTGACCGAGTGATGATCTGTGGTGGCCATCTTGTTCTAATCGGCTTTAATGGCTTTAGCCCGTTAGGTATTGGCTATATGTTGCCGCATTTGCGTAAACGACCGCCGTGGAATGGACGCTTGTTCAACCCAAGTCGTGTTGAAGATTGGTTAGGCGTATTGGGCTATCGAATTCTTGAAACCGAGCCAGTGACTCTACACAGTTTTTTGGCTAAACCTGAGCGTTACAGTCTAGTGCGACAAGCGCTTGAGTTGTCCCTGCCCAAATGGGGCAGCGTTTATATGATTGTTGCTCGTAAGACTGATTGCCCTCTCACTCCCGTCCGCAAAAAGTGGCGGGTTCCGCGGCCGACCGTACTGAATCCAATTGCCGACCTCGCCAGCTTTGATCGCGACAAGAGCCGCGCCTCAAATCAAGAGGTAGATTGATAGCCTGTATCTTCGCTGTGATTTGCTTTATCGCCGGCGGCATTTCGAGCTAGTACATCACAGCGTTCGTTTTCAGGATTACCTGAATGGCCTTTGACCCAACGCCAATCCATCTCATGGAGTTGACTGGCGGCGTCTAACCGTTGCCACAGATCAACGTTCTTTACCGGTTCCTTTGCCTTTGTTACCCAACCATTGCGTTTCCAGCCATGGATCCATTGGGTGATCCCCTGACGCATATACTGCGAATCAGTATGCAGTACCACTTCACAAGGCTCGATCAGAGTTTCTAGGGCGACAATGGCAGCAAGCAGCTCCATGCGGTTATTGGTAGTCTGCTGATAACCGTGACTTAGCTCTTTACGGTGTTTGCGGAACAGCATTACCGCACCATAGCCGCCGGGACCTGGGTTACCTAAGCATGAGCCATCGGTGTAGAGCGTCACTTGTTTTCGTTGCGTCATCAATCGAGTACCATATCCAGCAAAGCGCAACAGTATAACCAATACTGCCACTATCGCAGCACTCGATGGTGCAGTAGTTGAAGTGATAGCCTTCTTTTAGATTCTCTGGATATTTAATGACCGAAGTAACGCCACACAAACGCCAGATCGTATTTGATACTGAAACCACCGGTATGAACCAAGATGCGGGCCCGCACTACTTGGGACACCGGTTGATTGAGATCGGCTGTGTTGAGTTGGTAAACCGAAAACTGACCGGGCGCACCTACCACGTTTATATCAAACCCGACCGAATTGTTGATGAAGAGGCGATCGGGGTACACGGCATCACCGATCAGTTTTTGGCGGATAAGCCCACCTTTGACCAAGTGGTCGGCGACTTTTTCGAGTTCGTAAAGGGTGCAGAGCTAATCGCGCACAACGCCAACTTCGATACCGGCTTTATTAACTATGAGTTTGAAAAGCTCGGTCGTACAGATCGCATTGAAGATCACTGCACCATCGTTGATACCTTGCAGTTGGCACGGGCGAAAAAGAACCGTGGCGAAATTCAAGGAAACCTAAACCTTGATGCCTTGTGTCGTTTCTACGGTATCGACAACAGCCACCGCACCTTGCACGGCGCGTTGCTCGATTCCGAGATTTTAGCGGACGTATACCTTTACCTGACCGGTGGCCAACATAAGCTGGAGTTCTCGGTAGAGGGCGCCGCCACCGATGGTAGCTTTAAGCCCGCCGCTGAAAATCGTCGAAAAACTAAAGTGATCAAGGCATCGGCCGAAGAATTAGAAAACCACAAAAATCGGATGGAGTTGGTTTCTGATGCTATTTGGTTCCGTTAAATCGGTTCTACTTGGATTATTGCTATGGTGTGTTGTCGGGCCAGCTTACGCTGCGGTGGTACAAAATATCCCACTGCTGGACAACCGCTTTCGAATTGATCACCAAGTTGAGTCAATCACCCTACTGATTCAAAGAGAGAATAGGGTAAAGCCGGTGGTGGTGGTTCAGCCTGACGGCAGCAAATGGTACAGCGATCGTCATCCTGATAATGTTCGTTGGAGTCAAACCGATTCCTCCGACATGATCCGCATTGTTGGGCCAACTCCTGGCCCGTGGCAGCTTGTTGGAGCAATCGAATCCGGCTCTCAAGTACGGGTGCTCAGTGGTATTGAGTTAAAGCATCAACCTTTCCCAAAAGATGTCTACCGTGGTCAACGACTGAAAATAAGTGCGGAAATTGTCGGTGATGGTGATCGCATAGTTATGCGAGACTTCTATCAACAGTTAAACTGGGTGGTTCGTTTGGCCAGTGAAAACCGCACTGGCGATGAGAACTTTGGCTCAGGCCCGTTTGATATTGGGTCCTATCAAGATAGCGGTAAAGGCTTAGATGAACGACCAAACGATGGCGTCTTTGCAGCCAACTTGAACTTCAATTATCCCGCTGGGCTTTATAACATTGCGGTTAAGGTGCACAACGATGTGTTTAGCCGTCAGTCGGAACAGAAGATCGAGATCCTGCCGCAACCGGTGCGGTTGGCGGTAACGACAGCTGAAGAGGAGGTGCCACAACTCGCTATAACCACCAATACCGACATTGTGCCGAGTAAATTACATCTGAATTTGCGGTTATTAACGCCAGAGCAAACTACGATTGCACTTAATGTCACCCCAGATGGGTTTGACTATCAGTTGCCGCTGGAGATGGTTGAAGGTTACGGCAGTTTCTACCTCGATGGCGAGGCCATTGGTACCACAGTTGCTGGGCGAGACTTCTACGTTGTGCTGCCTAAGCTCAATTTCTACATTACCCCTCCGCCGCCGCCACCACCAAGTGCAGAGGTGATTCGTGCACGTGAACTCGCCGATGCTCTGGCTCGAGAACAACAAGCGAAAAGTGATGTTATCTTCACGGTTTTGGCCGCAACCGGTTTGATGTTATTACTATGTGGGTTGGCCTTTGGCGGTTGGGTGTGGCGTAACAACCAGCTTAAGCAAAAGGTGCAACAACAGATGAGCGAACAGGACAATGTCGAACTGACACCAGATGGTGTCGATCTGAGTATGTTTGCACCGAAAAAAACGGAATAATTAGCGATAATTGATGTTCCTACAGCCAGCTTGATTAAAGTTTGACTGAACAGTTCAGAATGTTGGAAAAAGGGTTTGACGGTGTCGGAACCTTTACTTAATATGCGTCTCGTCTTCGGGACCACAGCGGTTCCAACAGACAGTGCGGAGTGGTAGTTCAGTTGGTTAGAATACCGGCCTGTCACGCCGGGGGTCGCGGGTTCGAGTCCCGTCCACTCCGCCATTTATTAAGTTGCCTTGGCAACAACAGGGAATTGAGTCACCCCAACTCAGTTAGCTGTCTAAACCAGTTTCGGTGGAGTGGTAGTTCAGTTGGTTAGAATACCGGCCTGTCACGCCGGGGGTCGCGGGTTCGAGTCCCGTCCACTCCGCCATTTATTAAGTTGCCTTGGCAACAACAGGGAATTGAGTCACCCCAACTCAGTTAGCTGTCTAAACCAGTTTCGGTGGAGTGGTAGTTCAGTTGGTTAGAATACCGGCCTGTCACGCCGGGGGTCGCGGGTTCGAGTCCCGTCCACTCCGCCATTTTATTAAGTTGCTTTGGCAACAACAGGGAATTGAGTCGCCCCAACTCAGTTAGCTGTCTAAACCAGTTTCGGTGGAGTGGTAGTTCAGTTGGTTAGAATACCGGCCTGTCACGCCGGGGGTCGCGGGTTCGAGTCCCGTCCACTCCGCCATTTATTTAAGCCCATAGCTAGTTGATAGCTATGGGCTTTTTCGTTTTTGTTCTTTGCTATGGCATTATCCGTTAAAGTTGTTCGTGACCCGATCGTGACTTAACGGTGACAGTGAGTGTGATTAGGCCGGTATTCATCTGTGAACCTACATAACGGCGAAGCAGCTACCCTTTACCAAGTACTTTGTTGTGCTCGGAAACAGCCATTTGAAACCTTTTGTTAGGTTTATGCGGTTCATCTAATACATATGAAAAAACAGCTGCATCATCATGACTCAGCCGAAAAGTGCTGCGATTTTTACAGATCTCATTCGCTTGATTGAGTGCAGACTGGATGACAAATTCACTTACTGATTCGCAGCCAGCAAGGCAGCTAGCGACGCTAAGTAGTTTTTGGTCCGTACTCGATAACTTGAGATGCAGTGTTAAATTTGATTCTGGTTTCATAGTCTGTTGCTCAGTAAACAGAACGGATTAGCAAAATACTACCATGGCTATAGCCGTTTGATACGGTATTGAGCTGATTTAGTCTCGTCACCTATAAGATTAAGGGCTTGGGCCCCATGTTCCACACCTCGAAACCCTAATACCGATATCTTCTATTTTTACCTGCGAATTGGGCAACCACAACAATCAATGTTCGTTATTTGGTCAGCTACTTCAAGGGTTATGGTAACTTTATGATGATACGATTTAGTTCGATAGCAAATGCATAGAGTCGATTCATCGCATTCAAAATGCTAGCTTGCAACTATCTAACTCAAAGCGGCTAAAGCTATGTACTAATTGAAGTGAAGGTGGGAACGTTCTTATGGATCCAACTTACTACCGCTCAACTAACGACTGGTCTAATCAGATTAACAGTCTAGTGCCTGATTTTGATTTGAGTACAATCCAAGGGAGATGGCTAGCTGTAATGCCGGGCCTAAAACGTTCAGAGGTTCAAGACGTTGTTGGTTTTTTAGGAAGCGAATCGATTTTCATGTCAGTTCTTGGCGAAGACTATCTGCTTGACGCTGAATCAAATCGGGATGCACGACTCAGTAGTGCAGAGTCAGATCAAGTGGTCGCGATACTCTTTCTTATAATGCAAACTGCGGACGTATTTGGTGATAAAGAACGAACAATTCGCTGGTTGAGTTCGTCGATTCCACTACTCGAAGGAAAAACTCCGACGGAACTAATAGGGCTCGATGTAGGTAGGAGTTTAATTACCCAAGTACTGAAAAAGATGCATTTCGGTGACTTTAGCTAGCCGATCTGGGCGTATCGCCGGCCATGTCTGCGCTGATTCTGCGAAACAGTGGTACGAGATTGGGCACTCTGGAACGCTGATTACCAGAGCAATTCCGTTTGTATACCTAATACTGGCAATCATCATAAGCAGGCGGCAGGCTGTTAAGCAGGTCGCGGCGTTCGCGCCAAGTTGGGAAGGAACTTATCCATCAGATCCTTAAAACGGGCATTGTGTTGGCGTTCTTGCTGGTGAACTAGCTCATGTACTAGAAGGATAAACTCAAGGTACTCAGCTAGCTTTTTTACGAGCTCTAGGTTCTAAATTTGCGCAAAGTTAGAATTGGCGGTAGGTTTGTCAGTAACCATGATTGGCGTTGATCTTATCGATTTCTGGGAAGCACTGAGTAGCTATCCATAAGGAGTTAACTATGCATGCAATGTCGAATGAAAGCCTTCTAATGGCAGCAGGTGTGCTTCAACTTTTCGTTTTAGTGATAGCCTTATATGCCCGCTACCTAGGCAAAAACAAGTAGCACTACGGTTTTTGTGAACGGTGGCGCTGGAAACGGTCTAGGATAGCTGCTGACTCACATGAAACTAGGGAGGCAAAGTAGGCAGTGCTATGGCATACCAATGCAATAAGGTTCCTATTCTAGTGCAGCTCTATAGTTCACGAAATACGGTACCATTGTCTCAAATCACCACTGGCAGCAATTGCTATTACTGGTTCAACTGTTTTTTTTGTGGTGAACGTGTATCGCTGAGTCCCAATTACCTATGCCGCTATGGCACCCTAAAACCACATCGTATTTGCTGCAAGGACGCCAAATGCCGCAGCAAGCAACGTATCCTGCGCGATCGAGATAGCTTCCTAGTAAACGGGAAGCCGAGTTTTGCATCACGCTTCCCCAAACTGGTGCTGGAGTTCGTCCGCTGGGTTGAGCCTCTGCATCGGGGACTATTGACGCTCAACGACGTACCGGGCGATACGCACAAGGAGGCATGGTGGCGCTGCGCCAGAAAGCACTACCATGTATGGCCTGCTCGGCTTTCCAACCGTAACCGGTTCCCTCACTGCCCGTTTTGTCCCGGTGGCGACCGCACTCATATCCGCGACTCTGTATACACTTTGCTCAAGCAGCAGCACTGGTTGGGTTACCTGGCCACTGAGGCACACCGAAAAGCTATGCGCATTAAGGATGGAGCATATATCACTTTGCCGTTCACGTGCCGCCGCTGCGGGGTTGAACGACATCGAACCTACCGACAGTTTGCCGATTACAGCGGATGCACCGAATGCATCAATAGCACCGACACCCGTCGAGAAACCTACCGTGCTGAGCAAGGTACGGTGGCTGATCATGACTGGCTGGCGAAACAGTATTGTTATGATCAGTCAGGGTTAGATCCAAGCAAACGTAATAGCGAGCCGCCAGAGCTCGTTCACGTCGGCTATACGAAATCAGTGCACTGGCTCTGCCCTAGAGGCCATTACACGACGGCCAGTCCAAAGGCCCGATATCAAGATGGCACCATTTGTGGACGTTGCTCGCATCAGCAGACCTCTCGGGCCGAGTGTCTGCTGTATCTGGAAATCCAAGCCAACCTACCCGACGCCGAAGTCATCCACCGTCACCGAGTTGACGGGGTAGAGATTGACATCGCGATTCAGTGGCAACGAATAAAAATTGCCATCGAATATGATGGTAAGCATTATCACAAAGAACAGAAAGTAGCCATACGCGATCAAAAAAAAGACGAAACGCTGCGTGCGGCAGGCTGGCAGGTGATTCGGATACGGGAACAAGGTCTTTATGCGCTGCCAACCACCACGCACACATTATTGAGAAAAACGAATGGCCTTGGCGAACTCCTTCCAGACCTGAGGACGTTATTGCTCCTTGTTGGCAGATTGCTGTCACGCCCAGTGAACCTACCGTCGGCGTTAAATCAATTCGATGTCGCCGCAGGCTACTTCTTCCATATGGTCAACATCGACGCGGCAGAATCAGCGGCGGCGAAGTTTCCGCACTTGGTGTGTGAGCTAGATATCGCTCGCACGCCGTTGCGACTGCATGAGTTGTCGCCGACTTATGACCAATCACTGCCGTGGCGCTGCAGCAAAGATGGCTGTGGACATCGCTGGAAGACGTCACTCTACAGGCGTACGGTGCAAAACACAGGTTGCCCCGCTTGTGCCAACCAGGTTGTTACGGATAAAAACTGTATTCAGGCGCTGTACCCAGACCTTGCGGATTACTTTGATGCTCCGGAGTCCATCGTGCCGGGTTCGGCAAAAAAAACCGGCCTAGTCTGTTGCTATCCGCATCAGGTGGTCGACGGTCAATGGATCGCAAACGGGGCAATCTGTGGTGCATCTATGACACGTAAGCCGGTCAGTGTGTTTATACAACTAAAACAAAAAGGGCAAATTTGGCGGGCAAAATGCAACCACCCTGGGCACCGCCGGATGACCTCTGAGCAACTAACGGAGGTGGCAAAAAAAATAGCGACCACCCATCGCGCACTAAAACAACAACGACTCCTTGAAGCATTAGGTGAAAAATTGCTGGCAGCACTGCCGGATAAGGTGTTAATAAGTTTTTATGCGCTGTCGGAGCAGGGGCTTGAATGTCCCGATTGTGGTGCCGCAAGTTTTCGAGGTCGAAGCGAAGCTCGAGTGCTTCAGCAACTGGTCGATGATCACGGGTTCCGTTGCCCACATTGTCTGGGCAGCGGATGGCGAATCCATCCCTCACGGGCACTAAGCCGGGATCTGACTGTCGCCCATGCGGAAACTGTGATGACAGCGCTCAGTGAACGCGGCTGGCAGGTAGGTCCTTTCCCAAACCGATTGGGACTATCCTACCATGCGGGAGAATACTGGCTTACAGCTACTAGGGGAGAGCAACACCGGGTGACACAGAAGTTGGTCGAATGGCGTCAGTGGCTAACGCAGAACACGACCGGTTGCCCGTGCGCAGACTGCCAGACAGAGAGTTACGCCCAAGCCAATGCCGACAAGAAAGCGGAGTTGCTGGCACAGCTACGGCAGCGCTACCCGACAGCAACACTGCAAGAACTAAGGGATAATCATTACCAGTTGTGTTGTGGCTGTTTTGAAAGGCATAACGGGCAAGTCCTAGCTCACCCGCCTATATGCTGCAGCGCTCAAACTTTGCTGAAACGCCTGACGAAAGATGAGCACCTTTGCCCTGTTTGCTCGTCGCTGGCGGGCGAACGAAGTAATTCGTTTGGCAAGACACTAGCTTTGGCGCAGTTCTTGTGGGCATTCCATGCTAGCATACTAGACCAGCAACCGCTAGCACTCCCTACGTTGGAAGAGACGCCTGAAGCGCCTGTCAATACACGCCTGAGCACTACAAAACAGCGACTGGTCGCACGCTGCGGGGTGGCCGAGCATGGTTGCTCTTCAGGCAATTACGACAACCTACTACGCAACGGTCGTCAAGGATACTGTCGACGTTGCCTGACGGAAGCTGGCTTTAGTTCCTGCAATGAATTTAGTGTCTACCAGCGATCAAGAAACCAATATGAGCAGTGACTGTTTCTAAACAGAACGCGCTCTTACGTCGGCAGTGGACCACCAGGTTTGATACCGTCCGACCTCTACTTTTAACCGCGGTTAAAAATGGGAGCACTAAAACCTTAGGAGGTAAATGCTTCGTTAAGAACATTGTGAGCCATGCGGAGTACGACCGCATTACAAAGCAATACCGTAAAAAGAAACTTAAGAGGTAACACAATGTTAGATATAGCTGTATTGGACAAAGCCGCAGCTCAGTTGCATCAAGTTATGCCTTGGGTGAGCGGTATATCATCACCTGAGCAATATCAAGAACTGATTGCCACGATGGGAGTGCTTATTGAAGATTATGATGCTCATCAGCCATTGATCGACTTGATGTTTCCAGTGATTGAAAGGTATGAAGAAGCTGAGCAGTTTAGTGAGTTCAACCAAGCGATTGATAAGCTCGATTCAGGTATCGCCATGCTAAGATTTATCATCGATCAGCATAAATTGACGTTAAGTGACTTCAAGAATGAAATTGGAGCAAAATCGACGGTATCAATGATCTTGAGCGTAAAGCGCGCTCTAACTATCAACCACATCAAGGCACTATCGGCGCGTTTTGGAGTGCCTGCGTCATTGTTTATTGGCTAGTCAAATGTTTCATCTTTGAGAAGGTTTTAGGCTCTGCCAATCGCTATCGATTAACTCTTTCGATTTGGGTCGATTCTAATGATCGCTTTGTGCCGCCAACAGCCTGTGAGTTGTTGGCCTACGTCTTGATGAATCCCGTATCAAGATTAACCGACTATGAATCTTTACTACTCGCTCGTACAGCCTTCTCTGCCATCAACGATTGCATAACTGGGAATTGCTCGATGATAACTGGTACCAAATCGGCTCTATTAGATAATGCGCTTGCATGGTGTTAATGGATTAGTTTAATGAAAAAAAATGGAACAATTAAAAAAGTATTAGCCGACGAAGGCTTTGGTTTTATTAAATGTAAAGGGCTCCAAAAGGATGTCTTTTTCCATAAGTCAAAAAACAGCACCTTCAGCAAATTAAAGTCTGGTCAGCTTGTTGAATTTGATTTGTTTAAAACCGCAAAGGGTTATGAAGCCCGAAATATGGAAGTGTGCGAAACGACAACCATCGAGCAAAAGGTAAACGGATTCATTTTTACCAAAAACCATAAACCAAAATACGGCACTGTTACTCGATCTACCTATATCGAATCGCCGTGGTTTAACTCGCCTCAAGAGGGACGTAACTACTTAGAGAAAGCCGCGAAACACGCTGGCTGTAACGCCATCTTGAGCCTTGCCTGTGAACGCCAAGAACGCTCAAAAGGCGGTAATCATTATGGTACGTATCACAGTTTTAATGGATATATGGCCGTTGTCACCGAAAACGTTGCGATAAAAAAAGATGAACTTAGTGAAAGTTTTAAAGAGAGCCAACGCATACAATTAAACGCCATCCAGCGCCGCGCCAAATTAGAGTCATTATCAAGTCGCAGCCAGAAAGATGACCAAGACTCATTCGACCCGCACCAATTATTCTCTGCGCTGTTCATATTCTTCGTGATCGCTGCAATCGTTTTTGGCAACTCTTGACCTGTCCGCTGACAATATAGTGTGTTCAAATTGCGCAGGCTAGCCTTGCAAACAGCCTCCTGTGTAGCTATTGACTACACGGGCATGGTTGCTATTATGCTGTGTATCTATTAGATATACAGGATCGGGCTATGGCTACCAAATCAGCTGCTATCAACATGCGAGTGCTACCATCCGTGCGCGAAGTGATTGACGCAGCTGCATCCTTGCAGAGCATGGATCGAACCGTCTTTATCCAACAGGCCGCATTAAACGAAGCGTATAAGGTGCTAGCAGATCAAAAAGACTTCAAGTTGGAACAAAGAGCATTTGAAGCATTTGAAACTGCATTGGATGAACCTGCAAAAGTTAGCGAAGGCGTACAGGATCTATTTCAGAGGAAAAGTCCTTGGGAATAAACAAACCTCGCATCATTACCGACAATGATAGCACTGCCTCGTTTAGTTGCGGTGTAGCCTCTCTGGACGTTTGGCTTCGGCAACAGGCTTTAAGAAGCAATGCTCGCGGGACCGCCAAAACATATGTTGTCACAGACAGCCAAACGGAAGAAGTTGTGGGCTACTACGCGATCGCAATGGGATCGGTATCAAGAAGCTCAGCGTTCAGTTCCTTAAAGCGCAATAGCCCTGATCCCATCCCTATGGTTGTGCTAGCAAGGTCAGCGGTAGATGCGCGTTATCAAGGTCAAGGTGTCGCGATTGGACTGCTCAAAGACTGTATGTTGCGCTCAGTAGCCGCAATGGAGGTTGTTGGTGGTGCAGGAATTTTGGTTCATGCAGTCGATGATCAAGCACGAAACTTTTACACTAAGTTTGGCTTCAGAGAATCCCCTATCGACAGACTTGTATTGATGATAAGAAGCTGCGATTTAGTAGCCTCGTTAAAGAAGTGATTGTGGGAAGCCTAATCACAGATTGCGTATCAAACTATATTGTGAATGATCAATCTTTATGTCAGCGGATAACAGTTACTTAAGACACAGCCCAAGAAAAGCAGCAACGTAATAGAATATAAACCTAGGATGAAACGCTGCCGTGAACATCTTTTGAGCTCGAATATGCATCGTCACCATAATCTCTGGGTGAACCAATGATTTCTAACTGATAGTCAGATAGGCCAAACTTACCTATGGTTGGCTTGCATGTGGCGACTACTCGAACAGACAAATCTTGACCCGGCATGTCAGTCTCTTTTCTGTGATGGCCGCTGGCGTATCCGCTCATCGTAACTTCAAAAGCGGTATCAAGGTCGAAGCGTTCAACTTCTAAATACAGATCTTCGAAAACAGTATCGCTTTCAGCTCTTGGGCAAGATAGCTCCTCACTATCAAGAATATCGTAACTATTTTCGTTGACGCTCTCGCTGATCCTCTCAGCAAGTGACTCATCAGATAACAGTTCAAAGGGGTAGCCTTCTAAAATATCTTGCAGATGGTCGAAAAGCATTTCGCCGGACAGGTCTTCATTATCCGACTCTTCACTTTTGACAATGTTATCGAGCCTTTTGGCAAGAAATGATGAGTCATGATAGAGGTATTTGATTTCATTCAGTCCCTTGTTGCTGAAGCTTTCATCATCCATCATTTCTTTGGCGTCGCTATATCCGAACAGTGTAGCTACGGTGTTGGAAAGCCCATCAAGACTGAGAATAATGTCATCTTCAAGTAGGCTTTGGGAGAGCATATCCATCAACTGATAAGCCGCAGGGAACCGAGAAGAAGCCATTGTCGCCTTATGAACTGCGGTTTGTGCGTTAAATCGTAGTTTTTCGCTGTCGTCTAGCCGCTGCTTTAACAGCATTAGAAAGAGCAACACTTAATTGGTACACAGCTAAGAAAAACGCCTCGAAATGAGGCGTTGATAGTAGTCAGTTAAGAGGCAGTTATTGGTTAATTTATCTGCGCTTGGTTGAGCAAGTTTCGATCCTCAGGAATCTCATTATAGGACAGCACGTGAACGCCCTTAGCGAAGGCCAGTGCGTATCGAGAAATCAGCGGCCTAAGCTGCGGTGATACCAGCAAAATTGGCGCTTGTTGCTGATTTTGCTTAAGCAATTCTGGCATTTGTTGCTGAAGTTTTTGCAGTGTTTTTTGATCAACTGGGAAGCTATCAAGGCTTACTTTTCCAGCCTTCTGAGCATGGTTTAGACCTGCCAGTAGTGCTTGCTCTAAGGCTGGAGCAAGTGTGGTTACTTGTAACTCTTTGTTTGAACCAGCGATTTGACTAACGATGTTAGCTCGGAGGGCACAACGCACATCCGCTACTAATAAGATCGGCTCTTTACTGTTGTCAGCGCTTTCCACCAATGTGGTCGCGATGGCTCGAATATCGCCAATTGGGACGCCTTCTCGCAGTAATAATCTATAGACCTTCAACTGCAATATTGGGGTTAGAGCTGTGCCGAGTGACTCTGCCAGTTTTGGGGCAATCTGCGCCAAGCGTTTATTCAACTCGCTTACGTCATCGTGTTGTAACAACTGATCAGTGGTTTCTCGCAACACCTTACTGATGTGAGTGGCAATTACGGTGGCGTGTTCAACTACCGAGTAGCCCATGTTCAACGCGCGTGCTTTATTGTCTGGATTAATCCATAGCGCTGGCATGCCATAGGCAGGATCCTTGGTGATTTGTCCCTCAAGCTTGCCGTACAGTTGGCCACTTTCAATAGCCATTAACTTCTCTGGTTGCAATTCCGCAGTGGCTATCATCCGGCCGCTCATCTTAATTTGGTAGGCATTTGGTGCTAAACCAAGGTTATCGCGCACACGGATCTCTGGCAGAAGGAAGCCGACCTGCTCAGATAGAGTACGACGCACGCCGGTAAGTCGCTTAACCAGTTCGGCCCCCTTGCTGCGATCAACCAAGTGAACTAAGCGATAACCGACGCTGAGCTCAATTAAGTCCACATGAGGAAGAGCGTCCCAAGTTGGTGCTGGAGCTTCTTCAGTTAACTTTTCAGTTTTCTGCTTTACCTCTTTTGGAACCACTTTGTTCTTTTGCTTGCCCATTCGCCATGCGGAAAACACCAATACCGCAGCGAAGCCGAGAAAAACAAAGGTAGGCATGCCCGGTACGATACCGATGACGGTCATTACTGCTGCGGCAGAAAGTAAGGCAACTGGCGATGCTAACAACTGTTGTTGCAGCTGGTTAGGCATATCTTCCGCACTTGAGGTGCGGGTAACAATAATGGCTGCTGCGGTCGCAAGCAGCAGTGATGGGATCTGCGCCACCAGACCATCGCCGATGGTCAACAGACCGTACACCTTGAACGCTTCGCCAATGCCAAGATCGTACATCATAGTACCGATGCACAGGCCGCCGATGATGTTGATAGCGAGGATCAATAAACCCGCGACTGCATCACCACGGACGAACTTAGAAGCACCGTCCATGGAACCGTAGAAATCCGCTTCATCGGTAACGTCTTTGCGACGCTGTCGGGCCTGATCTTGGCTGATGGCGCCGGTGTTAAGATCCGCATCGATTGCCATCTGTTTGCCGGGGAGAGCATCAAGGGTGAATCGTGCACTTACCTCAGATATGCGCTCGCCACCTTTGGTGATCACCACAAAGTTAATGATCATCAAGATAAGGAAGACAACGGCACCGACGACGTAATTGCCACCGATAACCACATCACCAAAGGCTTGAATTACCTTACCTGCAGCGTCACCACCTTGATGGCCTTCGATCAACACCACTCGGGTCGACGCCACGTTGAGTGTTAACCGCAGAAGTGTTGCTAACAGCAATACGGTTGGAAACAGGCTGAACTCAAGTGGCCGTCGAACCGACACCGATACCAGCAAGACCATAATTGCCAGAATGATATTGAAGGTAAACAGGATGTCCAATAGCCAGCTTGGGATTGGCAAGATAATCATCCCCAGCATGGCCAATAGCAGCAGCGGAACCGCTATCACATTAGTATTTTGCTTAAGCGCAAGTGGCAGTGATTTTAACATGCGACTCAGTTTGGCTCCGTTTGTAGATGGGCTGGTATATGTGGTTGAATTAGTGGTGGTGGCGCGTTCGATTCGCCTCGACGAGCTGCCTGCAGTTGACTGACGTAGCTAAGGATCTGCGCAACTGCACGGTAAAGCGCTGGCGGGATCTGTTGTTCAATTCGGGTGGAGTAATACAGTGCTCGGGTTAAGGTGGGTGCCTCAATAATCTCGAGATCGTATTTGGGCGCAAGTGAACGCATGTACAGCGCCACTTGATCAATCCCTTTAGTTACCACAAAGGGAGCCTCGGCGCGGCTTTCATCAAACTTTAGCGCAACCGCGTAATGTTCGGGATTAACCACTAACACATCGGCGTGGGGTAGCGCTTTACTGGCTCGAGAGCGTGCCATCTGTTGTTGCAGCTGGCGGATTTTAGCCTTTACTTCTGGCTTGCCTTCTTGTTGTTTATGCTCATCTTTGACCTCTTGCTTGGTCATCTTTAAATCGTTAGTGGTTTTCCATAACTGGTAGGGAAGATCGATTAATCCAATCAATAAGGCCGCAATTGCCAATACGAAAATCCCTTCAACCACATAGGCTAACGCTGAGAAGATGGCCTGATAAGGGTGAAGGCCTACCAACATGGGTAATTTAGGGCCCACTTTCAATAGATACCACACCGAGACAGTGATAAATAAAGTTACCTTTAATATCGATTTACCTAGCTCGACCCAAGACTGGCTACCAACAATTTTCTTCAAACCGTTGATCGGGTTTAGCTTGCTGAATTTGGGCAGCAGGAGGCTAATCTGAAACAACGGTCCTTTAGGCAACATTGCGGCTAGCATTGCCGCCACCCATAGCCACAGTGCCGATTGCAGTAAAAACGTAATCAGTGATTTGATCGTCGCGACCAGATGGGCTGCCATCACATCAGGCTGGCGCAACTCCTCAGCAGTAACGATTAAGTTATTGCTGAAAAACTGCCCCAATTGTTCTAACAGCGATTGTCCGTTGACAATGAATAGAGCTGGCGCAGTAAATAAGAGGATGCCACTGGTGAGATCACGGGAACGGGGAACTTGCCCCTGCTTATTGGCTTTCTCCAGTTTTTTCCTACTGGGCTGTTCTGTTTTTTCGCTGCTGCTGGAATCACTCATAGTGCTAACTCAGGGGTGAATACTTAGGTGCAGCATTTCGAGCGCTTGCACGGTGAGATCGCCGTAGCGCATCGGTAACAATTGTTGCAGTAATGCCAAGCAGCCAATCCCCATTAACATCGCCATCGGAAAGCCCAATGCAAAGATGTTGAAGCTAGACGCTGCTCTGTTCATCACACCGAAGGTTAGGTTCACTAATAGCATCGCCACCACGGCGGGTAGGGCGGTCAGTAGTGCTGCTGCCATCAGCCAACTGAATTGCAATGCGAGCTCATACAATGGGAAATCAAAAATGCCTTTACCGACCGGCCAACTATGGAAGCTCATCACTAAGCTTTGCAAGGCAACATTAGGCCCATCCATACCGATAAATAGTAAGGTTCCGTAGAGGATCAACCACTGACCTAGCAGGGCGTGGCTAGAGCCGTTAGCGGGATCGTTCATAATAGCCATCATCAAACCCATCTGCATTGATAGGATTCCGCCCAATACCGATAAAATGTTGAGGCACAGGAATAGTGGGAAGCCCATTAACACGCCCAATAACACCTGCTCTGCACTAAGCAAGACCGCACTGACTGAAGCCGCTTCGACGAGCGGCATCTGTGGCATCAGTGGTGCCGCAATCACCGCAATAGTTAGGCTGAGCAGCAGCTTCACCCGGATTAATATGTGCTTGCTCGACATCATCGGCATAACTACAAACAGGCCCATAATACGGCAGAAAGGCCACCATATTAGGCCGATCCAGGCGCTGATTTGAGCAACGGATAGCTCCAACATGTTAGCTAATCAAGTTAGGAATGTTGAAGAACAGGAAGTTAAAGAAATCGATAATCAATCCCAGCAACCATTGTCCGCACAGCAGTAACACTGCGAGGGTCAAAATCAGCTTTGGCAGGAAGCTCAGGGTTTGTTCGTTAACCTGAGTCGCCGCTTGAAATACCGCAATCAGCACACCCAAGAGTAAGCCGGGAATGACCAACGCAGAGACGGCTTTTATTACCACAATAATGGCGTCGGAAAATACCGAGGTAAGGCTTAGATCGGTCATGCTAGTTCCAATAACTGGCGGTAAGCGTTGCCGATAACATCGACCAGCCGTCGACCAGCACAAATACCATTAGCTTGAATGGTAGTGAGATCACCAACGGCGATAACATCATCATTCCCATGGCCATCAACACACTGGCAACGATGAGGTCGATCACTAAGAACGGCAGGAATAACAAAAAGCCAATTTGGAAAGCGGACTTGAGCTCACTGAGAACGAAGGCTGGCACCAATACCATCAGCGGAACCTCATCATCTTGCAACGATACCGATTCACCGGAGATCCGCAGCATCTGCTCGACATCACTGCGGCGAGTATTCGGTTGGATAAAGTCTCGTAACGGCTTTTCAGTGCGCTCAATCGCAACCACTAAGGAAATCTCACCGGCATCATAGGGAACCACCGCATCGGTATAGATAGCCTTACCGACTGGACGCATAATGGCGAGGGTAAGAACCAGCGCTAGCCCAACCAAAACTTTATTCGGTGGCGACTGCGCCAAACCAATAGCTTGGCGCAAAATGGCTAATACGACGATGATACGAGTAAAACTGGTCAGCATGAGCAGCATTGCTGGTAGCAAGCTGAGTATGGTCATCAGCGCTAAGATCTCGAGCTTAATACTGACTTGCTGAGTCTCGTCGCCATTGGTGAGATTTAGCACCGGCAGTGATAGATCAGCCAACGCCGTTGGTGCTATAAGCAGTAATGCCAGCGCCAAACCGGTTTTAATGTTATTCATGGTCATCTTGCAAAATCGACGGAGCAACTTTCACCAGGCGAATGTTGAGCCAATCACCTTGGCGCCCAAGCTCGGCCTTGCCAATAGCGGTATTATTCACCCGCAGAGTCATTAACGAGTCCTGATGCTCAGGCAGCACCAATACATCGCCACTTTGCAACTGTTTAAGTTCCGCTAGCGGTACAGCCAACCGCGCCATCTCGACGCTTAAAGTAATGGGCAAACCTGGGAAGGCATCGATGTTAGCGTCGGCTTTGCTTTGGTCTACTGGTGCAGTTTCTTCGCCTAACAGCAGGTCGTTAAGCAGATCGTCGTCGTCCATTAGCATTGGTGAATTGGTCTTATTCATCTGCAATCTTTACTACCATGCTGTCTTCTTGGGTGTGAACTTGGCCGCTGAATAGGCGTCTACCAGCAATCGAAATTGGGCTGCTTTGATGGAGATTGATCGGCAAAATATCCCCTTGCTTTAACTCATTCAGGCTGTGCAGTGGAATGGTAATTGATGCCAACTCAACCTCTACCGTAATCGGAACCTGCTCCAGTTTTCGTTTAAGCTCTCGACTGAAATCGCTGCGCTCAGGCAACACCAATGAGCTGTCTGAATAAAACCGATTGGCAAAAGCGGGGGTTAACCACAGTAGCAACGGTGGTAGCTCACAACCGTCAGGCCACTGAACGCAGAACTCAACTCCACCATCAAAGTGATCGGACTCAAGCATACCCAGTGGCTGAACCTGAATGTCATTGGTACGTGGATAATTGCTGTCTAGTTGCTCATATACGCTGGAAAATATCCGCTTTGCTTGGCGCTGTTCCGGTTTCGGTTGCGGCTGCAAAGGAGACAACCACTGAAACTCTTTACTGCCATAGTAGGAGCCCGCAAGTTGCATTAATGAGCATGGGTCAACCCGGAGTATGGCGATCAATTGCTGCTGTTCATAAATGGCAAACAAACGCCAACAAGCCATCTGCGTTGGTTTTTGTACTTCGTGCTCGTTGGCTACAGAGGCTTTAGAGAACTCTGGATAGCCCAAGCGTTGCAGTGGCGTCATTACCTGATTTAATGCCATCAACACCGTTGGGCTCAACTGTTGCCAAAATTGCTGTTGGTGAGTAAATGCTGCGTCGCCAAGGATCAGGCTTCGCTTTTGGTAGTTTGACGTGTGCTCGCCACGATCAATGTAAGATTGGTAATTCATTACCATAGCCCTTTCGCTTTAACGTTGGCGACTTTGGCGATAGCCGCTGCAACTGCAGCCTGCTCATCACTGGTGTGTGCTTCTATCTGGTTGGTTGCTGCGCTACTAGCCGGTGTTGCGGCAGGCAACGCCAGCTTTGCAACTTGTTGCTGCAGTTGCTGTAGTTGGTTACGCAGCTGTTCGTTACCAGCGACGATCTTGTTTGCGGCACTAAGGTGTGCGCTTAGGTCATCATTTAAAGTGGGCGCAGGTCGCTCATCTGTTTTACGAAAATCATCAAAAGCTTGCCGCAAAGACGCCAGCTGGTCGCATTGAGCTTGCTGTTGCAGTGCCAATTCAGTCAGCAAGGGGGCGGTAGCGCTGGCATCAGTATCAGCTAACGGCACTAAATTTAAGTGCTCACATAAGATGTCAATGCCAGCAGATGTTGGACCAAAGCTATTGGCAAGAGCTGCGGGTAGCGTTGGCGCTAGCAGGTGCAAAAACAACCCCGACAGATAGATCTGTCGATTAAATTGGCTAACGGCTTGCGGATCGTGCTGTTGCTGCGCCAACCACTGCTTCAACACAACTAAGGCGTAATCGTGTGCCGGGTTTTCATCAACGTCTAGGGTAAATTGGCAACGGATCTGCTTGGGCCCAATTCGCTCGTTCATGATCGACTACTCAGCGCCAGCGGCATGGTATATGCAAATCTCTTGCGCTAGCGCGGTCTGAGCGTTGTCGACCTGAACCACCTTATCGCCCAAGCTTGGGTAGGCGTTGCTAATCGCATCGACAATCAACGATGAGCCGCCACCCACTAAGTAGACGCGATGTGGGTTTTTACAGAACTTCTTGGCTTCGTAAGCCACTTGGGTGCCTAGCTCATCAATTTTCTCTTCAAGCTTTTGCAAAATTCGTGGGATCTGAGTTTCGTCATTAACCACTTGCTCGATGAAGTCGGTGTCTGTCCGGCGGCGGACTAATTCGTTCGCGACCAAAAAGCTGGCATCGCTATCAGCTGCTGCTAGCACTTTTTTGGCGGCATCGGTAACCATTGAAACGCCAATCTCTTTATTGCCGTAGATATCCGATACTTCATCGAACTCACCAGCAATGACCCCCATGTCGAGCGTGGTACCGCCCAGATCAATGACTAAAGATTTGGTTAGTGGATTGACGTTAGAGTTGACCAACGTTGATAGCACAGCAGGTAAACTCTCTGGCATGACACTAACGTCAACAATCTGAAAAAGCTCACTTTTATTCAAAGTGATGGCGCGCATCAAGTTGTCTTTCTTGCGCTGGATATTGGCTTCGTTCTTTTGACAATCATCTGGGTTGTAGTACTCAGTGATTGGCAGAGTAACCACAATTTCTACTGGCTGAGGGGCAATGCCGGTTTGCAGTAACGCATGGTGAACCGCCAGGAGATTTTGATCATCGTATTGGTAGGCAATGTGAGTTGTTGACAGCGCCTTGTCCGAGGTGGCGTCATAAGTATATTTGGTATTACCTATCAGGTAGTTATATACCGAATTGGTTTGTCGAAGTGCTGCGCTCTTCCAATCTTTACGAAAGGAATTTGGTGAGGTTAATCGTTTAATTTGACCATTATCTAACCAGCAAACTTTAACATTTGTCGAACCATCATCAATTGCAAACTTTAACACGTTCATCTCAACACTGACCAAATAGGGATAGCAATAAATAGAGCGGAGGTTTTTAACACGACAATAGCAGTTCAGGCAAATATAACTAATAAATAGTTCGGTCTATTATATATGGACCAAAATAACCACAGGATGAATTTTGCGCCGAAATGAAGGTTTTTTCATTTTCTGTTGTTGCAAATGTCTAACTCTTTTCTTTTAATGAAATGTAAATTATTGATTGGGCGCTTATATTTGTATGATAGCAAAAACCTTCCAATTAGATGTTGGCTGGTTTTTGTTCATTATGGTGTTGAGTGTGTAACCTTTGGCGCGCAATCGTTTACGCTGATGCTCCTGATCACATTTGTTAGTGTCATTTAGAGATTAATTTAACTAATGTTAACATTTTTTCACAAAAGCATAAGTGCAGAGTAGCTGTATTTGTGGTCACTGCTTTGCCATTTGCCAGTTATTACTGACCTCTATCTTTTTGTTATTCATGGTAATAGACACATTTCTGAATGCTTTCTGAATGAGAGTGTGTTCATTTATAATATTAATTCTAATGAATGGCATTGCGGTTTAATTTGGTCGCACGTAATATCTGCGCGAATTTCTAGTCAGAAATATTCGATTTAGCTGATTAAAATAAAAGCTATCAATTGCGTTAAATAAAACAACTTGAATATGTTGGTGTAAAGTAAATAGATGAATATACGACTTCACAATTTGATATCTACGTTCTTTATGCTGTTTGCCGTGGCAATCAACCATGCCCACGCTTTACCACTAAACGTCAACATAGCCACTGATATCGATTTGGCAAGGTGGGACTATCATGGCAGTAAGTTCCAATGCAGTTTGAGCCACCCTGTTGATGGTTTTGGGGAATATGTACTGTTCAATAAGGCTGGCTACCCATCTCGATTGGAGTTGCATGCGCAATGGTTGCAGCAGCCCGAATCCGAATCACCGATTGAGATTACCTTCCCTGCATGGCAGTCAAAGGAGTCGGTGGTGCCTTATCAAGGGGCACTGCAGTGGCATGCTAATGTGGCCAGCTCAGAGCAACAGGTCGAGCTATTCTTACAGGCTCTAATGCGTGGTTGGCAGTGGCAAACGAAAGTTCATGCCGGTGATCGCCAATGGCAAGTCGTTGCTACCAACGTCAACTCCAGTATTGCGGTAGAACAGTTTCTTAACTGCCAGCAACAGCTATTACCACGTTCGTTCGAGCAGATTCGCAATATTCAATTTAACCTGGCGTCAGGACAGGTGCGTATTAACGAGCAGCAGCAACAAGAACTGAGTGCTGTTGCTGCATATGTAGATGCTGATCCTCGAATTACCAAAGTGATGGTAGATGCGCACACCGATAGTGCAGGAGACTCGCTGGAGAATCTGGTGCTTAGTCGTGCACGCAGTGATGACGTTGTAGAGGGGTTAATCGCTGTCGGGGTTCCAGCTGCAATGATTGAAGCACGTGGCCACGGTGACCGCTATCCCATTGCGAGCAACCGCACTGCCGCAGGAATGCAGCTAAACCGTCGGGTCAATGTCCGTTTATTGTTGAAAGGGCACCAATCGGTAAATGATGCTGGTTCCGAGGTCGACTTGCGTAACACCCTAAGTAAACCTGTCGATGGAGCATGGTAATGATGCTATATCAACTAAACGGCATTGAACTTGATTTAACCCAACAGCGCACATTAGCGAAGTTAGGGTGGCAAGCAGTAACCGATGGTCACAGCGACGTTGCCTTGGTGTCACTGCAAGGCCAAGGTGAATCTCATGTTGCTACTAGCCTCAAACAAGCTGCTGCAACTACCAAGATCGCCTTGATTGAAGCCGACGACTGTAATTTAGCGAGCACCGCGCTGGCCAACGGCGCCGACGATTATCTGCTGCTGCCAATAGAGCCGATCCAGCTAGAACAGCTGTTTGTACGCTTGCGCAAGGTTCACAGCAATGACGGTTCGTTTATTTCGGTTGCTCCGGTGAGCCGACAGATGATGATGCTGGCGCAACGGGCTGCGTTGGTGCCAGCAACGGTACTGCTGACCGGTGAGAGTGGCGTCGGTAAGGAACGGGTGGCCCGTTATATCCACGAACAATCGCCGCGAGCGAAACATTCATTTGTAAGTGTCAATTGTGCCGCAATTCCAGACAGCATGTTGGAAGCGTTGTTATTTGGTCACGTTAAAGGTGCCTTTACCAACGCCTATGCTGAAAAAATGGGTAAGTTTGAGTACGCCAACCACGGAACTTTGCTGTTGGATGAGATCAGCGAGATGTCACCAATGTTACAAGCCAAACTGTTACGGGTATTGCAGGAGCGTGAGGTTGAGCGTCTAGGTAGCCATACGGCGGTGAAACTTGATATTAAGATCATCGCTGCGACCAACAAAGATCTGCGTCAAGAAGTGGCTGCAGGGCGCTTCCGCCAAGACCTATTTTACCGTCTCGACGTTTTGCCGCTGCACATCGTACCGTTAAGAGATCGTTGTGAAGATATCCTTCCCATCGCACAAAGTTTACTTGGCCATTATGAAATGCAGTACAACGCTGGCCAATGTCAGTTCAGCAGCGCAGCCAAAAGCGCACTGATTGCTCACAGTTGGCCCGGCAATGTCCGCGAGCTAGACAACCGCATTCAGCGAGCGCTAGTTATGCGCCATGGCGCGAGTCTACAGCCCAGTGATTTGGGGCTTACAACGCCCAAGGCGGCACCGGTGTCGACAGCAAAAACCATCGCTAAATCAAAAAAGCAGATCGAATTTCAATACATCGTCGACATACTGAAGCAGCAGGGCGGCAGCCGCAGTCGTTGCGCTGAAGAGCTCGGGATAACTCCTCGAGCACTGCGTTACAAGCTTGCTCAAATGCGCGACAACGGCATCGATATTGATGAACAACTCAAAAATGTTGCCAGCTTTTAACAGCAGGAGAATTAAATAATGGCAATTTCAGCAATTGGTACTGAGCTGCTCAATGTCAGCGATGCTGCCATTAAGCAAGATCGGTTTGAAGGCAATATTGCACCGGCAGATTTCGATCAGTTCGTGCAAGGAACCGATCCGGGTTCCTTTGGCGACTTGATGCAATACAAGTTAAACGCCATCAACAACGAACAACTGGCGTCGAGCGAATTGGTCAAAGCGGTAGAGTTAGGCCATAGCGATGATTTAGTTGGGGCTATGGTTGCTACGCAAAAGGCAGGGCTGTCGTTTACCGCGATGGTGCAAGTACGAAATCGACTGGTGCAAGCCCTCGATGAAATTATGAATATGGCGATATAGGATTTTCAATGACAACCCTCGTTCGTGAAGCTCCGTTAACTTCATCGGAGCTCAGCGCCAGCGGCATTGCGGCAAAGTTCAAAAGATTGAAAAACCCGAGTGTTGGTATGGCCTTAGTGGCCCTACTATCCGTCGTAGTAGCATGCTGTATTGTCATGATTCTTTGGTCGGTTACCGTTAAGTATCGGCCAATCTATGGCGCTCAAGAAAATTTCGATAGCGCCCAAGTAATTGAGGTTCTCGAAGCTGAAGGCATCCGTTACCAGATATCACCGAAAGACGGCACCATCTTAGTTGCCGACGACAGCGTCGGTAAAATTCGCATGATGATGGCGGCTCGAGGTATTCAGGCCCGTTTGCCAAGCGGTTATGACGGCTTTCAAGGCGACATGACCAGCAGCCAGTTTATGGAACAAGCCCGTTATCGCCAAGCGCTCGAGGGGGAGCTTGCACGGACGATTATGGGCTTACAGCAGGTCCGTACAGCGCGGGTTCACTTGGCCATACCAAAGGCGCAAGTGTTTATGCGCAAAGACGATCCAAAGCCGACGGCATCAGTGCTACTGGAGCTGGAACAAGGCTCTCAGCTGGCCCGTGCCCAAGTGACCGGCATCGTTAATTTAGTAGCCGGTAGTATTACCGGGCTAACTACCTCGGCTGTCCGGGTTGTCGATCAGCAGGGGCAACTCCTCAGCGGCAGTGGTAATGCCGATGCCTTGGGATTAAGTGAGCACGATACCCACTATCAGCAGCAACTCGAACGCACCTTGATCGAGCGTGCTAGTTCGATGCTGGAGCCTTTAGTTGGTTTTGGTAACTATCGGGTACAGATTTCCGCGCAAGTGAACTTTGACAAAGTAGATGAAACCCGTGAACTGTTAGATCCCAACACCGTGTTGACGCAAGAGAGCAGTAACAGTACCAGTCGTACCCTACCGAATGCGACAGGTGTACCTGGAGCGCTGGCTAATATGCCAATCGACACTGGCATTGGTGAAGATGAGTCTGGTGCGGTTAAATCAGTCGATGTCACCAATCAAGACGAACAGTTGAACCGTCAATTTGAGGTCGGGCGGACGGTGTCACGAGTGCGTAAGCAACGTGGTGATCTTGAATCGTTATCTGTTTCAGTACTGTTGAATCAACAAGTCGTTAATGAACTGGCACTGCAGCCTGCACAAGTGGCTAGCATTGAAACCATGATTAAGGATGCAGTTGGATTTTCCGTCACGCGAGATGACCAATTCAGTATGGCTTCGCTGCCATTTAGAGCGCTTGAACCGATTGAAGTGCAACCTACCGTGTGGTGGCACGAGAGCAACAACCAAGCTTATATCCGTATTGCTATCGGCATTGTTTTAACCCTGCTGATGCTATTTGTGGTGGTTAAACCATTGGTGCGATCTATTACTCGCAGCCACGAAAAACAGCAGGACGGTAAAGCGGAAAGCGCTGCAAGCCCTGCGACCATGCCAGCCTCAGTTGGTAATGCTGTAGTAGCCGCGGCCAGTGAAGCATCACCAGACCAGCTTGAGTTACAACAAAACTTGGCCCAGATCCCGTTGGTTCCAGCGTCAGATGCCACCTTAGATGTGCAGTTGGAACACCTTGGTTTACTTGCTGAGCAGGCCCCAGAGAAAGTCGCAGAAGTGATCGAGTTGATGCTAAATGGTGAGGACCGCTAGATGAACGATAACCAGCCACGGGAATTAGATCGGGTTGAACAAGCGGCAATGATCTTGTTGAGCTTGCCTGAAAGTCAGGCCAGTCAAGTGATGCAGCGATTACCATCGGTAGATATTCAAAAGCTAACTCAGACTATGGCATCACTGCGACAGGTCAGTAACAGTAACGCCAGCTCGGTGTTGGCCAACTTTTTCGATCTATACAAAAAGAATGCCGGCATTAAAAAAGCCAGCCGCGACCTGCTTGGTCGCATTCTTCACGATGCGGTCGGCCAATCTGCCTCTAAAAGCTTGATTGAGCAAGTCTATGGTTATGATGTCTATGACGCGGTGCAGCGTTTAGAGTGGGTTGATGACCTGCTCTTAGCGGATGAACTAGCACAAGAACATCACCAGATGCAGGCCAACTTATTGGCGATGCTTACCTCGAAAAAGTCAGCCACCGTGTTGGCATTGTTGCCAGAGTCAAGTCATGACGATCTACTCTACCGGATTGCGACGATGGAAAAGGTCAACAACGCCGCGGTTGATGAAGTAGAACAGCTCATTGAGCGCTGTATCTTGCGCTCCAACCAAACCAAAGCCCCTAAAGTGGATGGCATCAAACGGGTTGCAGATATCGTTAATAACTTCTCCGGTAAGCAAGAGGTACTGCTTAAAACCTTGCGCGAACAGGACCACAACGTGGCAGAGCAGGTCGAGTCGAGAATGTTCGACTTTGCTGTGCTTGGCCGTCAGAAGGATGATGTATTGCAGTCTTTGGTTGCTCAGGTTGAACCTCAGCTACTGGCAATGGCCCTTAAAGGCGCTAACGAAGGTGTCCGTAACGCCATTATGAATGCGCTGCCTAAACGCATGGTTCAGGGCTTGACCAGCGAGATGCAAGCACTTGGTTCGGTGCCGTCATCGCAGGCCGCCGCAGCACGAACGGAGCTGATGCTAAAAGCTAAGTTAATGATGGAGCAGGGCGAGCTGGAACTGCAGTTGTTTGAAGATCAGGTGGTGGATTGATGAACCAATCCAGTTGGCGTTTGGCTAATGTTGACGCACGCAACTACCGCTTTATGGCACTCGACAGTGAGCAGCAAAGCCAGTGGAGCAGTTACCAAGATGCCATCGATAAAGGTTACCAAGCAGGGTTAGAGCAGGGCACCCAAGAGGGGCTGCAACAAGGCCAAAAGCAGGGTTACCAGCAAGGAAAGAAAGAGGGCTACTTAGTTGGTGAGGCGCAAGGGCTTGCCGCCAGTAAGAAGCAATCTGAGCAGGAGTTGTTGCAACTCACGGTGCCGATTGAAGCGATTAAACAACAGTTGTTGCAACATCATCAACAGCAGCTCGTGCAACAGCAACAGGTTATCATTGCGCTGGTACAACAGATTTGCGACAAGGTAATTCGGCAAGAGCTGCAGCTGCAACCGGAGCGGATTGTCCCTTTGATTGAGGACACCTTGGCGTCGTTACCTTCTGGAGCGCAACAGGTTCGCGTTCGGCTGCACCCTGCAACCCATAAGGCTATCGCGGCTCTGCCACAGTTAGCTGCATGGCAGTTGGACAGCGATCCTGAGCTGAATATTGGCGATCTTATCGTGGAAACCGAGCAGAGCGAAGCAGACGCCTCGGCTGAGCTCCGATTGCAAGCTTGTATGGAAAAATTGGTGGAGCACCTAACCTGTGACCGCACTTAACAGCGCCATTGATGAGATCCAGTGGAATGATATTCAACTGGCACTGGTCTACGGCAAGTTAACCCAAGTTCACGGACTATTGATGCAAGCAGTTGGGTGCACGTTGGGTATTGGCCAGCGCTGCTATGTTGAAACGCCAACCGGGACGGAAATTGAAGCAGAAGTAGTTGGTTTCAATAAACAGGCGCTGCAGTTGATGCCGTTAGAGTCGGTACAAGGGTTACAGCCTGGTGCGAGAATAAGACCAGCGGTAAACAGCCTGCAAATCCCATTGGGCGACGGCCTATTAGGAAGGGTACTCGATGGCTGCGCCCGTCCTATTGACGGCCTCGGCAAACTCACCAATGTTAGTTACCATCCCGCTCGCATGCACAGCCCTAATCCGTTATTAAGGCAGCCAATTGGCAAGCAGCTTGACGTTGGTGTTCGGGTACTTAATGGGCTCTTACCCATCGGTCAGGGCCAGCGGCTAGGGCTGTTCGCCGGGTCCGGCGTGGGTAAAAGTGTGTTGCTTGGGATGATGACCCGTTATACCGAAGCCGAGATAGTGGTGGTCGGTTTAATTGGTGAGCGTGGCCGCGAAGTTCGAGAGTTTATCGAACATGCTCTGGGTGAAGCAGGACGCAAACAAGCAGTTGTTATTGCTGCGCCTGCCGATGCAACGCCGTTAATGCGGTTGCGAGCTGCGCGCTTGTGTCATCAGATTGCCTGTGGTTATCGTGATGAAGGTAAGCGAGTGTTGCTGTTGATGGATTCACTTACCCGTTACGCCCAAGCCCAGCGGGAAATTGGTCTTAGCGTTGGTGAACCTCCGGCGACACGAGGTTATCCGCCATCGGTGTTTTCGATGCTACCGAGTCTGGTCGAAATGGCAGGTAACGGCGAACACCCTCAAGGCTCGTTGACCGCGTTTTATACGGTGCTGGCGGAAGGCGATGACCAACAAGATCCAATTGCTGATTCCGCTCGAGCCATCCTTGATGGCCATATGGTATTAAGCCGTTCGCTGGCTCAGCAGGGTCACTATCCTGCTGTCGATCTTGGTGCTTCTGTTTCTCGCGTTGCTGATCAAGTGGTGCAGCCAGAACAGATGGCGCATATAAACCGTTTACGTCATCTATTGGGGCGCTACCGCGAAGTTCAGGAGTTGATCCCACTAGGGGGCTATCAAGCTGGGCAAGATCATGAGTTGGATAGGGCTGTTAAGGGCTACCCACAGATCAGCGAGTATTTGCAGCAGTCACAGCAACAGGCAGTCTCTATCGATGAAGCGAAGCAACAGTTGGAGCAATTAATGAGCCATTTCGGTACTCATGGCAACTAAGGCACTCGACCGACTTGCAGAGCAGATGGAGCAGCAGTTACATCGAATTGGAAAACAGCGGGCGGATAATCAATCTCGGTTAACCAAATTGGAGCAAGTTGAGCGTCAGATTGCTGAGTTTTTACAGCAACAACAGGGTCAGTTCAACTGCATTAACCAACTTCAGAATCAGCAGCAGATGGCTATTCAACTGCTGCAGGTTAGTGACAAAAACCAGCAGAAGATCAGCTTGTTGCAAACTGAGCGACAGCGTTTAGACAAGCTGTGGCGCTACTTTTTGCAACGTCGACAGGGGTTACGGTGGTTGATTGAGCAGCGCTTAGAGCAGGCTAGAATCAGTGAGAATAAGGCGGAACAACGGCAGTTGGATGAGCTCGCAATGCGGTGTCATCAAAATAGTGGCAACCTTGATGGTATTTGGTAAAGACTAGGCTATCGGACCATAGTCGTTCAGTTGTTGTTGGGCCTGTTGTGGGTTCAAAAGCTGATTTAGTCGCTGCTGTTGCTGAATCAACAACTGACCATTGCGGTCGTTTAGCATTTGACAGCTACGCATCTGCGCCAGCAACTTACCGTGACTGTCCTGCAGTTGTTGTGCAACAGCCTTAGGTAGGCGTGTTAATAAAGCGGCAAAACCATCACTATCACCGCTAAATCCCAACGTTTGTAACCATTGCTGGCGCTGCTGGGAGTGATGTTGCAACTGGCTATACGCTTTGTCTAACTTGAAATTGAGCTGAGTGAGTTGCTCCAGTGCGCGATCGAGCATCAGCTGACGTTGCTGCTGCAGTTGAGTTTCGATAGCTTGATAGTGACGAACATCTTGCTGGATCGATTTTGCTAGCGCCCGAATCAACTCATTGGTGGACATTAGCGTTTCCCGTGTTGGTCGGTCATTGCCGTGGCAATTTCATTAAGATCGATATTAAAGCTGCCATCGGCGAGTGCTGCGCTCAATGCGGCTACGCGGTCGATGTCGACCTCTGGTAGTTGTGCCAACTGTTGTGCCCCATCTTCCAACAGCTGAAACTGCGACGATATCGCCACTTCTTCGATGTTTATGGCTGCGGAATGAGCAACGACCGTGGCGTCACTCTTATCAGACTTAGCACTGTTGTCGACGGTTTCAACCCGGACTTGGGCAGAACGTTGCGTCTCGTTGGATAAAATATTCATATGTGGATCCTATCAAAGCGGTAACAGATTGCTCTGTTTTTGCTGGTTGTACTAATTAGCATTAACCAATACAGCCAGCAAAAACAGCTGAGCGAACTCAGCTGTTGCAGTATAGCGGCTATCTAGCCTTAGCCCAACAGGCTCATTACCAAGCTGGTGTTCTGGTTTGACTTAGCCAGTACGTTGGTGCCAGCTTGAACCAGCATCTCGTTCTTAGTCATGTTAGAAGATTCAGTAGCGTAATCGGCGTCTTTGATGTTGCTCAACGCTTGTTGAGTGTTTTCATCAATGTTGGCGTTGTTGTTGGCGGTGTGCTGCAGACGGTTGATACCAGAACCCAATACAGAGCGGGTGTCACCTAGAGCGTCGATAGTGGTGTCAACAGTCGCAATGTCGGTAACGTCTAGCGCAGCAATAGCAGTATCAAGTGCGGCGATCTCAGCAGTTGCATCAACAGTTACGGTTTTGCCAACACCGGCATCAACGGTCACTGCAGCATCAAATTTACCAAACAGGTCTTCACCAGCGAATTCAGTCTCGGTAGTGATAGAGATTAACTCGTCTTTAAGACCGTCGAATTCAGCGGTAATCGCATCCTGATCGTCGGCACTTACAGTCGCGCTGCCGTACTGAGTACTCAGCTCGGTCATGCGCATAGCGATGGACTCAACTTCAGATAAAGCACCGTCAGCAGTTTCTAGCATAGCGATGGCGTCGTTAACGTTACGAGTACCCTGTTGCAGAGCGGTAGAGTCTGCTTCTAAACGGGAAGCAATCTGCAGGCCAGCAGCGTCATCAGATGCGCCGTTGATACGGTAACCGGTAGACAAACGCTCCATAGCGGTAGTCATTTCGTTGTTGGCTTGAGTCAGTGCGTTTTGGCCTACTAAAGAAGCGTAGTTAGTCTGAACTGATAGCATGATTATTTTCCTATTGATAAGTGCCTAAGGCATTTTTGTCATTCATCACAATAGGGCGGCATGCAGTTGTAATTACTTAACCCCCAATACGAAAAAATTTAAAATAATTTTTGTTTGCAGCTGATTGAGCGTTGTTGCTGTCGGTCTAAGTTGGTAAAACGCTGGCACGGTTAACTTAGGCTGTGTACCAATTAAGTGTTGTTCTTGCCAATGCTGTTAAAGCAGCGGCTAGGCAAGTTTTGATACAAAGGGTAAAGCACTACTGCTATTGATCTTCTGCCGCATTGGAGCAGTTCAGCGAAGCGTTTTGGACTGCGACCTAAGGCAAAGGCGATTCCAACGGGGGCGAAGCTCCCCGGAATCCATACAAGAATGTGCCGTCGCCACCGCGACATCCTCCTCTAAAGGCACCGAAACTGGTGAAGCCGAAGGCTTAAGATAAACTTCAACAGCTAACTACGACACTGCCTTAACTTAAACCCACTGGTTGGTTTCGCTCCTTCACCGCTAATATCTTCCCCTTTTCACCCTCCGTGCGGAAAAGTTACTTCCGCTTCGATTATTTATTTAAGTTTCACCGCAAAGGTGACGCCCTATATAGCTAGGATTTGTAGCAATGGTAACTAGCTGGCCTGAATTTTGCTTTGGGTACGGTATAGCGCCCCTTCCAGCTTATCGTCTGGTACTACCAGCAGGTATCGACTAAGTCGTGGGATTATTTAAATAGAGGTAATGCATGAGCACAATGCCGGCGAGTAATTCGTCACTCATGGCGCAACAGTTGGTTGCAGCCGAACGGATGGCGCAGGACGAGATCTATGCTGAAAAAGAAGCCAACCTTGAAGCGCAGGCCGATGCATATGACACCCTAGAATCCGCGTTAAAAGCGATGCAGAGCGATTTAGCTGCGCTGGATGGGGATGCCTTTGATGCTAAAAAAGGCAGTTTAAGTAACGAAAGTGTTGGCACTGTCGATATCGATTCAGCAGCTCCTGCCGGGATCTATGACATTGAAGTTACCCAACTTGCAAAACAACATAAGATCTCATCGTCGTTTGCTAGCGCTGCAGAGCCTCTGCCAACAACTGGCACGGTTGAGATTGCTGTTGGCACACCACCGGAGTCGATGGTTATTGATTTTAGTGTGGTTAACGCCAGCGGCGCAGCAACGGTCACTGACTTGGTCGATTATATCAATGATGCTCCTGATAACCCTGGGGTAACTGCAGCATTGATTCAGACCGGTGATGGCGAAGTTGAGCTGATGTTGTCTGGCGACGACTCTGGTGCGCAAAACAACCTTACGGTTACTGCAACTGGCACTGGTAATGACGCCCAGTGGAGTTTCCCTAACGAACTCAACCCTGCTCAGGACGCACACTTCTCTATTGATGGTGTACCTATTACTTCGAGCAGTAACCAAGTCGAAGTAATTGACGGGGTAACGTTGGATCTCAAGCAGGTGGGTTCGACCACCTTAACCGTTGAGCAAGATATCGAAGCTACTCAGGATGCGGTTGAGGAGTTTATCGACTCTTTTAATACCCTGATGACCACCATCGATGAACTAACCCAAACGGTTACAGTTGATACCGACGACAGCGAAGATAGCGAAGACGACGAGGATGCTGACGAAGACGATGATTCTGACGAAGATGAAGACACCGTTGAAGTAGGCGTTGATGAAGTTGGGGTACTAAAGGGTGACTCGTCGGTTCGGATGCTGCGCTCTGATCTACGTGAGTTGGTGTTTGTCCCAGCGCCTAACGGCATGACGCTATCTGATATCGGCGTTGAGATGGATCGCGACGGCCAGCTATCACTGAATGAAGAAAAATTTGAAGAGGCGCTAGCAAACGACAGTGGCGCTGTTGAAGAGATGTTCGCAGGCCCTGGCGGGATTATTGAAAGCTTCGACGCCAAGATTGATCCGTTTCTCTCCTCGTCGGGGATCATCGATGTCAAGCAGGACTCGATTGAGACTCAACAGCGAACCCTCGAAGATGATATGGCTGAATTCGATTATCGAATGGAGATGAAGTATGAACTTTATCTCAGTCAATTTGTTGCTGCTGAGCAGTACCAAACGCAGATGCTTGCTACATCACAAATGTTTTACGCCTAATTACGAGTCTGACCTTAGATGTTTACCAATAACGATCCATTTGCCGCGTACCAACAAAGTTCAGTAGAAGCTCGCGCGGCTTCTGCCAACCAGCATGATTTAGTGCGCATGCTACTCGAGGCTTGCCTTGATGAACTGACCAAAATCGAAGGCCATATCGACAATAGACGTATCGCTGAAAAGGGCGCATCGGTCGATAAGTGCTTGAACATTATCATGGGTATGGATGCCATGCTCGATATGGAAAATGGCGGTGAATTAGCGGCTAATCTGCATCAACTGTACGATTTTTGCCATCGCCAATTGTTGAGTGCCAGCATTAACAGCGACACCACCAAACTAGCGCCAATTGTTCAAGTTATCACTGACATTAATGATGGTTGGCAGCACTTTGAATAACTTGTGGCGTCGCTTTGCGGTCGCGTTGGAGCAATACAGTGAGTGTGAGGACTGGCCAAAACTCTCCAGTGTTGACCGAAAATTGGCCACTGTACTTCAGCAGCACGGTGCTAAAAAGCCCGGCGACGATAAAGCCTACGACCAAATGGTTGCTGCTCACCATCGTGCAATAGAACGTTTAGCGCAACACAATCAACGGCTGCAGCAATTGATGGAGCAAGAGCGAAGTCAGCGTCAAGGCCTGCGCGCCTATCATCAAACAGAATTAATGAATCAACGTGAACATAGTTTCTATCAATAGTTCGTCGCCGCACCGCGACCCAATAGCCCAAGTAGATAAAAGTGATCACAGTGCTGTGGGCACTGACGATTATCCGGGAAACCGAAAAGTGGCGGCGGATGATTCCGATAGCGATTTCACCGCTGGGGTTTCTGAGCCTGACCAAGCTTGTGAGCTAAAAGCTAGTGACCTAGCTGATCTTGATTTAGGGGCCGATTTGACTCCGCAAGTTGATAACAACACTGAGGTCAATCAGCTGATCACTTTCGCTCAAATGGCATCTGCAACTGACTCAGCTCAAAGGTTACCAAGTTCATCGCTGCAACGTGCTGAAACCGCTTTAGCACCATTGAACGTTGAACGGCTAATTCAGCCGTTACTCGATGCTACATCTGGGCTAGTAGTTGAACAGTTAACCAAACAATCAATTACGCCTCAGCCACAGCCAATCTCAATGGTGCAGATTGGAGCTTCAACCTCGGTGTTAACTGCAGAGGTGGTTAAGCCAACCCAGAGTGGTGCGAGTGCTTTTAGTCGCACCGATAGCGCAGCAACGAATAGCTCGCTACCGACTTCAGAATCACGTAACACGGCGTTACTTAGCACTATGCCGATTAGTGCCACGCAGTCTCCAACCGCAGTTGCATCAATGGAACTGATAACGGCTATTAGCCAGCCTGCAGATGCGGCTGATAACACTATCGTTAACCAGCACAGCGCAGCCAAATTGAATGGTGACGCGGCTAACAACAGCCAAGTGGCAAAACCAAGTTGGGGACCACTAAGTGTCAGCGCCGATCAGCTGACCATGGGACGGGAGCTGCAGCAGGCATTAGGAGAGCAGCTCAAGTTTCAGATAGACCAAAAGTTTCGCGGTGCTCAGCTTCGCCTCGACCCACCGGATTTGGGCAAGATTGATCTTAACGTACAGCTTGACGGTAACCGCATGAGTGTTGTGGTTACCGCGGTTAACCCTCTGGTTAAAGATGCATTGATGCAGCAGCTCGACCGGATTCGAACCGATCTCGAGCTCCACTTCGATGGTGCAATTGATGTATCGGTCAATGATCAACCACATTCGCAGCAACAACACAGCGCTGATGAGCTAATTGAGTCTGAGCCGGTAACCGTTGCCTCATATCATGACGACGACATGTCGAATACTGATCCACAAACCAGCTCTGATCTGGATGTAACCGCATGATGAAAATAGATAAAAAATGGCTTCCATTGTTAGCTCTAGTCGTTGCTCTAGTGGGCTCTGGTGGCTTTTGGTGGTTTGCCAATGGGTCGGCCACCACCGAACAGCATGAACTGGTTAAAAAACAAAAGTATTTCAAGGTAAAAAAGATAGTTTTGTCGTTACCTAGCGATCGCTATCTGTTGATCGAGTTCTCGCTCAAGATGACGGAGTATCAGGAGGACACCAGCCAGTTGATCGAAGACTTTTCGCCGGTGATTCGTAACGCCACCATTTTGGTGATGGGACGAAAGCCGATCGAGGAGCTCATTGATTCTAGCTACCTTAAGGCGCATCAGGACAGTATCCATGGGCACATTGCTCAACAGTTTGCTGACAATGGCATCGATATTGTTATTGACGACGTCCTGATCACTAAGCTGGTTGTTCAGTAGGAAATTACGATGTTTTCTGGTGCCCATGATTACAGTGCGAATACTACGAGTTCAGCCATTAATGAACAGGCCGTACTGCAGCAATATCTGCCGCTTGTTAAACGGACTGCGTCGAAGTTAGCTTGCCATTGTGACGGCGTATTAGATCGTGATGATTTAGAACAGCTCGGCTTAATGGCATTGCTGGATATTGTCAGGCGTTATCCTGGTGAAATAGATAATAACTTCGCAGCCGTTGCCTCCAAGCGCGTTAGAGGAGCGATGTTGGATGAGTTCCGTCGGTTGGATTGGCGCAGCCGTCAGGTTCGTCAAAGTGCACATCAGTATAATGATGCCCAGCGGGAACTAACCAAAAAGCTCGTGCGGCAGCCGAGCCAGCAGGAGATTGCTGATCATCTGGGGCTGTCACTTACCGAGGTGCATCAAAGTTGTTTGGATAGTCACGCGGATGTGCTTAGCAGTTTGGATGAGTTGCTGGAAAACCATGAACCGAGCCAAGGTGACGATGACCATAATGAACAGCAGGAAATGTTAGTACATGGGCTCAGTAAGTTAAATCAACGACAACAACTATTGATGTCACTTTACTATCAGCACGAATTAAACCTCAAAGAGATAGCTTTGGTATTAAAGGTGACTGAGGCAAGGGTATGCCAATTACATAAAGCTGCGGTAATCGCGTTGCGCAAAGTGATTTTAGAATTAAAACAATAAACGTTTAAGGAAGTTGCGTAGTGTTTAAAATATTGTTTTTTATAATGCTTAATATCGCCGTTTTTGGTGGATTTATGCTTGCTGGTGGTAACTTGTCGACAATTTGGCAACCAGCGGAGTTTGTCATTATTATTGGTGCGGCAATTAGTGCGTTGTTGATAAGTGTACCAATGGCGGTTATTAAAACAACAGGTCAGCAGATTAAAGCGCTGTGGAGCAAGGAGCAAGAAGACCCAGACTTTTATAAAGAATTAATCTGTTTAACTTATGAGCTATTTAATCAACTAAGGCTGAAAGGCTTCAAGGTTTTAGATGAACATATCGATGAACCTGAGACTAGCGAATTGTTCAGTAAATATCCAGCCGTATTAAAGCAGCCACAAATTTTACAGTTTCTAGCTGATAATTTGCGCATTCAGTCGATGGCAAAGATATCGCCGCACGATCTGGCTCACTTAATGGATGAAGAGATTGAACAACAAGAGGCGGATATGATGAGGCCCTCTGAAGTGTTGTTTAAGATCGGTGAAGCTTGTCCTGGTTTCGGTATTATGGCCGCGGTAATGGGGATCATTATCGCCATGGGATTTTTAGATGGTGCGCTATCGATGATCGGGGTCAAGGTTGGTGCAGCCTTGGTCGGTACATTTGTCGGCATCTATCTATGTTACGCATTATTGCATCCTATTTCATCGGCCCTTGAACACATGGTCCAGATGCGTATCGCACGTTATAAGGCGTTGGCAAAGATGATCACTTACTTTGCTAAAGACAAGCCGCCGCTGCTAGCAGTGGATGCAGGTCGCCGCCAAATTCAGACTGAAAACCGTCCTAGTTTTATTGAGATGGAACAATGGTTAGTCGCGCCGTCTGAGACTCCGGTAAATGAGTAAAGAGCAACCGGTGGTGTTTACCAAGAAACACAAACGACATAAACCGCATGGGGGCGGTTGGAAAGTCGCCTTTGCTGATTTGATGTTAGCGTTAATGGCATTTTTCCTGTTGCTGTGGATTCTTGAGGCGTCAAGTGTTGAAGAGCGGCAAACGGTGGTGAACAATCTGCGAACCGGGGTACCGATTGAAGCGGAGAATATTTACCAAAGTGCTAACCTATCGATGATAGATTTTGGTGAGAGCGGCGGCAAAGAGCGCGGTGATACAGGCTTCTTTTCTAACGGCAATGGTCAAACTGAAGGTCTCGGAACTAACAATGAGGTTGCCAATAGTAGTGCTACTGAGAAGGTTGAGGTTAGCGAAACTGCGGCCGATTCAACCGAGCAGGTTGAGTTAATAAAGCAGACCCTGTCGCAACAGTTTGGTGAAGGCAAAGTAGCCGACCATGTTCGCTTTGAGTCAAGAGAGGACGGCTTACGGATTGTGCTGAGTGATAACGTCGAGCAATTGATGTTTCGCCGAGGCAGCGACCAAATTGAGCCATTCTTTCAAGATCTATTGCTGACGCTAGCGGAATTATTGGTCCCGTATGCGCAGCCAATGTTGGTTTCTGGTCATACTGACTCATCTAAGTTTAGCAATGGTGATGGCAACTGGGCGTTGTCGACCAATCGAGCTCTGCAAGCACGGCGTGCATTGCAGCTTGGTGGGGTGCCCAGCTCTCAGTTCCTACATGTAGCTGGTTATGCCGACATCATTCCGTTAGACGAAAAACACCCAAAAGCGATCGCTAATCGCAGAATTGAACTGTTCTTATTGAATAACGATGCCGCTCAAGGAATTATAAAACGACAGCGAAGACTTGGCTCTAATTCTAACTTTACAATACCTGATAAATACTCCCAGAAAGGTTAATGAAACGCTAATGGGTAAATGGATTTATTGAAGTGCCATGGAGGCCCAAAATGGAAAGTATAAAATCTAGAAAAGCAGATCGTTTACAAAAATTATTCTTAACAACAATTATTGTCAGTTATGTTGTTGGTTGCTGTTGGGGCGCATTTGCTCCATCACTTGATTTTGAAACGGAACTGCTGTTTGCAATCAGCCTGATATCCATTTTTCTGATATTGACTAAATTGGTGTATATTCGAGCAAGACGAGATGGTGATAATTACATTCGGCTTCCAATTCTTGTTTCTGCTATAATGACGATAATTTTAATTCAATATCGGTTTATATTTATTGCGTAGTCGCCCCATCGCAATAAAAGTGACCTAGGATGAGGAAGTTACCTATGGGAAATGAAAGTTTGGTGATTGATGACTTGGTCGACAACACGATCTCATCAACCGCTGCAACGTCAAATAGTTTTTTTCAAAGTCTCCCGGTTGATGTAACGCTTGAAGTTTCCAGCACTGAAATGACCTTGAGTGAATTGTCTAAACTTGGCCATGGTGATGTGGTGCAGCTGCAAGCACGAGCAGGCGACCCCATTAATATTAAGGTCAATGGTCAGCTACTGGGTCGAGGCGAAGTCGTCGACGTAGATGGGCGTTACGGTGTCCGTATGCTGGAAGTGTTTGCCAAGAATTAAAATTTGGTTTCAACTACACCAAAATCGATAACATATGCGCTAATCACTTTACCGCTTCGACTGTTTTTCACTTTAATTACTTGGCCCTGATTGGCCGAACTAAGTGCAACCCCTTTTGTCGTAGCGGTAAAGCCGCCTTGTTTGGCACTAATTACTACCTCTTGTCCCTTCGAAACCATCCATGCATCAGCGATAACCATCGCTTTGATGGCAGAGTTTGCCGCAATTCTCCGAGTCGCTCGGTGGCCAATGATCTGCTGTTTATCAAGCACCAACCTATCACTGCGGTCGTCAACCCACTGCTGTTTCGGTTGAATGTCTGTGGCGCTGATTATCTGGTTGCGAGGTAATTCATGCTGGGTCATCCACACCTGAACCTTAGCCTGATAGGTCACACGTACTCGTCTTTCCCATAAAGGTTGGTCACAGCTGAGATTGACACGATGGGTACCCAGCGGAGTGCCGGTTAACGGTTTGGCCAAGCGCAGTGAGCCACTGCAGCTAGGCAACGGTGCTGTTCTGCGGCCAAACTGCAGTCGAGTCTCTCCCCATACCCCTTGCTGTTGGGTTTTCCAATCTAGTAGTTGTTGATCAAACTGCTGTTTAAGCCAGCTTTCTGCGCTTGCTGCTGATGCGGAAGGAGCAACCAAAAGTAGCGCTGCAACGGAAATAAAACTTCCTTTCCTTTCCCCAGTGAACCCTCTAAGTAACTGTAAAATCATTAGTTTATATATTGGCACGATGGTTGCTTATGTCGGTGCGGGCAGACTTAGCCTCAACTAATTAGCGCACACGGTACTTGGAGAGTCGATGGCAATCAACTTTGAATCAGCCTTAGGTTTACACGCTCAAGCTTTAGACGTACGGGTTGAACGAACCAAAATCCTCGCGGCGAACATCGCTAACGCTGAAACCCCAGGGTATCAAGCGCGTGATATCGACTTTAAGTCTGAGTTGGCCGCGTTTGAAAGCGGTATGGATGTAAGTAGGAACTACGACATGATGTTTCGTATTCCGGCGCAACTCGCTGCGGACGGCAACACGGTGGAGATAGGCCAAGAGCAGGCGCGTTTTGCGCAAAATAGCATGGACTTTGAAACCAGTTTGACCTTTTTAAATATGAAAATTAGCGGGCTTCGATCCGCAATTAAGGGGGAGTAATCCAGTGTCTTTCGCCAATATTTACGATATTGCCGGGTCGTCGATGGCTGCCCAGACAACACGCCTAAATACCATTGCCAGTAATCTCGCCAACGTCGACTCGGCTGCGGCCAGTGCCGAAGAGGCTTATAAATCGATCAAGCCTATCTTTGAGGCGGTTTACCACGGTACTGGTGTAGATGCCAATCCTGCCGCTAGCGTCGCTGTGACAAACTTAACGACCACGCTTGATAACGCGGATATGCGTTTTGAGCCAAACCACCCATTAGCTGATGCCGATGGCTACGTCGCTTATTCCAATGTTGATCCCATTGTTGAAGTGGCAGATATGATGTCGGCAACTCAAAACTTTGAAGCCAGTGTCAATGTGATGAACCGTGCCCGTTCAATGCAGCAATCGCTACTGAACTTAGGGACCTAGTGATGGAAGTGACCAGCACAAGTAGCTCATCTAGCTCATCCAACGAGTTAACTGCGATCAGTGGAAATGGTACCCAAGACGATCTGACCAACCAGTTTTTAGTACTGATGCTGGCGGAGCTTGAGCATCAAGACCCGACCGATCCTATTGATTCGACCGAATACGTGACGCAGCTTGCTCAGTTCTCTCAAGTTGAAAGTTTGGAGAATATTCGTGCCAACCAGAACACCCAAATGGTGTTGATGGAAAATGCCAGCATTGTTCAATCTTCGTCACTTATTGGCAAAGATGCATACGTGCCGAGCAACCAGTTTACGGTTGATGATAACGACGTCATGTACGGTAAAGCCTACCTTGAGCACGCCACCGAAACGACCTCAATCGATGTTAAGAATGATCAGGGCGAAGTGGTCAAGACCATTCAGTTGGGCCCGCAAGAAGAGGGTGATCTGGAGTACCGAATCGACCCGGTTGAGCTGGGCTTAGCCCACGGAGATTACACCATTGAGGTTGCCGCAATGGCTGATGATGAGGTGACTAACCCACAAACCTTCTTAGCCGGCGAAATCGAGCGTATTCACTTTATCAGTGCCTCTGGGGTAATGATGGCTCAAATGAATAATGGCCTAGGCACGGTATCGGTGCTGGATATCTCTGAGGTTGCTGAAGGGGCACTCGATGAACTTGATGCCGATCCGATCGAACAGCAAGCGGCGCTCGCATATCAATAACAACCCTAGCGTTAACCAATAATAATTAATTAGGAATCGACAAATATGTCTACTCAAATTGCCATGAGCGGCTTGCGAGCCACCAACCAAGAACTGGCAGTGATCTCAAACAACATCGCTAACTCCTCTACTGTCGGCTATCGAACTGCGCGGGCGGAATACTCATCGGTATACACCGGTGGCAACCCAGGCGGCGTATCGATGGGCGGTTCTTCGCAAGATTTCTCGATGGGGGGAAGCCTTAACTACACCGGCCGGGAACTCGATATGGCAATCGAAGGCAATGGTTTCTTTATGGTGCAAGGCAGCGACGGCACCATGATGTACAGCCGAGCGGGCATGTATGGTCAAGATGCGGAAGGTAATATTGTTGACCCTTACGGCAACACCCTGCAGGGTTACCCAGTAACCGCTGGTGGTGATATCAGTACTGGTCAGGTAACCGATCTCACCGTTGACAGCAGTGCCTCTGCAGCCAAAGAAACCAGCAGCGTGGAGATGGTAACTAACCTAGATTCTCGTAGTGAGGTACCGACAACCCCGTTCGACCCTAGCGATATCAACAGCTATAACAGCTCTAACACTGTTAATGTGTATGACTCCCTCGGTAACGAGCATGCGTTTACCCAGTATTACGTAAAAACGGGCGCGAACACCTGGGAAGTTCACTATGAAGTGGATGGTGTTGATTACACGCCAACCCCGCCTGATGAATTAAACTTCGATAGTAACGGCGCGCTGATCGCCCCAAGTGGCACGGGCAGCTTAACCATCCCTGCAAGCGATCTTGACGGTGCTGGTGAGATGACTATCGATGTGGATTGGGCCAGCAGTACCCAGTATGGCAGTGACTACAATAACTCCAGTATTCAGCAAGATGGTTATGCACCGGGTGAGCTTACTGGGATTCGTATTGCTGAAGATGGCATGGTATACGGCACCTACACCAACGGTACTGAACAGCTGCAAGGGCAGGTGGTACTCGCTGACTTCACCAACCCTAATGGCTTGGAGCAAACTAACAACACCACTTGGACTGCAACTCCAACCTCCGGCGCTGCAATTGTTGGTGCTCCGGGTAGCGGTACCCTTGGTACTCTTAATGCTGGCTACGTTGAAGGCTCCAATGTTGACGTAACCAATGAATTGGTTGGCTTGATGGCGGCGCAGAGTAATTACCAAGCGAATGCCAAGGTACTAACTGCTGCTGACACCATGACCCAGTCGCTGATGAACGCTATCTAATTATGGATCGCTTAATCTACACCGCGACAGCAGGGGCGCAGCGGGTAATGCAACTGCAAGCAAGTCATGCCAACAACCTTGCCAATGTCGATACCGCGGGGTTCCGAGCAGATCTTGAACTGGTGTCTTCGCAGGCGCTAGGTAACATCGGTAACACCACCCGTGTCTTTCCAACCATTGATGGTCAAATGGTTAGCATGGGCCAGGGGAAATCAATTCCCACTGGCCGAACGCTTGATCTTGCCATTGTCGCTGATGGCTGGTTTACGGTGCAAACCGAAGGTGGCGAGGCTTATACCCGCAATGGCGCCATAAGCCTCGATAACGAAGGTACCTTGCAGCTAGAAGGGCTGCCGGTTGTTGGTGAAAATGGCCCCATCGTTTTGCCAGAGCACAAAGACGTATTTGTCGGTGATGACGGCATGATTAGCATTATCCCTGCTGAAGATGGCCCACCATTGACTATCGACAAACTTAAGTTAGTCGCGCCGGATCCGGCCCAGTTTCGTAAAGGTCTAGATGGGCTGTTGCGCGGTGCAGATGGTGAAGCTTTTGCAGCAAACGCACAAGTCGCGGTAATCAGCGGCTTTTTGGAAGGCAGTAATGTTGATGCCTTCAGTGAGATCACCGCGGCGATGGATCTCAATCGCCAATTTGAAGTCCAAGTTAAAATGATGTCGAGTGCAGAGCAGCTTGCCAAGGTTGGCAACTCTCTTCTGACTAACGCAGGGTAATATCAATGAGTTCCTCTTTATGGATCAGTAAAACCGGCCTAGCGGCGCAAGATGCTAAGCTGCAAGCCATTTCTAACAACTTAGCTAACGTTAATACCACCGGCTTTAAGCGCGATCGTATTGCTTTTACCGATTTGTTCTATCAGGTTCAGCGTCAACCGGGTGGCCAAGTTGATGAGTTAAACGATTTGCCTTCGGGCACTCAAATGGGTACTGGCGTAAAGATCGCTGGCAGTCAAAAAGTGTTCACAACCGGTGCGCTAGTAACGACTGATCAACAGTTGGATTTGGCGATTGAAGGACAAGGGTTCTTCCAAGTTGAGCAATCAAATGGTGAGCTGAGCTACACCAGAGATGGTCAGTTCTTTCGCAACGCCGATGGCATGATGGTTACCTCTGGAGGTTTGCCATTGATTCCAGAGATTGCCATTCCGGAAGATGCAACAGCTGTAACGATTGGCGAAGACGGCACCGTAACCGCAGAGATTGCCGGTCAAACCGGTGGCGATACCTTAGGTCAAATCAACACCGTTAACTTCATCAATCCAGCCGGCTTAGAAGCGCTTGGCGGCAACCTATATGCCGAAACCGACTCATCTGGTGTTGCCGTTGAAGGGATCCCTGGTGAACAGGGGTTGGGTCGATTGCAGCAAGGAGCGCTCGAGTCCTCCAACGTTAGTGTGGTGGAAGAGATGGTCGAGATGATCTCAACGCAACGCGCTTACGAGATGAATGCCAAGGTGATGAGTGCGTCAGACGAAATGATGCAGTTTCTAAACCAGACGGTATAAACAACGATGAAAAACTTAGCATTATTGGGTGCTTTGTTGCTGCTGGGAGGGTGCGCCTCGCACTTTCCCGAGCCAGAGCCTGAACCTGATCAGCCTCAATGGGCGCCGCCAAAGTTAAACTACTCGCAGGTACAGCCTGAACACGGTAGCGCCTATCGCAGCGACTTTATGCTCAATCTGTTTACCGATCGCAGTGCTTATCGTGTGGGCGATATTCTGACGGTAGCGCTGGATGAGCAGACCCAAGCCAGCAAGAAGGCCGACACCTCCACCAGCAAGCTTAGCAACCTGCAAACTGGCTTTAGTGCGAATACCACGTTAGGCAGCGGTTTAGATGATTCGTTAACCGGCACGGGCAGTGTTGGTAATGATTTTTCTGGAACTGGCAGCTCTAGTCAACAGAACAAGCTATCTGGCTCTATCACGGTGACCGTGGCTGAGGTTTTGCCTAATGGCGTGCTATTGATACGCGGTGAAAAGTGGTTGCGACTCAATCAAGGGGACGAATACTTGCGGATCCTTGGTTTGGTTCGACCTGATGATATCGACAACGATAATACCCTGAGCTCTCAGCGGATTGCCGATGCGCGAATTATCTATGGTGGAAAGGGAGCGATAGCTGATTCGAATCGAATGGGGTGGGCGCAACGCTACTTCCAAAGCCCATGGTTCCCAATGTAATGGTGTTTATGAAGCCTTTTTTTCTCTTTCTGTTGGTACTAATTGCACCGTTTGCTGGGGCACAACAGAACACACGTCCGTTGTTGGATATTGTTGATGTACAAGGTGTGCGCGATAACCAATTGGTTGGCTACGGTTTGGTGGTTGGTCTAGCTGGCACCGGTGATCAATCGCAGGTGAAATTCACCAGCCATTCGATGCGCAATATGCTGGAGCAGTTCGGGGTAAACCTCGACTCAAATATCAATCCTAAGCTGAAGAACGTCGCTGCAGTTGCGGTCCATGCTGTTATTCCAGCGCAAGCTAGTGCAGGTCAAACCATTGATATCACGGTATCTTCCCTCGGTGATGCCAAAAGTCTCCGTGGAGGGTCGCTATTGGTCACTCCGTTGCAAGGGGTTGATGGTCAGATCTACGCGGTTGCGCAAGGCAGCTTGGTGGTTGGCGGGATCTCCGCCGAAGGCCGTGACGGCACCAGTGTGACCATTAATACGCCCACAGTAGGTACCATTCCAAACGGCGCTATTGTCGAACGTGGCATCCCATCGAGCTTTAACAGCGCCGAAGAGGTGGTGTTAAACCTTAAAAGACAGAGCTTTACCACCGCCCGCAATATTGAGCGAGCCATCAATGCAAGCTTCGGCCCAAATGTGGCTCGAGCAGACAGCAATGCCAAGGTGTTGGTACGAGCACCAGCGGAGCCACGACAGCGGGTGACGTTTATGTCGATGTTGGAATCGATAGAAGTGGAGTCAGGGCGAACCCCTGCTCGGGTTGTATTTAACAGCCGCACTGGCACCGTTGTTATGGGCGCTGACGTTAAAATAAGCCGTGCTGCAGTCAGTCACGGAAACTTGTCGGTTGCCATTAGCGAGGTCCCATTTATTAGTCAACCCGGGCAGTTGTCTAACGGCACCACCGAAGTGGGTAGCAATACCTCCATTGACATCGACCAAGCTCAGGCAACCAGCTTTATTTTGCCTGAAGGCACATCGCTAGAGGTTATTGTTAACGCCATTAATAGCCTTGGCGCAACTCCTGCCGATCTTATGGTGATACTGCAGGCATTGGATGAAGCCGGCGCATTGAACGCCGAACTAGTTGTGATTTAAGGATTGATGATGGACAACAACTCTGGATATTTAAGCAACCTGAATGCTCAGGATCTCAAACGTCAGTATGGCCAAGAGGGAGCCATCCATAAGGCTGGTGAGCAATTTGAAGCTAACTTTTTACAAAATGTGCTGAAGCAGATGCGTTCGGCGACTGACGCAATGATCGACAACGACGATGACAACCCCTTATCTGGTGGTGACAGCGTTTTCCGAGATTTTTACGATGCGGAGTTAGCTCAAGCGATAACCAAAAACAGCAATCTTGGTTTTGCCGAACAAATGACAGAACAGTTGGCGCCAACGCTTAAGTCTGACTCGAATGTGGTCGCAATGGACTCATATAAACATTCACCGGCAATGCAGCCGTCACTTATTCAGCTAGAGATAGCGTCACAAGGCACAATTGATGAGTAACATAACCAATATTGCTAAATCTGGTATTTACGCAAGCCAAGCCGCATTAGCAACGACCTCTATGAACATCGCTAACGCTTCGGTAGCAGGTTATTCGCGCCAAGATACGGTATTGGCCACTGACATGGGCGGCGCCGTTTATGTCGATTCTACGCGTCGAATCAGTGAGCAATATTTGGTGACCAGCATCTGGGACAGCACCAGTGCGGCGACCTACTACGATACTCAAAGCAGCTACCTCGGCCAGCTAGAAAACATCTTTGCCTCTGATGGCAACAGCATTGCTAGTGGTTTGGATATGCTGTTTGCGGCGTTGAATGCTGCCATGGTAAACCCGGATGATAACGCTACCCGTCAGGCTGTTATCAGTGAGTTAAGTAACATGGGACTGCGCTTCAACAACATCAACGATAGCCTCCAGCAACAGCGGGATCTGGTGACCTCGGAGATGGAATCTACGGTTATCGAAATCAATGGCTTGATCAGCAATATTGCCGAGATTAACGCCATGATGTCGGACTACAGCGATCCCAGTGAGATCCCTTCGTCACTGCTTGATCAGCGCGACAACGCCATCGCTGATCTGAGCAATTTGGTCGATGTTTCAGTCACCAACAACGCCGATGGTACTGTTAACGTTGCGTTGCAAAATGGTCAGCCTTTGGTTGTCGGCTCTACTGCGGCCACACTAGGGGTTGAGGCGGATCCTCTGGATCCAAGCAAAAGCCAACTGACTTTGGACTTTAACGGTAACGATTTTCCCCTGTCTACCGATGTCGGCGGTAGCCTAGGGGCGCTAATTGATTACCACGATAATGAGTTGAATCAGGCGGAAGCCTTTATCGACGAGTTAGCGATGACCTTTGCCGATGCTTTTAACGAGGTGCAGGTGGCTGGTTATGACCAAAATGGCAATCCCGGTCAGCCGATGTTCAGTTACGATCCAACTGATCCTGCCGGTACCTTGAAATTAGTCGACGACTTCTCGTCAGACATGTTGGCCTTTAGTGGTTCTGCAACTGGCGGCAGCGGCGATAACACCAACCTTCAAGCAATGGTAGATTTGTCTTCCCAAGAGTTTCACTTCGACAGTTTAGGCGGCATTGATTCTACGTTGAGCGATGCCTACGTCAGCCAGATTGGCACCATCGCTTCCGCAACCAGACAAGCGGAGCTAGATGCACAAGCAGCAGAACAAGCGCAAATGCATGCCAAAAACGAGTGGGTATCGGTGTCTGGCGTCAACCTCGATGAAGAAGCGGTCAATCTGATTGCATATCAGCAAGCCTATCAGGCCAACGCTAAAGTGCTCTCGACCGCTGATCAACTGTTTACCACAATCTTAAACGCTTTCTAGGGCTAATTATGCGCGTAGCATCTCAACAACTTTACACCAGCAGCGTCTACAGCATGCAGCAAACCACTCAGGCGATCACCGATACGATGCTGCAGATGTCGTACGGTAAGTCGATTCTAGCGCCGTCTGATGATCCAATTGGTGCAGTAAAGGTCATGGGCTTGGAGTCTGACACCAACCAAGCAAACCAATACCTCGACAACATATCAACCCTGTCCGACTATTATGGTCGCGCTGAATCAACCTTGTTGTCGATGAACGACACGCTATTGCGAGCGACAGAAATCGTCACTGCTGCTGGTAGCAGTACCACCACCGCCGAAGGGCGCCAAGCTTACGCTGAGGAACTACGTTCGATTCAGTCATCGTTGGTCGATTTTGCCAACAGCCAAGATGACAACGGCAACTATCTATTTGCGGGCAACGCAACCACAACGGAACCAGTTACCATCGATAGCAATGGTGATTACGTTTATGCAGGCAACAGCGACACCCGTGAGGTGCCAATCTCGGAGTCTTCCTCGTTAGAGGTGAACTATCCCGGCGATGAGCTGTTCTTCTCCGGTACTAACGACATCTTTAATGAGTTGAATGACTACATCGAAGTACTAGAAGATCCAACGTTGAGTCCTGGCGATCCACAATTTGACGCCGCTCAGGCGGAGATGACGGCGGTACTCGATGAAACGCGTGGCTCAATTAACTCGGCGATGACATCCATGGGTAGCAAACAAAACACCCTTACCATGATGGAAACGCACCACAAAGACATGGTGCTGTATAACAGCAAGGTGATCGGCGAGACCGAAGACCTCGATTATGCTGAAGCAATGACCGATTACACTCAAAATCTCACAGTTTTACAGGCAACGCAGTCTACATACGTTAAAATTGCCAACCTGTCTTTGTTTAACGAGATGTAATCATGATCAATGCCGTCACTAAACGGCTCATTGGTGTACCGGATCCGATTGCGGTACGCCAAAGTAACCAAAGTGAAGCCAGTGGTGCGATTACCAGCCCCAAGGCAACGCAAACGCTGCCATTGGTGCCCATCTCGCGGCAACGCTTAGCAACCTATACCCATTGGGAGAAGTTGCATCGCGGCCATAAAGAATCACAGCGGCTAGAGCTCGGTTTGGAAGGCATACGGCGAGTCTTACAACTGTTAGTGCCGTTGCAGCAGCAGTTACAACAGCAACCGCAACGGGAGTCGCTGATCTCCCGCTTGCAGCAACATCTTATTGATTGGCAACAGCAACATGGCCTGCAGCACGGTATCGACCATCGACTGCAAATTTTTAGTGCTGAGGCATCGCCGCGTCAATTTCGATTGCCCTCGGTTGATCTGCTCTCGAAAAGAAAGCACGATGAAGTTGTGACCATTCGGGCGCTAGGCAAGCAGCAAGCGGTGTTGTTACCGCAAGGCGCTAATTCGCAACGGTTGAAGCAAGAGCTGAGCCGTGCGTTTGCTCAATTCGACATCAAGTTATTGGTGACAAACGGCGCAAGTTTGTTTGAAGCCAGCGAATCGATTTGGCAGGCACTTGGCGGGGAACTTTCGGTCCAAGGACAGGGACAACGGCTACCTGCTGGTGAACTGCGACCATTGCGATTGAAAGAGCACTTTCACCAACAAGATCCGCGTAGTTGGAAGTTGGGCAATGTTGACCACCAGCAACTAGTGGCTAACGCCATCAATATGCTAACGGAACAACAGCGACGGCTATTGCATAAACAAAGCGCGCTGGTTGAGCAGTTAATCGGTAAAGACTTCCAAGTCGACTATCAGGCATTGGAGCAACAATTGCTTCAACTTAAGCAGCAACTGGATCCGCAAACCTATGCTGAACAGCTTGCGGCATTGATGGCGCAAGCCAACTTAAGCCGCTTACAAAGCCAAGCGTTGATTCTGCCTAAATAACATAGCGCCAGTGAAGCAGAGGGATCTGCTTGTTGTCAGCCGTAGTTATCGCCACTGCAATTCCCCTCGTTGAATTCCGGCTGTGTACCAACTAAGTGCTGTTCTTTCCTATGAAGTTAAAGCACCGGCTAGGCGAGTTCTGATACAAGCGGAAAGCACTACCGCCGTTGATCTTTTGCCACATTGGAGCAGTCCAGCGAAGCGTTTTGGAGTGCGACCCAAGGCAAGGGGGCGAAGCTCCCCGCTAATGCATACAAGAATGTGCCGTCGCCAGCGCGACATAGCCCTTAAGGGTACTGCAATCGGTACAGCCGAAGGCTTGATATAAACCTCAACACTTAACTGTGACACAGCCTAAATTCCTCGCCATTTAAGCGCCTTGTAATCCCCTGTAGGCAGCAGTCACTAACTCGATTTATTACTGTTTCAACCGTTTGCTTTTCAGTGGCTTATACTTGAATTAACTAAGGCTTAGCCGACGTTGATTTAAACGGCGCAAACTAGCACATTATCAAGGAGTCGATGATGACGTTGTTCCGACAATTGGTATTGCGTGTTGCAATCACAGGGATTATTGGCGCGTTGATTTTGCTGCCATTGAGCGGGTATTTACTCTCTGAGCGGTTGCAACAGCAACAGATTGAGCAAGCACAAGAACACTTTAATTGGATTAAGCAACAGCTTGATAATCAATGGCGTGACCAGCAAAAATATGATCTTTTGGCGCTAGCACGGTTGCCGGATACCATTAGCCCACTCGCAAGCGTCAGGCTTACTGCTCCCTCATCGACCCAACAGGTTGATATTGCCGATAGCTATTCGGTACCCACATTTGTTGCCGCCTCCGGTTTATTTGATTTGAAAGATTTTAGGGCGTCATTACAGCATCAACAGAATGGGCAAACCATCTTGGTTGCCACCAGTAATACCTCTAAATTTTACTGGCAGTGGTGGCAACGTCTCACCGGTGTAGCCGCCATTTTGGCTATTTGGATGGTGGTTAGCTTTGTTTGTGTTTTGGTTGGTATTCGTGGTCATTTATCGGTGCTGTCAAAAATTGCCAAGACAGCACAAGACTTAAGTCACCTGAAGTTTTCGTCACCATTGCCATTGCCTAAATCCGGCGAACTACGGCGCTTAGGCCAAGCCATAAATACTATGTCATCCAAACTACGGTTTGAAGTGGAGGGCTATAACAAACAGGTTGATGGACTTAAGCATGCACTGCTTACTGATCAGGTCTCGTCGTTGCCCAATCGTGCCTACATTGTTGAGCGCATTGACTCATGGCTGAAGGAAGCCGACGGCGGGGTACTGGTGTTAATTAACATGAGTTTCCTCGACGAAGTTCGGTTGAAGTATGGCTTCGCCGCGCGAGATGACATTGTCAGTAAGTTCGCGGCACACATTCGCGCTTTAGATAGCAGCCTACTTGGTTTCTTAGCGGCGCGGATCAGTGCCGATGAGTTTCTAATTGTTGTTGCCGGAGACGCCGTTGAAGATCCGGTGGCGGCGCTGCAACAACGGGCACAGCAAGCTTACGAAGACTCCAATGTTGGGCTATCCAGTTCGTATGGACTCGGAGTGGTACCAAAAGACCTGCAACGTAATGCCGAGGAGATTTTAGCTCAAGCTGACACAGCGTTGATGACAGCAATGCAATCACCGGATCACATCCATTGGTATCAACAACCGGATGAGGCGCCGATGTTCAGACAGCAATGGCGAGAGGCACTGTTGAGCGGGATTGAGCAGGGCAAATTCCGCTTCAATTCTAACCCTGTCATTGATCAAGGTGGCGACCGTATTCAACTGGACTTAGACATCAGCTTAGAAATTAACGGCAAACCGATGTTGGAATCGGATTTAATGCCTTATTTGAAGATGCTTCGACTTACTACCGAGTTTGAACAGAGTAAGATCCGCGCGGCGACGCAGTTGGTATTGCAGTACACCCCAGTGGTATTTGGTTTACCGCAACAAACGGTAGAGGATCCAAGCTTCATCTCATGGTTGCAGCAACTGCTGCGGCATCAACAGTATCACTTCCAGTTTGAGGTAACTGAGCGACTGGTGTTAACCAATCCGAGCGCGGTTAAGTCGCTTCGCTCTGAACTGAAAAACCTTGGTTATAAACTTGGGGTAAATCGATTTGGCGTGCATTTGGCCGATCTTGATTACGTCAGCTGGTTGCGTCCAGATTACGTTAAATTGGACCCAGCTTTTGTTGCCACACCACAGTCAGAGATGCAGCTCCAGATGTGCCGTACCATGTTTAACACCTTACAGACCTTGAATATTGCCTTGTATCTCGATGATGTGCCTAATGACGAGGTGTTGTCGCAGTTCTCATCAATGCCATACAACGGTTTTAAGCGACGTGGGGAGCAGATGGAAATTTTGTTGCCCGAAGTGAAACAGGTTAACCGATAGTGGCTACTTCTTGAATGGCAGCACCTTAGCTTGACGACTGAGGTAGTCTGGACTGATGAGTATTTGTGACAACTGGTAGAGCTTGTCGTGCATCATACTGTTGATGGCGAGAAGCCGTGCCGTTGGGTTGCTGCAACGGGATAGCCGTTGATCGATATGATGTTGCACAGTAGCAAGTTGAGACAGTTTGCTGCTATTACTGATGGTCTCGGCGATCATCTCTTGGCGTAATTGCTCCAGCTGTCTTGGGTCGTTTACCGCTAACTTCCTAAGTTGATCAAAGTTCGGTAATGCACGCATATTGCCTCCAATAGGGCCTGATTAGGTTAGGCCATATTGTTAACTAAAGTGCATCATTTGATTTTTGCCAAATTTTGAGTCACTAAGAAAGCGGTAACTTTTTGATTTACCGCTTTCTTAGGCTGTGTACCAATTAAGTATTGTTCTTTCTAATACAGTTAAAGCACCGGCTAGACGAGCGCCGAGACAAGGGGTTAAGCACTACCGCCGTTGACCTTCTGTCGCATTGGAGCAGTCCAGCGAAGCGCTTTGGAGTGCAACCTAAGGCGAGGGGGATTCCAAAGGGGGCGAAGCTCCCCGCTAATGCATACAAGAATGTGCCGTCGCCACCGCGACATCCTCCCCCCAAAGCACCAAAATCGGTGAAGCCGAAGGCTTAAGATAAACTTCAACAGCTAACTATGACACAGCTCTTTCTTAGCTAAATCTATGCGAATCGATTGTCGTTGGGTAACTTAAAGGCAATCTTGGCGCCACCCATAGGACTTCGCTCAATCGACATCATGCCGCCATAGCTCAAACAGATCTCTTCACATACCGCGAGTCCGATCCCTTGGCCCTCACTGCGTTCATCAGCGCGCTCACCACGACGAACAATTCGCTCGATTTTGTCTTCATCAATGCCTGGACCATCATCTTCGATGGTTAACAGCGTCTGCTCAATACTTTGATTGAGTGACACCACCACTTGTTTATTGGCAAAGCGAAAAGCGTTGTCCATGGTGTTGCCGAGCAGCTCCATTAAATCGGTGGCATTGCAGCTTATCTGCTGCTCTGGCGAGATCAATAGATCGCAGCGAATATGACGTTCGGCGTGGACCTTATGCAGCATCATCTTAAGCTGCTCACAGGTATACAGTGCGTTGGTGAACTCTTGCTTCAGCCCCTGACGTCCGAGCACGGCTTTACGCAGCTGATATTGAACCAACTCATCCATCTGGATTAACTGTTGTTCAAGCAGTAATCGTTGTTGCGGGTTGTGTTGATCATCAAGCAGCGCATTGATGGCTGCGATCCGAGTCTTAAGGCTGTGTGCCAGATCATTCATTGCGTCTTGATAGATCTGCTTGCGTTGGGTGGTTTGCTCCAGCAGTTCGTTGATTGCTTGCGCAGTACCTTGCACTTCACGGGCTTTGATGTGCTCAAGTTTGTCACGTTTACCACTGATGATCTCCTGCAATTGATCACGCAGTTGCAACAATGGTTGTACCCCCCAGCGGGCGCCAGCAACCAATAGGACAAACAACGCCAACAGTAACGCGATGGTTTTGATGACCATCGTTTGAGTTTGCTGCTTAGCGACTTCTTGAATCGCTGAGGCAGGGCGGATCAACACGACAGTAATCGGTTTTGAGTCGGTTTCGATCGGAAACGGGATCAAAAAGTAGGGCAACTGGTTGTCGAGGGTTATAGCTCTAAACGGCAGTTCTTCTGAGTGCTTTGGTATGGCGTTACAGGCACCGGTAGCACTGATGGCGACGATATCCTGCGAGTTGTAGACAGTGGCGTTTTGATCATCACAGATACTGAACAGTAATTCACCAGCGTGAACCCGGGAACTGTCTTTCCACCGAGCCAAAGGGGTTATGTTGGACTGTCTAAATTCACGGCCGACGTAACCCAATTGACTCGCCGCTACTGTAGCGGCATTAGCATAATGTTGGCGGCTGCGGCCACGTTCCTGTAGATAAACCAAATACAGTACTGCAACAATCAACAACATCATCGCGATGGCGATAACCCGACGGTAAATCGTTGGCTGGCGGACTCGCTCGAATAGAGAAGCTATCATTGGCACTCGTAGTTAAATCGGTAGCCTTGACCTCGTACCGTTGAGACCGGATTATCCATGCCCGCGGTAGTCAGTTTTTTACGAATTCTCGATACCATGACTTCAATGGTATTTGGATCACCTTCCCGGTCTTCGTACAGTACGTCTAACAGGCGGTGTTTGGAAATTACCTGCTGATGATGGCGCACCAAGTACTCTAAAACTTTGTACTCAAAAGCGGTCAGTTCAAGTTGGCTATCGTATACTGTGACCCGTTGACCAGTGAGGTCGATACGCATCCCTTCGCAGCCGATTTCAGGCTTTACAAAGCCAGCGCTGCGACGAACCAGTGCTTGAGTGCGAGCAACTAGCTCTTCTATGCGAATTGGCTTTACCAAATAATCATCGGCGCCGGCATTAAGGCCTTCAACCTTGTCTTGCCAGTTACCACGGGCAGTCAGAATAATTATTGGAAAGGTTTTGCCACTGGCGCGGAGGCGACGGATTAATTCGATGCCATTACCGTCTGGTAGGCCTATGTCGATGATCGCCACGTCCAATGGGTAGTTGTCAGCAATGTATTCACCTTCGCTGGCGGTCAGGCTGGTTTGGACATGGTCGCCCAGCTCGGACAGGCGAGTTTTCAAGTGGTGGCATAAAAGCGTGTCATCTTCGATAACCAGTATTTGCATAGTAGGGGCACCAAAACCATTTTAATTAGATGAATTATATCAAGCTTCAGTTTGACACAGTTTTGATGGTCAAAACTTGTATCGGAGCTGAATATAACTGTCGAGCTGATGATTAAGTTCAAAGTATTGATAAAAAATTGAGTTAATTGTGTTGCATTTGCGCTGCGGAAGTTAAGATGCAAACCTTCGTTAAGCTGTTGGTTTTATAAATGTTGTTTCGGATAGCCTGTCTTTTTATGTTAACTACTTCCTGGTCGCTGGCGGCTCAGGGGCTTAGTTTTGCTGTAATGAAAGATGATGCGAAGGGTTTAACCAAACAACAACTCGTTGGTGTAGCAGCGTATTTATCTACCGAGTTAGGCGTAGTGGTTAGCCATCAACCGGTCAATTCTAATCAACAGCTTATTAGCATGATGGCTGCTGGCAAGATTGACTTGGCTTGGGTTAATGGAGCCATCAGTTATAGCATTCGCAAAACAGTCCCTGATGCCAATGCTGTAGCTCAGGGTTACTTAGACCAATACTACCAATCAACATTAATCGCCCGGCGTGACACAGGCCTAACTCCGAAAAAGCGCTTTAATGGCCAAACGTTTAATGGCCGAACGATAGCTCTGGGACCAGAACATGATACTTCATCGAATTGGTTGCCACGTTATTGGGCCAAGTTGTTTGAGATCGAGATCAGCGGCGACTTTGCAATGGAAGTGCTGCATGCAGAGTCAAAAACTCAAGCAGTAGAATGGGTGCAGCAAGGCAAGTCGGAGTTAGCATGGACCAGTCATCAGTTCTATAGTCAGGCGGTTAGATCTGGTGTCATCGATCCTAGTATTGTTCGAGTGCTTTGGACCAGCCCAACCTATCCTAATCATCATTGGCTGTTACACCCCGCGGCGAAACAGTTTGAACAACCGTTGCAAACAGCGTTGTTTAACTTAAGCCAGCAACCACTACTCGAGGATGTTGAGCCCAGCGGCTTTGTCGCGGCTGAGGACGATATGCTAGAACAAATCGATCGCTATATGGCGACGATGGAACAGTTGAATAACGGTCAATAACCGCCGTTGATAAATACTGTTTTTTTATCCAGTTTACTTTGCTAACATACTGTATCAGTTAATAAACTATTTTAAGGGGCGCAGCCATGGCGGTTATCGTCAAGTACGTGGTAGAACGCAACGGTGAGGAAGTGATGACTTTTTCCAGTAAGCAAGAAGCTGATGCCTACGACAAGATGTTGGACTTAGCTGATCAGTTGGTACCGTTGCTTGCGGATGCGGATATGCTCAGCGATCAGCAGCAGGAAGACTTAGCGCTGTATCTTGCAAAGCAAAAAGAGAGCCTGCTGAATCTATTGAAAGGTAAACGACCCGCTCCAACTGCTGCCGTTAAAGCTGAACCTAAGCCCAAAGCTAAGCCTCGCGCAAAAACCGCTTCCGCAGCTTAAAAGCCAGCACAGCTAAGTTTGAGCCAACAATGACTTGGTACACAGCCTGAATAAGCCCATCGATAGATGGGCTTTTTGCATTTGCGGCCATTAAAGGACTGTGTCGTAGTTAGCTGTTGAAGTTTATCTTAAGCCTTCGGCTGCACCGATTTCGGTGCTTTTGGGGGAGGATGTCGCGGTGGCGACGGCACATTCTTGTATGCATTAGCGGGGAGCTTCGCCCCCTTTGGAATCCCCCCTTGCCTTAGGTCGCAGTCCAAAGCGCTTCGCTGGACTGCGACCTAAGGCAGAAGGTCAACGGCGGTAGTGCTTAACCCCTTGTATCGGCGCTCGCCTAGCCGGTGCTTTAACTGTAATAGAAAGAACAACACTTAATTGGTCCACAGCCCATTAAAGCGTGGTTAGCATAAAGCCAAGTCGATCCACACCAAACGGTGATCTGATGATGCCTGCCGAGATTGAACCAACCGATGCAGCGGATCTGATTTAGTTGGCCAGAATACACCGCCCCCCTTAATCTCAAACCCCAGAATTGATGGCAAAACATAGTCAACTCGCGCCCGCCACGCGGCGGTGTGAGTTTTCGCGTGGGGCAGCGTGGGAGTATGTTGTTTGCCACCGTTCGAGGTTGGGGTGTAAGTTGCGTTGATCTTTGGGTGGTGCAGTAGCTGCTCAATGGCACCAACTAAGCTGTTACCTTCATCTGCGGAGGCATTGTAATCGCCCACCACGACAAATGGCTCGTTGTCAGCAATGCCACCGTAAGTGCCAGTGTCGTCGACGATATATTGGCTATGACTCGGTTGTAGGTAATCCGCCCAGAGCTTAATCTCATCATAATTACGGGCACTGTTACGGCGCTCTTTGCCATCAAAGACCGGTGGGGTTGGGTGTGCTGCGAGCAGGTGTATCCGTTTACCACCAACCACTATCGGCACATCCCAATGAGACTTTGATGATAATCGTAACCCAGTAAAGGTATCGTCAGCGTAGAACGGCGTTCCATCAGCGTTGGTAATGGTTTGGTGATTTGGCATGGTATGCCATAGCAAGTGGCGAAAGGTTCTTATCTGCTCAATCTCTATTGGGAATCGTGATAGCAATGCCATCCCATAATGGCCGGGATAAAAACCAAAACCAAAGGCATCCCCACCGGTGCCAGTTGCTTTGCCATCACCATCAATATCGTAGGGGCTGGGTTCGCCACTATTGACCGGAGCGACATAGTAATAGGGGTAGTCGATGGGTTGAGCACCAGTTTGAGACTGCTGCAGATAGTTGCGGATAAATGCACTAACGCCGTGGCTTTCATCTTCAATGAAGTCGAACTCATTTAATAACAGTACATCTGGTCGGTTACGTTGAATTATTTCGGCAATGTTGCGGATTTGTGGATGGTTGCCGCGACGTAATCGTTCCGTTAGTGCCTGTGGGTTAAGCGTTGCATTACGGCCACGGCGGTAATTAGTTGCTTCCATACTAACGTTAAAGGTGGCAACACGAATCGTTGTCATGGGATCGCTCAAGCTCAATATAATGAGCGCAAGTATAGCCACCGTCGACAGTCGGAGCACGGTAAAATCAATAGTTAACAATGAGCTGATTGTTCAGAGCGGGTAAGCAATTTGATAAATTTGATTGCAACGACCGACCGCTTCGAACAGGGTGGTGGTAATAGGCAGTAAAGGACAATTTGCGTGCAAACAGATAAACGCGGTGTAGTGAGTTGGGTGTGGCAGTTCGTTAAACCCTATCAGCGACAGGTGGTGGCAGCAGCAATTGCATTGTTGGTTGGCTCAGCAACGTGGCTGGCGTTGGGGCAAGGGGTGCGACTGTTGGTGGATGACGGTTTTCTCTCTGGAAATGCCGATGCCTTAAATCAAACGATGCTGCTGGTGTTGCTGATAAACCTAATTGGTGCGTTAGCGGTATTTGTTCGATTCTATTTGGTCAGTTGGTTGGGCGAGCGAGTCAGCGGAGATATTCGTAAGCACGTCTTCGATCACTTGTTGTCGCTATCGCCGAGCTTTTTTGAAACCACTCGGACCGGTGAGGTTATCTCCCGTTTTACCGCCGATACTACTGTGCTGCAAACCGTTGTTGGTATGAGTTTGTCGATGGCCTTGCGCAGCAGCGTCACTCTCATCGGGGCCATGGTGATGATGCTGTTCACCTCGATGAAGCTCACCTTAATGGTGATGCTGGCGGTGCCACTGGTGTTGGTTCCTATCTTCTTCTTTGGCCGCAAGGTACGAATCTTGGCACGCAGTAGCCAAGATAGGGTTGCTACCTTAGGTGCTCATATTGATGAAACCCTTCACGAGATCCAAACCGTGCAGGCCTATGGGCATCAACAACGAGATAAAGAGCAGTTTGATTCCCAAGTTGAACGAGTGATGACCACCGCGAGTCAGCGGATTCAATATCGTTCCGGCTTGATTGCTGCGGTAATGGTGTTGTCGATATCGGCGATAACCATTGTTAGTTGGCTTGGCGCGCTGGAGGTAATGGAAGGCAACCTTTCTGCCGGTGAGCTTACCGCATTTATGTTTTACGCCGTAATGGCTGCGGGTTCGGTAGCGACTATCAGTGAAGTAATCAGTGAAGTGCAGCGGGCTGCAGGTGCGACCGATAGATTACGCGAGCTCACCGAAGTTGTTCCTGCAATTGTCGCTCCGGCCGCTGCGCAAGGGTTTGTTGATGAGGTTGCCGGAGAGCTGCAGTTTGATCGGGTTCGGTTTGCCTATCCTAGCGATCCGAACAAACCGGTACTGGTTGATTTTAATCTCAACATTGGTGCCGGCGAACGGGTCGCGCTGGTTGGGGCCAGCGGCGCAGGGAAATCAACGCTGTTCCAACTGCTTAAACTGTTTTATCGGCCGAGCTCTGGTGACATTCAACTGGATGGCGTCAGTGTTGGTAGTGCTGATCCGATCCAGTGGCGGATGCAATTCGCACTGGTGCCACAAGCACCGGTTATATTCGCTACTTCGGTACTGGAAAATGTTCGTTATGGTCGACCTGAGGCCACCGAAGCTGAAGTAATAGCCGCCTGTCAGGCAGCATGTGCAGAAGAGTTTATCGTCACCATGAAGGATGGCTATAACAGCTTATTGGGCGAGCGTGGGGTTAATCTTTCCGGTGGTCAAAAACAGCGTATCGCGATTGCCCGCGCTATTTTAGCTGACCGGCCAGTGCTGCTGCTTGATGAAGCCACCTCAGCGCTTGATGCCCACAATGAAGCACTAGTAAAACAAGCGTTAGAGCGGTTAATGATTGGTCGAACTACCATTATCATCGCCCATCGTCTCGCTACGGTGGTCAATGCCAATCGCATTGTAGTGATGGAACAGGGTGTTGCCCGAGCAGTTGGTGACCACCACAGTTTATTACGTGACGATACGGTTTATCGTAAACTGGCAGAATTACAATTATTAACGGACACCGATAACGGGTCGCCTGCAGGAGTAAAGGATGATTGATACGCATTTCCCATTGGTGGATCTCCATCGCCACCTCGACGGCAATATTCGTCCTCAAACGATACTCGAGTTAGGTCAACAACATGGTATTGAATTACCTGGGCACGATCTTGATACGCTTATCCCTCATATCAGCGCGGTAACAAAGGAGCCGAGTTTAGTCGCGTTCCTGCAAAAACTGGATTGGGGGGTTAAGGTACTCAAAGATGCCGATTCGGTTTACCGGGTTGCTTATGAGAATGTCGCCGACTTGTGCCAAGATGGTATCGATTATGCCGAACTGCGTTTTTCTCCAGGCTATATGGGCCATTTTAACCAGCTCGACAACAACCTTGTGGTTGAGGCGGTTATCGCTGGGGTTGAGGCAGGGATCAAAGCGTTTGGTGTACAAGCTAAGCTGATTGGCATCTTAAGCCGCAGCTACGGTACTGAAAACTGTCAGCAGGAGCTAGATGCGATCTTATCGCACCGCCAACACTTCGTTGCGGTTGATCTAGCTGGTGACGAGATTGGCTTTCCTGGCCATCAGTTTGAACAGCATTTTAATCAGGTCCATCGCAACGACCTTCAGGTTACCATTCACGCTGGTGAAGCTGCAGGTCCAGAAAGTATTTGGCATGCCCTGCAACACCTTGGTGCTCAGCGCATTGGCCATGGGGTTAATGCCGCCGCCGATCACAAATTGATGGAGTACCTCGCGACGCGACAGATCCCATTGGAAAGCTGTCTCACCTCAAATATTCAAACCACAACAGTGGCTGGATTTAAACAGCACCCGATCGTCGATTTTGTTGACGCAGGTATGATGATCACCCTCAACACCGATGATCCAGGGGTGGAGTTCACGACCCTTAGCAATGAATACCACATTGCGCATCAACAGGTTGGTTTGTCTCAGGCCCAGTTAGCACAGATCCAACGTAACGGTTTACAAGCGGCGTTTCTGTCCGACTCTGAGCGACAAGCATTGATTGTCGCCAAACAGAGTCGCTAACCCCCCGACTTATAGAGCGGTCTAAGTGCCGCTCTACAGTTCCCCATTAAGCGCGGTAGCAAATTGCTGCTGCAGCAGTTCGATTCGACTAGGGCTTACTTGATAGCGCCGTTTTACCAAATAGATTTGTTCCTCAACAGGGTTTGGGAGGGTCCAGATGGTGATTTTATCTTGCCTAGAAAATGCGTTGGTGGCGTGCAGCGGCAACACCGTAAAACCCAACCCTAACGCTACCGGCTCTAACAGCAACCCAATCTGGTTGGAAAAACCACGGCGGGGAAACTGTTCAATCTGTTCAAATTGAGGGTAGTTGGCACCAAGTAGCATGGTGGTGTGGTGGCGACCATCCGGATGATCGATATAACCAAGCGACATTAGCGATTTCCAACTTACGTCAGTAATGGCTGGCGGAGTTACCAAACACAGCGGTTCACTTGCAAACTGGTGATAGTGCAACTCCGGCAACTCGGTTATACGAGTCATAAGGCCGATATCGAGCTGACGTTCAGCCATCATCCGTTCGATGCCGTCGTTAGGTGCAAATTGATATTCGATTTGCAACTGTGGATAGTGCCGCTGCAGCTCAAGCCCAACTGGATAGAGCTTTAAGCCTACGCTGCCCGGCGAAGCGATGCGGCATCGACCTATATGGGGATCATCTTGTCCTAGCTGGTATTCGAGCTGCGCTAGCTCAATCAGGCTTTGTCGAGCTTGGCGATAGACCTGATGACCCGCCTCCGTTAAGGTAAATTTCTTGCCTTCACGCAGTAGTAACGGCTGTTGAAAATGTTGCTCTAGCTTGCGGATCTGCTGGCTCACCCCAGGTTGAGTCATCGCTAGCTTTTCTGCGGTTCTAGTGAAGTGGCGAGTTTCGACTAGAGTGCAGAAGGTTTGGAGCCAGTCTAAGTTAACCATAATATTATGTTATAAAAATGCGCAATGCTGATAACTATACCACTGGATATAGGGTTGATGCGGCATTGGTTACCGGTTTTGATCACGATTTAACACCTATCTGTGTTTTTATACAGTGTTTTGTTGCTGGCGCCGTTAATGCTGGGTAATCTAATACCAACCTATTTTAATCTGCGTAGCTATGAACCGTCTTATCATTGCCGAAAAACCGAGTCTTGGCCGTGCTATTGCTGCGGTTTTGGCTAAGCCCCACAAAAATCAAAATGGTTATATCGAGGTTGGTAATGGCGATTGCGTCACCTGGTGTGTCGGGCATTTGTTGGAGCAGTTGCAGCCTGATGAGTACGACCAGCGCTTTAAACAATGGCGTTTGCAAGATCTGCCGATAGAGATTGAACAGTGGCAACTTAAGCCACGACAGGGCATGAGTAAGCAGATCAGCGTAGTACGTAAACTACTCAAAAACGCTAAGCAGATTGTTCACGCCGGAGATCCAGATCGAGAGGGGCAACTGCTGGTCGATGAGCTGCTCGACTACCTAAAACTTAGTAAGACTCGTAAGCAACAGGTTCAACGGTTACTGATTAGCGATCTCAACCCGAGCGCGGTAACTAAAGCGCTTGGCCAGCTCAAACCCAATAGTGACTTTGTTGCGCTATCGATATCCGCGTTAGCACGTTCTCGAGCCGATTGGTTGTATGGCATGAATATGTCACGAGCCTATACATTATTGGGCCAGCAAGCCGGTTATGGTGGAGTATTATCGGTAGGGCGGGTACAGACGCCGGTATTGGGATTGGTGGTGCGCCGAGACCAGCAGATTGCCCAGTTTGTGGCTAAACCCTTTTATCAGCTCGATGCCATTATCCCTCATGATGGCAATACCATACGAGCACGCTGGCAACCCAGTGATGCCTGCGAGCAGTGGGTAGATGAAGATGGGCGCTTGCTGGCTAGAAAGCTGGCGGAACACGTTGCTGGCCGAATTGCACAACAACCGGCGCTTGTCAGTTCAGCGGTGCATAAGCAGACCAAACAAACTGCGCCGTTACCTTATTCGTTATCGGCGTTACAAATTGATGCCTCGAAGCGATTCGGGTTGTCTGCCCAACAGGTGTTGTCGGCCGCGCAAAAACTCTATGAACAGCACAAGCTGATCACCTATCCACGTTCCGATTGTCGCTATTTACCCAAGGGACACTTGGGTGACGTTAGCAAGATTATGACGGCGATATCGACCAACGACGACTTCTTGCAAGACGCGGTTAGCGGTGCTGATCAAAGCCTGCGCTCTCGTTGTTGGAACGATGGCAAGGTAACGGCCCATCACGCTATTATCCCAACACCTAAGGCGGCAGGTTCCAGTCGACTTGGTATCGATGAAGCCAAGGTCTACCAGCTTATTGCTCGCCAATATCTGATTCAATTTTATCCACCGGCGCAGTACAGCGAGGGTGAACTGAAGTTCGAGATCGCTGGCGGTTTGTTTGTCGCCAAGGGTAAGCAGTTGTTGAAGCCCGGGTGGAAGGCGTTATTACCGACACCGAAAGATAAAGTGCCAGATTACCTGCCTAAACTGAGCCAAGGCGAAGTTTTGACCTGTGCCGAAGGGCAGATCAAAGACTGCATGACTGAGCCGCCAAAAGCCTTTACCGAGGCGACATTACTACAAGCGATGACAGGTATTGCACGCTTCGTTAAAGACAGTTCACTCAAAAATATCTTGCGGGAAACTGATGGCTTGGGCACTGAAGCAACGCGAGCGGGGATCATTGAGTTGCTATTTAAACGGTCATTCTTGCAGCGGCGAGGTAAAGCCATCAATGCAACAGCCGCAGGCACGGCTCTAATAACCGCCTTACCAGAGAGTGCGAGCTACCCAGATATGACAGCCCAGTGGGAGCATCAACTACAACGAATGGCTGAAAGACAAATGCCATACCAGCCGTTTATGGTTGGTCTATCAAGCAGTATTAACGACATTATTACACGGGTAAAAAGCGAACCCGCACCAGCCTGTTTAGCGGGGTTGCCTGCGGTGGCAAAGCGACGCTTCAAGAGTAAGTCAACTAAGCGAAGCAGCGCTAAAACCGCGCCTAAACGAATCAGTAAAAGCGCCAGTTAAAGCGAGTTTCAAGCACGGTCGGCACGAGCAGAAAAAGACCCATGTTTAGTGGTTTGTACTCCCTGTCGCTTTTCACTTATGGAGGTTATCCGCTCCAAAACCCTAGCTACTTGGATCAATAATAATGGTTGCTCTGACTGCATGTTTTGTAGCGGCATTATGGTAATTCTAAGCCAGATAATTTCGCCGTTACGATGGGACAGTGCCGCAGTCTTGGCGTTTATGCACTCTCCAGTGAGGCACTGTTGTTTGGTGGCCTGACGGAAGTTAGCTGGCACCAAATCGATCAGGTTGGTATTGATGAGATCTTGCGAGCGGTAGCCTAAGGTTTTTGCCAACGCCGGTGAAATTGCCACGATTCGTTGCTCACTATCCATCATGGCGAAGCGCATCTTTTTAACCGGATGGATGTCGACTAGGCCATCACTGGCCGTAACCGGTTCGATAGCGGTGGAAATTGGTTTAAATATGCCGGTGAGGCAGTAGTTACCTCCCAGCTGTTGCTCAGTAAGGGTTAGGTTAACCAATACGGTGGAGTTATCCGCTTTGCGTAAACGAACATTGGAGTCGCGTTGATTGTTAACGGAAAATGGCCTAAATGGGTCGTTAAATTGCGTTTTGGGGTCGCTATTCTCAAGCTCAGTTAATTCGCTAATGTGGCGATTGAGCAGTTGCTGGTCAGGATAGCCAAGAAGCTGATGACCAGTGAGATTCAAGCTACGAATGGTACCAGCGTGATCAACTTGAATGATGGCAACTTCGGTTAACTTAGACAGGGCATCGAGGCGATGTTCGGCATTACTGGCTTTGATCTGCTCTAACCGCAATGACTGCTGCTGTCGTACCGACTCGGTGACGTCGATACTGCAGCCAACTAATGTTTGCGAGCGCATATCATCACAACTGAAACTGGCACTGCATTTGATGTGACGCATCTCGTTGGTGTTATTGATTACTCTTGCGACAAATTCCATCGCCCTATGGTTACGTTGTAATCTATCAAACTGAGATTTTATCTGGGTCAGATCCTCTGGGTGGATGCGCGCTAATAGATCGTGAACGTGTAGATGTGTTGGCATATCTACTAAGCCGATATTAGCCAACACAGTTCGGTCGATTGAGAAATCGCCATTGTTGATGTCGATCTGCCAGTTATAACTCGGTTGCAATTGATGGGATAGTTGCCGCTGTTGGTGCTCTTCAGCCAGTCGTTGCTGCCGCTGCTGCAGTCGCTGTGTCGACCGTTGCAATGCCTCGAATTCGGCATTAATTAGCCGGGTCAGTGCAGTTAACAACGACGAGGTGTATTGGCTTGGTAATTGTCGTACCGTGCCACGATTGCTACACCACGCTGGCTCGGTCAATAACTGCTTAAGAGGGTCAATAAACAGTAATCGTTGTCTTAAAGTGAGAAATCCAACCAACAGCAACAATGCCAATACCACATAAAGAAATACCCCTAATACGTGTTGTGAGATGGTTTGATGCAGTTCGCTGCTATCGAAGCCGATGATGATAATGCCATAGGCGGGCTTACCGTTTACCTGCTGCGGCAGCTCAATTCGACTCGAGCTTAGGACAATATTTTCATCTACCATATCGATAGATTGAAATTCGGGGTGACGTTGTTGTTTTCGCTCTAGTCGATTAATGGCTTGGTGTACCCTCGCGGAGTAATTATGGGTACCGTGGCTGTAATTGGCCAGTTGACTGAGGTTGTGTTCCAACCGCATCTGCAAAAATTTGATACGAGGGTAGAATGCCAGCGCCCCTAACTGCTCAATGCGCTCCTCGTTAGTTCGTGCAGATTGATGGCTCAGAAGCCGATGCCAATGTTGGCTAAGGGTATTGGATTGCTGGGCAGCCAATTGGTGCACCGAGTACTTGCCACCCCAGTAGAGCACTACAAGGGTCACCGCAACGATAGACCATGCCCAAAATGCATTTCGGTTTCTTACGAAATTAATTAGCCTCAGCTTGAGTGTCACGGATGTCGCCTCCAATGTATTACCTAGCCGAATACCCCCATAGGAGTTGCTACCGCTGTTGAATCTTTTGCGCTGCTCACGGCGTGAATAATTAAATTTGTTGCGAGTTTGTTAATTTTAACTTTACGGTGAGATTAAGCTGATGCCAATGGTTTTTGTTAATTGCGGGATAATTTTTTAGAATGAACACAGTGGTTTAATAGTGTTAACTGGATAGCGTAGGGTTTGCTGGCGCTACTTCTAACCCAATTCAACTGCGATTCTGACAACACCAGCGAGTTACTCTGCTTGGTATTACGCTGACAACGGGAAGCGACAATGAGCAAAATGATTTCCACATCGGCATTAGCCAAACAGATGAATGTCACCAGCAAGGTGCTATTCAGCCGATTTGAGCGGGCGGGTTATTTGGTTCGATGCGATAATCAATGGGTACTTACGGCATTAGGCTTGAGTGCTGGCGGTGAAACCACCTTACATGAGAAATATGGCCGTTACGTAGTTTGGCCTGAAACCCTGTTGTTGGCGGAACCGGCTGAACTGCAGTCTGCACGAGATCTAGCGCAATCACTGTCAGTATCGGAGTATGAATTACGGCAATTGTTATTGCAGTTAGGCTGGCTGCAGCAGGGAGCGGGTGGGTTGGTGCTAACCCCAGAAGGGCGGCGAAATGGCGCCGGCCAGCGGTTGTTTGCTAGTGGGCCGGTAAGTTATTGGCCGGTAGATATCGACAAACACGGCTCACTAAAACGAGTACTGAATACCTATCTTGGTCTGGATGCTGAAGCCAACTCGACCCATAAGTCGGTTAAAGCGTTTCAGCATCGCTTCAATAGCCGTTACCGCACCATGAGTGGTCATTGGGTTGCTAATTTAGCCCATTTGAAGTTAGCCAATTGGTTCTACTTACACGAGATCAACTTCGCCTTTGAGCAACCGTGGCCTGAGTCGCCGCAGCTGATATCTGATTTCTTTATCCCGTCGTTGGCGCTCTATATCGAGGTTCTTGATAGCGATAATCAAGAACAACAACAGCGTTTGGCTCAGTTCCAACAGCATCAACATCAATACTTAGTTTTGTCTGAGGATGAGATCAGTGCCGGTAGTGCTCAGTTGATGCCCAAGCTACGCGCGATGGGACTGACGTTTTAACGCTAATAATAGGCTGTGTACCAATTAAGGGTTGATCTTGCCAATGCAGTTAAAGCAGCGGCTAGGCGAGTTTTGATACAAGGGGAAGCACTACCGCCGTTGTTATTTTGCCGCATTGGAGCAGTCCAGCGAAGCGTTTGGGACTGCGACCTAAGGCAAGGGGGATTCCAAAGGGGTGGCATACAAGAATGTGCCGTCGCCACCGCGACATCGTCCCCTAAAAACAACGAAATCGGTGAAGCCGAAGGCTAAGATAAACTAGCTAACTACGACACAGCCTAATAATAGCCTGAACGATTTACGGTGCGGCAACCGAACCAAATTCGACCTCTAGGTTGCGGTAGCTGCACCAAGCTTGCCCTTGTTGGTGGCTAAACTGTGTCGCTGCCCCCACGTTGAGCAACACACCAATGGTTTTGTCCTTAGTCGCTATGTGCCCCAACCCTTGACTAGCAAGGCTGTGGCAGAGCTGTTGTGTTAACCCGTGAAAGCCAGCGCTGTTGTGGGTCAGATGGTTAAATATCACCTCCTCGTTGGAACGAGGCTCGGGATCGGGGTTGGCCAACGAAATGACTAGCGGTGCGAGCGTGGCGCTATCGTTAGTTTGAATGTAATGGCTGCTAAATCGTGCGCTGTCACCTGGATGGCGTTGCCCCAACCACACCCCGTTATCACCGATAACTTTAATGTTGTTAGCTGAGATGAGTGCGGCAGTATCATTATCAACCCCTAGTATGAGCGCTTGTTGCGGTGGCAGTGTTGCGAGCTGCAGTTGCGTGCTTAGTAATGATACCTCGGTCGCTAACAGCCGCCACTGCGGTTGTCTGCTAGCAGTCTGCGGTTCTAACTCCCGAATCCAATCGAACAATACGTTGCTTTTGCCGATAGCCGCGATAGCTAAAGTGCTGCTGTTAAACCGTTGCGCAATTGATAGTAACTCGGGTGTTGGTTGGCCGTCGGGTAAGAATAGGGCGTGCCGTAAACGTTGTGGATCACCATCGGCAACCACTAAGGTCGACGTGGTTTCAAGCTGTTGTAGGGTCTTTGCTGGTAAACGGCAATGACCTAGCTGGTAAGAGGCTAGCTTGCGGTATAGTCGCTGCCGGTCGACGTTGCTTTGGAACTGCTGGCGATACTGGGTTAGTGCGCTGCATCGGTTGTCGCTACGGGCGTGGATAAGACTGCCATCGAGGGGCAGCCATTGGCTCTGTGGTGGCAACATCTGCCCGTAGCGTTGGGCTGCGGCAAAGGGATCGCGCTGGGCTGCGGTAAGATAGCTTAGCTGTGCAACGTCGGCACTCAACTGGTTAATGCTATTAAGGATGCTAACCGCGCCAGCGACAGTCGATGACTCTGGCCAAAATTGAGGCAGCAATGGTGCGCCGTAACGATCGATTGGCGCTACCTCGATTAGATCGAACAGAAGTTCAACCTGCTGTGGTTGTAACTGTTGAAACCACTGCAGAATCGCAGGGTTTAGTTGAAACCAATCGAGCAGTTCGTTGTTGTTTAGTTTGTTTGGTAGCGGGGTATCGGCAAACAGCACAAGCCCTTGTTGTCGCTCAGTGGCGGAGAGCCAACTGATGTTGAGCCAGCGCTCGTTAGTGAGCCGAGCTGGGCTAAATAATCGGTGACGTTTACTTTGCTGCAATGCTAGCCGGTCAACCGAGCCTCGGTGGCAGTATTGAGGGGACAGGCTGCTGCACAACTTGAGTTCAGAGCCGATCAGCAAGGCAACCGATGCGTTGCTGCTAGAGCAGACTAAAGCCAGCAGAGATAACAAAAGGCGAAAGAGGTTCATCAAAACCCTTAGTTACGTGGCTGCTGGCTGAAGTGGAGGCAAAGCTAAACCGCTTTCGCTTCGGTAAGATAGGTTGGCGTTACTAACTCATTTTGGGCAGCAATGAGCAATAATTCACGGCTACCTTCAAGATGGGTTTGACGGAACAGACCATACATTGCCGCTGCCACATGCTCCAACGCAATTTTGAGGTCGCGACACTGCAAGTACTTGGCTAAGAACAGTGCCGAAGTGGCGTCGCCAGAGCCGTTCATCGGGGTAGGGAACTCCAAACATGGCGCCGCAACTAACCACGCTGATTCCGGCGTTACGGCCAGCATCTCGATGGTTTCTGGCGCGGCGTCGCTGCGCATCAAACTGGTGATAAGCACAATGCTTGGGCCCTTGGCGAGCAGTTGCCGTGCTGCAAAGATGGCTGAATCCAAATCGTTTATCTTGTGCCCAGTAAGGAACTCCGCTTCAAAATGGTTCGGAGTAATAATGTCAGCATGCTGAATCACATTGTCGCGAAAATGCTCTGGTACACCGGGGCGAACGAAGATGCCACGATCAGTATCGCCAATAACTGGATCACAGCAATACAGAGCGTTAGGGTTGGCGGCTTTAACTTTAGCGGCACTGGCGACAATCACATCGGCCATCTCAGGGGCACCCATGTAACCCGAGATAACGGCATCACAGGTTGGCAGAACATTGCGCTCGGCAATCCCTTCAATTACATCTGCAACGGTGTCGGGGCTAAACATCGGGCCTTTCCAGCTGCCGTGACCGGTATGGTTGGAAAACATTACCGTGTGTACAGGCCACACATTGATGCCCATACGTTGCATCGGAAAAACGGCAGAAGCGTTGCCCGCATGGCCGTAGGCAACGTGGGATTGGATCGATAAAATATTCATAACATGGCTCTTTTTTATTTTCTTCAGCATTTTTAGCAGATTTTAATACGGCGGCGTTAGTGGCTAGCTCTCCTTCAGCGCAATTTACTATCAACTGACTAATTGTTGCCCATTACAACAGTTTGGACGCTGTTGTGTTTAACAGCCATTTGCTACAGTGACGTTTTTGAATTGGCGAGAGTTTATTGTGGTTAAAATCATTGTGGCGGTTGTGATCTTGGTGTTGAGCTTGATGATGTTTCAGCGCTCACGCGCCAACAGTAAGATCGCCGTTAAAAACCTAGAGATTGGTGCCACGTTTTTAGCAGAAAATGGCGCTCGTGAAGGGGTTGTAACAACCCCTTCGGGATTACAATACGAAGTACTGACAGAAGGCAGTGGCGATCGTAAGCCAGTAGCTAGCGACAAAGTAACGGTGCACTATCACGGTACGCTGATTAACGGCACTGAGTTTGATAGTTCGGTAACCCGTAATAAACCGGCCAGCTTTAAGTTAACTCAGGTGATCAAAGGCTGGACCGAAGGGGTGCAAACAATGGTGGTAGGTCAGAAGAACCGCTTTTACATTCCAGCATCATTGGCCTACGGTAAGGGGAGTGTTGGCTCAATTGAGGCCGGCTCCACCCTAATCTTCGATGTGGAATTGCTCAGCATCGACAGCTAAGTGACCATTATCTATTAAGAACACCCCGACCCGTCGGGGTGTTTTTGCTAGTGCTGTGTCACAGTTAAGTGTTGAGGTAAATATCAAGCCTTCGGCTTTATCGATTGCGGTGCTATAGCGAAGGATGTCGCGGTGGCGACGGCACATTCTTATATGCATTAGGGGCGGGGTCTTCGCCCCCTTTGGAATCCCCCTTGCCTTAGGTCGTCGTCCCAAACGCTTCGCTGAACTGCGCTAATGTGCTAGAAGATCAACGGCGGTAGTGCTTTGCCCTTGTATCAACACTCGCCACGTAGGTGCTTTATCAGTATTAGAAAGAACAACACTTTGTTGGTACACAGCCTTTTGTTAGTGCTGGCAACCGCTCGCACGACATTGTTTGAAGTTTAAACCGTGCGCAATGACCATTAGGATACTGCCAATGATGGTCAACACGGTTTCCGCGTCATGGCCATACCAATGATGTACCCATAGGCTGGCGACGACTAAGATCGCTAGTCCGCTGAGGCCGAGGGAGAGCACGCTAAAATTGCGGTGTTTTCTGCAGCCGAGGAAGAGGGCAAGGCCACTTAGTGGTAGCACTACAAACAGGATCATCTGATGAAAATGTTGCTCTTCTAACATCACACTCGGCACGCTCAAGCCAAGCAATAACAGCGCAGGGGTCGCTAAGCAGTGAACTACACAGATTAGTGATAGACCGATAGAGGCTTGATCTAAAGCTTTTTGCTCAATGGACATAGTGAGGCCGCCGTAATTAAAGAGGCGGCATTAAATCACGGCGCCAAGATCTAAACAAGAATTATTATCAACTGCCTTGGATGAGCAATTCTTGGCATGGCTGTTTGAATTTCTGCATCAGCGGCCCGAGTTGATCGGGAGAATCTAGCATAGCCATCAAGTTGTGGTTAGCGTCGGTAACCAGTTTGGTTGTTATCGCTGCGCTGCTCTGCGCTGTTAATCGCTCTTTAAGTGCTACGGATGAAGCCGCGAGCCTATCTGCAACGGAAGCCATGCGTGCAACACCCATACGCTTAATGGTACCGGAGCTAATATCGTAATAAGCGCTGCACTGAGCAATTTGAACCATCTCGGCTGACTGTGCAGCCGTTGTCGTAGTGGTACTATCCTCGCGTTCGCTTGTGGTTGACATCGCCCAGATGGCAAAGCCTAAACCAACGGCGATGGTACCAATACTCAGCAGGGTGGTTTTATTCATGGTTCACTCCGTTAAACCGTAATGGATGTCAGTACCGATGTAACTGGTAATCGAACCCTACATTGGGTGGGTTACCATTAAATCTAGGATATTCAGGTGATTATTGGTTCAACTGAAGCAAATTAAGATGCCCTCATGTTAACGTGGTGTTGCTAAAAGGTACAGTGTGTCGATAAGTTCCACCGCAGGGGCGAATATCAGTTGCACTAAGAAGGGCTGTGTCGTAGTTAGCTGTTGAAGTTTATCTTAAGCCTTAGGCTTCACCGATTTCGGTGCTTTTAGGGGACTATGTCGCGGTGGCGACGGCACATTTTTGTATGCATTAGGGGGGGAGCTTCGCCCTCTTTGGAATCCCCCTTTGCCTTAGGTCGCCGTCAAAAACGCTTCGCTGAACTGCGCCAATGCGGCAGAAGATCAATAGCGGTAGTGCTTTACCCGTTGTATCAAAACTTGCCTAGCCGCTGCTTTAACAGCATTGGAAAGAACAACGCTTAATTGGTACACAGCCCTAAGAAGCGCTGCGGTATCAAGCAGATCAGCTGCTAGATTAACTTGGATTAGGTTAGGGCTTTACTCTAAGGCCCAGATCCCAAAAACCGCCTCAAGGGCGGTTTAGTAAGATGATTAGTAAAGTCGTCAAGTCTACGCTATTAAACTCGCAGCTTGCTTAGGCTGTCGCTGAGTGAATTAGCCGTCGCACCAACTTGTTCAGATGCTTGTTTTGAGCTCGTTGAGGCAACTTCAAGTTCGTGCGATTCATTACGGATCAGTAACAGGTTGCCAACAATCTCTTGAGCAACTGCGCTTTGCTCTTCAGCGGCAGTGGCGATCTGAGCACTCATAGAAAATACTGTCTGCGAGTGGTTGGTGATCTGGGTTAGATCGTTTCCTGCCTGGCTGACCATTTTTCGGCCGCTCTCCGCTAGATTAACGGTGTTGCGCATGATCTGCTCCAGCGAGTTCATTCCCTGTTGCAGCTCTTCGATCATCTGCTGGATCTCAACTGTCGCTTGCTGAGTGCGACCAGCCAACGAACGGACCTCATCAGCGACCACCGCAAAGCCACGACCTTGCTCGCCAGCCCGTGCTGCTTCAATGGCGGCGTTCAGTGCCAGTAGATTAGTTTGCTCTGAGATGGCATTAATTGTGGTTACAACATCATCAATACCGGCGGCGTTGGTATTAACTTGAACAACCGCATCGGAGGCGTTGTGAACGTCTGCCACTAACTTTTCGATACTGCCAATGGTGTCGCTAATCTGCTGCTGGCCGCGGGTAGCGTCAACGGTGGCTTGTTGGGTTTCTTGCGAGGTTTGCTCTGCATGGCTGGCCACCTCAGCAACGGTGGCATTCATCTGTTCCATTGCGGTGGCTAAATTGTCAATATGCTGGCGCTGCTTAACGGACAGCTCGTTGCTGTTGCCAGCATCCCCCTGCAAGGTTGTCGCGGCACGCTGTAACTCGCCAGAGACCGCTAACAGATTGGTTACAACCCGCTGTCGGGTCGCAATCAACTCATCGATGTGATTCGCCAATGGGCTGAACTCATCGCGGCCAGGGGGGAAGTTAATGCGTACAGTTAAATCATTAGCTGAACCCAGCGCCATGACCTGTGTCAGTCGTTCTACCGAGTTGCGGAAATAGCTTACTACTAAGTAACCAAACCAAGCACTGAACAACACCGTCACAGCCAGCAACAGCATCAGTTCGGTATGTTGCTTAACTACTTGATAAGGGGCAATTCGTGCGGCGTACGCATACACGTAGTGATGGGACCCAAGTGCTGCAGTGGCATGGTATTGGTTGCCCTTAACCGTAATCTCGCCATGACCGCTGCCATTATCATTTTTACTAATGCCACCGGATTTGATGCTGTTATTGAGCTGCATTATTTGTGCTGGGGAGAGTGAGTCAATTAAAGGCGTTAATGTCTCACTTAGTTGGTTAACGGTGGCGGTAAGTTGCTGCTGAGTATGGTGCTCAATAATCTCCGTTTGTTCATTGAGTAGCGTTGCAGTAAAGAACAGCAAAGCGAGTATGGGGCCAATGGAGATTACCCAGAGCTTCTGGTTAATCGAAGTTTTGATCAATAGCGAATCAAAATGGCCAAAGGGGGTGGCTGTCATAGTGTGATGTACTCAAAATTTGAGAGGTAGTCAGTGTGTCGGCACCTTAGATGTAATCTAAAGCTTCTATCGACCATTTGCGGTTAACTGTGAGTAGTTGGGTAAATTTTCTCGTCGGAGAGTAATAACTTTTTCCCAATGTGCTCAGTTGGTGAACAAAACAACTACAACTACACTTTTGTGGCACCTTATCGTGAGTTAGTACGATAACGGGCTTTTGCTCAACGCTTTGATAAAGTAGAATTTCACCCCTTTATCACGTAAGTGACGAATTTTTCAGCCGATCGGTACCGAGAATACACATGCAGCAATTAGCAGATATCGTTGCTCAGGCACTGGAAGCCATTGAAGCGACCAACGACCTGAAGGCATTGGATGAGCTTCGGGTTAACTACCTGGGTAAGAAAGGCGAGATCACCGCCTTGATGAAATCTTTGGGGCAACTGTCCGCCGAAGAACGTCCAGCAGCAGGCCAGAAAATTAACGCTGGCAAGCAACAGGTTCAACAAGCGCTAAATGCGCGTATTGAAGCGATGCAAACTGAAGCTCTGAATGCCAAATTGGCAGCAGAGTCAGTTGATGTAACGCTTCCTGGTCGCAAGTTAGCGACTGGTGGCATCCACCCAGTAAGCCGTACCATAGAACGTATTGAAGCGTTTTTTGCTGATCTTGGCTTTGAGGTTGCGGCAGGTCCAGAGATCGAAGATGGTTTCCATAACTTTGATGCGCTGAACATTCCAGCCCACCACCCAGCTCGTACTGATCACGATACCTTCTTCTTTAATCCAGATCTGATGCTGCGTACCCATACCAGTGGCGTGCAGATCCGTACTATGGAAAAGAAGCAGCCGCCAATTCGCATTATCTGCCCTGGCCGTGTGTACCGTAATGACTACGACCAAACTCACACGCCAATGTTCCATCAGGTTGAAGGCCTGTTGATCGCAGAGAAAGTGTCGTTCAGCGAGCTTAAAGGTGTGTTGTACGACTTCTTGCGTAACTTCTTTGAAGAAGACTTAGAGGTTCGCTTCCGTCCGTCTTACTTCCCATTCACTGAACCATCTGCCGAAGTAGATGTACGTCGTAAAGGCGACAAGTGGTTGGAAGTTCTGGGTTGCGGCATGGTTCACCCGAAAGTATTGGAATCCGTTGGTATCGATTCCGACAAGTACTCCGGTTTTGCTTTCGGTATGGGCGTAGAGCGTCTAACCATGTTGCGCTACGGCGTCAACGATCTGCGGGCGTTCTTCGAGAACGATCTGCGTTTCTTGAAGCAGTTCCAGTAAGAAGGGCATAGATAATGAAATTCAGTGAATCTTGGCTACGTCAGTGGGCCAATCCATCTCTGTCTACTGAAGAGCTGTCTGAGCAGATCTCCATGGCAGGTCTTGAAGTTGATGGCGTAGAACCAGTAGCGGCAGAATTTACCGGTGTGAAAATCGGTCAGGTAGTTGAATGTGGCCAACATCCAGACGCCGACAAGCTGCAAGTAACCAAAGTTGATATCGGCGCCGAAGAACTGCTCGATATCGTTTGTGGTGCGGCCAACTGTCGTCTTGGTCTTAAAGTGGCTGTGGCTACCGTTGGTGCGGTACTACCGGGCGGCTTCAAGATTAAGAAAGCAAAACTTCGTGGTCAGCCTTCTCACGGCATGCTGTGTTCGTTCACCGAGCTGGGCATCGACGTCGAGTCCGATGGCATCATGGAGCTACCAGAAGATGCAGTACTGGGTACTGATATCCGAGAATTCCTAGATCTTGATGACAACATCATCGAGGTTGACCTAACTCCGAACCGCGCCGATTGCTTAGGCTTAAATGGCTTGGCTCGTGAAGTAGGTGTACTTAACCGCATCGCCGTTAACGAAGCAGTAATCGAAACCGTTGCTACCACTATTGACGCTGCTCATGGCATCAATGTTACCGCACCGGAGCATTGCCCTCGTTACTTAGCCCGTGTGATTAACAACGTCAATGTTAAAGCAGCAACTCCGTTGTGGATGCAAGAGCGTCTGCGTCGTAGTGGCATTCGCTCAATCGACCCAGTGGTAGATATCACCGCATACGTGATGTTAGAGCTGGGTCAACCACTGCACGCGTTCGATCGCAGCAAGCTGGCGGGTGATATTCAAGTTCGTCTGGCTAATGGTGAAGAAAAGCTGACACTACTGGACGGCAACGAGATCACTCCACGCACCGACACGCTGTTGATCGCTGATGATAACGGCCCTTTGGCATTGGCAGGGATCTTCGGTGGTGAACACTCAGGTGTTACTACTGAAACTACCGAAGTACTGCTGGAGTGTGCCTTCTTCAACCCGTTGTCTATCATCGGCAAAGCACGCTCTTACGGTTTGCACACCGATGCATCGCACCGTTTTGAGCGTGGCGTAGACTCGCTTTTGCAAACCAAAGCGATGGAGCGTGCAACCGCACTGTTGGTTGAAATATGTGGTGGCGAAGTTGGTCCGGTTGTCGAAACAGCATCTGCTGCGCACCTGCCAAAGCAAGCGACCATCACCCTGCGTCGCGAAAAGCTTGATAACCTGCTTGGCCACGTGATTAGCGATGAAGACGTAGAGCAGATCCTGACTCGTCTGGGCTGCAACATCAGCGCAGTTAATGGCGGCTGGCAAGCGATTGCCCCAAGCTGGCGTTTCGACATGGAGATCGAGCAAGACTTGATTGAAGAGGTAGCGCGTATCTACGGCTACAACAACATCCCTAATTTGGCACCTGTGGCGCAGTTGCAAATGACCGATCACCGCGAGGCCTCGCTGCCAGTAGCACGGGTACGCAGCCTAATGGTTGATCGTGGTTTCCAAGAAGCCATCACTTATAGCTTCGTTGATCCTAAGCTGCAAGAACGGCTGCATCCGGGTCAAGACGCGTTGATTCTCCCAAATCCAATCAGCTCTGAAATGTCCGCCATGCGCGTATCACTTTGGACTGGATTACTGGGCGCCGTAGCACACAACCAAGCTCGTCAGCAGGGGCGCGTTCGCTTCTTCGAATCTGGCTTGCGTTTTATCCCTGATGAAGCTGCTGAAAATGGCATGCGTCAAGAGCCTCGCTTAGCGGCTGTTATCGCTGGTACTACCGGTGAAGAGCACTGGGACATGACAGCCAATAGCGTAGACTTTTTTGATCTTAAAGGTGATCTAGAAGCGGTTATGGGCCTAACCAACGATAGCCACAAGTTCTCGTTCCGTAAGGCTAACCATCCAGCTCTGCACCCAGGTCAAACCGCTGAAATCATGATGGGCGATGAAGTAATCGGCTTGATTGGCGCTATCCACCCACAACACGAGAAGAAGCTTGGCCTGAATGGTCGAACGGTTGTGTTTGAGGTGTCGTTAGCTGCCATCACCGAGCGTCGTCTGCCTAAAGCCGTTGCTGTTTCTAAGTTTCCTGCGAATCGCCGTGATATCGCTGTTGTCGTTGATGACAACATCGGTGCAGGAGATGTAGAGAAATTGATAAGAAAAGTTGGCGGAAATCAGTTAGTTGGCGTAAACTTGTTCGACGTATATACTGGTAAAGGTGTTGCGGATGGTCAGAAGAGTTTGGCTATCGCGCTGACACTGCAATCGGTTGACCGCACTCTTGAAGAGAAAGAGATTGCTGATATCGTCGATAATGTTGTCGCATCACTGCAATCAGAATTCAACGCACAGTTGAGGGACTGAATATGGCACTGACCAAAGCCGATATGGCAGAACTCCTTATTGAGGAGTTAAAACTGCACAAACGTGACGCTAAAGACTTGGTGGAGGCCTATTTTGAGGAGATCCGCTTAGCCTTGGAGTCAGGTGAGCAGGTAAAACTGTCGGGTTTTGGGAACTTCGATCTTAGGGAAAAGACAGAAAGACCCGGACGGAATCCAAAAACGGGCGAAGATATTCCAATTTCCGCTCGCCGGGTTGTGACTTTCCGACCAGGGCAAAAGTTAAAAGCCCGGATTGAAGAGTCAGCACAGCTTCACGGTGAATAAATGAAAACGCCGCCCAACTTGGGCGGCGTTTTTTTTAGTTGTCCAACCTACTTAGTCGGCTTCATCGACATCTCGGCATTGTGTCGGTAGATGGTCGATTCACTATGCTTAAAATGCTTCGACCAGCGCTGCATTAGAGCCTTTGCCTCATCCTCCGAGTCCATCTGCTTGGCTAAGCGTTCTGCGAAACTTGGCTCCGGTTGTTTCATGTCCGCCCAATTAGTGTACGGGAACACCAACGTTAGCTCTGTCGGGCCACCAATGGTCCAACGCCAAGCCCAGTGCTCATCCCACTCCATCGCCTTGGCTGCATCACTAATGGCCTTCATATCTTTACCAATCTCACTGCCATGGCCCTGCTTGGGGTAGAGCGACACTACTTCAAAGTAACGATAGTCTGGTGCATCTTCTGGCCAGTGTGAATTTTCCGCATCAAGCTCAGATAGGTAGTGCGATACCTTACCAACCAGCTGGTTGACGTTAGTCTGCCAATGCTCGCCGGTTTTAGCGTTTCCGGCCCAATCGCGGTAGCTGTCCATGTCGGCCCAACTAAAGCAACAAGCTCGAACGATATAGTGATCAAGATCAGCACCTACTGCAGGGGTGAATACTTGCCAAGAGCGAGGATCATTTTGTTTCTCTCGAAAGGCGACGTGTTGTTTAAATGCCTTTTCAAACTCTGTCCGTTTTCCCTCTTTAGGCGTGATAACCCACATGTCAGCAAGATCGTTAGCCCAGGCGTGGCTGCCAATTGCTAATACACTCAAGCACATTGCCACTACGTATTGTTGAATTCGACGCATCTCATCCTCCTCAGGATTGTGAAAGCGAGGCAAGTGTGGCAAAACGGTTACAGAACGCGCGTGGAAACTGAATTCTGTTGTCGCAAAATTGGCACAGATTTAAGACATCACAAAATAAGCTTCGATATAACTGTTAGTTAAGCTGTGTAATTTATTTTCATCAGGTTGGTTTAGCCATAACAGTATTATTGTTGTTTACTCAGCATAGCCGTGTGGTACGTCTCAACAAAAATCGCGTAAAGCCATACAGTTGGGTTACCGTTAACTAGGTTATTACTAGTAGTGGTTGCTATATATGGCTTTACTTAGGCTGTGTACCAACTAAGTGTTGTTATTTCCAACGTTGTTAAAGAAGCGGCTAGGCGAGTGTTGATACAAGGGGAAAGCACTGCCGTCGTTGATCTTCTGCCGCATTGGAGCAGTTCAGCGAAGCGTTTTGGACTGCGACCTAAGGCAAAGGGGGGATTCCAAAGGGGGCGAAGCTCCCCCCTAATGCATACAAGAATGTGCCGTCACCACCGCGACATTGTCCCCTACAAGCACCGAAATCGGTGCAGCCGAAGGCTTAAGGGAAACCTCAGCAATTAATTGTGACACTGCCTTTACTTAACCTTATTGATATTGACGTATTTATCCGTATTCACCCGTTAAATCTATGATCCCTTTCTCGATTCCAGTTGAGGTGGTAGTGCGATTATTGAATTATAGGGCGCGATCAAGAAAGCCAACTACATAGTAGCTGGCTTTTCGCTGTAAGCGCTGTCTACGAGGTAAAGCGGCTATTTAGCGCGCTTTAATAATACTTGCGCAACCTCTGCAAAGCTTACTTGCTGCTGCTCTAACAGTACCGTCAGGTGGTACAGCAGATCTGCGGCTTCATCCTTAAGGTTTTGCTTGTCGTTGGTGGCGGCAGCAAGGGCAACCTCTACTCCTTCTTCACCGACTTTTTGTGCTACTCGGCGAGGATTGCCCTGCAGCAGTTGGGCGGTGTAGCTACTGTCGGGATCGCCGTCGCGGCGGGAGGCAACCACTGCCGCTAGCTTGCCCAGTAATGGTTGGTTAGCAACATCGGCAAAACAGCTGGTTGTCCCTAAGTGGCAGGTTGGGCCTACCGGTAACGCTTGGATAAGAATGCTGTCGTGATCGCAGTCGGATCCTAGGGTAACCAGTTTTAGGTGATTGCCAGACTCTTCACCTTTGGTCCATAAACGTTGTTTACTGCGGCTGAAAAAAGTAACCATTTGGCAATCGATGGTCCGCTGCAGCGCAGCAGGGTTCATGTAGCCTTGCATTAACACTTGGCCGGTAAGGTGGTGCTGCACGATTGCCGGAACCATGTTGTCGACTTTTTCCCAATCGATGTTCGGTAGGGTTGTCATAATCGTATTTCCACCTGTTGTTGTTGCAAATATTGTTTTAGTTTTGGAATGGCGATGATCTGTTTGTGGAACACCGAAGCAGCGAGGGCGCCGTCAACCTCTGCTTGCTTAAACACTTCGGCAAAGTGTTCCATAGTACCAGCACCACCGGAGGCGATTAATGGCACGCTGCAGCGTTTGCGGATCATTGCTAATTGACTGATATCGTAGCCACCGCGGACACCATCTTGGTTCATCACGTTGAGCACAATCTCACCGGCTCCGCGGTGTTGCACCTCTTCTACCCAATCTTCGGTGTGCCAACCTGCTTCCTGGATTGAGCTTTCACAGCCAGTGTATTGCTTAACCCGATAGTGACCGCTGTCGGCGTCAAACCACGAGTCAATTCCAACTACCACGCATTGACGGCCAAAGCGGTCATTCAAGCGGTTAATCAGGTTAGGATCGGCCAAAGCAGGGCTGTTGATGGAGATTTTGTCAGCACCGTCGGCTAAAATCTGAGCAGCATCGTCAACAGTTTTGATGCCACCGGCAACACAGAATGGAATATCAAGCTGCTCGGCAACTCGGCTTACCCAGCTTTTATCGACGGTACGGGCATCAACACTGGCGGTGATGTCATAAAACACCAGTTCGTCAGCACCTTCTTCGGCATAGCGTGCTGCCAGCGGCACAATGTCACCCACGATCTCGTGGTTTTTGAACTGGACCCCCTTAACGACTTTACCGCCACGAACGTCGAGGCAAGGGATTATGCGTTTTGCCAACATGCCAACGCCTCCTCACAAGTAAACTTGCCAGACAGCAACGCTTTACCGATGATTACTCCCCCAACCTTGAGCTGCTTTAGCTTGGCTAAATCATCAAGGGCGTGAATGCCGCCAGAGGCTTGCCATTGGAGCATTGGGAACTGTTTGCGTAAGCGGTAATAAAGATCGAAGTTAGGGCCAAACATCATGCCGTCGCGATCGACGTCGGTACAAAGAACGTGTTTCATGCCAGCGGCCAACAGTGGCTCAACAGCGTCGCTCATGCGCTTACCCGAGCCTTGTTGCCAGCCATTGGTGAGTACCTCTGGGTTACCGTCAGCATCGAGTAATACATCTAAGGCAATGGTAATGTGCTCGGCGCCATACTGCTCCAGCCAAGAAGCCACTAATTGCGGCTCTTTTACCGCCAAGGAGCCGATAACCACACGGTTGACGCCAAGTTCCAGTAGAGTCTCAACCTCTTTTTGGGTGCGAATACCACCCCCAACCTGAATTGGTGCGTCCAGTGCCGCCGCGATGTTGGCAATGGCGTCTAGTTGACGATCGACGGGGTTACGGGCACCATCCAAATCAACCAAGTGAAGATGTTCGCTGCCTGCATTTTGGTAGCTTAAAAGCTGTTCGATAGGATCGAATGCAAAATTGGTGACCTTGTCGAAATCGCCTTTTTGCAGGCGTACCACTTGGCCGTTAATCAGATCGATAGCAGGAATGATCACAACGAAATCTCCAGAAAGTTCTTTAAAATACGAGCGCCGACGGCACTGCTGCGTTCAGGGTGAAACTGCACTCCTAGCAAATTGTCGCGGCCAATGGCTGCACTAAAAGGCTGGCCATAGTTGCTTTGCGCGATGGTCAACTCACCCACCGGCACTGCGTAACTGTGAACAAAGTAAACGTAGTCGCCGTGATTGATGCCACTAAACAGTGGGTGGTCGAAATTGCCGATACGATTCCAACCCATGTGCGGTAGTGGCTGACCATTGGCGTGCAACCGCTCCGTTTGCACTGGTAATAAGCCCGGTAAGGCGGTGTTGCCCTCTTGCGAGAATTCGCCTAGCAGTTGCATCCCTAAGCAGATCCCCAATAACGGTTGCTCTATCTGGGGTAAAAGCTCGCTGATGCCGCGCTCGGTAAATTTTTGCATCGCCGCTTGGGCGGAACCAACACCGGGCAGGATCAACCGATCGGCACTGAGGATGGTGGCCGGGTCAGCGCTGATTTGCGCGTTACAGCCCAGGCGCTTCAAGGCAAATTGTACCGAGGCAAAGTTCGCGCAACCGGTATCGATGATGACCGTCATTACAGCACTCCTTTGGAGGAAGGCAGTTCGTCACCTTGTTTTCGAATGGCTTGACGTAACGCTCGCCCTAGCACTTTAAACAGCGCCTCGACCTTGTGATGTTCATTGTCACCATTAACCGATAAGTGCAGGGTGCAGGCTAAGCCGTCAGCCAGTGAGCGGAAGAAGTGCGGCACCATCTCAGTTGATAAACCACCGACAGCATCGCGGTTAAATTCCGCTTCGAAGCGCAGGAAGGCGCGACCGGAGAGATCAAGCAAACACTGTGCTTGTGATTCATCCATTGGTAGGGCAAAACCAAAACGGCCAATGCCACGTTTGTCACCAAGGGCTTGGCGCAATGCCTGACCAAGCGCTAGCGCGGTGTCTTCAACACTGTGGTGATCGTCGATGTGGTAATCGCCATCTACAGTAACTGCGAGGGAGAAGCCGCCGTGGGTACAGATTTGTTCCAACATGTGGTCGAAAAATCCAACGCCAGTGGCAATTTTTATTGGTGCCGTTTGGTCTAAGTTAACGGTGATACTGATGTCGGTTTCTTTGGTGGTACGACGCACTGTTGCTTGGCGATTTTGGCTAGTCAGTTGGTTAACAATTTCAAGCCAATCGTTGTTGCTCGGCTCGTATTTGATACCGCGTATACCCATCGATTGCGCTAAGCTGATGTCAGTGTCGCGGTCGCCAATCACAGCGGATCGTTCGAAATCGATCAAACCTTCGCTAAGGTATCGCTGGACTAAGCCCAGTTTGGGTTTTCGGCAGCTGCAGTTGTCTTCATCAAAGTGAGGGCAGATTAATACCTCATCGAAGTTGATGCCTTGGCTGGAGAAAATCGTCATCATGGCGTCATGGGGGGCATCGAAGTCCGCTTGCGGGAAGCTATCGGTGCCCAACCCGTCTTGATTAGATACCATCACCAAGCGGTAGCCGGCATTTTGCAGTTGCTGTAACGCTGGGATCACCATCGGCTCAAACTTTAGTTTGTCGAGGCGGTCGAGTTGCTTGTCGATTGGTGGCTCTTCGACCAAGGTACCATCGCGGTCGATAAATAAAATGGGCTGGCGCATTACACGCTCTCCTTGTTCATTAGCAGCTGTTTGGTTAGTGCAGTTAACAGCGATTCCATCTGTTGTGCTGTGCCAATACTGGCCCGTAACCAACCTAGCAAATTGTGGTTGCGGTAGCGACGGATCAAGATCCCATCTTTGGCAAGTATTGACTGAATTTCTTCACTATTTTCACATTCAAATAGCACGAAGTTGGCTTCGCTATTGATCACCCTGCCTACCCCTGTGAATGCAGCAATGGCATCACAAAAGCGTTGACGTTGCAGGTTAAGCTCGGCCACTTGCTGTTGCATTGTGGCAACCCCTGCTGGACTGGTGGCAGCGCTAGCCAATTGGGCGACCGGCTCTGGTACCGGGTAGGGGGCGATTACCTTTTCAAGCATGGCAATAATGTCGCTATCGGCAATGACGAAACCACAACGAGCGCCGGCCAAGGCGAAAGCCTTGGAGAGGGTGCGCAACACCACAATGTTAGGGTTGCGCTCAATCAAGCCAACCGCGGTACGACTTGGGCTAAATTCAATGTATGCCTCGTCAACCACCAACAATGAATCTGGCAGTTGTTGTGCTAGTTGTTCAATCGACAGTGGCGAGATTGTGGTGCCGGTTGGATTGTTGGGGTTACACACAAACACCAGTTTGTGGCCTTGGTTTTGCTCAGCAAAGTCGTCTGGTAGCTGGTAGCCGTTGGCCCAAGGAATTTCGGCACAGGCTACCGCATTGGTGGCGGCGCTGATGGCGTACATGCCGTAGCTTGGGGTTAAACAACCTACAGCGTCTTGTGCTGGGGTACAGAAGGTTCGAAATAACAGATCGATTCCCTCGTCAGCACCGCGGGTGATCAACACCTGCTCGGGGACAACACCTGCGTAGTTGGCGTAATTGCGGCGCAGCTCACTTGGTTGGCAATCTGGGTAGCGGTTGCAGTTCGCTATTTCGGAGTTATTCCATGGCGATTCGTTGGCATTCAAAAACAGATCGCCACCGCTGTGCTCTCGCCGTGCTGAGGCGTAGGGCGTCAACGCGACAATCTCGGGCCGGGCAAGCCGATGGGCTAAACTCATTGTATCGTCTCCATTCGCACCGCAACTGCATTAGCGTGGGCATCTAACCCCTCGGCGTTGGCCAATGTCATTACAGTATCGGCAAGAGAGCTCAGGCCAGAGTGAGTGAGTTCTTGCACTGTAAAGCGGCGCTGAAAATCGGCTAGTGATAGGCTCGAAACTGTGCGAGATGCGCCGTAGGTTGGTAACACGTGGTTAGTGCCACTGGCGTAATCGCCAACAGACTCCGGGCTCCAAGGGCCAACGAACACTGAGCCCGCAGCACGTACACTTGGCAACAGCTTGCGAGGGTACTCGCTTTGAATGATCAAGTGCTCTGGGCCGTAAGCATTACTTACCGCCACCGCTTGCTCCATGGTTTCGGTGATGATTATGCGGCTCTGCGCCAACGCTGCGGTGGCGGTTTCCACTCGACTAAGCGCGGGCAGTTGCACAGCAACCTCGGCGGCGACTGCTGCGGCTAGCTCGGCGCTATCGGTAACCAGCAACGCTTGGCTGTCTTCGCCGTGTTCCGCCTGTGATAATAGATCGGCAGCGATGAAACGGGCGTTGGCGCTACCATCGGCGAGCACTAGCACTTCCGATGGACCCGCAGGCATGTCGATAGCGACACCTTGCTGGCTTACCTGTTGCTTGGCTTCGGTTACAAAGCGGCTCCCCGGGCCATAGATTTTATCTACTTTGGGGATACTGTCGGTACCAAAGGCGAGGGCGGCTACCGCTTGGGCGCCACCAATGGTGGCAATCATATCGACATTACACTTGGCGGCGGCATAGGCCATGGCTGGGTGTAATGGCGGTGGGGTAACTAATACTGTTTGTTGGCAACCGGCTATCTGCGCCGGTTTAGCGAGCATGAGTACAGTGCTTATCAGTGGTGCAGTGCCGCCGGGAACGTACAAGCCGACTCTTTCGATCGCTTCGGTTCGCAGCTCGCAGCGGATCCCAGCTTGAACATCCAAGCTTAGAGGCTGCTGTTGTTGGGCACGGTGGAAACAATCGATGTTATCAAGTGCAACGTCGATGGCTTGTTTTAACGTTAGTTCCGTTTGCTCACCAATGGCAGCAAATTGATCGGCGTTGAATAGCCATTGTGATGGCAAGCCGCCGTCGAACTTGGCGCTGAGTGCCGCCAATGCATTGTCACCGTTGTTTTTTACCTGTGCGACGATATCCGCTACGGCATCAACCAAGCTAGCGTCGCTTACACACTCAGCACGGGCCAATGCTTGTTGCTGTTGCCGTTGATTAAGTTGTGCCCAAACCAGTTGTTGCATCGCTATTACCCCAACATTTTTTCGATTGGCAGTACCAGAATAGAGCTGGCACCCAATAGTTTTAACTCTTCCATGGTGTCCCAGAATAGGGTCTCGCTGCTGACAGCGTGCAGAGCGACGCGAGCATCGTCTTCGGCAAGCGGAAGAATGGTTGGATTTTCAGCGCCGGGCAGGAGATCAATAATCTGCTGCAGCTGTGCTTTCGGGGCGTGCAGCATGATGTACTTGCTTTCTTTGGCTTGGATAACGCCGTTGGTACGGACCAATAGTTTGTTAACTAAGGCTTGTTGTTCGTCACTCAGTGGTCGAGGCCCCTGAATCAAGGTCGCTTTAGATTTGAAGATAACTTCGACCTCTTTGAGGCCGTTGGCCTCTAAGGTGGCACCGGTACTTACCAGATCACAAATGGAATCGGCCAGCCCTGCACGGGGAGCTACTTCAACCGAGCCTTTAAGCATGCAGCTAGAGAATTCGACGCCGCGTTCACTTAGGTAGCGCCGCAGGAGATTAGGGTAAGAGGTGGCAATACGGCTTTGTTGTAGGTCTTGTGGGCCGTTGTAATCGAACTCTTCTGGCACGGCCAAAGAGAGGCGGCAACCGCCAAAGTCCATACGTCGCAGAGTAGTAAACTCAGTTGGCTGCTCCATCGCTTCGCGCTCTAGGCGTTCCTCCTCTAAAACGTTCTCACCGATGAAACCGAGATCAACCACGCCGTCCATTACTAAGCCGGGAATATCGTCGTCGCGGACCCGAAGAATGTCGATTGGCAGGTTTTCTACCGGGCTAATTAGGCGATTGTCACGGAAGTTAAGCTTCAGTCCACAGCGCTTTAGAAGTGCTTCGGTCTCTTTAGATAAGCGACCAGATTTTTGCATTGCGATACGTAGTCGATTGTTTTGCATTTTTTTTGTCCCTTTAAAACGAAAAATCCTCTGGCATCTGCCAGAGGATTTTGTCGAGTTAGGACTACTACCACTGACGGATGCCGAAATAAGCAGCCACCAGCGAAACGCCTTAGGCTACCGCTTAATATGGTGATGGTGGTGAGCGGTAGCGTAGTTAGTCATGGCGTCTAAAAACCTTTTAAAAATACAGCGGGTTGATTACCAACCTCGTTAACTTGCTTATTACGCTAATACAGCCAATTGCAGTTTGCAACCGTCATATTCAACCTTTTTTGATATCGCTTATGACATAATACCGTTCACGCAATTTAGGGTGTTCGATGAGCAAGTTAGAAAAAGCGGTAGAGCTGGCTCTATCGGCTAATGGATTGTTAGCCAAGGGAATTATTGGATTTAGACCGCGCCAGGTGCAGCAGCAATTGGCGCGGGCGATATGTTCGAGCATCGATACCAAGCAAACGCTGATGGCTGAGGCGGGAACCGGCATTGGTAAAACCTTCGCGTATCTTCTGCCAGCACTGCTCAGTGGCAAGAAAGCCGTTATTAGCACCGGTAGTAAAAACCTCCAAGATCAGCTCTTTTTCAAAGACGTTCCCGCTATTTTATCACTACTTCCACAAGCGCCTATGGTGGTGATGTTAAAGGGACGTAGTAACTATTTGTGCCATTACCACTTGCAGCGCAACATGGTTGACCTGCCGTCGGATCCAATTGTTGTCGATCACTTGATGCGACTCAGAGCGTGGTCGAGTGGCAGTGAAAGCGGCGATTTTGCTGAGGTAACATCAGTTCCTGAAGGGGCATTGGCGTTCCGGTTAGCGGGCTCAACCCATGATTCCTGTTTAGGCAAACGTTGCAGTGAATACGACCGGTGCTATCTACGCAAAGCGCGCGAACGAGCGCAAGAGGCGAGCTTGGTGGTTATAAATCATCACTTGTTCTTCGCTGATATGGCGTTGAAAGAGGGAGGTTTTGGCGAGATTCTGCCAAATTTCGAGCTGTTTGTATTTGATGAAGCACACCAGTTGCCAGACATCGCGCTAAACCATTTTGCTGATTCAGTGAGTTCGCGAGTGTTGGCTGATGTCAGCCGTGAAATGGACAAAGCCTACCGAACTAAGCTGACTGACTGTCGCCAATTGCAGAGCGCTGGACATAGGTTACAAGCGGCGAGCGCTGATCTGTTTGACTGCTTAAACAATCGTGGCAGCGATTGGCGTAAGTTGATGCAATATGACGATGTATCGTTGGCCATCGAGCAACTGCAATCTGCCATTAAGTTTTGCCAAACCGTATTGCAGACCCAATTGGGCAGAGACGATGTGCTCGATACGGTGTTTGAGCGGATCCCTATCTTGCAAAGTCGCTTGCAGCACTTTATTGAGCCCCAAAATGAAGCACTGACAGTTGAAACCCGCCACAACCATTTTGTTCTGCGCAGTTGCCCACTCTCGGTCGCTGAGCAGTGTCGTCAGTTTTACCAACGGCTGCAAGGCAACTGGGTGTTTACCAGTGCCACCCTTACTGTTGCTGGCAAGTTCCATCATTTTCAACGACAGATGGGTATCGATAAGCCCCTCAGCGTCACGTTAGACAGCCCATTTGATTATCCTAAGCAAGCGTTGTTATGTGTGCCTCGGGATCTTTACGAACCGCATCGGGTTGAGGTTGGCCAACAACTTGCCAATGTTGCAACTGAGCTGATTGAAGCGGCCGATGGTCGAACTTTTTTGCTGTTTACCAGCTATCGGATGATGCATGAGGTTGGTGCAATTCTGGCGCGCCGAGTCGATCAACCGTTATTGGTGCAAGGGCAGGGTTCGAAACGAACGATGCTTACTAAGTTCCAACAGTTAGGTAATGCAGTGCTACTTGGCACCAATAGCTTTTGGGAAGGTGTTGATGTTAGAGGCCGAGCGTTGTGCTGTGTTATGATCGACAAACTCCCATTTGCTTCCCCAGACGATCCGTTAATCAAGGCCCGTTCTGATGAAGCGATGCGCCGCGGTGGTGATCCTTTTAACGAGGTGTTGTTGCCACAAGCAGTGATTGCACTAAAGCAAGGAGTGGGTCGTTTGATCCGAGGCGAGCAAGATAAAGGGGTAATGGTTATCTGCGATCCACGCTTGGTTAACCGCCCTTACGGTAAGCTGTTTTTAACTAGCCTGCCGCCGATGCGCCGCACTCGTGATTTGGCTAATGCCGTTGCCTGTTTAAGAGAGCTTTAATGTCTGACACCATTTTGATCCTCGATACCGCTACCGAGAATTGTTCCGCCGCCCTGTACCATAACGGTCAGGTATTTGAAGATTGTGCTGAAGCGCCACGCGAACACAGCCAACGTATTTTACCAATGGTAGAGAGCTTGCTTAGCCAAGCGCAGATCAGCCTTGATGATGCGGCTGTTATCGCCTTTGGTTGTGGCCCGGGCAGTTTCACTGGGATCCGCATTGGTACCGCGATGGTGCAAGGATTAGCCCTTGGCGCTGAGTTGCCGGTGTTACCACTGTCTAACTTGGCTGCAATGGCGCAGGGTGCTATTAATGCTGGCGCGACTGAAGTGGTTGCCGCAATTGATGCGCGCATGGGGGAGGTGTACTTCGGTCACTACCGTGCTGAAGAAGGCTTAGCAGTGCTGCAAGGTCAAGAAGTGGTGATTAAACCAGATACGTTGCAACCGCAACTGGATGCCATTGGACAAGCAACCACTGCGGTGGGTACCGGCTTTGAGACTTACCCGCAGCTTATCGCCAATCAACATATTGAAGCAGATACCAGCTGTCGCTTGCCGAGCGCGGCGATGATGATGCCATTGGCACAACATGGTTGGCGCACCGATGCCGCAATCAGTATCGACGATGTTGAACCGGTTTACCTGCGTAACGAAGTAACATGGAAAAAGTTGCCGGGCAGGGAATAACCGCAGGGCTATCGAGATAGGGAGATCAGATGATTAATCCGGTTGGCATAAGTCCGTTTACCCCAAAAGCGACGCCTAAAACGGACAACAATCTTAGCTTATCAGCAACCGCAACCAAGGTTGCTGAAACGTTGATTGTGCCAACCGATGGTGCAGACTGGGATAGCTGGCAGCAGCAACGAGCTTTGCTCCATCACGACAATCAAAACAATGCGGCAATTGCCAGTTATCGCGATATTGCCAATGCGCCGTTGCGAGAACAGCTTCAACTGATGGTCGGCGTCGACCTTTTTGTGTAGATGTTGCCAGCTTAAAGCCGACCATTGTGGTCGGTTTTCTTTTTTGTTGGTTAATGGTTTGTTAATGTCATTCGGTCTATTCAAGGAGAGAACCTAATGGCTTTATTGAAACAACACTTGCTCAGCGTTGCCGCAACAGCGGTATTAGCCCTTCCTCTATTTACAGCCCCTGTTACTGCTAGCAGCTTGAGTGAGTTGGCGGTTGCGGAACACCGCAGCGACAATAACATCAACCGTAATGAGTTCCGTCATCCGGTGGCAACTCTCGAGTTGTTTGGCCTGCATCCAGATATGACGGTAATCGAGTTGTGGCCCGGCGGTGGTTGGTACAGTGAGATCTTAGCGCCTTATCTTAGAGCAAATGGTAAGTTTATCGCTGCCAGTTTCGATACCAGCGGCAAGCCAGACTCCTACTATGTTAAAAATGGTTTGCGCTATCAGCAGAAGCTAGCAGCCAATCCCGAGATTTATGGCAAAACCGAAGTTATTGCGTTTCAGCCACCGGCCAAGCTGAGCCTAGGGGTCGATAACAGTGCCGATCTGGTGTTAACGTTTCGTAACCTGCACAACTGGGCGACGCGAGGCCATTTGCCGGCAGTGTTCGAAGCGGCGTTTAGCGTGTTGAGCCCCGGTGGTGTCTTTGGCGTAGTTGAACATCGTGGCTATCCAGGTATTGATCCTAAAAGTGGTTACATGGATGAAGCCGAGATTATCGCTTTGGCTGAAAACAGTGGTTTTAGGTTGGCTTTGAAGAGCGAGATCAACGCTAACCCTAAAGATACTAAAGATTATCCAAAGGGCGTTTGGACGTTGCCGCCGTCCCTGCGTATGAAACAAACCGACCAAGCAAAATATCTTGCAATAGGTGAATCTGATCGGATGACTCTAAAATTCTTTAAGCCTGAAATTTGAGTCGTTTAACAGTGGTCGTTATTGAGGCAAGCGGATACAATTAGCAGTCAAAATGTGAACTTGATCGGGAATCTCAATGACGGCTATGGCACCCTGCGACACGCAGCGTCAGTGCGTATTTGAACTGGATGGACTGACGCTCGCGGGGCAATACTGGGGTGACGAAAACGCCCCATTGGTTGTCGCGGTGCACGGTTGGCTAGATAACAGTGAAAGTTTCGCACCGATTGCGCCAGCCATGGTTGCGGGCGGCTATCAGCTTTTGGCGTTAGATTGGACCGGCCATGGCTATTCCGGTCATCGTGGCCAAGCTGCCAGTTATACCTTTCTAGAATACCTCTATGAATTGCATCAAGTATTGCTGCAACTGCCTAAAAAACCGGTGTGTTTAATGGGGCATTCGATGGGAGGGATCTTAGCGGGTCTATACTTGGGCACTTATCCTGAACAGTGTGACAGTTTGGTTGTTATTGAAGCGCTTGGGCCGTTAACCCAACCCGTAGATCAAACCACAGCTCAGATCCGCCGCGGCATCGACAGTCGGTTGCGTGCACGTAGCCCGAGCACCGACCTTGATGTCGATGACTTGGTGCAAGCGCGCAAGAAGCTAACGGATCTTCCAGAGGCCTTGCTGCGTCCATTGATTGTAAGGAATCTGCAACAACTGGATGGTAAGTGGCGCTGGCGTAGTGATCCGCGCTTACGGCTGCGTTCATTGATAATGATGAATGACCAACAGGCACAACAGGTTACTGAATCGATAACGGCGCCAACGCTTATTTTGCTTGGTGAAGATGGGTTTGAGGCGCTGCAGCAAGCGTGGCCACTTCGAGCTAAGTGGTTTAGCAACAGCCATATGGCAATGGTACCCGGTGGGCATCATTGCCATATGACTGATGTGGCCGAATCGGCACAACAAATTATCAAATTTTTAGACGCTAAACAGTGATGTGTTAGCGTTTGGGTAGAGTTAATGCTCTGCACTGATTAGCAGTACCAACCCGTGCAGTACTGTTCCATATTAAGGAGAACAGAGTGGAAAAGCTTTGGCTTGATAGTTACCCAGCAGGCGTGCCTGCTGAGATTAATCCAGATCAATACGGCAATTTGCTGGAGTTGTTTGAAACGAGTTTTCGCGAATACGCCGATCAAGTCGCTTTTATCAACATGGGCGCGGTATTGACCTATCGTCGCGTCGAAGAGCAAAGCCGTGCCTTTGCAGCTTACCTGCAAGACGAACTGCACCTACAGCCAGGCGACCGCGTTGCGCTGATGATGCCCAACTTGCTGCAATACCCTATCGCATTGATGGGCATTTTGCGTGCCGGCATGGTAGCGGTAAACGTTAACCCGCTGTATACCCCGCCAGAATTGAAACATCAGCTGTGTGACTCCGGTGCGGTGGCCATTATTGCAGTGACTAATTTTGGTTCTAGCTTGCAGCAAGTAGTGGCAGAAACCCCAGTTAAGCACGTTATTCTTACCAAGATTGGTGATCAGCTGTCTGGCCCTAAACGTACCTTGGTTAACTTCGTCGTAAAGTACGTCAAGAAGATGGTGCCTAAGTACCACTTACCTAATGCGGTATCGATGCGTAAGGTGCTAGCCCGTGGGCGTCATATGCAATACATCAAACCTAATACCAGTGGCGATGATATTGCATTCCTTCAATACACAGGTGGGACTACAGGGGTCGCCAAAGGGGCGATGCTGACTCACCGCTCAGTTATCGCCAATATGCAGCAATCTGATGCGTTCTTTGGGCCAATCTTACTGCCGGGCAAAGAGCTGGTGGTAACACCTTTACCGCTCTATCACGTATTTGCCAACACCGTAAACTTACTGTTGTTTATGAAGAAGGGCGCGCAGAACCTGATGATCACTAACCCACGTGACATCGAAGCCTTTATTGGTGAACTCAAACAGCATCCGTTTACCGCTATCACCGGTGTGAACACGTTGTTTAACGCCATGGTTCATCATCCTGAATTTAAAAACGTCGACTTTTCTAAGCTTAAACTTACCATCGGCGGTGGCATGGCGGTACAACGAGCCGTCGCTGAAGAGTGGAAACAGATCACCGGCGTACCGTTGATTGAGGGCTATGGCCTTACTGAATGTTCACCTGTGGTTGCCGCAGGTCGGTACAACCAGACTGATTATAACGGCGCCATTGGTCTGCCATTGCCTAGCACCGATGTACGCTTGGTTGATGATAACGGTGACGTGGTTAAACAAGGTGAATCTGGTGAACTGCAGGTCAAGGGGCCGCAGGTGATGCTAGGTTATTGGCAGAGGCCGGAAGAGACCGAAAAAACATTCACTGATGGTTGGTTGTGTACCGGTGATATCGCTCGAATGGACGAAGACGGCTTCCTGTTTATTGTTGACCGCAAGAAAGACATGATTCTGGTGTCCGGCTTTAACGTATACCCTAATGAGGTTGAGGACGCGATTGCGCTCAACCCGAAGGTGCTTGAAGTTGCCGCGGTGGGGGTGCCGCACCAAGTGTCTGGCGAGTTGGTTAAGGTGTTTGTGGTTGCCAAAGACAAAACCCTGACCGAAAAAGAGCTAATCAGCCATTGTCGCAATCATTTAACGGGGTACAAGATCCCGAAGATAGTTGAGTTCCGGGATGAGCTGCCAAAATCAAATGTAGGAAAGATTTTACGTCGTGTTCTTCGCGACGGGCACCAAGGTGGAACTAAATGATGCAGTGGCATTGGATTGATAGTGATGCCGGTTTGGCTGAGGTATGTGATGAGACCCGTCTAGGTGACTATGTCGCGATCGATACCGAGTTTGTGCGTACTCGTACCTACTACGCTCAACTAGGTTTGATCCAACTTTATAACGGCACCACGCTGGCACTTATCGACCCGTTAGCGATTGATGATATGTCGCCATTCTGGGAGCTGCTTAGTGACGAATCGGTAATCAAGGTATTGCACAGTGGAAGTGAGGATCTTGAGATCTTTGCTCAGCGCGGTGGGGTAGTGCCTAAACCGTTGTTTGATTCTCAGGTAGCGGGAGTTTTGCTTAACCTTGGTCCGGCGATGGGTTATGGCAAATTGATTCAGCATTACACCGATATTGAGCTGGATAAAGGCGAGTCCCGCACCGATTGGTTAGCGCGTCCGTTGCGACAAACCCAGCTTGAGTACGCTGCCGCAGACGTGTTTTATCTGTATCAAATCTTCCCGCAGATGCATGCTGCGATCGAAGAGATGGGTCGATTGGATTGGGTTTGGCAAGAAGGTGAACGTGCCTGTCGTGGCCGACTCGACCCGGAACAGCCAGAAAAAGCCTACCTCAAGGTCAAAAACGGATGGCAACTTCGACCAAACCAGCTGGCGGTATTGAAGTCTTTGGCAGCGTGGCGTTTGGAAGTGGCGCAGCGTAAAGATCTTGCACTTGGTTTTGTGGTTAAGGATGCGGTGTTGCTCAACCTTGCTAAGCATGCACCTCGTTCATTGGCTTATCTTGAGCGTTTGGAAGGCCTAGACCCACGCACACTGCAACGCTACGGCAAGTCAATGCTTGGTGCCATCAGTCGTGCTGACCTAAACAATCCGCCTGAGCCAATCGATCCGACCGCACTTGATCCGGATTATCGTGAGGCGGTAGCCGAAGTTAGGGTGGTTATGCAGAACTTGGCCAAGGAGCATCAGGTTCAGCCTGAATTTTTGGCTTCTAAGAAGTTGGTTAGCCAATACGTCAGTTATGTATGGCGTGGTTGCGAGGGTAACTTGCCAGAGATCTTAATCGGTTGGCGAGGTGAATTATCTTCCGACACCTTATCGAAACTATCACTTAGATAGAATAAAGACTCAAAAACAAGAGAAGCCTCGGCTTCTCTTTTTTTTTGCCAAATTTTATACCAATGGATTAAAGCCCTGTCGTTATCCATTTAACGCTAACGTTGATTCACAAAGGTTGCATTTCTTTGGTGTCGATCACACAATCGAGTAGTCAAGAAGTTCAAACATTCGTTTGATAACGATAAGAATAATGCACTGGCACCGATCGCCAGACAGGAGGCAAAATGGATTTTCCCTGGCTCAAGAGCTATCCCGAAGATGTACCCCATGAAATCGATCCGGACAAATACAACTCGCTGGTAGATCTGCTAGAGCAGTGCATTTCGGACTACAGCGACAAGCCCGCATTTTCAAATATGGGTCAGGTGCTTAGCTATCGAGAGCTAGATCAACAATCTAAGGCGTTTGCTGCCTACCTTCAACATAAGCTTGGGTTGAAAAAGGGCGATCGGGTTGCGCTAATGATGCCCAATTTATTGCAGTATCCAGTTGCACTGTTTGGTGTACTCCGTGCCGGGCTAGTGGTGGTTAACGTTAACCCACTCTATACTGCTCGCGAACTTGAGCACCAACTGAAAGACTCCGGTGCCACAACCATTGTTATTGTTGCCAACTTTGCCGATACGCTGGCAGGTGTGATTGAGCACACCCCAGTTAAGAATGTCATTCTTACCGAACTTGGCGATATGTTGGCGTGGCCAAAGCGCAGTATCGTTAATTTTGTGGTTAAACGCGTTAAAAAGATGGTTCCTACCTTTTCGTTACCGCAGAGCGTACCATTTCGCCAAGTGCTCGCTGCTGGCACTAGCATGCCATATTCACGGCCTGAGGTGACTGGCTCTGATATTGCCTTCTTACAATACACCGGTGGTACCACTGGTGTTTCTAAGGGAGCAGTTCTGATCCACCGTAACCTAGTAGCAAACCTAGAGCAGGTTTGTGCTTATATGGGCGATGATATGCTTGGCGAAGATGAGGTAGTGATTACCGCTTTACCGCTCTACCATATCTTTGCATTAACGGCTAACTGCCTGATGTTTATGAAAATTGGTGGTTGTAACCTATTGATCACCAACCCTCGTGATATGCCAGCCTTTGTTAAAACGTTGCAAAGTAACCGCTTTACCGCCATCACTGGGGTAAACACCCTGTTTAATGGGTTATTGAATACACCGGGATTTGAACTGGTTGATTTCAAAGAGCTGCGCTTGGCTCTTGGTGGTGGTATGGCTGTACAGCGTGCAGTGGCAGAGAAGTGGCAGTCGGTCACTGGCAGCCGTTTATTAGAAGGCTATGGCCTAACCGAATCCTCGCCTGGTGCGTCGTTCTCACCACACAATGCATCAGGCTACGACGGCACCATTGGTTTGCCTATCCCTTCGACACAGATGCGCTTAGTGGATGAACTCGGCGATCCAACTGCTCCGGGTGAGCGTGGTGAGATCCAGATTAAGGGGCCACAGGTGATGGCTGGTTATTGGCAACGTCCAGATGCAACCGCTGAGGTGCTCAAGGATGGTTGGCTATCGACCGGTGACATCGGAGTAATGAGCGACGACGGTTACTTCACCATTGTTGACCGCAAGAAAGATATGATCTTAGTATCCGGATTTAACGTGTTCCCTAATGAGATTGAAGACGTCGTGGTAATGCACGATAGCGTAGTCGAGGTAGCCGCAATTGGCGTGCCCGACGAGCGTGCCGGTGAGGTAGTGAAAATCGTCGTGGTGAGGAATGATGATTCCCTTTCTAAAGAGGAGCTTGTCGCTCACTGCCGCGAGCATCTAACCGCCTATAAGGTGCCACGCCATATCGAATTCAGAGATGAGTTACCGAAAACGAACGTGGGTAAAATATTGCGCCGTGCACTGCGAGAAGAGAATGCCGCATAATAGGGTTAAGTAAGGCTTTGTCACAGTTACGTGTTGAGGCTTATAACAAGCCTTCGGCTCTACCAATTGCAGTAATCTTAAGGGGTTAGGTCGCAGTCCAAAACGCTTCGCGGGACTGCTCCAAATGTGGCAAAAGATCAATGGCGGTTGTGCTTTACCGTTATATCAACACTCACCTAGCCTTCGCTTTAACAGCATTGGAAAGAACAACATTAAGTTGGTACACAGCCTTAAGTAATAACCCGCAACAACAAAGGGAGCCATAAGGCTCCCTTTTTATTGGCTGTGTCGTAGTTAAGTGTTGAAGTTTATATCAAGCCTTCGGCTCTACCGATTGCAGCACTCTTCAGGGGGGGTAGGGGAGCTCCGCCCCCTTTGGAATCCCCCTTCCTTAGGTCGCCGTCCAAAACGCTTCGCTGGACTGCTCCAATGCGGCAGAAGATCAACGGCGGTAGTGCTTTCCCCTTGTACCAAAACTAGCCTAGCCGGTGCTTTAACAGCATTGGAAAGAACAACACTTAGTTGGTACACAGCCTTTTTATTTTAATAATGCTTGTGATAACGAGCAGTTACTTAGGTAAGTTGGCGTTCAGCTCCAGCACTGACAAGTTGTTGTCGGTGTGCTCGATGTTGAAGTGCAGGTCTTCTGGATCGATATCCACGTACTTGCTTATCACTTGTAGGATGTCCTGTTTCAACGCCGGTAAGTAATCTGGGCCGTCACGCTGGCTGCGTTCATGTGCGACGATAACCTGCAACCGTTCCTTGGCTGTTTGTGCGCTCGCTTTTGGCTTAGTCCGCTTAAAGTAATCTAACAGTGCCATTGTTTATTTCCCTCCAAACAATTTTTGGAACCAACCCTTTTTCTCGATATCTAGAAAGCGCATCGGCTTTTCATTACCTAGTAACCGCTCGATAGCGTCATTGTACGCTTGCCCCGCAGGGCTATCTGGGCTCATGACCACTGGTTGGCCTTGGTTTGATGAGTTTAGCACCGAACCACACTCAGGAATTACTCCCAGTACAGGAATAGCCAAGATATCTTCTACGTCATCGAGGCTCAACATCTCATCGTTGGCAACGCGCTCTGGGGAGTACCGAGTTAGCAGCAGGTGTTCTTTTACCGGCTCAAGGTTCTGTTCAGCGCGTTTAGAACGGCTTTGTAGCATGCCGAGAATACGATCACTGTCTCGTACTGACGACACTTCGGGGTTAGTCGTAACGATGGCTTCGTCAGCAAAGTAGAGTGCCATCATCGCACCGTGTTCGATCCCTGCTGGGCTGTCACAGATGATGAAGTCGAACTGCTCTTTTAACTGCTCTAACACTGCACCAACACCGCTTTGGGTAAGGGCGTCTTTGTCACGAGTTTGGGAGGCGGGCAAAATGAATAACTTGTCGCAGCGTTTATCTTTAATCAGGGTTTGATTAATGTTGGCTTCGCCACGAATGACGTTAACAAAGTCGTAGACCACTCGACGTTCGCAGCCAAGGATCAAGTCTAAGTTACGCAAACCGATATCGAAGTCGATAACCACGGTGCGATAGCCGCGTTGGGCAAGGCCCATAGAGATAGATGCGGACGTAGTGGTTTTGCCTACACCGCCTTTTCCTGAAGTAACAACAATGATTTTGGACATATAATTTTTGTCTTCTAGTTTTTACCGAACTGCAAAGGTTGATGAATGAGTTGCTGATCCTGCAGGGTCAGCATGACTGGTTTGGCCCAGTACTCAGCAGCAATTTGGTCAGTAAGTTGGTAGGTGCCGGCGATTGATAGCAGTTCTGCCTGCTGGTTGTGGCAGAAGATCCGAGCATCAGTCATGCCATTAGCACCGGCGAAGGCGCGGCCGCGCATTGCTCCGAAAATATGGATATTACCGTCCGCAACCACCTCAGCCCCTGCACCTACTGCACCAAGAACTATGAGATCGCCGCCTTCGGCGTAAATTTGTTGACCCGAGCGAATAGGGCGCTCAATTACTCTTGCAGGTACGATTTTGTTGGTTTGGCTACGTCCATGCTTGAATAGTGGTAAACCTATGTCCGCGGCTTGTTGTTGGTGCGCATGTTGATCGGCCTGAAGTGCCATTGGTGCTAAGCCAGCGCTTCGAGCCATATCAATAACAGCGGTAACCGAAATGGATGCACACAAGCGATTAAGTTCAAGTACCACCGGCATCTGCGCAAACAGTTTGGGGGCACGTTGAATATGGGTAGATAGTTGATGTTGCAGTGAGGTCAGATCTGAACCAGCCAGAGATAATACTGACAGGGTAAATCCACCCCCTTTAAATTGGATAGCAGTGGCGTCCATGATGCCTTGAAACCTCTATATACAACGGCTTTGGCAGCCTTCGCGGGATTCTATTTATAGAATTGCATGTTATAGTGGCAGCATCCTAATTCGCAAGACTCTTGTAAAGATATTAATTCTAATAATGATGATTTGTGCAGTATATAAAAGCAGCAAAAAGGCCGAAACCTATCTTTATGTTAACAAACGAGACGATTTCTCGAGTGTTCCACAACCGCTGATGGATATTTTTGGCGTTCCTAAATTTGTTATGCTGCTGCCAATGATTAAGTTGACCAAATTGGCCAACGTTGATCTAAACAAGTTAAAGTCTGAACTCGATGAGAAAGGCTTCTTTTTGCAATTGCCACCGCCGGAAGAAGATTTGCTAAAACAGCATAGAAAAGATAACGGATTGGATGCCAACCCAATAAAATAACAACGATGAGGACGCCATGTTAACAAGGACTTTATTGGCTACTGGCCTGTTATTTAACGCCACTGTAGGTGCTCAGCAAGTTGAGTTTGCTGACTACGTAGAAACCCTGAAAGTTGAAGCATCAGAAAAAGGGGTGTCTCAGGCTACTATTGATTCAGCTTTTGCTGATATCAAGTTGTTTAAACGCGCTATCGCTGCAGATAAGAACCAGCCAGAGAAAAAGAAAACGCTTGATACCTATCTGCCGCAGGCTGTTCCGCAGTGGAAAGTGGACAAAGCAATTAAACTCTACAGGCAGCATGAAACCTTGCTTCAAGAGGTTGGCGCTAAGTACGGGGTTCAGCCTCGCTTTATCGTGGCGTTATGGGGAATTGAGACCAATTTTGGCAGTTATACCGGTAACTATTCGGTTATTGGTGCTACCGCATCGCTAGCCTACGATGGCCGCCGCGAGGAGTTCTTTAAGAAGCAGCTGTTCTCGGCACTGAAGATTATCGATGATGGCCACATTAGCGCCGATAAAATGAAAGGCTCGTGGGCCGGGGCTATGGGACAAACCCAATTTATGCCGACCTCATTTTTAAGCTTTGCTGAGGATTATGACGGTGATGGTCGCAAAGATATTTGGGGTACTTTACCGGATGTGTTTGCTTCGGCAGCAAACTATTTGGCTTCGGTTGGTTGGAACGATGATGTTACCTGGGCTCGACAAGTTAAACTGACCGCAGATATCGCTGAGGCAGATCGTGGCCTCAAGGTTAAGAAAACCTTGGCGCAATGGCAACAGTTAGGGGTTCGTCGCTGGGATGGCAAAGATTTACCTAGCCGTGATATTAACGCCTCTTTAGTCTTTCCCGATGATGCGTCAGGCCGAGTTTATCTTGCCTACTCAAATTATGATGCATTGATGCGCTGGAACCGCAGCAACTACTTTGCGGTGGCAGTTGGTTATTTATCTGACCGGATAAAATTCGAAATCTAATCGCCGTATCGCAACTAAAAGGGTGGCTTTAGTCCACCCTTTTTGTTGGAAAATTGTGCTAACGCGACGTCATCACTCACAAAATCACTACCGACTTATCAATGTGGGATTGTTAACGCTGAAGCGGCTTCCTATTTTGGCTATAATCGCCGCCCTTATGTACAACCACCAGAGATACCAATGACCGATACAAAGCCATTCTGGCGCAAACCACTGCAGGATATGTCCGAGCAGGAGTGGGAGTCACTCTGTGACGGTTGTGGTAAGTGTTGTCTTAACAAGTTGATCGATGACGATACCGAAGAGGTGTATTTCACCAACGTCGCCTGCAAATTGTTAAATCATAAGAGCTGTCAGTGTAAAAAGTATCCGCAGCGGTTTAAGTATGTGCCGGACTGCCACAAAGTTTCGATTGAGAACCTAGACGAATTGTACTGGTTTCCACCAAGCTGTGCTTATCGTCGTCTTCATGAAGGACGCGATTTGCCAAGCTGGCACCCGCTGATTACTGGCAATCAGTCAGCAATGCACGCGGCGGGAATGTCTATCCGTAACAAGGTGCTAAATGAAGATGATGTTGGCACTGAAAGTGACATCTTGATCGGTTGCATTGCTCATTGGCCAGCAGCCGATCTAGACTAATAGCAACAACAAAACGCCGACGAAATGTCGGCGTTTTTATTATCGGTTCCGAGCCAGCTGGGATATTGAAATCACAAGAGCGGCAATCAGGTAGACGCTAAATGCGATAACCATCCATTGCGCCATGGTAACTCCTAGCCATTGCCATGCTTCATCGCCGCATTGACCCCTTGGTTGAAACAACTCCGGCAGCCACTCATGTAACGGCATCCAATTTGGAAAGTTAGGTATGTAGTCGCAGGTGTTACCAAACAGAGTTGTTGGCGCTTGTCCGGATTGTTTCTCTACCAAAACAAATGACTGTTGTAATCCCCACAGCGCACTGACTATCCATATCGCGAGGCCAGTTAGTCTCAATGCACTTTGTTGTGGTGACACTACTCCCACGAGTGCGGCTAACAATATCCCTACCACTGCAACTCGGATATAGACACATAATAAGCATGGTTCGAGATGTTGGTAGTGTTGAAACCACAGGGCTGTGACAAACAGCGCAATAGCAGTAGCGGCGAGAAGTAACCAACTTATGCGTTGGTGGCTAAATCGAAACAACTTGTTGAGCATGGCAAATAAAATATGTAATCGAAACGTACATTTAGTGTAACAGCGTCAATCGGCCAACAGGCAAAAAAAGGCTGTGTAATAATTAAGTGTAGTTTCTTCTAATACGGTTAAAGCTCAGGTAAGGCGAGTTTTGATACAAGGGTAAAGCACAACCGCCGTTTATCTTTTGCCGCTTTGGACTGCGACCTAAGGCTTAAGACAAGCTTCAACAGCTAGCTACAATACAGCTAAAAAAAAGGCACCAATAGGTGCCTTTAAAGATACTTAACGTAACCGTTATTAATGGCCGCTGCTCATTCCTGGTGTTGCAGGAAGATGATCGGGTGTAATGATCAAACCAGCGTGATGCATCATGTGGGTAGCGTATTCTAGGAATCCAGATTGGATCATTACCAGACCAACCAGAGTCAGTACGATGGTGTAAGGCAGTGCCAGAATCACCATGCGGCCGTAAGACAGACGGATTAGCGGTGCCAATGCTGAAGTTAGCAAGAACAGGAACGCCGCTTGACCGTTTGGAGTAGCCACGGACGGTAGGTTAGTACCAGTATTAATCGCAACGGCTAAGGTTTCAAACTGCTCAACGGTGATCTTACCGGAAATCAACGCAGCCTTAACTTCGTTGATGTAAACAGTACCAACGAATACGTTATCCGATACCATCGACAGGACACCATTGGCGAGATAGAACATCACCGCCTGCATGTTACCTTCGAAGGTCAGTACCCAGTTAATTACTGGAGTAAACAAACCTTGATCGATGATCACACCGACAACAGCGAAGAACACTGCCAGTAACGCAGTGAATGGCAGTGCCTCTTCAAATGCCTTACCCAATGAGTGTTCATCAATGATGCCGTTGAATGCAGTACAAAGGATGATTACAGACAAGCCGATCAAACCAACGGATGCCAAGTGAAATGCCAAGCCGATAATCAACCAGATACCAACAAGTACCTGAATGATAAGCTGCATGTTCTCTCTGTTAGTGCGCTTGGCGTCTTCGTACTCAGAGTATTCAACTAAGATACGATGTACTGCGTCTGGCAGTTTAGCGCCATAACCGAAGATGCTGAACTTCTCAACGATGACACAGGTAGCTAAGCCAGCAACTAATACCGGGATAGTAACTGGTGCCATGCGCAGGAAGAATTCGCCAAAGCCCCAGTTTGCTTGTGCAGCAATGATAAGGTTTTGTGGCTCACCTACCATGGTACAAACACCACCAAGCGCGGTACCAACACCAGCGTGCATCATCAGATTACGTAAGAATGCACGGAAGTTTTCTAGGTCATCTGCACACAACTCGATAGCTTTATCGTTGCTGTGGTCGTGGCTTTGACTGAAGTCTTTGCCAGAGGCTACCTTGTGGTAAATAGAGTAGAAGCCGACTGCAACACTGATAACTACCGCAATTACGGTTAAGGCATCGAGGAACGCAGACAAGAATGCCGCTGCTGCACAGAAGGCCAGTGACAAGACTATCTTCGATTCAATCTTGGTGACTAGTTTAGTAAATACAAATAGAAGCAGTTGCTTCATAAAGTAGATACCGGCAACCATGAACACCAACAATAGGATAACCTCGAGATTATTCTGGATCTCGTGCAGCACCATGTCTGGTGAAGTCATTCCTATCGCTACGGCTTCAATGGCGAGCAATCCGCCCGGTTGCAAAGGGTAACACTTAAGCGCCATGGCTAGGGTAAAGATAAACTGAACAACCAACGCCCAACCTGCAATGAACGGGTCGATGTAGAATAGAAACGGGTTGATCAATAGAAAGCTTAAAATGGCTGCTTTATACCACTTTGGTGCATTGCCCAAAAAGTTGTGGATAAATGCCTGCGGTAAAGTTAATCCCATAACTCCCTCGGATATTATTTTTCTTACGTACAAATTAAGCCAGTAAGATTACCGTAACCACCACATAAATTTAACCGCCTCAGTCACAGTAGCGTGTGAATTGATGAGGATAACTGTTCTGTGTGGTGACAAAGTAGTCATAAATATTGATCTTTAGATTCATTTGCGTGTTGTTATCACGAAGGGGGGGTGTCGCTGGCGGGGGAAGATTACTATTTTGTTGTGCTCTGGTATGATCATCACACAACTATACAATTAACTATAACAATACACAGGCTGCTTAAAGATGATAATAAAAGCTCAAAGCCCAGCCGGTTTTGCTGAAGAGTACATTGTTAAGTCCATCTGGAATAACAAGTTTCCACCGGGAACCATTCTTCCTGCAGAGCGTGAACTGTCTGAACTTATTGGGGTAACTCGGACAACGTTGCGTGAAGTATTGCAACGATTAGCTCGCGATGGCTGGCTGACCATTCAACATGGTAAGCCGACTCGGGTAAATAATTTTTGGGAAACTTCTGGGCTCAATATCCTCGAAACCATTGCTAAATTAGATCAAGACGGTGTCCCAGATCTGATGGACCAGCTGCTGTCGGCTCGTACGAATATAAGCTCTATCTATATTCGTTCGGCAGTACGCAATAACCCTGATAAGGTCATTGAACTACTTAAAGAGATCAATGAATTGGACCCAACCGGTGAAGCCTTTGCTGATTTCGATTATCGCTTGAATCACTCATTAGCGTTTATCTCTGGTAATCCAATCTACACACTAATTCTTAATGGTTTCCGTAAGCTTTATAGCAGTGCAGGGGGCTATTATTTCAGCAGCGCCGAAGCGCGTGAGTTGGCATTGAAATACTATGCGATGCTTGCGACTGTTGCTGAACAGAAAAACCACGACGAGGTGCTGCCACTGGTGCGTCGTTACGGGATTGAGTCAGGGAAGGTATGGATGGGCATGCGCGATGACATGCCCACCGACATCATCGAGATGAGCGTTTAAGTTCATCCGGTTCAGGACAACGTGCTAAAACATCGATTTTGCCGTTGTCCTGTTCTTGCTCTAACACCACATCAAAACCCCACAACCGATGCAGGTGGAGTACTACTTCATTCATGCTTTTGGCTAATGGTATCCGATCCTGCGCTGTGTAACGTAACACCATGCTACGGTCGCCTCTTACCTTAACGTTATATACCTGAATGTTTGGCTCTAGGTTGCTTAGGTTGTATTGCTTAGCTAAGGCTGCTCGAACCTCACGATAGCCGGATTCATTGTGGATAGCGCCGACTTCGAGATAGTTGTGATGATCGTTGTCGCGGATCTGGAATAGATGAAATTCGCGGATCAGCTTTGGTGACAGATACTGAGCGATAAAGCTTTCATCTTTAAAATTTTCCATCGCGAAATGGACCGCATCCAGCCAGTTGGTGTCGACGAGGTTAGGAAACCACTCTCGGTCTTCGTCATCTGGCTGTTCACAGATCCGGCGGATATCCTGAAACATCGCAAAGCCCAGCGCATAAGGGTTAATACCATTGTAGTAGGGACTATTGTACGGGGGCTGAGTAACCACATTGGTGTGGTTATGGAGAAACTCCATCATAAATCTATCGGTGACTACACCGTCGTCATAGAGATGATTCAAAATGGTGTAGTGCCAAAAGGTTGCCCAACCTTCGTTCATCACCTGAGTTTGTTTTTGCGGATAGAAATACTGTGAAATCTTGCGCACGATGCGCACCAACTCTCGCTGCCACGGCTCTAACAGCGGCGCGTTTTTCTCGACGAAGTAAAGGATGTTTTCCTGCGGTTCACTGGGGAATCGTTGTTGCTGTTCTTGCTCTATCGGATCCTTAGATTGCGGCAGGGTGCGCCATAGATCGTTAACTTGGGTCTGCAGGTAGGCTTCGCGTTCCTGTTGACGCAATTTCTCCTCTCTAAGTGAGATCTCGCTTGGGCGTTTATATCTGTCGACGCCGAGGTTCATCAAGGCGTGGCAAGAGTCCAACACATCTTCCACCGCGTCTATGCCGTGTTGCAGTTCACATTCAGCAATGAAGTTTTTAGCAAACACAAGGTAATCGATGATGGAGTCTGCATCGGTCCAGGTGCGAAACAGGTAGTTACCCTTAAAAAAGCTGTTGTGGCCATAGCAGGCGTGCGCCATTACCAAGGCTTGCATGGTAATGGTGTTCTCCTCCATCAGATAGGAGATACAAGGGTTTGAGTTGATCACAATCTCGTAGGCCAAGCCCATTTGCCCGCGTTTATAATGTTGCTGGGTTTCGATAAACTTCTTACCGAAAGACCAGTGGGAATAACCAATTGGCATGCCTACGCTGGCGTAGGCATCCATCATCTGTTCAGCAGCGATCACTTCGATCTGATTGGGGTATGAGTCCAAACGGTAATGGGCGGCAACGGCGGCTATCTCCGTTTGGTATTGCTCCAACAAGGTGAAAGTCCAGTCAGGACCATCGGATAAAGGTTCACGTTTATGCATCGCCGACTCCTGTCATTTATGCCGCTTGTTGCTTACGAAACAGCTCTCTAAATACTGGGTAGATATCCTCAATGCTGCGGATGTGTTGCAGTGCAAAGTGGGGCGATGATTTGGCTAGTGATTCATATTCTCGCCACAGTGTTTGGTGCGCTCGGTTGGTGATTTCGATGTAGCTGTAGTAACGACACACCGGCAGAATCTTATTGGCCATCAACTCTTTACACTGGGGCGAATCGTCAGCCCAGTTATCACCATCTGATGCTTGTGCAGCGTAGATGTTCCATTCGTTGGCCGGGTAACGTTTCTGCTGAATTTCATGCATCAACTTGAGAGCACTGGATACAATGGTTCCGCCGGTTTCCTGGCTGTAGAAGAACTCGTGTTCGTCTACCTCTTTCGCTTGGGTATGGTGGCGAATAAACACCACATCCAGCGATTTGTAGGTCCGAGTCAGGAACAGATAAAGCAAAATATAGAAGCGTTTGGCCATATCTTTGGTGGCCTGATCCATTGAACCAGACACGTCCATCAAACAAAACATAACCGCCTTCGAGGTAGGTACTGGTCGCTTCACGAAAGCGTTGTAGCGTAGATCGAAGGTATCGATAAACGGCACTGCGGCGATACGCCGTTTCAGTGAGGTTATCTCTTCCTTAAGCTGTCTTATCTGTTCACTGCTTGAGCCTGGGGTGTCGATCAGTTCCCGTAATTGCAGTTCAATCTCAGCCAAACGCCGTTTCTTGCCGCCGGCCATGGCGATACGCCGTGCCAATGACTGTCGCAGTGATCGCACAATATGAATATTTGCAGGTACTCCGTCGGTGGTAACACCGGCACGGCAGGTTTTGAACTCCACCAATTTATCCAAAGTGGTTCGTTGCAGGTTTGGTAACTCGAGATCGTCAAACAGCATATCTAGATATTCGTCTTTAGAGATATCGAACTCAAAACTGTCCTGGCCTTCGCCGGAGTTAGAAGCACTGCCATCGCCGCTGCCACTGCCGCCACCTCCTGGTGGACGTTCAATCCGGTCACCGGTAGTGAACTGGTCATTACCAGGGTGTACACGTTCTCGATTGCCGCCGCTGCCGTGGTGAAAAATCGGCTCAGAAATATTCCGAGTTGGAATACTTATCTTCTCACCACTGTCGACGTCGGTGACACTGCGTTTGGTAATCGAGTCCGACACCGCCTTTTTAATCTGCTGTTTGTAGCGACGTAAAAAGCGCTGTCGGTTTACGGTGCTCTTACCTTTGGCATTTAATCGTCTATCGATAAAGTGCGCCATGAGCTACCCCTTAATCAGCTGGATTTACGTACACGCAGATACCATTCAGACAACAACCGAACTTGTTTGCGGGTGTAACCTTTTTCCATCATCCGTTCAACGAAGTCATCGTGTTTCTGCTGATCGTCAGTGGAGGTCTTGGTATTGAATGAGATAACTGGCAGCAGATCCTCGGTGTTGGAGAACATCTTCTTCTCGATAACAGCCCGCAGTTTCTCGTAGCTGGTCCACGTTGGATTTTTTCCACTGTGGTTGGCACGAGCCCGTAAGACAAAATTAACGATCTCGTTGCGGAAATCCTTAGGGTTGCTGATCCCGGCCGGTTTTTCGATCTTCTCCAACTCCGCATTAAGTGCTGCTCGGTCAAACAGTTGGCCGGTTTCTGGGTCACGATATTCTTGGTCTTGAATCCAGAAATCAGCATAAGTGACGTAACGGTCGAAGATGTTCTGGCCGTACTCAGAGTAGGACTCGAGATAGGCGGTTTGGATCTCTTTGCCGATAAACTCGACATATTTGGGAATGATGTAGCCTTTGAGGTGCTCTAAGTACTTCTCGGCCAATTCTGCTGGGAATTGCTCCCGCTCAATCTGCTTCTCAAGCACATAGAACAGGTGAACTGGGTTGGCAGCGACCTCGGTTTGATCGAAGTTAAATACGCGAGATAAGATCTTAAAGGCGAAACGGGTAGATAGCCCAGCCATGCCTTCATCAACACCAGCAAAGTCGCGGTACTCTTGATGGGATTTCGCTTTGGGGTCGGTGTCTTTGAGTGTTTCACCGTTGTAGACCCGCATCTTCGAGTAGATTGACGAGTTTTCTGGCTCGTTTAAACGGGAGAGCACACTAAACTGTGCCAGCAACTCCAACGTTCCCGGTGCGCATTGAGCATTGACCAAGGCGGAGTGAGCCAGCAGTTTTTCGTAGATCCGTTGCTCTTCAGACAAGCGTAAGCAGTAGGGCACCTTAACGATATAAACCCGGTCAAGGAATGCTTCGTTATTCTTGTTGTTGCGGAAGGTTTGCCACTCTGACTCATTTGAGTGTGCCAAAATCATGCCGGAGAACGGTAATGCTGATAACCCTTCGGTACCGTTGTAGTTACCCTCTTGGGTTGCGGTTAATAGTGGGTGCAGCACCTTAATTGGTGCTTTAAACATCTCCACAAACTCCATTATCCCTTGGTTTGCTTTACACAATGCGCCGGAATAGGAGTAGGCGTCAGCGTCGTCTTGGGAAAAGTGTTCTAACTGGCGAATATCGACCTTACCAACCAGCGAGGATATATCTTGGTTGTTTTCATCGCCGGGCTCTGTTTTGGCAACGGCGATTTGGTCTAACACCGATGGGAATACCTTGGCGACTCGGAAACGGGTAATGTCACCGCCAAACTCATGTAGACGCTTTGCTGCCCAAGGAGACATAACCGAACGGATATAACGTTTAGGAATGCCAAATTCGTTTTCAAGAATGTCTCCGTCCTCTTCAACGTCAAACAAACATAATGGTGAGTCGTTGACCGGGCTACGCACGCCATCGGCGGTTAACACGTAGATAGGCACCTTGGTAATCAGCTTCTTAAGTTTCTCAGCTAACGAGGATTTACCACCACCAACTGGACCGAGTAGATAAAGTATCTGTTTTGACTCTTCCAGACCTTGGGCAGCATGCTTAAGGTAAGCGACAATCTGTTCAATCGCTTCTTCCATCCCGTAGAACTCGGCGAATGCCGGATAACGGCTGATAATGCGGTTACTAAAGATTCGTGACAGTCTCGGATCTGTCGCGGTATCGACCTGTTCAGGATCACCGAAAGCGCTTAATAGGCGTTCAGCACTGGTTGCGTATGCACTTCTGTCGTCTTTACAGAAAGCGAGAAAATCTTGAAGACTGTAGTCTTCATCTCTGGTGTGTTCGTAACGGCGTTGATAATGATCGAAGATACTCATGTGCCACCCCCAAGGTTGTTACTGAGAGCCGCTTACTGGACCAATTGCAAACGGCTTTAACTGTAAGCGTAGACCCAAAAGCGCTTTTATATTGGCGCGTTAGCAAATTTGGCTGAGGAATTTAAAGCGGTTTTGGTCTATCTAAGATGCTATCTATATAGACCTCGTTTTACGGCAAAAAGTTACACGGGGTTCATTATTTCAGCAGAATAAGATCAAAAAAGGAGCCATTAGGCTCCTTTGTAGTGTTTGTAGTGGCCTTAGCTCTGGAAGTTATCGTTAACGAAATCCCAGTTAACCAGATTCCAAAACGCTGCCATGTAGTTAGGGCGAGCGTTACGGTAATCAATGTAGTAAGCGTGTTCCCACAAATCAACGGTAAGTAGGGCCGTATCGTCACCGGATACCGGAGTTGCCGCGTTGCTTGTATTCACAATCGCTAATGAACCGTCCGCTTTCTTCACTAGCCAAGTCCAGCTAGAACCGAAGTTGTTAACAGCGGAATCAGTAAATTTGGCTTTGAACTCTTCAAAAGAACCAAAGGTAGCGTTGATGGCTTCGGCAATTGCGCCGGTAGCTGCACCGCCGCCGTTTGGCGCCAAACAGTGCCAGTAAAAAGTGTGGTTCCAAATCTGAGCTGCATTGTTAAATACGCCACCTTCAGAGGTCTTGATGATCTCTTCTAAGGTTTTGCTTCCCAGATCGGTGCCTTCAATCAAACCGTTAAGTTTTACCACATAGGTGTTGTGGTGCTTGCCATGGTGATAATCTAAAGTCTCAGCGGAAATGTGTGGTTCCAGTGCATCTTTAGCGTAAGGCAGAGCCGGTAATTGAAAAGCCATTGCTAATCTCCTGATCAGATTGTGGTTATATCCTTTAATTGGACGTAATACTACCGGACAACAGTGTGATGCGCATCAACAAATGCACCCAAAATCTCGATTAGACAAATCGCCATTATTCTCTTGAGATATCTAGGTTATGGGAGGATTTTCCCTTAGAATGGGATGTAACTTACATCTTTAGAGTGACTGAAGTAATGGAAACCGTAGAAAAAATCAAAAGCCAGATTGAGCAAAATACCATCATTTTATACATGAAGGGCTCACCTAAATTGCCAAGCTGTGGTTTTTCGTCACAGGCTTCTCAAGCTTTGATGCAGTGCGGTCAGCAGTTTGCTTATGTTGATATTCTGCAAAATCCAGATATCCGTGCCGAGTTGCCAGCATTCGCCAACTGGCCGACTTTCCCGCAACTTTGGGTTGAAGGTGAACTGATTGGCGGTTGTGACATCATTATGGAGATGTTCCAAAAGGGGGAACTGCAGCAGTTGGTTTCTGAAGCCGCTGAGCGTAACCCTAGCGCCGAAGCATAATACTGCTAGTCTGGGTTGGCTGTTGATTTTATTAACATAGTGGCACTTCACAGCTGATTTACGGTTTGTAGATAGCAGCAAAAGAGACGGAGCTTAGGCTCCGTTTTTTGTTGCTAAAAGTTGCGTCGGTGGTTGGACAAGCTTGAATTTCCGTCATAAATTTAGATATGAGCGGCAATGAAGGCATCAGGTCTATGTTCAGATACCTCGGTTTATTGGTGTTAGCTGGCTGCGCCAGCTCTGGTAATGAGGTAACTCCACTCGTTGCAGCACCAACAGATGCATCTCCTCCGGCGCAAATCAGCCGCATTACCAGTGCGCTAAATCACAGTGATCTACCTTTACTGCAAGCTGCCTTTAACCCAGACCATCCATTGGAGTCGTTTGACCCAAGCCTTAACCATGACCGAAGCTGGAATTCGTTGTCGAAAGAGTGGATAGCGGATTTGGTTCGACACGGCAACGCTGGCGAATGGCAGCTGCGTTCGGTTGTCACGGCTGAAGGTCAAAGTCGCTATGAATATCGTTTGGTTCACGGTGACTACAGCGCCGAGTTTTTCTATTTGGTTGGTGCAGAGGGTGAAAACGGCATACGTATCTACGATATTGGTAATCGTCTCTATCACTACAGCCAAGTGACATTAATGTCGGAGCTGTACTATCGAGTAGCCGTTAATCCGAGCCAGATAAACCCTGCCTTTGAACGTTTCTTCGAACACTTAGCGCGATTTAACCAAGGCCAGATTGGCTCGTCTCACATATTGGCTGCCTACATGGAAGAAACGGCGGAGTTTCAACAAGACCGGTTGATCAAAGAGCTCATTCTTCGTGCTCTAATGGCTCGAGATGATGGCTGGATGTTGGCTATGCCAACTGCAGCACGGGCGACCCTTATTGGTGATGATTATCCGTTGGTTAATGCGGTGCTTTGTCTGCAAAATCAAGGCGACGATTGTCGTGCTGAGTACCAACAGCTACCAATGGATCTTCGCGGTGACGTTAGCCTAATCTCTGAGATAGGTATTAGGCTGCTTAATAGCGATTTACCGCTAACGGCTCAACCGTACGTTGAGTTATTGACAGAGCAGAAAAGTGAGTTTTTCCCAGCCTATTGGTTGCAGTTACAGATGGCTATTCTGCTCCAAGATCATCAGGCTACTGTGGATAGCTTAGATAAGTTATTACAGCGCTTTAATGATCTACCGATTGACCAAGAGCTGTTAACCCAGCTGTATCCTGAACTGGGCCAGCAATTTTTACAGTCTGCGTCGTTTAAAAACTGGGCTGAAAGCCACGCTGCGAGGGAGAGTAATGGAGGCTAGTTACTGCTGCTGTTGTTATTAGCGGCTTTACGCAGGGCATATTGACTCTTTCCCTGAGGAGGACGCGCTGGAATCGCTCGTTTTTTATCAATTAGGTGCTGTAGCGCCTCGATAGGGTGATGCCACAACATTTTTGGGCCGGCAAAACGCATTGCGACGCGGGCCTGTTGGCGCTGTTCCGGTTTGTAGCAGTGGATAGGGCAGCGGGCGCAATCTGGTTTAGTGTCGCCGTAGGGGCAACGGTCTAATTTTTGGGCGGCGTAGTCCGCGAGTTCAAGGCACTGGTCACATAAGCCGTTCAACGGCAGTTGATGCTGATGGTGGTGACGGCAGTAGATCTGAAGCATGTGGGTGATGGTTTTATGCTCTTTGGCTAATCGACCCGTTAATAGTTCAGAGCTCATAGTTATTCCTAGTTAGAGAACACGGCCTTAAAGCTACATATTATATGCGCCTTATCTAAATCTTAGTCACTTCCATCGGTATTCTCAATGCCATAGCCGTAGTCTTAGTGGCAACTGTGATCCGCCTCAATGATCGCTTGAACTGGATTTAGCTGGTTTACAGCAACGGCGCTAATAGCCCAGTTAACTTCTCCTAGCAGCAATGGTTACTTTTTAAATAAAACTGAAGTATTTTGCTGTTAGTGCAATTGTTTAGCGAACAAGGAGTGATTATCGAAAATCAGTGTAGGTGGCTCGGTAGTGTTATCGCGTTACTATTTTTTGGTTTTATTTTGTGGGTCATTTATTTAGCTAATACCGGTCAATCCAGTGTGTTTTTTGGCTTGGTTCGACAGGTTCCCTATGGCGATAAGGTTGGCCACTTTATGCTGTTTGGCCTGTTGACGCTGCTTGCTAACTGGGGCTTGCGGTTTAGAAAGGTTAATCTGGGTTCGATACCTATGTTGTTAGGTACGTTTCTGGTAGTGCTGTTTGTGCTTGTAGAAGAGATCAGTCAGGCATGGTTGCCTTCTCGTACCCTAGATTGGCGTGATCTGTTGGCTGATGCCGCTGGTATCGGTTTGTTTCATGGCCTATCGTGGTGGCTTGCTGCGAAGAAACAGAAAAATAGCCAATAAGGTTAGCTGTTAGAGATAGGAACTAGTTTTAGTTATTAATAAGGCTGTGTACCAACTAAGTGTTGTTTTTTCAATGCCGTTAAAGCACCGCCTAGGCATGTTCTGGTACAAGGGGAAAGCATTGCCGTCGCTGAAATCTTCTGCCGCATTTAAGCAGTCCAGCGAAGCTTTTTGGACGGCGACCTAAGGCAAAGGGGATTCCAAAGCGGCGGAACTCCCCCTAATGCATACAATAATGTGCCGTCGCCACCGTGACATCGTCCCCTAAAAGCGCCGAAATCGGTAGAGCCGAAGGCTTAAGATAAACTTCAACAGTTAACTACTACACGGCGTTAAAAAAACCCGCCAATGTTGGCGGGTTTTTGGTAACAGCTAAATTGATTTAGAAGTTACAGGTGCGTGGTGCACGTGGGAACGGGATCACATCACGGATATTGGATACGCCAGTCACGTAAGAGACCAAACGCTCGAAGCCCAAACCAAAACCTGCGTGCGGTACGGTACCGTAACGACGTAGGTCGCGGTACCAGTACATTTCATCCTTAGGCAGGCCCATCTCATCCATACGTTGGTCAAGAATGTCTAAACGCTCTTCGCGCTGAGAACCGCCAATCAATTCACCGATGCCTGGTGCCAATACGTCCATTGCGGCAACAGTTTTACCGTCGTCGTTCATGCGCATGTAGAAGGCTTTGATGTCTTTAGGGTAGTTCTTAACAACCACAGGGGCGTTGAAGTGCTCTTCAGCTAGGTAGCGCTCGTGCTCAGATGACATATCGATGCCCCATTCAACTGGGAATTCGAATTCGCGACCACACTCTTCAAGGATCTTAATGGCGTCGGTGTAATCAACCTGAGCAAAATCTGCTTCTACAAACGCTTGTAGACGAGAGATAACCTCTTTGTTTACGCGCTGTTCGAAGAACTTAAGGTCGTCCATACGTTCAGCCAGAACTGCCTTAAAGCAGTATTTCAGCATGCCTTCAGCAAGAGCGGCTGCGTCATCTAGATCGGCAAATGCTACTTCTGGTTCAACCATCCAAAACTCAGCCAAGTGGCGAGAGGTGTTTGAGTTCTCAGCACGGAAGGTCGGACCGAAGGTGTAAACCTTGCTCATAGAACAAGCGTAGGTTTCAGCGTTCAACTGACCTGATACGGTGAGGAAGGTTTCCTTGCCAAAGAAATCTTGGTCGTAATCAATCTCGCCAAGATCGGTTTTTGGGATGTTGTTCATGTCTAAAGTAGACACGCGGAACATCTCACCAGCGCCTTCACAGTCGGAAGCGGTCAGCAGCGGGGTAGATACCCAGATGAAGCCTTGCTCATGATAGAAGCGGTGGATCGCTTGGGACAGGCTGTTGCGAACGCGCATTACCGCACCGGTAATGTTGGTGCGTGGGCGCAAGTGGGCAACTTCGCGTAAGTACTCGATAGAGTGACGCTTTGCAGCCATTGGGTAGGTATCTGGATCTTCAACCATGCCAACAACGGTTACACCAGTAGCCTTCAACTCAAACTGCTGGCCTTTGCCAGGTGATTCTACAACTTCACCGGTTAGCTCTACTGAACAGCCTGCGGTGAGGCGCAGGATCTCATTCTCGTAATTTGGCAGCTCGTTAGGTACCACGCCCTGAATTGGATCAAAACAGGAGCCGTCGTACACGGCCAGGAAGGAAATGCCGGCTTTTGAATCACGGCGTGTGCGGACCCAACCGCGTACCGTAACTTCTGTGCCGACCGCGTGGTCGCCTTTTAGGACTTCAGCAATGGTTGCCACTGTCATACTCGAAATGCTCTCCAACGAGTCGAAATCTATTAAATGCCGGAATCACCGGCCTGTCTCAGGGAAATCTGAGAATCGCCCATCTTACCGTCATGGCGCAGTTTCTCAATAGCGAAGAGGGACAAACTGCTCAGATCGTTGCGACGAACAGCACAAGCATAGCGTTGATGGTGTTATTTGCTTTTTTTGTCGCCAGTTACGGTTGTTGATGTTAGCCAATAAGGTACATCTTGACTGGCGATATATGCTTCGGCTTGGTTGCCATGAAGAAGCGCCAGCGTACTTAACAATCCTGCTTGTAAACAAGTAGATGCCGCCACTGTCAGTTGTGCTGGCGCACCAACGGTGGCATAGCCTGTGAGTGGATTGATGATATGGCTGTAACGGACACCGTGCTTGAGTAAAAACCGCTCAGTATCGCCGCTGGTGGCAAGCCCACCGTGGTTAATTTTAACTCGTTGTCCTGCCGTGGTTGGATCCTCTACGGTGCTGATACCGACCCGCCATGGTGAACCGTCCGCCTTCGGCTGGGATACAGCAATGTCGCCACCAAAATTAACCAATATTGATAAGGTTGGTGCCACCGCTTTAAGCGTTTGCGCCACTTTATCGACGGCATACTCCTTACCAATACCGCCAAAATCGATCTCCATACCCGCTGGCATAATGAGTTGAGTAGGGCTGAACTCGACCTTAGGCCAACCGATTAACGGCATAAGTGAGTCAATCTGCTGCGCTGTTGGGATGTTGTCGCTGCCGTCAAATTGCCACACTTGACGTAGGATCCCTGAAGTGAGGTCGAACAGGCCGCCGCTTAGTTGATAACAGGTGTCGCCAAACTGTAATAAGCGGTGGGTTTCGGCATCAATGTTCACTGCGCTACCAGCGGCGTTATTGATGGCAAAGCATAGGTTGTCATGACGATAACGACTGTATTTACTTTCAATTTGCTGAGTTATCGAAGCGGCCAAAGCAAGCAACTTAGCGGCGACAGCGCGTGGGCATGGTTCAATCAATAGTTGGCACTGGCAGGCCATAGCATCAAAGTTACCTTGCCAATGAGTAGGGTGTTGGGTTAAGGAAGCTGTGGCAGGCATAGATTATGGTGTTTAATGATTACTCTTAGCGCCAACATAGCAGTGGAATTTGTGATTAGGGTATTAAGCACCAACATCAATCGCTTGCTGATGTTGGTACTATGTAGATTAAGCGTGATAATCGCTGTTACGCAGTGAGTAACGCGTGACCGAGTCTTGCCATTTTTCACCGCTTTGCCAGCGTTGTAGGAATCGTTCACTATCAACTACGGCACGTCCGCCGATGCGAGTAATACCGTGGGCAAACAGCACCTCCGGTAACAAGCCGACGCTCGGTCCAACCAATGCGATCTCTTTCGCATTGCGGCAGTGTTGCAATAAACCCTCTAAGGTGTGATTAATCACGCTGGTACCGGTGATCAACACTTTGTCGCACTGAGTCAGTTTGGATGGGTCGGTTGTTACCTCAAAATTATCACTGCTCATAACCAGATCCTGACGCAACTCAATAACCGTTAACGGTGTCATTTGCTCCCGCAGCTGGGCGATCAGCGGTGCAAAGTAGCCCACCATACCAACACGTTCGCCAGGTTGGATATCAAGCAACTCTAAACTATCTTCGGCATTATGGTAGTTGAAACCTCGCTGTTTCAGCACGTATTGGCTGATGGCATTAAGCGCCCCGGCACCAAGCACCTGTTGCCAATCCAAGTCGCTGAGACTGAGTTGGGCAAGCTCGATTACAGGCTTGCCAATAAATGGCTGATATAGCGAGCTATCTTGTAACTCAATGAAGGCGTTACCAAGTTTTACGTAGGTCAAACCGATGGTGCCGTCGCTCAGTTCAATAGCGCCAAATTTGGCACTGGGATTGTTCTGATCGGAGCACAGGTGAATGGCACCAATGGTCGGCAGATCGGCCGGTGCGCTGGCGAGTAGTTGCTGGTAGATTGAGTTCATTTAGGGTTCCGAGTGCAACAGGATAGTTTTTCCATATTATCTTTTTGTTTCAGTCGATTGTGTTAACTGGCTGGGGTTTTACCAACGTCGGTAAGGGGTAGGTGAAGCCTTACGTTTACAGCAGCGGGTCAATGATAGTGGTAGCTAAACTGCAGCGTTACCGCATTTACCTCCGGGGTGAGGTCAACATTAGCAAGTTGGCCTGGTTGGTTCTTGTTACCGCCATCCGGCGACTGTTGGTAGTACTCAATGCGCAGTGCCATCTCGTCGCCACCGGCTAACGGAATACCGTATTTAAAGCCGATGGTGTAGGTATCCATCTGCGCCAAGCGATAATCCGCCGAGACATAGGTTGGCAAAGACTCAGCGTCAGTAAGGTATGGCCGAAAGAATTCAGCGTCAGTCTGGGTGTAAAAACGCAGGTGGGGCTCGACGTAGTGGCCGTTGCTAAACAAATAGTTAACTCGCAGATCTGCGGTATGTGAATCAACTTGCCAGTCATCGCTCATAAAGCGGTAGCTGATATCAATGATCGGTGCGCCGAGATGGACCTTAGTTTGCCAGAAAAGTGCGTGTTTATTCCGGCTATTCGGTCGTGACTCATAGCGATTTTGTCGCACTGTACCGCTGCTGTCGACAATACTTACCAGTTTGAAAGGGTCGGTTAGATAGCCGTCACTGTTGGCATAACTGTAGTTAAACTGCATCAGCATGAAGCGATTGATAACTTGGGTTAATCCTACTGTCATCTCAGTAATGATTTTATGTTCATCATCAGCGGCACGGGTTGCGTCAAAGGCCAGATCGAATGCTTGGCCACTATCGTAGTCAGCAGCGAGCACCATGGCGGCGAGTGGCACTGGCATACCGCCTTCTGGTTCCAGCCGATCGTAAAACACACTAGCGCCGAAACGCACCGTGGTGTTCTTTTTATTGAAGTGGCGAGCAATGCCGCCGTTTAGGCCAATCGACAGGTAGTCATACTCTTTGCTCAAATGAGCACCAATGTCATATTGCCACTGTGAGTTTAGGGCTTCGGCCCAGCCGGCGTTAAGCTGTAACCGGGTGTCTTTAAAGGTGTCATCAAGGGGCGTTTCACCAGCGCCGACACGATAGCTTCCGTTACCAGAAGGACGGGTAAAACTTTGTGGCTGATTTTGTTCTACTGCACCGTTGGCAGAGGCTCCGGTAAGTGAATCAATGGTAACTCCAAGGGTAAGGGTTCGTTCGTCACCGTCAGTTCGGGTAGCGATAACGGCGCCTTCTAGTGCTTCGACTCGGTCGCCATCTTCGGCGTAGCTCATGATGGCGCTGTCGACCTGCCATTGATCATCCTCAAACCAACTGGCTTGGGCAGGAATAACCGCAGTGAGGCTGGCTGTCGCGAGAGCCTGACTCACTGATTTGAAGGGTGTTAATTGCATCCGCAACCACCTCCAGCACTACCACGGCCACCACTGCTGGCTTCTTTGGAGAAATAGATGTGATCGTCAAAACTCTTATCAATTACATTGGCTTCTAACGCCATCCGCGGATCGGCGAGCCGATCCCGTTGCCACGGCTCGACGCCGATAGAGCTGCAACCGCTTAGGAAAGTAAGCATTGTGGTGATAGCAAAGGCTGTGCGGAACATGCTAGGTCCTTTATGGTGGCTTGAGTACTAGCCAAACAGATTGAGTTGAGTTGCTGCTTTGCCGTAGCCCAAGTGGCGCACTAGCTGTTCCAGCATTGCTGCCGTTGCCCCCCAGACGTGATGGGGCATGAAGTAAACCGGCTGCATACCGTGTCGACGTGGCACCCGAATATAGCTGCGTTTATCTGCGTCCAAAAAATCGGTTAGTGGTGCTCGAAATAATCTAGCCACTTCGCGATTAGACAAATTTTCAACAAAAGGTCGAGCAACAATCGCGACTTGCGGTGACACTCGAAAGCGACTGATGGTATGAAACGGTGCTAATTCGCCTACGTGCTGCAGATGCGAAGCAGGCAAACCGATCTCCTCCCACGACTCGCGGGTGGCGGTATGCCAAGCATTGCTGTCACCATCGTCAACCTTGCCGCCGGGGAATGCGATTTCACCGGCATGGGTAGGCATGTCATTGGTGCGCTCCGTCAGCAATAGCTGTAACCCTTGTGAGCTAGGCTCTAGCGCAATCAGCACAGCGGCGTGACGTAATTTAGGGTTGTTAGCCATCACCGATTGCAGTGGATCTTCCAAAGCTGGCAATGGATTAAGGTTGAACCGAGTGAGGAACTCTTCCGTGGTCAAAGTATTACGTCCTGTAAACGATGAGCTAATCGGCAAGGTGTGCGGCAATCTCGTCAAACATCTGTTGTTGTTTGCTAGTGCGAAAGCCGACGTGTGTCATAACAATTTCACCGTTATGGATTAGGTAGCTTGATGGCATACCGCGCACTGCGAAAGCGGTGGCGATGTCGCCGTCGGGATCGTAGTGGATGGTAAAGTCAGCAGGGTGCTCTACTAAAAACGGTTTAGCGTCAGCAGGGTCAACATCAACATTAACCGCGATTACGGTAAGGCCCTTATCTCCCAACTCAGCCTTAAGTCGATTCATAAATGGGAAGCTATAGCGGCAGGGGCCACACCAACTGGCCCAAAAGTCAACGTAAACATAGCCCTGCTTAGACAGTGCATGAAGGGTGGTCGGTTGTTCTAATGTGAGCGGAAAGTCTGGTGCAGGTTTGGCATTAATTGCCCCAGCAAACAGCATAAATGACAACGCTACTAAGGTTCTTTTCAACACGTTACGCTCCATTGTATTCGTGAAAATGCGCTGTAATAACAGCCTATGATTCGATAGTAACCCAGACCGGCCAATAATGTGATCTACTTCAATAGCGGTAAGACCTTGCTGAGCTTATCAAACACTTCTTGATACTCAGCGTCACAGTCTGAATCGGCAACGATACCGCCACCAGCCCAGCAGTAGATGGTGTTGTTTTTTGCCACCAAAGAGCGAATGGTGATTGAGGTGTCGATTTTGCCATTTAGCGATAGGTAGCCAATGGAGCCGCAGTAGAGGCTGCGTCGATGCGGTTCCAGTTGCTCAATGATCTCCATCGCGCGGATCTTAGGCGCACCAGTAATTGATCCACCTGGGAAGGCTGACCGCAGTAGGTCGGTGCCTCGATATTGCGGGTCCAGTGAGGCGGTAATGGTACTGACCAAATGGTGTACCGCCGGAAAGCTCTCTATCTGGAATAGCTTGGGTACCCTTACTGAGCCAGGTGTTGCAACACGACCAATGTCGTTACGAAGCAGATCAACGATCATTAGGTTCTCTGCTCGGTCTTTACTGGCAGATTGCAACGCCTGCGCGCTGAGTTGGTCTTGCTCGGCGTTGCTGTCACGAGGGCGAGTGCCTTTGATGGGCTTTGTTTGAATAAGGTCACCATCGAGTTGTAAGAAGCGCTCTGGCGAAACCGATAACAGTGCACAATCTGGCAGTCGAATGAAGGCCGAAAAGGGGGCTTGATTGCCGGCACGAAGTTTTACATAGGCTTGCCACTCGTCGCCTTGATACTGCGCTTGGAAGCGTTGGGTTAGGTTGATTTGATAGCAATCACCGCTAAGCAGATATTGCTGAACCTGATCAAATTGCTGCTGATAGCGTTCACGAGTGATCTGATGTTGCCATTCGCCATGCAATAGAAACGGATTAAATACAGCCGCGTGTTGATTCTGTAGCCACTGCCAGCGCCGGTGCCAATCATCATTACTACCAAAAACAATCAACTCGACCGCCTGTTGCTCGTTGTCGATAATCAGTGCCCAATCGTAGATGCCAACGGCCATCTCCGGCAGCCCAATGTCATCAATAGCATCGCATGGCAGGCGCTCGAAACGGCGGCCGAGATCATAACTAAAGTAACCTAGGCACCCGCCAGTAAATGGCAGGTCGTTGCATTGGATTGGATCGCCAAGCAACTGCTGTTGCCACTGTTCGAGCAAATCGAATGGATCCTCGTTGCTAAAGGAGGAGAGCTTGTTTGCGGTGATTTCACTCACATTACCGTTGGTAACAATGGTCGCGACCGGCTCGGCTACAATCACATCGAAGCGTGCATCCGGGTGAGCATCTACTTGTTTCGTTGTAGCTGAATCGAGGAGCATTGCCCAAGGAAGGTGGGCGAGCGGTGCAAACAGGGCGACTGCGTTCACTTCAAGTGAGACTGGCGAGCGCTGAAGTGATTTCTGATTCGATTTGACCATGGTTTGAGACCAACAATTGTGGAGGCGAGAGATTACCAGTTGCGATTACGTTGTTGAAGCCTTGCTAGCCATTTGAATGTTATGGCGTTGGTGGAAGTGTGTTTAGGTTATGTGGTTGTCTAAGCGTCAATGTGTATTGTTACATTCACTGGTAAGTATTAAGTTCATTAGTATTGTGATGCGTGTCGGAATTTAATCTTTGTCATTAAAATTTAATTCTACTGATAACTTATGATGAAGTATGCTCGATATTCCCCGAACTTGTTGTAGGAAATATAATGAAAATTAGTGCACGTAATTCACTTATCGGCAAAGTTAAATCAATTAACGAAGGCGCAGTAAATAACGAAGTTGTTATTGAAATCGCAGCTGGAGTTGAGATCACCTCTGTAGTAACCAAAGCCTCGTGTGAAGCGCTAGGCCTGACTGTTGGCGCGGACGCTTACGCTGTTATTAAAGCAAGCGATGTTATGGTTGCAGTAGACTAAATATCTATATTTAATAAAAAGCCGCGACGGTTATCCGTTGCGGCTTTTTATTGCTAATGACAAATTATTTATATTAATAACTGTTTAGTAAATACGATTAATAGTATATTTTTTGGTAATTGCTTGCTTGAGTGAATTTAATAACTCACCATTTAATGCCAATAAATAACAATGGTTAGTAATTTGTCCATCGAGCGATGGACAAAATTACCCATTTTGACCGATTAGTACGACCTAGGCTGTCAACTCCGCTTGCTCAACTCGAGCAGCCTGCTGCTGTAACAGGTACATGGCGCGGTAGGTGCCTCCCTCACGCTGCATTAGCTGACTGTGGTCGCCCTGTTCGGTGATCATCCCCTGTTCCAACAAGACGATATTATCCGCATGGCTGATGGTACTTAAACGGTGTGCAACCGCGATAATGGTAATCTCACCACGCAGTTGATTTAGTGCTTGCTGTACCACCTGCTCAGTTTCGCTGTCGACGTTGGCTGTGGCTTCGTCAAGTAGCAATATCTTCGGTTTCGATGCTAAAGCACGGGCGATGACCAACTGTTGTCGTTGTCCGGTCGACAGGCGCATACCACCTTCACCAAGCTCAGTTTGATAGCCGTTGGTTAACGCTATAATGGTGTGGTGCAGATCGGCGGCAATCGCTGCTTGCTCAACCTGAGCCTGTGTTAAACCTCGTCCCATATCGATGTTAGCAAACACCGTTGATGCCAAAATAAATGGTTCTTGCGGGATCAAACCGATGCCATTGCGCAGCGCTTGTTGGCTCAGGTCATTGATATCGACATTACCTAACTTAAGCTGGTCTTTGGCGACGGGATAGAAGTCAAGAAGCAGGCTTAGTAGCGTACTTTTACCGGAGCCAGTGTGACCAACAATCGCATAGAAGCTACCGTCAGCAATATCTAGATTGATCTTTTTCAGTACCATATCGCCATTGTTGTAACCAAAGTTGAGCTCTTTTATTGAGATAGAGCCTGAACTGATTGACGATTGTTGTTCGCCATAATGTTGTTGTTGTTCATTCAACAGCGTCGATACTCGGTCGCCAGCAGTCATCGCCTGTTGATACAGGTTAAAACGTTGAGTGATCTCAGCCAGCGGTTCAGTGAATCGACCCATGTAGTTTAGAAAGGCGTAAAGCACTCCAATCTCCGCTACGCCAGTGACCACCTGTTCGCCAAAGACGTATAACAGAAAGACAGTGGTAAGTACGCTCAAAAACGAGATGGCAGGGCGCAATAGCGCGCCACTGGCTTTAATGGTTTTCAGTCTGGCAATGTAATAGCGTTGATTGAGTTGACTGAATTTATCAGCAAAGCGTTGCTGTTGATTCGTCGCTTGTAATACCGTCATACCGCCAATCGATTCCGCTAAGTTGGCGTTAATGTCTGAGCGTAAGGCGCGGCTTTCAGCAACCACCTTACCGCTGATCTTTTGATACAGATAGATGATCAGCAGTACCGCAGGAATCAACCCTAAAGCGATCAGCATCAGCTTAACGTTAAGGATGGCCATCGCTACTAGTATGCCAATTAGCAACATTACGTTACCCAGTACGTTGGATAAAAACTGTACGTACAGATCCTTAATGGCTTCGGTGTCGTTGGTAATGCGGCTAACTAACTGGCCTGTGCGGGCATGATCGAAGTAACTCATTGGCAAACGGACGACACGATCAAACACTCGTTTACGGATGTCCTGCACTGCAGCCAGTGCCATCTTGGTAAAACTGATGGCTTGCATATAGCGCAGTGCTGCAGAGCTCAGTTGCAGTACGATATAGAGCAACAACAAACTGATAAGTGGTGTAGCTTCAAGATTGCCGGCCAACAAGTAATCATCGATGTAAACTTTGGCAATGAGTGGCCCTGCGACATCACCCATGGTAGCAAGCACTAATAGAAAGAGTGACTTATACAGTAGTGGTTTATCGGCAAAGACATATCTGAACAACAGGTTAAAGGTGCTGCGCTGGCGGCCTTGGGGGTTAGTGGCTGACATGCAGTTGCTCCTCCATCTGTTGATATTTCCACATGCGGCTGTACCAGCCATCTTGTTTGATAAGTTGTTGATGACTGCCGCGTTCAGCAATATGACCCTGATTAAGTACAAGGATCTCATCGGCGTCCATCAGTGACGACAAGCGATGGCCAATAATAATGCGGCTTTGGCTACGGTTTTGCTGTTTGAGGTGATTCAATATCTCCTGCTCGGTGCTGGTATCAACCGCGGACAGGGCATCGTCTAACACCAGTATTGGTGCATCAATCAACAGCGCTCTAGCTATGGCAATCCGCTGTCGTTGACCGCCGGATAAAGTTACTCCTCGTTCACCTACCTCGGTTTGGTATCCCAGCGGAAAGCGCATTATGTCGTTATCAACGGCTGCTAATTTTGCTGCTTGTTTTACTTCTGCTGCGGTTGCATCCGGTTTACCCAAAGCGATGTTGTCGTGGATGCTGGCGGAAAACAGGAACGGATCTTGTGGTACTACTGAGTACAAGCTACGTAACTCCGCCAGTCGGTATGCAGTTAATGGCTGCTGGTCGAGGCTAATACCGTCGGTGTCAAATTGGCGCATTAGCAAACGCAACAGGGTGGTCTTGCCTGAACCGGTTGGCCCAGCGATAGCGAGGTTTTTTCCTAATGGCAGCTCAAAATTGATCTGCTCAATACTGGGCTTATCGTCATCTGGGTAGGTGAAGGAGAGTCGCGCTACGCTGATGTCGGCACCAGTGCGAGTGCTGCAACCATGATCTGAAACCGAGTCTGGCACACTCAATAGCTTAGTGAGACGTTGGTTAGCGGCGCTACCACGCTCGATGATGTTCAGTAGCCAGCCGAACGCAAACATCGGCCAGATAAGCTGGCCGAGGTACATTGAGAAGCTGGTCAGTTCACCGATAGTGAGCTGATCGTTAATGATTAACCAAGTACCGAACCCTAAGGTCAAGGCTGTTGCGCAACTCAAGCTAATGAATACGGCGGGATCATACATCGCTTCACTGCGGGCAACGAGGAAGTTGCTCTTGGCGGTATCGTCAGCGATTTTTTCAAACTGCTGGCTCTCAACTTGCTCGCGCCCCATTGCTTTCACCAAACGGACTCCTGCAATCGCTTGTTGACTGCGTTCATTGAGCCGGGAGAACTTGTCTAAAGAGTCTTTAAAATGCTTATGCAGGGTATTGGAGATACGGTAGAAGCTATAGCCCATAAACGGAAATGGGATAAGTGCGACAAGGGTTAAGCGCCAGTCAATCACACTGAGCATCATGATTAGGATCAACACAAAGGTCAGTAAACCGTCGAAGCCAGCAAGGATCCCTTCACCCGCAGCCATCTCAACTGCATCAACATCATTGGTAGCTTGAGCCATCAAATCGCCGGTGCTATGGCGGCTAAAGAACGCCTGTCCCTGTTTGGTTAAGCGGCCGAAAAAGTCGTTACGGATATGACTTCCTAGTCGGTAGGAAGCACTAAACAAAATAACCCGCCAACCGAACCGCAATGCATACAGCGCTAAGCCAATCGCGGCCAAAATATAGAGGTTGGTCATGTCCCAGTGTGACTGATCAGTTGCTAGTAGTAGATCGAGTGTTTGCCCAACGAGGTAGGGAACACTGAGCTCAAGTAGTGCCACCGTAATTAACATGGTTAAAGCTAATAGGTAGGTACGATAGTGTTTCCGAAAAAACCAGCCTAAGTGAAGAAACAGGGACATAAGACTCCAGTACGACGAACCAAGGGAGAGTGACTACAGTAAAACAGGTCAGCACAAAGATAACTTCAGCAGCTAGGCTCAGCTGAGAGCACTAAACGAGGCCAGCACAACGCTGCTGGTGGCTGGGGTTAGCGCTTAGTTAACGGTAGATCACTCAGAGCCAATGGTGTAGCTGAGCGGTCGCGCTGCTGCAACGGTAACGAACTATAGTAACGTATCGTTAGCTTTTATTTAATCTTAATTTTCAGGATGTTAATGCCTTACTACCGAGTTAATAGCGGCACTGAGCAAAGTAGCGAAACGGCGTTACTAGATCAGAAGAACGAGCTTTTGATTATTGTGCTGCAGTTTATTGCGATTGCTGGCGGTGGTTTGGCGTTGTTGCTTGGGTTGACGGTTATCTACGGTTGGCACAGCAACAATTCGACCTTAATTCAGATTAATGATGCCTTTGTGGCGATGCAGTACAACACGGCACTAGGGTTCATTTGTTGTGGTATTGGCTTGCTGGCGTGCAGTGTTAGCGAGTTAAAGCGTAGACCACAAACATCACCACGCCGACTCGAGCAAGGACTCAACCGACCGGCGAAGCTGCTACCTAAGCCAACTGTGGTGATGGTTGTTGCCGCTGCGACCGTACTGATTGGCGCGATGACGCTGAGCCAATACCTGTTTAATATCGACTTGCACATTGATCAGCTGTTTATGCAGCATTATATCGAGATCAACACCTCACATCCTGGTCGAATGGCCCCCAATACGGCTCTGTGTTTTAGCTTGATGGGCGTAGCGCTGTTGTTGGTTAGCGTTGGCAAAGCCCAAGCACCGTTACTAGCGTGGATCGCGCGCTTAGGGACGCTGGTATTTTCCATCGGTTTGGTGGCATTTAGTGGTTATGTAGTTGATCTTGAGAATGCCTATAGTCTGGGTTTGCCCACCCATATGGCGGTACACACCTCGGCCGGTTTTATGTTGTTGGGGGTGGGCATTTTCAGTTATGTGTTTTGTTGTCACTTCCATCGCGTTAGTGCCTTATTGCCCGACTGGTTGCATTGGCCGGTACTTATTGCTGGGATCACCATTACCACCAGTTTATGGCAAGCAGTGCGAGCCCACGAACGTTCCCTCGAAACCCTACTGGGGGAACGGGCCCACGGTTTTGCTGGGGTTAATCTGATAGTGTTTGGTGCGGTGGCGACCTTATCGTTACTGCTTTACGTTAAAAAACAAACCAACAGCGATGCAAAGGCGTGGGCGCCGGCTCGGCGCTTTGCTTCATGGTTAGTGATCATAATGGGGCTTGTTCTCTCGGTTGCATTGTTAGAGGTGCTGCATGGCAACTTGCGGGCGAATGTAAAGCAACGTTTTGAGCATGCAGCGGAATCCCACGGCAAGTCATTGCAACAGGGTTTTTTACCATACGTTGAAGCGCTGTATCACATCCGTACCGCTTATCACTCTTCCAGTTTTGTTACTCAGAATGAATTTAAGCTATTTACCGAACGGGATCTTGAGCGACTTCCCGGGGTGTTGTCATTGCAATGGGCGCCTTTGGTTGAACACCGAAGACGGAAGCAGTTTGAACAAATGGTAAATACTGAATTTGAACTTCGTTACGGTGAAGGAGTGATACCAAGCTTCGTCATAAACGAGCTTAATCCTAGCAGCGATGGCGCAAGAGTGATTCCGTCGCCTACGCGAACGCGTTATTTCCCAATTCGCTACTCAGAACCCTTTGACCTTAATATCGGCGCGCTAGGTTTTGATATCGCCACCAACCCTCCCGGTGAAACGGCTCTGCTTGATTCTGTTGGCCACGATCAATTAGTTGCCTCGGAGCGGCTTGAATTGGTGCAGACCAGTCAGCATAATGCCGGGGTGGTATTAACGCTGCCGGTGTATCAACCGGGCAGTGGAATCGATACCCCAGCGCAGCGGCTTGACGCTCTAGCTGGCTTCGCAGTAGCGGTATTTAACCTAGGTTCGATGGTGGAGGTGATCCTAAATCGCACCACAGAACCATCGGCGCTGCATCTACACTTTGAAGATGTTGATGCTCCTGCGGTTAACCGTTTACTTTATCGGCACACATCCCGCCTTGCTGATGGCCGCACACAGCCACTGGATCTTGATTACAACCAACGTCAGCCTGCCTATCAAGTAACCATTCCGCTCACCTTTGCTAATCGTCAATGGCAGATGATTGTGACCCCGGCATCCTCCAAAGCCTATCCAACGTGGTCGCTATCAGTGGTGTTTGTGCCTACGCTGATCTTGCTGATGTCATTGGGTTTGGCATTTTATCTGCGCCAATCCGATAGCCGTGATAAAGAGCGCAACAACCTGCTGAAAGAACTTGCCTCGCGTGAAAGCCATTTCAGTGCGCTGGTAAATACTATCCCGGGAACGGTTTACAGTTGCCTGCACGATCAGTACTGGACGATGCTGTTTATCAATCAAGAGGTTGAGAAGTTAACCGGCTATCAACCTGCGGACTTTACCGAGCGCGGGATCATCAACATGGCTGATCTTATTCACCCAGATGACGTTGATATGGTTGGAGCGACCGTAGACGATGCGATGCATGATGGATCCGATTACACCATTGAATATCGAATCTACGATCGTGATGGGGTCATCCACTGGGTACTTGAACGCGGTCAAGCGGTGTTAAATCGGTTCGGCCGTGCTGAGGTGTTGCACGGCACTATTCTCGACATCACCTACCGCAAACACAGTGAAGACCAGTTTCGAGGGCTGCTGGAGTCGGCGCCGGATGGCATGGTGATTATCAATGAAGATGGTTTGATTGTGCTGGTAAATGAGCAAACCGAGCGGTTGTTCCAATACAAGCGTGCTGAACTGCTTAATCAACCAGTGGAAAAGTTGCTACCGCAACGGTTTCAACATGCTCATCCAGTGCTGCGACAGGGGTATTTCGACTTACCTCGGGTAAGGCAAATGAGCGCGGGAGCTGCCCTTACCGCACGGCGTAAAGATGGCGTTGAAATTCCAGTTGAGATCAGTTTAAGTCCGATGCAGTCAGATCAAGGCACATTAGTATCGGCGGCGATCCGTGATATTAGTGCACGCAAGAAGATGGAAGAGGAGTTGTTGGCAGCCAAAGATAAGGCAGAGGAGGCAACCCGTGCCAAAAGCGACTTTCTCGCTAACATGTCCCATGAGATCCGTACTCCCATGAACGCCATTATTGGGATGTCACGGCTGGTGCTGGAAACCGAGCTAGAGGACCAACAACGAAACTACATTGATAAGGTCAACCGTTCTGCCGAACTGTTGTTGGGGATCATTAATGACATCCTGGATTTTTCCAAGATCGAAGCGGGTAAGTTGGAGCTCGAGCATGCTCCATTTCGCTTGGATTGGGTATTTGAAAACCTAGCCAATGTGATTGCGCTAAAGGCGCAAGATAAAGGGTTGGAGCTGCTGTTTGATATCAGCCCGGACGTGCCTAACTATTTAATTGGTGATGCTCTACGGCTGGGACAAATCTTGGTTAACTTAGGGAATAACGCCATTAAGTTTACCGGCAATGGTGAAGTGTTGTTGAAGGTACGTCAGCTGAACGTCGATTCGGACCATACCGAGTTAGCGTTCTCAGTGATCGATGATGGCATCGGCATGAGCGTTGAACAGCAACAGCAACTGTTTGAGTCGTTTACTCAGGCCGATAGCTCAATTACCCGAGAGTATGGCGGCACTGGGTTAGGGTTAGCTATTTCCAAAGAGTTAACGGAATTGATGCAGGGTAAAATCTCGGTTGAATCGGAGCTAGATAAAGGCTCCTGTTTCACCTTTACCGCGCGTTTTGGTATCGATGCGCAGCACCCTGTGGTCAACCTAGGCATTGAACAAAGCTTAGGCCCCATTCGCGTGTTAGTGGTTGACGATAACAAGACCTCAACCAAGATCATCTGCTCTATGCTTGGCGGTTTTGGTTTTGAGGTACACAGCTGTGCCGATGGCCTCGCAGCGATTGAACAGATCAGCAAAGTAGCAGATAGCGATCCTTATCAATTGCTGATTATGGATTGGAAGCTGGCAGGGATCGATGGCATAGAGACCATGCGGCGGTTACAAACCGGCAAAGCACAGTCGGTATTGCCAAGCTGCATTATGGTTACGGCTTCGTCGCGGGAGGAGGTCGTTAGCGCTGCCAGAGGAGTCGAAATCAAGCAGTTTTTGACCAAGCCACTTAATCCTTCCAGTTTGTTTGATGCAATCATGCATGCCTTGGGCAAAGAGGAGTGGATCCGAACTCGCAGCAAAGCCAAGCAACAAGATAGCGCCAATTTGGTAGGTAAGTTACGCGGTGCGAAGATATTACTGGTAGAGGACAACGAATTTAATCAGGAACTGGCGGTTGCTATCTTAAAGAATAATGGCATGGATGTGGTGGTCGCCAATCACGGTAAGGAAGCGCTGCAACTGATGTCAGGGCTAGAGTTCGATGGGGTGCTGATGGATTGTCAGATGCCTGTGATGGACGGCTATAGCGCGACTAAAAAGATCCGAGAGCAGCCTAAATTTGCGCGATTACCGATTTTAGCGCTTACTGCCAATGCTATGGCCGGCGATAAAGAAAAGGTGCTGGCGGCGGGTATGAACGATCATATCGCTAAACCGATTGAGCCCCATCAGATGCTTAAAACCATGGCGCACTGGATCCGTCCGAAACTGGTTACACCGCAGCCGGTTTTATCGTCCCCCGGATCAACATACTCGCCTCGAGAAGAGGCGTTGTTGAATGCCCTTGACGCATTGGCGCCAGAGGCGATGGTGGAGCAGGGATTGGCCCGGTGTGCGCAAAATGTTGAGCTATATAGCAGATTGCTAGGAGAGTTTTGGTCCCAAAACCGAGATTACCGTAGTGTGTTTGAGCGAGAGTTGGCTAGTGACGACAGTGAGGCCGCCAAACGCAGTGTCCATACCCTTAAAGGGGTGGCGGCCAACATGGGATTAGCCGCGTTAGCGGATGTAGTTAGCAGGTTGGAGTTGAGTTTCGATAGTGAGGGTTCGATTGGAGCAAATACCACCGAGTGCTTGGCTGAGTTGCAACAGCAGCTGCACCAACTCGCCCCCAAATTTGAACGTTTTGTAACGACAATTAATTCGATTCCCGCGTCAGAAAATATCCTTGAAAACATTAATGTGGTAGCAGTCGCTGAGGTGATCGAGTTACTCGCAAGCCAACTGCAACAATATGACATCGCAGCGGTTGAGCAACTGACGAAATTGCAGCAACAGCCGTCCTTGGCACCCTTTGATGACAAGTTACGACGAATAGAAAAGTCGCTAGCGCAATTTGATTTTGATGCAGCACTGGTAGTGCTGCATCAATTGCAAAGTGAATTGCCCACACAATATTGAGGCTAGATTAAAAAACAGTGTCACAGTTAACTGTTGAGGTTTATATCAAGCCTTCGGCTCTACCGGTTGCAGTACGCTTAAGGGGGTTGTGTCGCGGTGGCTACGGCACCCAAGCCCCTTTTGAAATCCCCGTTGCCTTAGCAGTCCTAAACGCTTCGCTGGACTGACCCAATGCAGCAGAAGATCTACGGCAATAGTGCTTTCCCCTGGTATCAAAACTCGCCTAGTCGGTGCTTTAACAGCATTGGAAAGAACAACACTTAGTTGGAAAACAACCATTAAAAAGGGCGACCCATGTAGAGGTCGCCCTGTTAGCAACAACTTAGCGTGGTTAGATCAACCGCTTTAATTGCTTGTCGTGGATGCGGTTTAATAACAGTAGCGCCAGAATTGAACCGATTAGAGCCAGCATCATGTCGGATTGGGTATCCCATACATAACCTTGAGTACCAAGGAATGCTTCTGCGTCTTCACCAGTAGCAGCGGCAACCCACCATTCAATCAGCTCATAAAAGGCACTGAAGCCTAAACAGAAACAGACGATAAGAAAGTTTCGCCATGCGGCGGTATTGACCACGTTATTGCGGATGAAGATTTCGCGGGCGATCATTGCTGGTATAAACCCTTGCGCTAGGTGGCCCACCTTATCGTAATTGTTGCGCTCAAACCCAAACCATTCTTTAAAGTAATCAAATAGTGGTACTTCAGCGTAAGTGTAGTGGCCGCCGATCATTAGAATGACGCAGTGGATCAAGATCAATAAATAGACCAGTGGCGTTAGCGGGTAATGCTTGATGGTAACCAACAGAATGATGGCACCAAGCATGGCTGGAAGAACCTCTAAAAACCAGGTGAATTGGTCCTTTGGTTGATAACCTGACCACACCATTACTACAGTGAAGATCGTAGCCCAGATAAATTTATTCATAGTTTGATTACTTAGTTTGACTCTGAATCGAATAGGGGAATAGTAACAAAGTCAGTTCGTTAAGGCTGACCAGCAATGACTAATAATACCAATCTGTAATGATTTCGCTCAATTAACTTGGATGCAGTGAGCTTGGACCACACCCGCAGCCCAAATCGTGATAGTTTTGCCACAGTTAATAAGTTTTGGATACCAATAAGCTATGTACAACGATGACGACCTTGATGCTGCAGTGAAGGCCGGTGCGATTTCACCGCAGTCAGTTACTGCATTTCGACAATTTATGAGCAAGCGGCAGGGCAGTGATGTCGACCAGGAGCACTTTCGTTTAGTTACCGGGTTTAATGACATCTTTGTCGTTATTGCTTGTTTATTACTGCTAGCGGGTATTGGTGACCTCGTTGACAGTTGGGTTGCTGGCATTGGCGGCTTTGTAGCCGCTGGTGCTTCGTGGTTACTAGCATTGTATTTTGTTTTGAAAAAACGGATGTCGCTCCCAGCAATTGTGTTGTTGGTTGTGTTCGTTTATGGGATTTTTAGTGGTGTTGAAACGTTGGCGACGATGTTCAGCCCAAGTAACCGCACCATACCAGCAGGCATCGCAGCAGCGCTGGCAGCGTACTTCCATTGGCGAACCTTTAAAGTGCCGATCACGATTGCGGCGGCGGCGGTATCATTGGTTGTCGGTTTTGCCACCAGTTTGATTGCCGCATTCCCCGAAGCATTGTTATGGCTTAACGTTATCTGCTTGGTCGCTGGTTTAGGATTGTTTGCATTGGCACTGAGATGGGATTTCTCTGATCGACAACGTACCAGTGGCCGCTCTGATGTGGCGTTTTGGCTGCACTTGGTTGCTTCACCACTAATCGTACACCCAATATTCTTTGCCACCGGAGCATTAGAAAATGACATCGGTATGGCTCAGTCGATTGCGATTTTGCTGTTGTATCTCGTGCTGGCGCTGGTTTCGGTAATTATCGATCGTCGCGCTATGATGGTCTCTGCATTGATTTATGTTATTTCCGCTTTCGCAAGCCTATTGGCGGATAATGGCTTTGTTACTCAAGGGGCAACCATTACCGGGGCGGTAGTTGGCTTGGGCCTCATCGCATTGTCTGTTGGTTGGCACCGAATTCGCGCGATGATTGTTAGCCAGTTGCCACAGCCGTTTCAAGCTCGTCTACCGGCGATAAAATAGGATAAGTTAATGAAAAGGATTTCGTTGGCAGCGTTGCTGCCTTTAGCTGCAACGGCGACAACGTTACCGCCCCTACCACAAGCGGTATCGAATAACGCCGTGGCCTCGGTGATAGTTGACGGCCAGCAGCACTTGTTGAGCTTCAATGGTATCGGCGCCGGTAAAACCGATAAAGACGTTCATGCTAATGGCTTTGGGCTTATCGTAGGGCAAAACGAGTGGCAAGCACTGCCGCCGTTGCCGGGATCACAGCAAGGTCGGTTAGCTTCGGTAGCCGTTGGCATTGGTGAGTTCGCCTATCTGTTCGGCGGTTATACGGTTGAGCCGGATCACAGTGAAGTCTCTCTGCCGGATGTATTTCGTTACCACCCCGGTATTGGTAAGTTTCAACGGTTGGCGTCGATGCCAGTACCGGTGGATGATGCCGTCGCTATCCCCTTTAGTAACCGCTATATCTACCTTATTTCCGGCTGGCACAACGACGGTAATGTCAATTTAGTGCAGCTATACGACACCGAAAACGACTCATGGCAACAAGCCAGTCCGTTTCCTGGGTTGCCTATATTTGGCGGTTCCGGGGCCATTATTGGTCAGAGCATGGTCGTTTGCGATGGCGTCAAAGTAGATTATCACCCGGAACGTCGTCGCAGCTTTAGTGATGAAGCAGCTTGTTATAAAGGGGTGATCAACGGCGATGACCCACGCCGAATTGATTGGCGTACCATTGCCCACCCCGATGGGGACTCTCATTATCGTATGGCGGCAATAGCCAGCCCCGACAACACCGAGCTGTGGTTTATTGGCGGTAGCGATAACCCATATAACTACAATGGCATAGGTTACAACAAGGTGCCGGCCCAACCATCGGCTCGAGTTGCCCGTTATCAACTCGACAACAACCAGTGGTTATTATCATCGTCCGCTGAGGCGGTGATGGATCTTCGCGGAGCCGTTGTTGTTAATCAGCAGGTTTATTTTTTAGGGGGCATGCTTGCTGACCAAATTGTCACTAATAGGGTGTCTAAGCTGTCGATTTTGGCAGAGTAATGGCTGTCACTGGATTGGGTCGAAAAGGTGCAATGGCTCATTAAATCGACCGTTAACGGGTAAACGACTTGTTAGTTCACGCCGTTCATACTCATAATCAGGTCAACGTAGTAGTTCGATAGGAATAAAATCGATGCGTGCAATTCCCTTTCGATGGATAGATAAGCTATTCATCAAGTTAACGGTAACCGAGAAGTTTGGACTGTTACTGGTACTCTTTTTAACTTCGTTGTTGCTCTGCGTAGGTGTGGTGTTATATGAAGCTCATACAATCGCGTTAGTCGGCGACCCTTCCGCTTCATTTTGGGCACCTGTATCGGATGTTGTTATGGCTACCGCAGCAGCAGTAATGGTGCTGTTGGTTATGAGTACTTATTATTTAATGAGTTTTGTTGGTGGCGCCATGTTCGTTATGAATCGCGCTCTAAATCATCTTGCCAACGGTGATCTGACTCAGCGTCTAAATTTTGTTGCAACTCGGGATGAGTTTAGTCAGATTGCCATGACTATCGATAAAGTCGCAGAACGGGAACAAATACTGGTTAAAGAGATGAAGTCCGGTGGGATGTTATTGAATGACATTAGTGACTTGTTGCGGGATATGAGCTCAGAGTCAGCAACCATGGCAAGTCATCAGGCCAACCGATTAACCAGCCTTGCCAGCGCGTCAGAAGAGATGGAGCACTCAATTCGCGACGTTGCTAACAACGCGACACAGAGTTCAGCGAGTACCGATGCTGCAGTGGCTGCTGGCCAAGAAGGTCAACGTAAACTTGAACAAACCCAACAGAGTTTGGCTGCGTTAGAGGTTGAGGTGACTGACGCTTCCGCTGCAGCATATCAATTAGAACAAAATATTATTCAGATTAATCAGGTGCTTGGTGGTATCAATGACATTTCAGAACAGACCAACCTATTGGCTCTGAATGCGGCGATCGAAGCAGCGCGGGCAGGGGAGCAGGGGCGTGGTTTTGCCGTGGTTGCTGATGAAGTAAGGACCTTGGCCGGACGTACACAACAAGCCACAGTGTCGATACAAGGAATGATGGATTCACTCCAAAAGGATCGTACTCAGCTTATTGATGTGATGGAGCGGACTGTCGAGCGAGCTAAAAACAGCGCCAACCTAATGGAGATGGTGCGAAATGAGATTGAGCAAGCGGGCAACCGTACCCAAACCATCGCCCAGAATAGTGGCGAAATAGCCGCAGCGACGGTACAACAAAGCAGCGTCGCGACTTCATTAGTTGAAAACATTGAAGTGCTGCGCCAAGAGGCGGCGCGGGTAACCGTGCTGATGGAGCAAAGCCAAGAGCACGTAGTTAAGTTGCAGCAGCAATCTGGCCAATTCCATTACTTGGTTAAGGATCTTCACTCATAATTGATATGAGCTGAATATCTCAAATTGCAGATAGCAAAAAACCGGCCTTAGCCGGTTTTTTTGATCGCACTGCAGCGGCTTACAAGCGATGCAGGATACGGCGAGCCAAACGCTCAGAGTCGCCGAAGTGATCCCACTGTTCAGTCAACAGCATGGTGCCTTTGCGTTCACATATGTGCGGTAGAAACGCATCGTGACAATCGGAAATCAGCTGAATGTAGCTCAGTGGGGTGCCATTCTCAGCATCACGGGCGCGGTTAAGCATGCGCTGGAATGCGATCTGTGGGTTTGAACGCAGGTACATGACCGAAGTTACCCGTGGGTAATCGTCCAGCTTGTCCCAGATGTCGTAGTAGTAGGTTAAATCGTCACCATCTGGGCGGCAGGCTTCTTGTAGGTTGGCTTGACAGAAAACCAAGTCAGAGTATAGCGAACGCTCTAGTACGTAGTTGTAGGCCGGATCAAGATCAGCACACAGTTCTGCACGGTGATTAGTAATAAAACGTTGGAAGTTGATACGTTTAGTCGGATCCTGAGTGAATTCAGCCAGCAGACGGCGGAACTCAGGGTTGGTATCAACGTCTTCTAAGATCATCTTCCAAGGACGTTCGTCCAGATTGTTGAGGTGAGCGACGAGCTTAGGCACAAGGGTAGACTTACCTACACCAATATTGCCTTCCACTGCGACTAATTCAAATTTTGGTTTCATTCTACTGCCTCAACAACTGCATGATGGATTTATGGACACGCTTCTTTCGAAGGCGGCAAATTCTAAAGAAATGTCTGGCCGGTTTCCATGAAAAAAAGCCACCGACGGGCACTTTTTTTTGAGAGTGGATAGTAAACAAACAGCTGCGTTGATAAATAATTTTTGCAAGCGAAATTGACCAGTTTGCGACAAAGAATTTTGCCGCTATCTAAGTTGTTGATAGCTTTTGTAGATAGGTTAAACTGCTTGAAACGCAACATATAGTGGTTGAAACAGGATGAACTCGAGATTTAAAGGGAAACAACCGGCGCCGTTTTCATTGATGCGTATCGATATCAGTTTTGAGCTCGAACAAGCTCTAGTAGAGCAAATTGAAATGGCATTGGGCGCTTATGTCGACCACCCAGATGTGGCAACGGAAATCGTTACCTGTGGCTACAATGATGGTCAGTTTGAGCTTGAGCTTTGTTATTTCTCTGCCGATGGTAGCTATAAAAACGAGCTCGTTTGGTTGCACAAAGCGGTGCAGTCCGTGGTTGTGCCAGTGCCGGTGTTTACCGTACAAATTAGGCAAGACTAAGTTAACAGGAATCGTTTACTACAAGCGCCACTTTTTCGATAACAACGGCATCCGCTACAACACCGGTAGTTACCATAGTTAGCACCGTTGTTAGATGCCTTAAAACATAGCTTTATTTTGGGGATTTACCTTGTCTTTGATGCGAACCTTGGTGTGTAGCCGTGGCCATGACAGCGCCTTGCGCACCGTGTCGATTCAAATCGCACTATTAATAGTCTTGCTGCTTGTCAGTGGTCTGTTTTATAACACCGGCATTGCGCAGGTCGCAGTTGCCATCGTGACGATACTGTTGCTCCCAATCGCATACCTTGCTGGGGTGCGACGGCTAAATCAAGCCAAGCGTCCGCTTATGCACGCATGGCTACTCGTAGCTGCTTGGACCATTGTTGCCGTAGCGCAGTTGCTGAGTAGTGTATATGGCTGGTGGAGCCTGATTGCCCCTATCGCAGCCACGGCGTACTTTGCTTGGCTGCCGGTGGTTAAAAAGTCCGGCCGTTCGTCGCTCGGCTATAGTGGCCCCGCCAATCAACAGCCGCATAATCGCCCAGGTCGAGTTGAGCCTTCGATGCACAATCAGCAGGCTAATGCTGCAGTCAGTGTCGACTGGGATCAACTACCTGCATCATCGTTCGAATTCTCTAAATTGGTTAGTTCAGCGGTACCTATATTGCAACGGCATTGGAAGTGGTTAGCTGGGGGAGCAGTCGTTACCATCATGATTGCGATGGTTAGTATTTGGGTTAAGCAGGTTTCAACTGAGTCACTGGAAAACCCTGAACCGGTTGCTGCTGTTGCTGAGCCCACCACTTCGGCGCCAGAGTTTGAGGCAAAGGTGGTACTGCCAGACAGTTTCCAGTTACTACTGCAAAACGACATGCTGATGATCAGCTGGCCTGGCGATGCAGCCCCCAAAGGAGAACTTTGGTCTTTGTTAAGCGCCGAGGGCGATCGCAGTTGTGCTGCAGCGACTTTTAATAACGGTGATAGTTTTAGACCGGTCAAAGTCGATGTATGGGTAGATGATATTTATTTCGCCTACTTTTCGCCGTTGGATACCGCTGATATTGTTTTTGATGTAGCGATGCGCGGTAGCTTCACGCTCTGCGGTTATGATTTCTCCTTGCAGGGCAGTATGAAGCCACTGAAGGCCAACCCTGCTTTTGCTTTGTATACGAAAAAATAACTGCCACTGTGTAGACATAGACAAATACATGTTAAGCAATCAATGCCGTCGAAAGACGGCATTTTTGTATCTAATCGGCGCTAATGTGTTGTTGTTATTAATCTAAGCTTTAATAACAGGTCGATGGCTGACGAGTTATGTTACTGCCACCGAAGTATCCCGGTTAGTAAGGAAGAGGTAAGTGAATGAAGACTGACAAAACCTGTTGGGAATTGATCGCCCCGGTGTTATTACTGGCGTGTGTAAGTGGCTGTTCTGAGCAGCCTAAAGCAGACCGCGATCAACCGACTATTACTGCGACAGCACAACAACAGTTAGACAAGGTGCAAAGTGTTGCCACAGAGGTCGAACAAGCCGCTAAAACCACGATGAAAACCGTTGAGGCTGAATTGGCTAATGGCGCTGCAAAGGTTGATGAGTTAGCACAACATGTCGAGGCTAACGTAACCGAAACGGTGGCTAGAGTTGAAGATGCCGCTGCATCCCCCAAATTAGATGGTAAAGCACTAGCACTTAGCAAAGGTTGCATTGCTTGTCATAAAGCGACTAGTGATGGCTTGATTGGCCCAGGTTGGGGGGGGCTAGCTGGCTCCGAACGTAGTTTTGTTGATGGCACCACTGCAATTGCTGACGACGCCTACCTTCGTGCCGCAATTACTAATCCAAACGCGCAGATTGTCGAGGGTTTTGTACCAAGTATGCCTGCAATGCCGCTGACAGACGCTGAAGTTGAAGCCTTGGTTGAGTATATTAATACCCTTAAATGATGTGGCCTCTGCCTTTCACCTTGCTGTGCTAATGGCTGTTTTATTAGCGGTTTTAACAAATTGAACCATACTTTGTTGACCCAATCTGCAGAGGTAGGACTATGAGTAATCCATTAACTCCTTGGCAAGTGCTGGAACTGCAGGTTCAAGCAAAGCGACGTTTTAATAGCCAGATGGTTTGGCTGACGAATGCGTTGGTAGCTACCACTTTACTGCTGGTGTTTAGCCTATTTTGGCATCTACGAGACAGTGCCGGTTATCAACCGTCGACACAGGTACTGTTACCAACGTCAGTTCACGGTTATAGCGGGGTCTACCTGCTAGTCGCAACGTTGTTGTTTATTGTTGGGCAGTGGTTATTCTATCGCAAGCCACTAATGTCACAGCTGGTGCTGATTGGAGCTGGGCTTAATGTCGTGCTGTTCATCAAAAGCCAAGGCAGTAATTTAAGTGACGTCGCCGGCGTTGATTTTATTCTTTGGCATTACGGCGTGATGGAGTTATTGCTAATGGTTGGCTTGCTGGCGTGGACGGCAGTATTACAGTCTTTCTGGCAGCAACGTCTAAGTGATGGGTATCACCGCATGGCGCTGTTACAGCGTTATTTTCTGGCTATGCTGATGCTTTGGCTATTGGTTGGCTTGATGGTGAATCTGCCGTTAGGTTACTACCAGTAGGGTAAAGTAACTTGGCTGGATAATTAAGCAGAAGCGATGCTGAAATCGTTTCTGCTTAATATTATTACGTTTTTTTGCTACTCGGCGTTGCTGTGCTGTTCAATGCATCAATAAAATTCGGTAGTTGTTCGGTGCGGTAACAGGCTGAGTGTTCATCCAGATCATTGCGATTCACTAATACCGTCCGCATTCCCATCTCTTTAGCCGTAGCTAGATTCGAAGGCTGATCGTCGAACATCACCGCTTGCTGCGGCTGAAAACTAAAATGGTTACAGATCCGTTCAAACGCAAATGGGTCTGGCTTCATTTGATAATCCGTCTGCTCGACGCTGAAGATACCATTAAAATAATTGCTCAGCCCCAAATGTTGCAGCACGCGTTCGGCATAGGGACGGGGTGAGTTGGTGAACACATAACGGGTCTTGCTGTTGTCACGCAACGCCTGTTGCAGTGCTGGTTGCTGCTGCACATTTTGCAGATCTACGTGGTGCGCTTCAAATGATATCGAGTTGAGGTCGAGCTCTGGGTGATGAAGCTGAATACCCCTGAGGGTGCCCCCATATAAGCGGTAGTACTCTTCACATAGGTCGTAAGCATGCTGTTTAGATACTTGCATCTGTTTGGCGACGGAATCACGCATACGTACAATGATCTGTTCAATCAGTTGTTCTTTTGGTTGGTACAGGGTGTTGTCTAAGTCAAACAAGTAGATGTCACGTTCTAACAGCGGGGTCACAAGCATACTCCTAAATTGCGGCCAGCAAGATTAGCAATCAATTGTCACTTGGGCAATGGGCCGGCTCAGAATGGTTGCAGTGGCCTTGGTTGCGCTAAAACATCGGTATTTGCTGCTGCGTAGATGAATAACTCTATTATCTGTTGTTGCTATTGGCATTAATTCTGTCGAGAATGCAGCAAAAATTGCAGGAGTAGAATAATGTCGAATCTATTAGGGCTAACCCATGAGCAGCAACAGCAAGCGGTTGAGCGTATTCAAGCGTTGATGGCTAAAGGCGTAAAGCCAGACGATGCGATTAAGCAAGTGGCGCAAGCGCTGCGTGATGAAGCAGCACAGAACGGCGACCGTTCATCTTGACGATTAACCGTTTAAGCTACCTGCTTGATTAACTTAAGCCAGTGTTGACGAACTTGTTGATACGAAAGTTTAAACCAAGCGGTGTAACGTTCAGGATATTGCTTCAGTTCAGCTTCAAGGCTGGTTAAATCAATATATCGATACTCACACACTTCCGCTGGGTTGGGCTTAGGAAGGGTGTCACTATAGCCAAATAACACCTGATCGAGCTCATGCTCGGTCATTCCGAGATCGAGTTTAGCGTGATAGATGAATTCAAATTTGTACTGAAGCGGGCAATCAAAGCCCATCTCTTCGACTAGGCGACGGTGAGCTGCGCTATCAGTGGTTTCATTGGGGCGAGGGTGGCTGCAACAGGTGTTGGTCCATAAGCCTCCAGAATGGTACTTATGCTGAGCTCGGCGCTGGAGCAGCATTTCATGGTTGCTATTAAAAACAAAAACCGAAAAGGCTGCATGGAGCAGACCTTTTTGATGAGCTGCCATCTTCTCTTCAGTGCCGATGCAGTTGCCGTGTTCATCAACAAGCACTACTAATTCGTTTGTCATTCCATCACCCAATACTGATAACCGCGGCAAAATAGCAAATTTGTTCAAATGGCGCTCAGCTTGTCAGCCAAAATGCGACATCGCTATGGTTTGTTGTTTGCTTTAACGCAGCTGAAACTGATTAGGATTGCTTTTAGTGGTGATCTGATGGTCTTCCAGCTTGCCATTTATCTCTAGGTAGTCGCGCTCTAGTCCTAACGACTGAAACCCTAATCGAGCCAGTAATTGGCCGCTGCGCAGGTTGCTTGGCATATAAGCTGCTGTGACGGTATGGATGTGCCGCTCGGAATAGATATAGTCGAGAGCACTGGTCACTATTTGCGTCATTAGGCCACTACCTTGGTAATATTGATCGATGGAATAGCCGAGAAAACAGCCATGGGGCAGGGTGGAATCTATCTGGGTAAAGTTGCAACTGGCTATCATCATCTGACTGTGATTATCGATAGCACCTAGATGAACTGCTTCGCCTAAATTGAACTGTTGCAGTCGCATTTGCAGTAGATTTTGCCAGTACGAGCCTGAGAAAAAACCATGCGGCCTGCTTGGTTCCCACGGGTTGAGGTGAACACTGTTGCTCAAATAGTAGTTGAGGGCAATGTCCGCTTCAGTAGGCTGTAACAAGCGGAGGGTGAATCGCTCTGCGCTGATAAGAGGCTGACGCATAGTATTTATTCTAAGGGCTCAGTACTGGCCATGATAACGCATTAGTGCCACGCCATGTTGTCATCCGAAATAGAAAAACCACCTAAATAGGTGGTTTTTGTGAAGCGATTGTCAGCTTAGATTGAGCGGACAATTCCGCCCTCGACCCGCAACGATTGACCATTCATAGCACGGTTGCTGGTTAGATAAACCGTCGATTCTGCTACTTCTTCCACCGACACGAATCGCTGCAATAACGAAGTTGGCTCATGCTCTGCAAAATAGTTAGCCATCAACTCTTGTGCAGGTTTACCTTCTTTTGCTGCAAGGGTGTCAAAATAGTTTGCAACGCCTTCGGTCCAGGTTGGCCCCGGCAGTACCGAGTTAACGGTAACGTTTTTGCCTTTGGTTAACTCAGCTAGGGCACGAGACAAGCTCAATAGTGCGGTTTTGGTAACGCTGTAATGCACCATTTGCCCCAACGGCTTAATAGCGCACTCGGACGAGATATTAACAATACGACCGTAGTCATTATCAAGCATGGTTGGCAACAGCGCACGTGACAGGCGAACTGCTGACATGATGTTGACATTGAAGTAGTGCATCCACTCTGCGTCATCGATATCTTCAAATGCCTTTACTTCGAAAATACCGGTGTTGTTGATAAGAATGTCGATGCCACCCTCAGCCTTCAGCTGCGCAACCAACGTATCTGTTTCGCTGCCGTTGGATAGATCAGCAACGGCAACCTTAACACGACCTTCCGCATTCAGTTCACTGGCCAATTCAGCCGCAGCGGCATCGCATCGAGTAGCATCACGGCCATTGATAAATACAGTGGCACCTTCTTTTAGATAGGCAGTAGCGATCGCACGGCCAATACCAGAGGTTGAGCCTGTAACGAGTACGTTTTTGTCACTGAGTTTAAGATCCATGATGGTTACCTGAAGCAAAAATATAATGGCCACAGTGTAGGCCGGTATTGAAATTAGCCATAATGATAATTGGTGATAATTTTAATAAGTTGACGTTATGAAGGTCGCTAACTCATTAACGCTCAATTGCATTAGGTGTTGCGCACGTAATGTTGCCTACATACTTAATTGTTGATAAATCTTCAAAATCATTTCCCAACCTAAACAAATAACTGCAACAGAGACTATTACTAACAGCAGCACTGAATATTTGTCTGCACGCATAGGGCACAATTTTGACACTTAGTCACACCGCAGTGAGTTACTTTTTTGTGTTGTGACACAACACCTTAGTTATGTTCTTTGGCTGTGTGATTTGTCACAACATGGTTTCGAGTTATCTACTAATTTCTATGTATAGAGAGTTTAGCCAAAGGCCATTTGGCTAAACTTTTTAAATTATATGGAGCATCATCAGATGGCTGTTACCAACGAAAAACAACTCGATCAACTAATGGAGCGGGTAGCCAAGGCTCAAGCGGAGTTTGCCAATTTCTCACAACAACAAGTTGATGAGATATTTCGAGCTGCGGCATTTGCGGCGGCGGATGCACGCATCAGTTTGGCTAAGCTGGCAGCGACTGAATCTCGAATGGGAGTGCTGGAAGACAAGGTGATCAAAAACCACTTTGCTTCTGAGTATATTTACAACAAATATAAAGATGAAAAAACCTGTGGAATATTGGAAGAGGATCCAACCTTCGGAACCATTACCATTGCCGAACCAGTCGGCATTATCTGCGGCATTGTTCCAACCACTAACCCAACCTCTACAGCGATTTTTAAAGCGCTTATCAGCCTAAAGACCCGTAATGGTATTGTGTTTTCACCACACCCGCGAGCGAAGGTCGCTACTACAACCGCCGCGAAACTGGTGCTTGATGCTGCGGTAGCCGCTGGTGCTCCTAAGGACATTATTGGCTGGATTGATGAACCCAGCGTCGCACTCTCAAATCAGTTAATGACCCACCAACACATCAATTTGATTCTCGCTACTGGGGGACCTGGTATGGTTAAGGCCGCATACTCCTCAGGTAAGCCTGCCATCGGTGTTGGAGCTGGTAACACCCCAATTGTTATTGATGAAAGCGCCGATCTAAAACGAGCGGTTAGTTCCATTTTGATGTCGAAAACCTTCGATAACGGGGTTGTCTGTGCATCAGAACAAGCAGTAATTGTGGTTGATGAGATTTACGCTGATGTGAAACAGCGATTTGCTAGTCATGGTGGTTACCTCCTTAACGCCAAGCAGAACAAGGCGCTGCAAAAGGTCATTCTCAAAGACGGTGGTTTGAACGCTGATATTGTGGGCCAATCTGCTGTTGATATCGCTGCAATGGCCAATATTGAGGTGCCTAAATCGACCAAGGTATTGATTGGCGAAGTCAGTGATTTGACTGAGCAAGAAGCGTTTGCCCATGAAAAATTGTCACCACTATTGGGCATGTATCGCGCTAAAGATTTTGAGGAGGCGATGGACAAAGCTGAAGCGCTGATCGCTTTAGGCGGTATTGGCCATACCTCAGGGCTCTACACCGATCAAGATACCCAAGAGGAACGGGTAAAGCAGTTTGGTTTTCGCATGAAAACGGCCCGAATTTTGATAAATACGCCAGCATCTCAAGGTGGTATTGGTGATCTCTATAACTTCAAATTAGCCCCTTCATTAACCCTAGGGTGCGGCTCTTGGGGTGGAAACTCCATCTCTGAAAACGTTGGCCCAAGCCACCTTATCAACAAGAAAACTGTGGCAAAGCGAGCCGAAAATATGTTGTGGCATAAACTTCCGTCATCCATCTACTTCCGTCGTGGCAGTCTACCGATCGCATTAGAGGAGTTGAGCAGCAATAAGCGTGCTCTGATTGTCACCGACAAATACCTGTTTAATAACGGTTACTGTGACGAGACCATTAAAATTCTTAAAGCGCAGGGGGTTGAGACCCAAGTGTTTTACGAAGTAGAGGCCGATCCAACCTTAGCGGTTGTAGAGGCGGGTACTAAGGTAGCGCACAGCTTTGCCCCTGATGTCATAATCGCTCTGGGTGGCGGTTCACCTATGGACGCCGCTAAGATCATGTGGGTTATGTATGAACACCCTGAGGTTCATTTTGCTGATCTTGCATTGCGATTTATGGATATTCGTAAGCGTATCTATAAATTTCCAAAACTTGGCGTTAAAGCAAAATTGGTGGCGATCCCAACGACCTCGGGCACCGGCTCAGAAGTAACTCCGTTTGCTGTGGTGACTGATGAAAAAACTGGCCAAAAATACCCATTGGCTGATTATGAACTTACCCCCAATATGGCGATTGTCGACGCCAACTTGGTGATGGATATGCCGAAGTCACTGACCGCATTTGGTGGGATTGACGCGGTGACTCATGCCCTTGAAGCGTATGTGAGTGTGATGGCCAACGAATACAGTGACGGCCAAGCACTGCAAGCGTTGCAGCTGTTGTTCCGCTATCTGCCAGAGTCTTATCAGCAAGGTGCTGCGGCACCGGTTGCAAGAGAAAAGGTCCATAACGGTGCCACCATAGCGGGCATTGCCTTTGCTAATGCCTTCCTAGGAATTTGTCACTCAATGGCACACAAGCTTGGCGCTGAATTCCATATTCCCCATGGCTTGGCAAATGCGCTGTTAATTACCAATGTGATTCGCTTTAACGCAACCGACCTACCAACCAAGCAAGCGGCGTTCAGCCAGTACGACCGTCCGCAAGCGTTGTGCCGCTATGCGGCTATTGCAAACCACCTAGGGTTGAAGGGTAAAACGGATCAACAGAAGGTCGACAGTCTGATTGTCGCAATCGACTCGCTCAAGCAAGCGATTGGAATCCCAATGTCGATTCAAGATGCAGGTGTTAATGAAGCCGATTTTTTAGCGAAGCTCGACGAGTTGGCGGAGGATGCCTTTGATGATCAATGCACTGGTGCGAACCCACGCTATCCGTTAATCGCCGAGCTGAAGCAAGTCTTGTTAGCTAGCTACTATGGCCGTCCGTATAGCGATGATTGAATTGGTTGACTGCGAACCTAATAAAAGGCTGTGTCGTAGTAAGCTGTTGAAGTTTATCTTAATCCTTCGGCTTCACCACTTTCGGTGCTTTTAAGGGCGGATGTCGCGGTGGCGACGGCACATTCTTGTATGCATTAGGGGGCGCTTCGCCCCCTTTGGAATCCCCCTTGCCTTAGGTCGCAGTCCAAAACGCTTCGCTGAACTGGTCCATTACGGCAGAAGATCAATAGCGGTAGTGCTTTATCCTTTGTATCGCGACTCGCCAGTACTTTAATAGCCTTAGAAAGAACAACACTTAATTGGTACACAGCTTAATATAAGGCCAATAAATGTTGGCCTTTTTGCTGTGGTAACAAGCGATAGAGGTGATACGGCTTGCTAATCACAAGTAAAACATTCACAGTCGCTCCGTTGACTAAATTGAGTAGCTAGGAGTGTGTGTGGCTAAGTTTTATGTGGTTTGGAAGGGACGAAAGTCTGGGATTTATACTGATTGGAATAGCTGCAAAGCGCAGGTAGATGGCTTTGCTGGAGCTAGGTATAAATCGTTCAAAACCGAAGCAGAAGCCAAAGCCGCTTTTGGAAGTGCCCCAACTTCTGCTGGAAAGGGAGCTACGGTTTCTTCAAAAGTAGTGAAAAAGCCCGCAAAGCTAAATGAAGCACAAATTAAGTGCCAGATGGTCGATGCACCGTTGGCGATATTCTGTGATGGAGCTTGCGACCCTAACCCCGGTAAAGCAGGAACGGGTATTGCTGTGTATCAGTTCGGTAAATTAACCGAGTGTTGGTACGGCCTATATAATCCTAATGGAACCAACAATACTGCGGAGTTGCTCGGGTTACATTATGCCTTAAAGATGGTTCAACTTGCCCAAGGTGACGAGCCAGCACTAATCTATTCAGATTCGAGCTATAGTATTAATGCAGTAACACAATGGGCTAAGGGCTGGAAAGCTAAAGGCTGGAAACGCGGTGGTAACGAACCGGTTAAAAACCTTGAGATTATTCAACCGCTCTATGAGCTCTACCTTGAAGTAGCAGATCGGGTGGTTATTCGCCATGTTGCAGGTCACGCCGGTATTGAGGGGAATGAATTGGCAGACCGAATGAGTGTTGTCGCTGTGACAGAGCGAGAGCCACAGTTAAAACAATACCAACATCCATTGGATATCGATGCGATCCTCGCGCTAGCCCGTGGTTAAGCGGTCAATCATTGCTAAGTATTAGCCGCGATTATGTTCGATATTCTCTCGATAACGTTTAATATCACGGCGAATTTTATAGCGGCGATAGAGCGGAAACAGCGCCGCTAAAACGAGGCATAATCCTGGGGACCAAATTATCAGGGTAAGTATATCGTCTAACATCGCCTCATAACCGCGTTAATTTACCATAACTAAACTGTAAGTTATTTTGCGGCGAAGCAACGCTGTTCTGCTCAGTAAATTTGATATTTGGGACAGTACTCATGAGTGCTGTTACCAACCACCTTGCATTATTCTCTATAGTCCAAAATGCGAACAGAGTGTTCTGTTTGTCTAAAGGCCTGTTGTGCTGTTTTATTCTTTGCGATCTTGTCGATCGACGGAATCTTAAGCACCATCGTTATTGGCTGATTGGAAAGTTTAAACTTGCGCCATGTGTTGTCTTTTTTTTCATAAATAGTGACGAAGGTTGTTAGTACAAGATCGTCTGGGTTGGCGTTTTTGTAATCGTGGCCAAGCCGTTGCACCGGGTAGTGACGCTTTGATTGTGCGTAGGCATTACCGGCAGGTATCCAAAATTGGTAGCGCAGATCCTCATTGCCACTTAGTTTGGTTGGCGACTCGATTATCAGTGGCTTGGCAAAAAACTGATTGTCTTTATCAATGAATGGGGCGGCCTCGATTTTTTTTGATGTGGTCGAACTGTTGCAGGTTGTTCGTTCGTAATAACGCTTGCTATAGCGGAATATCAAACAGGCTACTTCGCTACCGACCCGCCTGATCCCCTCGTAAAAATTTGGGTCGTAAACCATCTGCTGTACCTTCCATTGATACTCCGGACGGACTAAGTCTGTACTAAGCAGTCCAGCAACCAATGCACGCTGCTGAGCGGTAGGTAGATACCAATCCTCTTTAACTAGTGCTTGTTGATACGCTGGCATATGGTCAACGTTGTTATAGTATTTCGGGTAGCTGTTTTGTGCGTACGTTGTAGCAGTGACTGCTATCAACACGACACCTAATGCCCAAGATCTCATTGCGGTTCCCTCCGGTTGTTACAATTATGTAACTGATATGAAAGGGTATTGCAATTTACGGTGTGCCTAAATTACTCGCACTAAGGCAACTAAGTTACGCATATGTGCTGGCTTGGGCTGCTAACTGTTGTTTCTCGACTGGCTTGTTTAGTAAAGTCGTTATAGTCCACTACTTAACACCAAGGCTGAGGCCGATTCATGCCAAATCGTTATTGACTATCTTTGAATAGCTTTTCGATATTTTGCCAACAATTGGCGTAATTCAATTGACGCTCGGTGGCATGCAACGCTGTGGTGGTGGGTTTAATCACGTAGCGTGACTCGAACATAAATGCCATGGTGTCTTGATAACGTTGTGGCGCTAGATCCATCGTACTGGCCTTAGCAAAAACTTCTGCTTCGGGCCCGTGCGGGGTCATGCAATTATGAAGGCTCATTCCTCCAGGACTGAAGCCATGCTGCTTTGCATCGTAACTGCCCTCAATTAATCCCATAAACTCGCTCATTACATTACGATGGTACCAAGGAGGGCGAAAGCTGTTTTCAGCTACCATCCATCGAGGTGGAAATATAACAAAGTCGAGGTTGGCCCAACCGTTGGTTTCGCTCGGTGAGGTTAACACGGTAAAGATGGATGGATCTGGATGATCGAAGCTAACCGTATTGATGACGTTAAATCGCGCAAGATCGTATTTGTATGGTGCACTGTTACCGGTCCAAGCGACCACGTCAAAGGGTGAATAACTCAGCTTACTGTGGTAACAAAGGCCACAGAACTTGGTTATCAACTGGTGTTCGGATTCGACGTCTTCAAACCATGCAGTTGGGTATAGGAAATCACGATCATTGGCATAGCCGTTGGCACCAACTGGGCCTCGCTCTGGCAGCTCAAGCGCCGCGCCATAGTTTTCGCACAGGTAGCCACGTGCTTCGGCCCCAAGCAATTGCACACGGAACTTTATACCTCGTGGTATGACCGCAATCTCTCCCGCTGCTAACGACAACTGTCCTAATTCGGTATCGAGCTGCAATTCACCAAGTTGCGGTACCAACAATAGCTCACCATCAGCGCAGTTAAACAGCTGCGAGTTCATACTCCGGTTGGCACGATAATAATGTATCGCTAATCCATGTTGCGATTCGGCGCTGCCATTAACCGCAATTGTAACCAATCCCTCAATAAAGCTTGTTGCCTTAGTCGGCATGGGCAGTGGATCCCAACGCATTGGGTCCGGTGGCGTCGAAGTTGCGATAGGTGCCGTCTCGAGCAGCGGTAATGAAAGCGGCCGGTAGTTGGCCGCCTGAGCAACAGAGGGGCGAATGCGATAGGTCCAAGTACGCCGATTAGCCGAACGAGGGGCCGTAAATGCAGTGCTCGATAGCTGTTCTGCGTAGAGATCGTAAGGACAGCGTTGCGGGCTAAATTGACCTTGTGGCAAGGCACCGGGCAACGCTTCAGTTTGGTGTTCATTACCAAAACCGGTGAGGTAGTTAAATTGGTGGTGGCTCATCCAAGGATCTCTTGCGTAACTGCATTAGTTTACTGAACCTAATCCAGCCAAGCGGGCAGAGGCAAGAAGTCTTAGGGTAACGACCATCAAGCCACTGTAAATATTGTGTGACTGGTGAAGCTGAGCAGATCCTTGGCGTATTGCCACAGCAATGTTAACCAACGCTGTGGCAATACACGATTAAGCCGTACTCCTAACGGGTGCACTCCTCAACCAGATAGGCCAGGTGGCGATATGAAATGCCGCTATGACGGGTTAACCCCATCTCACACATGCGGTTGGCGTAGTAACCTTCATCAATTTCACTCGGCAACTTAGTCTTTAAGTGACGTAATGCCGACTCATTGATTTCTGGCTTGTATAGGCCTTTCTCGCCAGCGAAGCCACAGCAGATTATCCCTTCTGGTTTTACTATCTCATCACAGTAAGCTCGGACAATCGCCTCCATCATGCCGCCAGCATTCATGTGAGTTGCGGTACAACCAATGTGCAGAGCAACACTCGACTTCCGTTTCTTCGCTGGCAGTTTTGGCATCACTTGGTCGTGAATAAACTCAACTGCATCGAGCATTGTGAAGTCGATATCACTGTCCTGAAGGGTACGCTTAGTGCAAGACAAAGCGTCAATAATGACCGGATATTCACCGTTGTTGGTCATTTGAGCGAGTGCGTCAATCAGTTCATCGCGTTTCATGTCAGCATTTTTATAGTCACCCTTTGACTCCCACATCTGACCACAGCAAAGTTGTCGAGTTTTGTTAGGGATAACGACGTTAAAGCCGGCCCGCTCGAGTAGGGTGGTCATTACATCGGGGAGGGTTGTGCTATCTGGATCTTCAGGTGTAGGACCGAAGGTGCGGCCACCACAGGCCGCGAAATAAACCACGGTAGGCTGACCAGTTGTTGGCGTTGACGGCTTAGGTAGATTACCTCCGCGAGGGAAGCTTGGATCCCAGTAGGGCACTTCGCTACTAATTTTACGGCCTATATCCATCAACTTTTTGGTAACGGTGCTGCCGGTGATCTTGTGTACTCCATGCAAAACATCGAAACCGGTACTAAGCACTTGGTTAACAGCACCGAAATTATTGGCCTGAAAATCCAACACTTTTTGTGCAGTGCTGTCGATTTGTGGGCCACGAAGTTTACGTACCAACATGCCCATGTTGTTATCAACCGGACATGAAATAACACATAACTGGCAGGCAACACAGGTGTCGATCACGTCATATTGGGCCGCTTGGCGCAGTTCGGCTGCCTCGGCTGCTGCACCGCTGTCCTCTAAGCGTGCGATCTCGCGTAAGGTTGTGATCCGCTGCCGCGGCGACATGTTCAACGCAGAGGTGGGGCAAGTCTTTTCACAAAAGCCACACTCAATACAACGGTCGACCCAACCATCAACAACCGCCGCCTGTTTGATGTCTTTAATATGGATATCTTTATCATCGTTGATAACCACACCAGGGTTTAACAGGTTGGTTGGATCGAATGCTGCTTTGAGCTCCTTCATTAACTCGTAGGCTTGAACTCCCCATTCCATTTCAACAAAGGGAGCAACTGCTCGACCGGTACCGTGTTCCGCCTTCATTGAGCCGTCGTATTTGTCGATAACTAAGGTAGCTACGTCCGCCATAAAGCGTTCGAATTGGTCGATATCCGCTTGGCTGCGGAAGTGTGGGGTGATGATGAAATGAAAGTTACCGTCCTTTGCGTGACCGTAGATAACCCCTTCCGGGTAACCGTGCTTATGGAACAACTCAGTAAGATCGGCCGCGCCTGCGGCGAGGTCCTCAACCCTAAAGGCTACATCCTCAATGATCACAGAACTGCCGGCAGGGCGCTCGCCACCGATGATTGGGAATAAACCAGAACGCATCGCCCAGTATTTGCCATAGACGGAAGGATCGGTTGAAAACTCAATTGGGCGCTCAGTTTTGATATGAGCGATGGCTTGAGAGGCTTGCTTGGTGTACTTGGCTAAGGTGTCATCGTCGTTGGCACGACATTCAATAAGGAGAATCGCTGCCCCTTCCGGTAGTTGGTCGAGCCAGTTAGGCATGCCTTTTTTACCAGTAATGGCCTTAATTGAGGCCCAATCCAACAACTCTGCCGCGGCAACAGCTGGGATCTTTAGCGGTGGAATCGCGTTGGCGGCATCAACCATGTTGTAAAATACGGCCATTGCCGATGCCTTGTATCTGGCTTCTTCAACGGTGCGGTAGGTTACTTCTTCAACAAAGGCAAAGGTACCCTCGGAACCAACAACTAGATGATTGAGGACATCGAAGGGATCGTTGTAGTCGATCAGCGCATTAAGGCTGTAGCCGGTGGTGTTCTTTATCTCAAATTTCTGCTTGATGCGTTTGCTAAGCTCAACGTTTGCCTGCGTTTTAGCCGTTAACTCAGCAATGGTTTGCAATAGCTCAGGCCGTGCTTGTTTAAATGCCTGTTTCGACTCTTCACAACCGGTATTGAGGAAGGTTCCGTCGGCAAACAATAACTTAGCACTGTCGATGGTCTTATAGCTGTTCTCGGTCGTACCGCAACACATGCCGGATGCGTTGTTGTTGACGATTCCACCTACCATACAGGATGCCAACGTGGCTGGGTCGGGGCCAATCTTCTTATCCAACGGTTTTAACTTAGCGTTAGCGTCGGCACCGATAACGGCAGAACCTAAGGTGACATGTTGATGGTCGTCACTGATGTCGATATTACGAAAGCCGTCGTAACCGAGGCGTAAGAGAATCCCTTCACCGACCGCTTGCCCAGAGAGGCTAGTACCAGCGGCGCGAAAGGTAATAGGTACTTGATGATTACGCGCCACAGCTAAGGTCTGCTTTACTTGTTCGAGGCTGTTCGCGGTAACCACTAGTTCTGGAACAATGCGAAAATAACTGCCATCGGTAGACCAGGCGAAGCGGCGAACTGGATCGTCGGTCACAGCGTCCTCACCAATGACCTGCTTAAGCTGCTGATGAACCAGTTGGTAATCGATGGACATAGTTGGTTACTCCCTCAGAACTGAAATACGGGTTTCTAACTGTACAGCGTAGCTAGATTAGACTGGATTTGCCGAGTGCTGTATTGATTGATAAGCGATAATTGAGCCACAGTAGAGCTAAAATCGCTACAGTGGTTACACTATTGTGATGGATTTGTGATTTTGCTGCGAGGAATTGTTTTGGCGGTTTAGTTGAGTTAAATCAATTTTCGCTTCAAACTCTTTATTAACACTACATATCAAAGGTGAACGAGATGATCTCCGCAGAAGCGCAGTTGGTCAGAAGCGCGTTAGAGGCGCAGGGACTCGAAACGCCAATAATCGACAATGGCTTAAGCCGTGACGAAAAGTATCATCGCATCCAGATACTCGTTGGTGAGATGATGGATACCTTGGGCTTAGATCGTGACGACGATAGCCTCGAAAAGACACCACATCGGGTCGCGAAGATGTATGTCGACGAAGTATTTGGTGGCTTGGATTACGCTAACTTTCCCAAAATGTCAGTTATTGATAATAAGATGGGAGTTGATGAGATGATTACCGTCGCTGACATCAGCCTAACCAGCACCTGTGAGCATCATTTTGTCACCATTGATGGCTCAGCAAAGGTGTCGTATATCCCGAAGGAAAAGGTGATTGGTTTGTCCAAGATAAACCGTATTGTAAGGTTCTTTGCACAGCGCCCTCAGGTGCAGGAGCGACTCACTCGGCAGGTGTTGGTGTCGTTACAAACGCTGTTGGGCACCGACAACGTAGCGGTATCGATTAATGCCACCCATTATTGTGTTAAAGCGCGTGGCATTATGGACGCCAGCTCCCATACCACCACCACTGCGCTCGGTGGTAATTTCCGTAGTGATGGCCGCACTAGATCAGAGTTTCTGCGGCTATAGAGCGTTGGCCAATGGCGATTGTTGCAATAATTGTTGGAAACGAGCTCTCAGTAAGAGCTCGTTTTTTTAGTCCCAACTGCTTATCCGAATTAGAATTGATTAAAACTAGCTCAACAGGCATCGGCTTTTCTGGTTTAACTGCACTCTAGTAATGTTCTGGCGCTTCGCTTCTGCCATCGCCCCTGCTAGGATCAATCGGTTAACTGCGTCGTAATGGAAAAAGCCTTGAGTCAATCAAACCCGTTTGCCCCTGAACAACTTGCCCTGTGTCTTGCTAAGGACGCCGCTTCAGTGCGTCGTCGCTTAAGTGGGATGAAAAAGATAAAGGACACTGATAAGCGTCAGAAATTGCACAGTGACTTACAAACCTTGGTTGAACGTAGCCAAGAGCAGGTTGCAATCCGCACTTTGAATCTACCTAAGGTAAGTTATCCAGAACTGCCTGTCTCCGAGCGCCGTGATGAGATCGCGGCAGCAATTGCCAGTCACCAAGTGGTGATTGTGGCGGGTGAAACAGGATCTGGTAAAACCACTCAGCTGCCTAAGATCTGTATGGAGCTAGGACGTGGCACACGTGGCTTGATTGGTCATACCCAGCCGCGTCGTTTGGCGGCTCGAGCTGTCGCCACTCGGATAGCGCAAGAACTAGAATCGGAGCTCGGCCAGCACGTTGGTTTTAAGGTTCGTTTCGCTGATCAAACCAGTGATGAAAGTTACGTTAAGTTGATGACCGATGGTATTTTGCTGGCGGAGATCCAGCACGATCGTTGGCTCGACCAGTACGACACCATCATTATCGATGAAGCACACGAACGAAGCCTTAACATCGATTTTATCCTTGGTTATCTAAAACAACTGTTGCCAAAGCGTCCTGATCTGAAGGTGGTTATAACCTCGGCAACCATCGACGTTGATCGTTTTTCTGCCCACTTCAATGAAGCACCGGTGATAGAGGTATCTGGTCGAACCTTCCCAGTAGAACAGCGCTATATGCCGTTGGTGCGGGATGAAGGTCAAGATCTAGAGATGATGGAAGGCATTTTTGCTGCGGTTGATGAACTGTGCAGTGAAGGTCCCGGTGACATCCTTATCTTTATGAATGGTGAGCGTGAAATCCGTGACGCCGCCGATGCACTGAATCGACGGAATTTGCGTGACACGGAGATCCTTCCGTTGTATGCGCGCCTGTCTCACGTTGAGCAAGCACGGATTTTCGCCAACCATCGCGGTCGTCGTATCGTTCTTTCTACCAACGTAGCAGAAACCTCACTGACGGTACCAGGCATCAAGTATGTCATTGATCCTGGTACAGCGCGGATAAGTCGTTATAGCTACCGCACTAAGGTACAACGATTACCAATCGAGCCAATATCGCAAGCATCGGCTAACCAGCGAGCTGGTCGGTGTGGTCGTGTTTCGGAAGGGATCTGTATTCGTCTTTACAGCGAAGACGATTATCTATCGCGGCCGGAGTTTACCGATCCTGAAATCCTCCGCACTAACTTAGGTTCGGTTATCTTACAAATGCTTGCTCTTGGCCTGGGCGACGTCGCTGCATTCCCATTTATTCAGCCGCCTGATAGCCGCCACATCAACGATGGTATGACGCTGCTCCAAGAACTTAGCGCCATTACCGTTAAGCGTGGACTCCCAAGCATGACCAAACTTGGGCGCCAACTAGCGCGTTTGCCTATTGACCCTCGTTTGGCGCGCATGGTTTTGGAAGCAAAGCCTAATGGTTGTGTCCACGAAGTGATGGTGATCGCCTCAGCGTTATCGATTCAAGATCCCCGTGAACGACCAATCGATAGACAGCAAGCCAGCGATGAAAAGCACGCACGCTTTGCTGATAAAGAGTCGGACTTTATCTCATTCCTCAATATGTGGGAGTATTTGCGCGAACAACAAAAATCACTCTCCAGTGGTCAATTCAGACGTCAGTGTAAAAGTGACTATCTCAACTATTTACGTGTTCGAGAGTGGCAAGATCTCTATTCGCAACTGCGCCACAGTCTTACCGACCTCGATATCCGAATGACCATTGGTGAACGAGCGGATTACGAGCAGATCCACCGTTCATTGCTGGCGGGATTGCTGTCCCATATCGGGCATAAAGAGCCAGAAGGGCACTTCAAAGGTGCCCGTAATAGCAAGTTTTTTGTTTTTCCCGGCTCAAAACTCGCCAAGAAGCCGCCAAAGTGGATTATGGCAGCGGAATTGACCGAAACCAGCCGCCTGTTTGCTCGAACTGTAGCAAAGATCGATCCTGCTTGGATTGAGCCCTTAGCTGCGCACCTAATTAAGAAAAGTCACTCCGAACCACACTGGGAGAAAAAGCCCGGTTCGGTACTCGCCTTTGAACAGGTTGCTTTGTTTGGCTTAATTATCGTCTCAAAACGTAAAGTTCAGTTTGGCCCAATTCAACCGGTTGAGGCGCGCGAGATCTTCCTGCGCGAGGCCCTAGTTAATGGTGAACTCGGCCTTAACGAGAAGTTTATGCAACGCAATATGGCGTTATTGGACGAGGTTGAGTCGCTCGAGCACAAATCCCGTCGCCGCGACATTTTGGTTGATGAACAAACCTTGTTTGCATTTTATGACGACAAAGTCGGTGAGGGGATATTCACCCGTCAGTTGTTTCAAGGTTGGTGGGGTAAGGCTAAGCGCAAAGATGCAGATCTACTCGATTTCTCCAAAGCCGAGTTGATGAAGCACGATGCCGCTCATATTAGCGAGCAGCAATTTCCCGACTTTTGGACTCAAGCGGATCTAACCCTACCTATTAGCTATCAGTTTGAACCCACCGAAGTAGACGATGGTGTGTCATTGCATCTGCCGCTGGCGTTATTGAATCAGATTGAGCCAGAGGGTTTTGATTACTTAGTGCCAGGGCTGAGACTAGAGCTGTTAATTGCGTTGATTAAGACGTTACCTAAGCCCTTACGTCGTAATTTCGTACCTGCCCCTAATTATGCAGATGCTGCACTTGGGTCAATTACCCCGTTTGAAATGCCGTTGCTGGATGCGCTATGCAAACAATTGCTGCGCATGACTGGAACCGGTGTTACCCCTGACGATTTTGATTTAAGCCAGTTAGCCAACCACTTGCGATTCAACTTTAAGGTGGAAGACGATAATGGCAAGGTGCTTGACCAAGGTCGTGATCTCTATGCCCTTAAAGAGAAGTTGCAGGGGAAGGTTAAGCAAGTGATTGCTAAGGTGGCCGATAACGGCATTGAGAAAACCGGTTTAACCGAATGGACCTTAGGGGATCTGCCAACGAGTTTCCAACAAAAGCGCGGCAACTACGAGATCAAGGCGTTTCCTGCGTTGGTGGATGAAGGAGAAACCGTCGCGGTTAAGCTGTTTGACTCAAAAGAGAAGGCCGACAATGCCAACCGTGCAGGCCTTCGACGAATGCTGCTTATTAATGTGCCTAATCCAGTTAAATATCTACAAAAGAACCTGCCTAACAAATCGAAGTTGGCGATGTACTTCAATCCGTTTGGGCGGGTTGATCTACTTATTGCTGACTGTATCGATGCCGGCATTGATCAACTGTTGGTTACTGAAAAGCTCGTAGTTAATGACGAAGCCAGCTTTAACAATGCGCGTGAGGTTGTCCGTGCCGAACTTGGTGACACCGTTGTCGAGATCAGTAAGAAGGTTGAGCAGGTATTAACCACTTGGGGTAAAGTGAAAAAACGTCTTAAAGGGCGTATTAGTTTCGATATCGCCTTTGCTATGTCGGACATCCAAGCTCATTTGGATCGTTTGGTTTACAAGGGCTTTGTGGTTGATACCGGGTGGTCGCGTTTGGACGATATTGTTCGTTACCTTAAAGCGATTGAACGCCGCCTAGAAAAGTTACCAGCTGACCCTAACCGAGATCGTTTGCAGCTCCTCAAGATCCAGAAGGTTGAGCAAGCTTATAGCCAAGCGCTAACGAAGTTGCCGAAAGGTCAGGCCATTCCTGATGGTTTGGTTGAGGTGCGTTGGATGTTGGAGGAATATCGCGTCAGTTGTTTTGCCCAGAACTTGGGGACTAAATATCCAATTTCCGATAAACGAATTAGCAATGCATTAGAGGCGCTTTAGCAACTAGTATCGCCCTGGCGCCAGTAATTTATTTGGCGCTCGGGCGATTCTCGATGTTACATAGATCACGCCAATCAACCTTAGAACGTATATATCTTTTATTCATAAATTATTCCCTAGAATTATCAGTGAAATCCGATAGTGTATGTCGACATGTACAGTTGTAAGCGCATGCGTTCTAGTCGTAATGCATTAGTTAGAATATAAGGATAAGTATGCCGTCTATTGGTTTTAAAGGTTCGATTATCGCATCGGTTTTGGCGCTAATGATTGTCAGTTTGTCGATAAGCAATACCCTGTCTTACCAACAGTTAGAGCAAACAACGGTCGAGAGAATCGATGCCAGCTTGCTGTCCAATGCCAATTACGAAGCGACGGCACTGGAGGAATGGTTTGAACATCGTACCAACGGTATCGATGGTTTTGCCGCCAACTATATTGCCGACCAAGACGCTGAACAATATGTATTGCTGGCTAACCTTACTCAAATAAGTGCAGGCATTGATGAGGTAGTGGTATCCAACGATCAAGGCTACTCATTTTCAACCTACGAAGGTGATCTGTGGGATCAAGGCGTAGCGACCCCCGAGGTATTCGACGCGAGAACTCGTGATTGGTATGGCATGGCCAAGGCGTCGGGTCAGCTGGATGTCACCGATGTTTATATGGATGTAAATACCAATCTGCCGGTTATCTCAATGGTTAAGGCCGTTGCTGATGGCGTTATTCTTGGCGATATCTTTCTGGATGTATTAAATGACGCGGTGAAGTCAATCGACTTACCTGGTGGTGCTGCGGTTATTTTTGATGACAACGGTACCGTCCTTGCCTCGAGTGACAGTAATATTACTGTTGCTAAAACTCTAGTGCAGTCAGGTATGGCTGAGCAGTGGCAACTAATTAACAATACCAATACCAATGCCAATGCCAATGCCAATACCAAACGCTTTGAGTACAGTCGTAACGACAGCGAAATGTTGGCGTTGATCCAACCGATAGAGTTGGTTAATAACAAGCGCTGGTATCTGATGGTTGAGGTGGATAAAGCCGTCGCCTATGCGGATCTTGACGACGCAATTCAAAATGCGTTGGTGAGCTCAATCGTAATGGTGATCATCGGTAGCTTACTGTCTGTAGTCGTACTGAACCTAATGTTTAAGCCAATTGTACGGTTAAAAGATATGGTGCATGAACTCGCGCAAGGAGACTGTGATTTGACCCAGCGTTTGCCTATTACTAGCAGAGACGAAATCGGCGCAATCGGTAACTCTATTAATCAAGTCGTGGCTAATATTCAGCAGCTAATGCAAGGAGTGGTGGCCGCGTCTAACAACATCACTGCGAGTGTTGAACTTGTTCATCGCAATGCAATTGATACCAATGACAACTTGCAAGCTCACAGTAGCGAGACTCATCAGGTGGTTGCCGCTATCGAAGAGATGAACGCAACGGCACACGATGTTGCTCGCAACGCCGCTGAAGCCTCATCTTTCACCGACAAAACTAATAATCAAACGCATGCATCACAACAGATGGTCATCGACACGTCGTCGATGGTCAATCGGTTGGTCGATGAAGTTGAAAACACCTCCACTAGCATTACCACCATCAATGCCGATACCGTTGAGATTACTCATGTGTTGAAGGTTATTGGTGATATTGCCGAGCAAACCAACCTGTTGGCGCTCAATGCCGCGATTGAAGCTGCCCGCGCCGGTGAACAGGGCCGAGGTTTTGCGGTGGTAGCTGATGAAGTTCGTGCTCTGGCTGGCCGTACCCAACAAAGCACCGCTGAAGTTGAAGCAACATTAGCGAAATTACAGCAAGGGTCTGACAACAGCATTCAGGCTATGAATAAGGCAAAAACGACTTGTGAAACCACCTCGGTACAGACTGAGACGGTGGCAAGAGAGCTAAGTAGTATTGTCGAGTCGGTGGTGCAACTGAATGATCTGAACAGTCAAATTGCGACCGCAGCAGAACAACAAAGCTCAACTTCACTTGAACTGAGCAAGAATATGAATAGTATCCACGCGATTGTTGAACAACTGGCGAATAGCGGCAAACAAACTGCCGCAGAAGCAGTTAACTTAGCCAGCAGCAATGACCAACTAAAAGAGATGATTGGCCGTTTTAAGATCAATTAACCTCGATGTTCTAACTGGATCGCTATTGCTGAAACTAAAAGCCCACCATTATGGTGGGCTTTGTCGTATCGGTGTCGCAAATTTATCGCTGCTATTAGGTATTGGTGTAGCTAATAAACAAGTCAGTAATTCAATCGCGCTTTATATTCCATATTCAGTTTTGAGTATAAACCTCTGTATTAAATAAGTTTTTACTCAAGTGGTAGGCGGGAAGTTGTCATCAGAATAGCTTGCAAAGGAGATCTGGGTCACAACTAATGCAAGGGTGGCGTAAAAGTTGTGTAGAAATCGTAATTGGTGCCGATAAATGTAGCTACATATTATGAAAGCTGTTGCTGCGGCTGGTTGCACCGATCCGGTATAAGCGCACACTGTGAAATCGACAAGGTTAACCATGAAGTCTATTGGGTTTAAAGGGTCACTGATTGCCTCTGTATTGATGTTGCTGGCGTTAAGTTTAATCGTCAGCAACGCGTTATCTTATAAGCAGCTACGTGATACAACGATCGAAACCATCGATACGCGTTCGCTCACTAATGTAAATTATGAGGCTGAGATCCTGAGTCAATGGTTTGCCCGTCGCAGTAAAGCAATCGAGTCACTGGCAGTGAACTATCTAGCTGGCCACTCGGCCGAGCATTACGTCCTGTTGGCAGAGATCACTCAAGCTGGCGCTGGCATTGATGAGGTGATGTTCTCTAACGAAGACAACCAATCATTCTCTACCTATGAAGGTGACAACTGGGATAATGGCGTTGCCTATCCAGACCTTTTTGACGGAACTACAAGACCTTGGTACCAGCTGGGGAAAGCTTCCGGTGTGTTAGACGTAACTGAAGTCTATCTCGATGCCAATACCAACTTACCAGTTATCTCAGTGGTTAAGTCCGTTGAAGATGGGGTGATTCTAGGGGATATCTATTTAGGCGTGTTAGACGACGCGGTTAAGTCCATTGACTTCCCTGGCGCTATGGCGGTTATCTTTGATGACAGCGGTACCGTTCTGGCGACAGATGATCCTAACCTGACCGTGGGCGAAAAATTGTCCGAATTGGGGATGTCTACCCAGTGGAACCAGATACATAACGAAGGACAACAACGCCTCGAATACGTACAGCACGGTGTCGAGCGTCTGGCTTATGTAAAACCGGTCGAACTGGTAAATGACAAACGTTGGCACTTGATGGTCGAGGTAGATAAGCGCATCGCTTATGCCGAGCTAGATACTGCTTTAACCAGTGCAATTATTAGCTCACTGATTATGCTCGCGATTGGTTGTCTGTTGGTGTTGGTAGTGTTAAATCGTATGTTCCAACCAATCTTACGTTTGAAAGCGATGGTACAGGAGTTAGCGCAAGGGGAAGGGGACCTAACTAAACGTCTACCTATTAGCAGCAACGACGATATTGGTCAGATTAGCGAGTCGATTAACCAGGTGGTTGCTAACATGCAGCAACTAATGGCAGAAGTTGTGCAAGCCTCAGATCATATCACCGCCAGCATTGATCAGGTTAAGCGCCAAGCACTTGATACCAATGATGGTCTTCAGGCACATAGTGCCGAAACCCATCAGATTGTTGCCGCTATCGAAGAGATGAACGCAACAGCGCAAGACGTCGCTCGTAATGCTGCTGAAGCGTCTCAATTTACTGAGCGCACTAACCAGAAGACTCAAAATTCGCAGGCGATGATTATCGACACGGCTAAGACAGTTACTCGATTAGTCGGCGAAGTAGACAGCACGGCAAGTAGTATTGCTACCATTAATTCGGATACGGTAGAGATTACCCATGTGCTAAAAGTCATTGGTGATATAGCCGATCAAACCAACTTACTGGCGTTAAACGCTGCAATTGAAGCAGCCCGAGCAGGAGATCAAGGCCGCGGTTTCGCAGTGGTTGCTGATGAAGTACGAGCGTTGGCAGGGCGGACTCAAAAGAGTACGGCTGAAGTAGAGGCGACGTTAGCGAAGCTGCAACACGGCTCCGAGACTAGCATCAGCGCGATGGCGGTAGCCAAAGGAACCTGTGAAAATACTTCTGTTAGTACTGCAGCTGTCGTTGAAGAACTCGATAGTATAGTTGAGTCGGTGGTACAGCTAAATGATCTCAACAGTCAGATAGCAACCGCTGCGGAAGAGCAAAGCTCAGTAGCATTAGAGCTAAGTCGCAATATGAATAGCATCCAAGATATTGTTGCTAACCTTTCTCAAAATGGTCAGCAAGCTGCGACGGAAGCGACTAATCTGGCCGCCATTAACGACAAGTTAAAAGAGGTTATTGGCCGCTTTAAGTTGAGTTAAGTCGATTACTGTTAATGAGCCCTAGCTGGTGTTGGGGCATTATTTGGGCTGTGTGCCAACTAATGTTGTTCTTCTGCTGCGTTGGAGCAGTCCATCAAAGCGTTTTGGACTGCGACCTAAGGCAAAGGGCGATTCCAAAGGGGGAAAAGGTCTCCCCTAATGCATACAAGACTGTGCTTTCGCCACCGCGACATAACCCCTTAAGTGTGCTGCAATCGGTAGAGCCGAAGGTTTAAGACAAACCTCAACAGCTAACTACGACACCGCCAAGTGATGTGGTTAGGTTATTCAAAACAACCAATCAGGGTGTAGTTGATAACGAAGATGTGGCTGCGATTTATTCAACTTGCGCATTAGTGCGGCAGTTAACCCGTTTTTAGCAAGTTTTTCTTTATTACTTATCGGTCTCCAAGTAATATTCAAATCGCTGGAGGGATGGCAGAGTGGTCGAATGCACCGGTCTTGAAAACCGGCAGGGGTTTATAGCTCCTCTAGGGTTCAAATCCCTATCCCTCCGCCATACATAGACGAACCCGCGAACTTAGCAATAAGTTCGCGGGTTTTGTCGTTTTAGGGCGGCACGATTTAACGCTGTCTAAATAGTGCTCACTTTGGCTCTCGCTAGCACGGCAATGAGCTCGACCTTCGCAAACTTACGTAATGCCAACTCGGATTTGCATGGGCAGACGTAATACAATGGCTAAAGATTATTGTTAAGCACCTTAGGTAGAACGATTAATGAATACCAAAATTTATAAACATGTACTCGCTTTGGCAGGAGATTTAATGCTCTGTGTCCAACACAAAGACCAAAAAGGCTTTGATAGCTGCTACCTAGAGTTAAAGGGTGTCTGTGAACAGAACGAAGGAACCGACAAGGATCACCCAGTGCAATGGGAAACTCTGGCGGACTTTACTGATGATTACTCGTTAGCTATCGCGATCTACGACAAAGCCTTGCAGAAAGCGGCTGCAATCAACAACAAAGACTACCTTTCTTCGATCGGTTTCTCTCTTGCTTCTATGAAGGTTGAGACTGGCGATACTGAAGGGGCAATAGCGATTCTTAGCAAGGCCAAAACCGACAGCAACAAGATTGTTGATAAGGAATTGAAAGCTGAAATCCACGATTTGTTGGTGCAGCTTGAAGGCTGCCAAGCGTAACGTAGTTTCACGTAATTCATGCCGTTTGCAGGCAAACTAAACAGTTGCAGGATGGATGTTGCGCAGTCGGCTTTTTGGCTATTTACATCCATTATCTACAACGGTATAAATGCAGGCCTCGGAGGGATGGCAGAGTGGTCGAATGCACCGGTCTTGAAAACCGGCAGGGGTTTATAGCTCCTCTAGGGTTCAAATCCCTATCCCTCCGCCATATGCAGACGAACCCGCGAACTTAGCAATAAGTTCGCGGGTTTTGTCGTTTTAGCGACAAAAATTATGATTTGGCAGGCATAAGCATGAACTTATAAAGGTAATGCTCGCTAAAAAACAGAGCCCTTACCGCGTCCATAATGCACGTTGGTTGTTTATCACACGCGTTGTCAAATGAGATTGAATTGCTTCTGCCAGTCATCGCCCAAAAAATCCAAGCACTCAAATTAACAACGTATTGACGTTCCCCTTGTGACGGCATCAATCTCACGTGCCTGTTATCCACGCTGTACGTCTGAATTCAATTTTTGACATGGAAAGCGTAATTATTTACACCTAAATGGTAAAGTTGCTGTCACATTGCATTGTCATTGCTGTAACATCGTAATGAGTAAGTTGCTCCGCGTAACTAACTAATTGTTAACGTTGTTCTAGGGTGCTGACGTTAGGTGCTTAGTCTTCGAATTAACACGTCGCGTGAAGAGGCAGGGGTGAATATTATGAAAGACGCAGCAGGTGCTTCAACACCAAACCAAGATGACAGTGAAACCAAGTGTCAGCGAGATGTTAAAGATACAGCACTCGCTAGTACGACCAGTCAGCCAGCCAACGCGGATTCACTACAACTTTATTTAGCACAGCTAAATCGTTTTCCGTTACTTAAGCACGAACACGTTGTTGAATTATCTCGTAACGAGAAAACTGGTTGCAAATTGTCACGGCAACGATTGATTGAAAGTAATCTACGTTTGGTAGTGAAAATCGCCCGCTCATATCAAAACCGTGGTCTCGATATGTCCGATTTGATTGAAGAGGGCAATGTTGGCCTGATTCGAGCGGTCGAAAAATTCGATGCTGAACTTGGTTATCGTTTTTCTACATACGCGACCTGGTGGATCCGTGAAAGCATCGAACGGGGCATCATGAATACCGGACGAACCATTCGGCTGCCGGTCCATGTCATCAAAGAGATGAATGTATATATCCGTGAGGCCCGAAAACTGGCCCAAACCGAAGAGCATGAAGCGTCATCCGAAGAGATTGCGGTTAAGGTTGGCAAAACAGCCGCACACGTTGAGAGTATTCTTAACCTACGGGATAAAACCTTGTCGCTTGATAGCGCGCTATCGGCAGAGGGTGAAGGCTCGTTTGTTGATACCTTAGTCGACCAGATTGACTTCAATGAAACCCAAGAGGAAGAAAATGTTCACCGCTCCTTAAACGGTTTGGTTGCCGATCTTAACTCGCAAGAAAAAGAGGTTATTGTCCGTCGATTCGGGCTATTTCAATATGAACCGATGACACTGACTGAGGTGGGGAGGGACGTCGGTATTACCCGAGAGCGAGTGCGTAAGCTGCAGAACGAAGCGCTGAGAAAATTAAAGGACAGATTAACAATAGATCAACTAGCGCAATTTTATAGTTAGCAGACTAACATGCCTCATTCTCTCATGTTCTACCTAGTCGAGTGTTGACGTCGGTAGTAACCAAATTAATAGCGATATATGCTATTTATTGCGGTGGTTGGTAGCGATATATCTGTTAGCGCCAGCCGAGCCTACTAACGACTACTAACACCTGCTAAATTATTATTACTCGGTTACCACAAGGGATGTTGAATGCGAGTTTGGGCTTTACCGTTGTTAATGGTTACACTAACTGGTTGCGAACAGATCGATATTGCATTGGAGCGCTACAGTAATCCAGCGGGCTTATCCGGCTGCGCGCAACCAAACGATATTGTGTCGGTTGAAGCTATCGCTAACAACGCTAATTACGTCATCTATGAATTGGACTATTGTTACGACGGTTCATTTGGTGAGAACGTCCGAATAAATTTAGCCCCTGCTAACAAAGAGAACTTTCTGCCCCATGCGCCTATTCAAGCGATCGTTGGTCGCAATCAGGTAGCGATAACCCTAGTTTCTCAAAACTTCAAGGTCGATACTGCTTCTATTCCCCTAACTCACCTTGAGATCTCGCTCGATCTTATCGGTATTGATCAAGACCAAACACCATCGCGTAAGTTACTTTCTCAAGTTCTGCCGCTAACGGCGGAACTTCGCCATGCAACGGCTTCGACTAAGAGCTCTTAACCCTCTTGTCGCGTTGTTGCTGTAACCTTAATTGCTCAATATTCATTGTATTGGGGTCATCGTTTCGTGGCGGTGGTCTGGTAGAAGGATATTGTTTGAAAATTCATCGAGTTGAAATTAGTTGATGTGTAGCGAACCGCAAAAAAAATCAAAAAAACCGCGGGTTGGGATCATCGGTGGTGGCGTGGCCGGATCAACCATTGCAATGCAGTTGAGTCAAAATAACGATATTGACGTATTGCTGCTTGAACAAGGCCAAAGCTTAGTAAATGGCCCTCCGTTTTGTCACCTTCACGCCGGTGGCAACCTTTATCGAGAAATCGATGAACAGCAGTGCGTTCAGCTGTTGCAGGAGTCAATTGACACCTTAAAAATGTACCCGCATTGTGCCAATATTCGCCCTACCGTTATTGCTGTGCCGCAACGAGATCCCGGTGAGGTTGATGCGTTATTGCCCCGTTTACAGGTACTCACTGAATATTATCGCGGCTTAACTGAAACCGACGGCAGCAACAAACTGCTGGGTGAGCCTGATGATTATTTTCGATTGTACAGTCGTGCTCAAATGGAGCAGTTGAAACATCAAGTAGCAAGTGGCCGGCCGCGAAGTTGCGACCAGTGGATGATTCCGCTGGCTAAAGAACTCGACTTTGACAAGGTCAAGTGGCCGTTGGTGTTGGTCCAAGAATATGGCCTTAGCTTATTTCGCTTAGCGGCCAGTGCCGAACTTACGCTTCAGCAACGACCAGGTTGTCAGCTACTGGTTGATACCAAGGTGGTCAACGTTACAGCAGAGGCTAAAGGCTGGACGATCCAGCTTGATTGCGCTGATTCTAAAGATATTCACGTTGATTATTTGGTTAACGCCTGTGGTTATCGTAGCGGTGAGTTAGATGATCTACTTGAGATCGATAGCCCCCGCTTGGTTGAGTTTAAGGCGGCCTATGTCGCTAAGTGGTCCCAAGCGAGTCATTGGCCAGAAGTGATATTTCACGGCGAGCGTGGCACGCCAAATGGCATGGCTCAGCTCACTCCCTATGCTGATGGTTTATTTCAACTACACGGCATGACCGATAAAATCACCTTGTTTGAGCAGGGTTTGGTGGCGTCTTCAGCGCAAAGTGCACAACCGCAATTGCCATTGGTACTACGTCAAAAGTTACATGAGGGTTGGCCTCAAGCGATTGTTGAAGATCGCACCAATAAAGCCATCGCCCACCTAGCTTATTTTTTGCCGAAGTTTGCTGCTGCCGCGACCAGTGCGAAACCACTGTATGGCGCGCAACAGATCCCCGGTGATGACGCCAACTTACGTGCCGCCGATGTGGCTTTTTCTACCTGTCGTTATGCTCGAGCTGAGATTGTTAAAGCAACCTCGGCAATACCGGCAGCTCGGTTGATCCAGCAACAGTTGGTAGAAATTGGTCTGCTGTCGGCAAATCCAGCGCCTAACGTAGAAATCAGCGACGGATTAGATTACGCCGAAGTTGAACGTTACGCCCAGCAGATTGCATTACAACGCGATTACCCGCCCGCATTAGCTCGCCAGTTTGGTGAATAGCGAAGCAAGTGCCGAGGCCAACTAAGGTGGCCTCGACCAATGCTGGTACGATTAAAGCTGTTTGTAAATAGTGCCATCTTTCATTACAAAGCTGACACTTTCCATTAAGGTTATGTCCTCAAGCGGGTTGCCTTTAACCGCAACTAGATCAGCCAACTTACCGCTTTCAACTGAACCTAACTTATCGTCGATACGCAGCAACTTTGCGCCATTTATCGTGGCCGATTGAATCGCTTCCATCGGCGCCATTCCCGCTTCCACCATATAGCCAAATTCACGCCCATTTAAGCCGTGGGGAAACACACCAGCATCGGTACCAAACGCAATGTTTACCCCGGCCTCATACGCTTTAGTAAAGGTTTTTTGAATCTGTGGGCCGACAGCGCGGGCTTTGGGTTGGACAATAGTAGGGTATTGATCTACATGTGCTGCGACCCACTTACCAGCGCTGATTGTTGGTACATAGTAGGTACCATTTTTCTTCATCAGCTTGATGGTTTCTTTATCCATATAGGTGCCGTGTTCAACCGAATCGACACCAGCTCGGATGGCACGCTTCATCCCCTCAGCCCCGTGAGCGTGCACAGCCACTACGAAACCGTAATCCTTGGCGGTATCCATAATTCCTTTGAGCTCATCATCCATAAACTGCGGGTTATCGCCGCTTTTCGCCAAACTGAGAACACCGCCCGTTACCGTCAGTTTGATTACGTCAGAACCCTCTTTATAGCGTTGCCGAACGGCTTGACGTGCATCATCGTATCCATTAATTACGCCAGCTGTTGGTCCCGGTGCGCCTTCTAGCAAGCTCAAGTGGCGATTGATGCCGTTGGTTGGATCGGCGTGACCGCCAGTGGTCGCTATCGACTTACCTGCCGCATAGATCCTCGGACCGGCAATATGGCCTTGATTGATGGCATCGCGTAGATCTGTCGATACTGAGCCACCGAGGTTTCGTACCGTGGTAAAGCCAGCTTGAAGCGTATCGTTAACGTAGTTGGTGGCACGAAGCGCAAAGTAAGGTGGGTTCTTAAAAAAACCTTCGGTGTAGCCGTCTTTATTGAGCAGCATATCGACATGGGTATGCATATCCATCAGCCCGGGCATGACCGTCGAATCAGTAAGATCAACAACACGGCCGTTATCGTCGTTGATAAAGCCATCCTTGATTGCCGTAATGGTGTTGTCACTGACCACAATAGTGACGTTGCTACGAACATCATCGCTAACGCCATCAATCAAATTACCTGCATGAATGTAAAGCGCGTTGGCGTTCGCTACTGGAGTTGAAAAAGCAGTCGCAATTGCTAAAACCAGCGTAGACCTGTTGATATGCATAATCTTTCCTTGATTATTTGTTAACGTGATTAACTTATGCTGCCAGTATTTATGTGCATTACCTAGAAGGGAGTTGTAAGCGGTTGCGTTTGCAACCTGACATTTAGATTAACTAGCCAATTTACCAGAGTATGCGTTAGCTAAATAAACAAAGTATTAGCAATCATTCTCATTTATGTGATCTGAAAGGTGGAGCTATTCAACAGGGTTTGCGAAAATTCGCTACAGATTACGATTAACTGAATTGGATTTTTGCGTTGAGAAAATTGGCTTCCACGGCGCTGTTGCTTGCATGTACTCAAGTACAAGCAGCACAACCGTTAGATATGGCGCAGCAACAGCAGGCGCAATTGCAACAGGCGGGTCGTGATACCCAGCAACAAGTAAATCAGTTGGCGGAGCAGAAACTGCTCGAGCAAGCAGATCTAGAGCGTCTGCAAGAAGACTTCGACAACCTTACGGTGTATCACCAACACTTAAGTCAATTGGTTGCAGACCAAGAGCGCGAATTGACCGACTTAAATACCCAGCTTAACGGCATCGAGGCCACTCGAGCGGGACTAGTTCCGCTGATCTATCAGATGCTGGATCAATTAGAGCAACTGTTAGACAACGACATTCCAGTTAAAGAAGAACAGCGTCGTAATCGCTTGGCTGATTTGAAGCTGATGATGGGCCGTGCAGATGTTGCCGACGCGGAGAAATTTCGGCGTGTATTAGAAGCGTTCCAGATCGAGGTTGATACCGGACGCCGCTTAGGTTTGTATCGCGGTGCGGTAGTTGTGAATGACGGCAGTGAACGCGAAGTTGAGTTACTGCATGTTGGCCGTTTGAGCTTGCTGGCTCGTAGCCTTAACGGAACCCTTTACTGGCAGTGGCAAACGGATCACTGGCAGCCGGTTGAGTCGAATGACATCAGCGAGCTAGTTAAAGCCTATGAAATCGCAGCTGGTCAGCGTGCACCAGATCTTCTTACCATTCCAGTTACTGCAAAGGGTGCTAACTAATGGCTCGTCTAACCTTTTTGATGTTGAGCCTAGTGGCCACCATGTCGGTAGCTCAACCTTTGAACTCGCTGGCTGAAAAAAGCAGTGAAGCCCGTCAACAAGAACAAAAACACAACCACAATCGTTTAGCTACCGTTGGCGCGGAAGCTGACGATGTCAACGCTAAGCTCAAAGCACAACAACAAGCGTTGGCTGATCTGCAGCGTCAGGTTGACCAACTGTCAGATCAGTTTGCTGACAACGAACAGCTTTTGGCTGAGCGTTCAAAGCAGCTTACTCTGTCTACCGGTGCGTTGGGTGAAGTCTACGGAGTGGTACGTCAGGTTGGGGGTGAATTGGCTGGCGAACTTGAGCGTGGACCGTTGGCGTTGATTGCACCAGAGCGTCAACAGCAAGCGGCTGAACTCGCTAAGGCGAAGCGTCTGCCTGATATTGAGCAGCTACGTCAGTTACCAATGATCATGCTTGCTGACATCAACCAAGCCGCACAGGTTGGCCAAGTTTCATTGCCAGTTGCTGATACTGTTGGTCAGGTTAGCCCGCAAACACTATGGCACTTAGGCCCATTTAGCCTTGTCGGCGCCAGCGGCTTTGCTCAGATTGATAGCCAACGGGATTTAGCGCTGCTGTACCCACGTCAACCACAGTTTATGGTACCGACTGGAGCGGCCGTTGAAACCTTAGCGATTGATGCTGGCATGGGCGATTTGCTTGACATGTATCAGCTTACTCCAACGTTAAAGCAGCGCTTTGAAGCCGGTGGCGTGGTGGGCAAGGTGATTGTGGCGTTATTAGCTATTGGCTTGATTATCTCACTGATCCGTGGCGCGGTATTGATTAAAACCCAACTGGGTATTCAATCTCAGCTTAAGCTAGCCGACAGCGACAGCAATCATGGTAACAATCCAATGGGTCGTATCTTGGCGAGCTACCACAGCAACAAGGATCACCCACTAGACACCATCGAGCTAAAACTTACCGAAGCCATCGTAAATGAACAACAGGGCCTTGAGCGTGGGTTATCGATGCTGAAACTGCTGGCGGCGCTAGCGCCGATGCTTGGCTTGCTCGGTACGGTTACCGGCATGATCGAAACCTTCCAAGTAATTACGCAATACGGTAATGGCGACCCGAAAGTTATGGCCGGCGGTATATCCATGGCGTTGATCACCACCGTACTGGGTATGGTGGCGGCGATGCCACTGCTGTTAACTCATAACCTATTGAACAGCCGTGTTGTTGCTATTCGTAGCATCTTGGAAAAAGAGAGCCTTGCACTGATTGCCTTGCATGCTGAACAACACGAACAAGGTAAGCAAGCCGCATGATTCAATGGTGGAGCTGGATAAATCAGTTTATGGAGCGGGGAGGGCCGCTGCTGTGGGTATTAGCTGCAGTGGTTCTTCTTACCTGGATTCTGATGTTAGAACGCGTCCTGTTCCAGTGGCGCCGGTTCCCGTTGCAGTCTCAACAGTGGCAACAACAATGGCAGCAACGTGCTGAACGGACTAGCTGGTTTGCACTGATGCAGCGCGAAGGAATCCTTGGTCGCGCCGAGCGTTCGCTACAACGCTCAATGGCGCTGTCCAAATTGCTGATTACCGTATGTCCGATGATTGGTCTGGTGGGTACGGTAACCGGCATGATCACCGTGTTTGATGTGATGGCAGCACAGGGTACTGGTAACCCGAAATTGATGTCAGCAGGCATTGCCATGGCGACCTTACCAACTATGGCAGGCATGGTAGCGGCGTTAGCGGGACTGTTTGTTCATTCCCGCTTAGCGAAACGCAGCGATCGGTTACTGCACCACCTCGCCAACAATTTACCTCGAGAAGATTAACATGCGCTTTTTACGACCACAGACTCAGCAGCAGGATGAAGCTCAGGTTGATATGACACCGATGCTAGACATCGTTTTCATCATGCTGATTTTCTTTATTGTTACCACTTCGTTTGTACGAGAGTCTGGTATCGATGTCGACCGCCCTCAAGCCGCTCAGGCAAGCTCTAAAAGTGGTGCAGGTCTGTTTGTTGCAATCAACAACCGTAACCAGATTTTCATTGATCAGCGCCAAGTTGACGTTGAACGTGTTCAAGCAAACCTTGAGCGCTTAAAGGTCGACCAACCGGATGCATCGTTGGTGATCCAAGCGGACGAGCGTGCCTTTAATGGTACCGTTGTTAAGGTGCTAGATGCGGCCAAAGCGGCTGGTATTGCTGATATCGCGTTAGCCGCGGAGCCAGTGAAATGAAGGATTTGATTATCGCTGCTGTAGCAGCGATAGCGATCACCGCAGCGTTGTTTAGCGGTATGGCTTTAATGGTTAACGGCGGCATGGGAGCAGGACCTCAAGGACCGAGCAAAGCGCCGGTGTCGATTGTTATGGCTCAGCGTGATGAGCAAACTGAGCGCCGCAGTCGTGATATTCCGGAACCACCTCCGCCATTACCACAGATGCCAACGGCGGCCGTTGCCAATACGGATACCACCACGATGGTACCAACGACCATGCCGTTGCCTCAACTGAGCTTGGATGGTCCCGGTGACATCGGTGTACCACTGCCAGCTAAGGGAGATTTTGCCGCTCAAGATCGGCAAGCGATGCCAATCTATCGGGTTGAACCACAGTATCCTGCGCGGGCGTTGCGTAAAAAAACCGAAGGCTATGTGGTGATGAGCTTCACTATTAACGAACAAGGCCGACCTGAAGACATCAAGATTGAAAAGTCTGAGCCGGTTCGTATTTTCGATCGAGCGGCGATGAAAGCCTTGTCTCGGTGGAAGTATCAGCCGAAAGAGGTTGATGGCAATAAAGTGAGCCAATTTAACCAAACCGTCAAACTAGAGTTCCGAGTAAATCGATGAAAAAACTGATTCTAGCGCTGTTATTGCTAAGCTCTCCCGCCATGGCGTTGACCCCAAGGGTTGCAGCCAAGGTACAACAAGCTTATGAGCTCTATGAAGCGGAAATGGTTAGCGAAGCGATTGAATTGCTGGAGCCAATTAATCCGCGCAACAACGACGACAAAGCCTATGTTTCTCGTTTCCGAGGCTCGCTCTATTGGACTAATGGTCAGGTAGAAAAGGCAATTGAACAACTGCAGTTTGCGGTTGAAACAGAAGCGCTAGACGCCAGTACTAATGCCCAGACTCATCGAATGTTGGCGGATATTTTGCTTTCTCAACTGCGTTATGAGGATGCGCTAGAGCATTATCACTGGGTTGAAAACAGCAGCGCTGACAATCTTAAAACCGGCGACTTATACCTGCGTATCGCCCAAAGCTATTATCGATTGGAGAACTGGCAAGCGGTTATCGCGCCAGCCAAACGCTCTGCTGAGCTCGAGTTAACGGTAACACCGGTGCAGATGCAGTTGCAGGCCTATCAACAGCTTGAACAGTGGCCCAACGCGGTAACCATTACGCGGCAGTTGATTGCGATGGAGCCCAGCCAATTAGAGTGGTGGCGTCATTTAACCAGTTTACAGTTGCGTTTAAAGCAGCATGAACAGGCGCTGACTACGCTGGCGTTGGCTGAGCGTAATGGTGTGCTTGCTACCGAAAAAGATTACCTGTCGCTGGTGCAGTTGTTTGCTAATCGTCAGTTGCCAGAATTGGCGGCACGTCAACTACAGCAACAACTCGGTAAGACAATTGAAGATAATTTTGAGCACCGTCTGAAGTTAGCTCAGTACTGGCAGATAACTCAAAACTGGCAGCAAGCGGTATCAGCGTGGGATGCGGTGGCACAACTTGATGCGGATTATCGGCTTGAGCAGTTTGAACTATTGGTTATGCACGGCCAATTTGAACAGGCGGTTGCGTTAATGCCTCAGCTCAAACGAGCGATAAAAACACAGGACCGTAAATCACGTTTACACTTGCAAGCGACCCGTGCTTATTACCGTTTAGGGCAATACCCAAAGGCGCTTAAGCACGCTGAAAAGGCCGCTCGATTACCGAATAGCGAAGGTGCCGGTTCGAAATGGCGTGATTTTATTCAAGCTAAGATGGTGTAACTGTAGGCGAGAGTGATGCAGATTCAAAAGGGCGTGCCAATGGCACGCCCTTTTCGGTTGTAGTAAAGGCGGTTAACAAATTTAAATTTGCTCTAACCAGTTAAAGCGTTGGCATAAATTGCTAAAGGTGTCATCTAGTGGCGCGGTGACGGTTATCGGTGCGTTAGCCCCGGCTGGCGTAAAGCTGATTTTGTGGGCATGCAGTAACATGCGGTCGATGCCGAGTTCATCACGGAAGTAATGATAATGACGATTCTTGCCATAGCGGGTATCGCAAAGGATAGGGTGGCCGAGGTGTCGCAGGTGGCGGCGTAACTGGTGTTTTCGACCGGTCTTTGGAAAACACTCAACCATCGAGTAACGGGAAGTAGGGTACTTATCAATTTCTACTTGTAACTCGATTTGAGCCAGTGATCGTACCAAGGTTAATGCTGGTGATTCTGGTCCCGGCTGCCAGTTCGGGTTACTCCTATCCCGTGGTGCAGCCAATGGTAAGTCGACCTCGGCCTGAGCTGGCGCGTAGCCGCGGACCACCGCCAAATAGCGTTTTTCGACGCGGTGCCAGGCTTTGATGGTGTCACTTGCTGCTTGCGAGGACTTGGCGAGCAGTATCACCCCAGAAGTAGCTTTGTCGAGGCGATGCACTGGGTAAATATGTTGGCCAAGCTGGTCGCGCATGGTTTGCAGCACAAAGGTACGACCATGACTCAGCTTTTCGCCGCGGTGAACCAACATATTAGCAGGTTTGTTAACGGCGACTAGGTGTTCGTCTTGATAAAGGATCGGTAGCGTCATTACGAGAATTGATCTGAAATAAGGCTGCTAATGCTATCAAAGTGACAACACCACTGACCAGCGTGATCGACTTCCTGTTAATCGCCGTGCAGGTTAGCGATACTTGGGGTATCTACTAAATAATAAGAGAGCTCTATGGCTGGTTGGCTGAAACGGATCCTCGACAATGGCTTGATACAGGAAGCCAAACCGCTAATGGAACAGCATCAAGAAGTGGTGGATAACATCACCTCTGGTGGGCAAAACTTATTAAGGGACTACGGGGTGTTACCCGAGCCTGATGGCCACAATGATCCACTTGGTGCACTTGAGTACCGGTTACATCAATTGGTTCGTCACCTGTTTCAGCTTCCTAAAAGCGAAGCGTTCTTTCTTGTCAGCGAGCTTGTCGGTTTGCTACCAACGGTGTTGGCGATGCACCCCAAACTTCGTGGGTTAGCTGGGTTATCACAAGTGTTGGGCTGGCAAGGAAACACCACCAAAACCGGTAAGATCACCTCGATTGCCGGTGCATTAGGTGGCTCGCCATGGTTGGCTCGAGTTGCACAAGGGGGCCAAGGGGTTGTCAACGGCCAGCAGGCTTACCAGCAAGCTAAAGCCCGTGAACGTCGTTACGAGCAGTTGAATCGGTTACAACAACAGGTGGCGGATCTCAGCACAATGTTATTAGCGTTGTCGCGTCAATCACCAGTCGATAGCGTTAGCATCAATCAGGGTATTACTGAGCTTGAACGTCTACTGCAAACCGAATTTGTGCAGCTGGTTGATGGGTTAGACAGCGAACACGGCGCCGCTCTCAACAGCATTGCTTACGGGCCGTGGCAACGACTGCGTGCTGAGGGCTAGTGTTAGCGCCGTCTAAATTTGGAACTAGTCGAGGGAATTTGCAGCTTGGCACGCCTCTAACCACCCATTGGTTCGTTGCGCTCGTTTTTGCACCAAACGTTGTGCTTTAGTCGGATGGTGTTTAACCCAGTCTCTTAGGCCTTCAAAAGCAGGGCTTGTAAAGAATCCACCGCCACTAACCGACTCAGTAGGCGCGGTGCGCAGGGGTAAACCAAAGTGGGCTGCAAGCTCAAGCAGTTGTTGTTCGTTAAGTTCGGCAAGGGCAAGCGCTTGGTGTCGGCCAACCAACCGCCAGTTGGGGTCAATCGGATCGCCATAATGCAGTTCGGCCTCACCAATTGGCATACCGCCACCACCGCAGCGCTTGATGTGCGGCCCATCTTGGCTGATCATCCCTTCGAATCGAATACCGTCTAGATCAAGGTAGTAAAATCGCATGGACATCATTACCTCCCATGCTGTGTCCGCTATTCAGTGTAGAGCACTATCAAGGTATTGCCGGCTGTGGCGGAGGTGTTACTAGGCTTCGAATTAACATCCCACCGCTAACTAACTGATAGATAATGCCCGACCAAGAAAGCAAGTGAATAGATAATGTAATATTTAGACCAGCGCACAGCAAAAGGCCAAGTCTAAGTCTAAATCCGTGAGTAAAGAACAGCAAAAATGAGCTTACAACGGCTGCCGTGACTACCATCCACTCGCTCCAGTGGTTGGCTAGTAATAAGCCTTGGATGACAGCGAGGGCGGCAAATAATAGCGCGATAGATGCGTGGCGGTAGCGTTGGCACAGTGAGAAACGCGCTACGTTAACCAGTTGATTGCTCATGGCCAGCGGGCTGCCCATTAAACCAAAATGAACCGCTGTAAGCGCGGCGGCAATAGTATTTCCCTGAACCAGCCTTTTATCGCAGTGTTGGCTATTTGCCCACCATCCCATCGCCATGGCGATGAATCCAATAATTTGTGCAACAACCACGACAACAACACCTCTAAAATTCGAAGGCGTATTGTCTACAAATTGAACTCGATGTCTGTGATCTCAGTAGCAGTGATCGATTATGCTGCTAACTAAATTGCAGATAGCCCTGTTGTAGGAACTGGTAAGCAGTGAACAGCAGTAGGTGAAGCACGATAATCAGGTAGAGGATGGCAGTGAAGGGTTGTTTTACGGTTTTATGGCGAAACATCTGCCGCCCAGCCAGAGCACCTGGCCAACCAAACAGCAATGCAAACAAGTGCAGAGTTGACTCAGGGACTCGACGATGCTGTTTAATCGCCTTTTGTTTATCTAAGCCATACAACAGGAGTGTCAGTAGGCTGATTGCAATATATAGGAGCAGTAATTGCAGTGGCCCGAAAAGAACGAGCAACAAACACCATCCGAAAATCAGCAACCAGCCAAACACCGCTTATTTACCTAAACCGGCAGACGCCTGATCTCGTTGGATCAGTTCGATCTTATAACCGTCTGGATCGGTAACGAAGGCAATATGGGTTGAACCACCCAATACTGGCCCTGGCTCACGAGTTATATTGCCACCGGCAGCGCGGATCTTGTCGCAGGTTGCGTAGATATCATCAAAGCCTAAGGCAACATGGCCAAACGCCGTTCCGTGTTCATAGCTATCGACACCCCAGTTGTAGGTGAGTTCGATAACCGCATTGCCTTCAGTCTCGTCACCGTAGCCAACAAACACCAGTGAATACTCGTACTCTTCGTTGTTGTGTTTGCGTAACAGGTTCATTCCTAATACGTCAGTGTAAAATTCGATAGACGCATCCAAATCGGTTACACGTAGCATGGTGTGAAGTACTTGAGCCATGTTAAATCCTAATCCTTTCAGTAGATTGATAATTTTAGCAAAGATAGCTTGCAGGAGTCATGAAATGAATCAATTTTCGTTTGAGCTCGAAAACCTGCGTGATGATGATCACAGCTTGCCTCTGGTGATGTGTAAAATGGAAGAAATAGCCATATTCTTGCTGGTGGGGGGAGATACTAACGACTCTAAAGGATGGCTATATGTCGACTGATGTAAAGTACGCTTTGGGGATGACAGCGTTTGCCTTAGGCATCATTGTGATCTTCAGTACCTTTATCTTTTACTGATAGAGAGCGATAGTAACTTCCGAAAACGCCGGCGTAAGCCGGCGTTTTTTTATCTGTAATTTGGGCAGTTTATTGTCACCGGTGTTCGGTGTTAGTGCATCATTAGTCCGGTTGGTACCGTTTCGATCTGGATCTCTTCGACTGGCTCTTCATTAAAGTTAATATTGAGCTTACCTACCTCAGCGGCAACTTGATGCATCTGATCTATCCCATCTCTAACGAAGAACTCAAACTGCGCTTTGCTTATGCCAGGGATCAGCGCCAGGTTATGGCACATCAATAGTCGTGGTAAAGATTCATCGATCATCTCAACGAAGATCTTCAGCGTGGGGAACTCGCAATTAAGACGGCTTAGCTCGGCGTACGCTTGCATCAACCCAGTTGGACGTAGCTCAATTGAAGCGGTGAGGTATAGGAAGTCGCCTTCAATCTCTACCTTAGCGTCGTAAATTACAGGGTTGTCTTGCAAGATAGGCAGGTGCATCCCCTCACAATTGCCACAGTGGTAAAAGTCGATTTCAAATTGTTTCAACCAGCTTTGTAGTTCGCTGTGGTCTGGAATCGGCAAGGTGGCCATAGAGGGATCTCTTCATCTTCGAAAATATAACGGCGCTTACCTTAGCGTTTTTGTCGAAAAATTTCATCTTTAATGAATATTTATCGGTGCTAAAACCCTTGTCATTGGGCATTGGCAAGCAACGTTGCAAATCAGTGGAGGTTGATTTATCCCGTTTTACCAAGGCGATAAAAGAGTCTGTGTAGCAACGAAGTGTTGTTCTTTCCAAGGCCGTTAAAGCACTGGCTAGGCGAGTCGCGATACAAAGGATAAAGCAATACCGCTATTGATCTTCTGCCGCATTGGAGCAGTTCAGCGACGAGCTTTGGACTGCGACCTACGGCAAAGGGGGCGAAGCTCCCCTTTGGGTGCCGTCGCCACCGCGACATCCCCCCTTTCAAACGCCACAATCGGTAGAGCCGAAGACTTGATATAAACCTCAACACTTAACTGTGACCCAGCCCAATCGATGCGATAACTTGCTGAGACTTGTCTTAAGTCTTCGCTGCTAACAACGATTGTGATTTGCAGCAGTCATGTCGCCGACCCATTAACTGAAAGGAGTCAGCACTTGGTTGTTTGTGTTGCAATTCGCCGAGCTGGTGGCTCAGCAGTATTCGCTGCAATAACACCGACTTCACAACTGAAAAAAGAGCCCCAAAGGGCTCTTTCGTTATTAGTGATGCAATCGGCTTTAGCTACGATTAGCGGCAATGATCGCTCGGGCCATTTCGTCTGCAACTACACCGGTGGTTTGCCCGCTTTCATCGGCCTTGGCAAAGATATCAAGTAGTGTTTGATAGATCTTACGCACCTTGGCCTCGGCCGCGTCGGCATTGTAGTCACGCTCAAATGAAACATTGATGATGCCGCCGGCATTAATGACGTAATCCGGCGCGTACAAAATTCCTCGGTCGCGTAACTGCTCTCCATGGCGCAACTCCGCCAACTGATTATTAGCGCAACCGGCAACGATGGTTGCTTTAAGTTGCGGTAGGGTTATGTCGTTAATGGTGGCGCCTAATGCACAAGGGGCGTAAACATCGACCTCTTGACTATAGATCTCATCTAGGCCAACAACGGTAGCGTTGAGTTCGCGTTTAGCTCGTTCTAACTGGGTGTCGTTGAGATCGCAGACAATCAGTTCGGCGCCAGCTTGGTACAGGTGTTCACACAGGTAATAACCTACATGCCCTAGTCCCTGTACCGCCACCTTGATGCCAGTTAGGTCATCGACGCCACGTTGGTATTTTACTGCCGCCTTAATGCCGAGGAATGTGCCCAGCGCGGTGTAAGGGGATGGATCGCCACTCTTACCTTCAAGTCCCATCATGTAAGGGGTCTCTTGGTGGGCGGTCATGATGTCTGCGGTGGTGATCCCCACATCTTCAGCAGAGTAGTACACCCCCCCTAAGGCGTCGATAGCGCGACCAAAGGCACGAAACAGTTCGTCCGACTTATCGGTGCGATGATCACCAATGATCACTGACTTACCGCCACCGAATTGCAAACCCGCTAAGGCGTTTTTGTAGGTCATACCTCGAGATAGGCGCAACACATCAGTAATGGCCTCTTCATCACTGGCATATGGCCACATGCGACAGCCCCCAACCGCTGGCCCCATGGTGGTATCGTGAACGGCTACAATCGCCTTTAAGCCAGATGCTTCGTCCGATACAAACAACACTTTTTCGTGTTGGTCAAATGATGGATTTGAAAATATCGCCACCGTGCTTACTCCATGCCATTTATTAGTGGGCGTATTGCCCTTATGTTTTGATTACGGACGCACCTTACCAGTGAGCGATGTTGCAGCCAAAGCTGTAATGTCGCCCTATCGTTAACAACTGGAACGTAAGCTTGACATTAAGGTTAGCGTCATAGACATTGGGCGCTGGAAATGGGCAACAATATCAGGAAGGAAGCATGTCTGAACAGGCCAAAAAACAACAGCAAGAATCAGCCTGGGTTCGAGCTCAATTTCAGAAAGCCAACAAACATATGGCAGAGAAAGGAGTGTTACCGGGTAAAGTGATCCTGAAAGAATCACGAAATTTGCCGCCATTTGTAGCCATCTGGAAAATTGAAGATAGCACTCCACATAAGCGTCGTTTTTGGGTGTTAACCGGTGATTTACCAACCGACATGGTCTCGGAAAGCGCGGCACCAAACGCTCGCGAAGCGATTCATCACTTTTCACTGCTATGGCAGATGAAAGCAGAAAACTTACTTCGTAGCCGAGATAAGACGCAGGTTGAGTTAGCCAAAATGATGGTGTCCCGCTCGGAAAGTTTAAATAAAATGCACGCAGATCAACGTCTGTGGGGCGAGATGAAATCCAAGCTTGCTTCGTAACTCCGGCTGAGTAACAACAAAAACCGCCATACGGCGGTTTTTTTAATGCACAAGTGAATGATCTAACTACTTATTCATCATTAAATAGCCAATAACCCTGATTAATCAACTCATTTAACTGCATACTCAGCTGCGGGTCTTGGAACAGGGGGGCTAATTGAGCCCAATGTAGCTGTTTACTGGCACTAATGGCCACAGTTACATCTTTAAGTTCCGGTGGTAACAACCAAGATTGACCATCGAAGAACAAGCGATTGTGGTGATCCCCCTCAACCTGCAAGCATTTCAGTCCGAGTAGTCGATACAATGGCTCGCCTTGTTGTAAGCGCGCAGCAGTTTGAGCAACGGAGATTGGTTCAGATGGTGGCTCCAGCGCTAATTCAAATCGGTTCTGACTTAACAGCGTACCGAGCGCTTGGTGCCAGCCATCGTGTTGCAATGATGAACTCAGCATTGCCGCAAACCCTTGCTGTTGCGCTGTACCAATAAGGTTGGTGCGCTGGTTATCATCAGCTTGTTGGTAGCGCTCATTGCCTAAGTCGTTATCCACATAGGCATCAGCCAGTGCCGATAGCAACTCTTGCTGACTAGGAGCACGAAAGCCGACAGAGTAGGATAACGATGGCACGATTGAACGTCCGCAATGGGGAAAGCCGACGGGAATATAGAGCAGGTCGCCGGGCTCCATCACTTCATTAATGATGGGCTCGAAGTCTTCAACCAAGCTCATATTGCTGCCATCGTTACGGCTGGCATAGTTACCGCGAGGGCCGACTTGCCATTGCCGTTTTCCTTGGCCCTGAATGATGAACACATCGTAGTTATCAATATGTGGGCCTACGCCGCCACCTTCGACCGCAAACGAGGCCATTAGGTCATCAAATCGCCATTGCGGTAGGAAAGAAAATTGCTCAGCAAGCTGGTCGGCGTATTCGACGTAGTGGTTAATCGCCTGCACCAGCAGCTGCCAATTGTGTTCGCCCAGCGGTGAATAATCCTCGGGAATGTCACTGCTGCTGTGCCAATGGTCTTTTTGGGTATAAACCATACGGGCGGCAGTGGCGTCCTCTAGCGCTAAGCCTGCCAGTTCGTCGGGAGCGATGGGATCGGCAAACTGAGTAAAGGCGGCTTTTATTACAACTGGTTGTTGTTGCCAGTAGTTGGCTAAGAAGTCGGCGATGTTGAGATTGAGTTGATTCATTGTGGCTCCGAACCGTTGGTTGATTCGCTACGTCATTTAGACCGAGTAAAAAAACGCTGTGTACTAACTAAGTTTTGTCCTTTCCAATGCTTGTAAAGCACCGGCTAGGGGGAGTTTTGATACAAGGGTAAAGCACTACCGCCGTTGCTCTTCTACCCCTTTGGCGGCCGTTGCCACCGCGACATAACCCCTTAAAAGTACTGCAATTGGTAGAGCCGAAGTGTTGATATAAACCTCAACACTTAACTGTAACACCGCCAAAAAAAACGCCACCTTGCGGTGGCGTTAGGGAAGTTAGAACTGCTCGAGGAACTTACCGGCATAACCGGTGTAGTTCGCTGGGGTAAGCAGCTTAAGCTCCGCTTTTACTGAGTCAGGTAGCTCGAGACCATCAATAAACTCAGCCATAATCTGCTGGTTGACCCGTTTACCGCGAGTCAGCTCCTTTAGCTTCTCATAAGGCTTTTCGATTCCGTAGCGACGCATTACGGTTTGAATTGGTTCAGCCAAAAGCTCCCAGTTTGCATCAAGCTCAGCCGCTAGGCTGGCCTGGTTAACCTCAAGCTTGCTGATCCCTTTGAGGGTCGACTGGTAAGCGATAATGCTGTAACCCATACCAACACCAAGATTACGTAATACCGTCGAGTCGGTTAAGTCTCGCTGCCAGCGAGAAACTGGCAGTTTAGCCGCCAAATGTTGAAACAGGGCGTTAGCTAAACCCAAGTTGCCTTCGGAGTTTTCGAAATCAATTGGGTTCACTTTGTGCGGCATCGTTGAGGAACCGATCTCACCGGCGATGGTTCGCTGCTTGAAGTGACCCATAGCGATGTAGCCCCAGATGTCACGATCGAAGTCCAATAAGATGGTGTTGAAACGCGCCAACGCATCAAACAGTTCGGCGATGTAATCATGCGGTTCGATCTGAGTAGTCCACGGATTCCAAGTCAAGCCGAGGCTGGTGACAAAGCGATCCGCCAGCTGGTGCCAATCAACATCGGGGTAAGCAGACAGGTGTGCGTTGTAGTTACCAACGGCACCGTTGATTTTACCAAGTAGTTCAACACGCTCGATCTGTTCAACTTGGCGAGCCAAACGCATGGCAACGTTAGCCATCTCTTTGCCTAAGGTGGTCGGCGAGGCTGGTTGGCCGTGGGTGCGGGCCATCATTGGTACATTGGCGTTATCACGGGCCAAGGTTTTGATGGCATCAACGATACTGTGAAGGTTAGGTAAGATGACTTGCTCGCGGGCTTCAGTAAGCATCAAACCGTGGGACAGGTTGTTGATGTCTTCTGAAGTACAGGCGAAGTGAACAAATTCATTAATGGCGTGCAGCTCGGCATTGTTGGCAATCTGCTCTTTAATGAAGTATTCAACCGCTTTTACATCGTGGTTGGTGGTTCGTTCGATCTCTTTAACTCGTGCTGCATCAGCTTCACTGAATTGCTCGGTGATACTGTCTAGGTGCTTCAACGCGACTTCGCTGAAGCAGGGAACCTCTTCAATTTCTGGGCAAGCGGCTAACAGTTTTAGCCAAGAGATCTCCACTTGTACGCGATATTTAATTAAGCCAAATTCGCTAAAGATCCCACGAAGGTCCTTTGTCTTGCTTCCATATCGGCCATCAACCGGGGACACCGCGGTTAAAGCTGAAAGTTCCATGAGCACTCCTTGAGGTAAGATGTTTTTTTATTATTTTGCTTGCTGTGCAGTGGCGACGATCGCTTTGCGAGACAGTACCAGTTGACGACGTTTGCCGCCTAATTGACGCCACAAAACGGCCGAGCGGACTGCAGCTAACAGTAGGGTTCGGATTTTATATTGGTTTGTTTTTTGTTGCAGTTGCGCTGGCGTGCCAACGACTTGGATACGGTTGCCCAGAGGGCTGATTACATCGGAGTAGACCGAGGCCAGATTGGATAAAATCTGCTCCTCCATCACATCGTAATGATGTTGTTGGCGTTTCACCTGAGAGAGGCGCTCGGCCAACATTGACAGCGCCGCCGGCTTAGCACTGAGCTTGCGCTCCAGAGCTAACACACCAACTAGATAGCGAGTCAGATCGACATCTTTCTTGGCGCCATCACCAAGCTGTTCAACGATAACGTCATAGCCATTGCTTAAATCGGTGTCGCCAAATACATCTTGAGGACGGTCAGGATCGGTAACGATAATCGAGTTGATGCTGCCTCGAACGGCGTCATCATCGGCTTCAGCGCTGCCGTAACGGGCAATATTGCGAACCTGATCGATTGCTTGGCAGATGCCAGCAAACGCCATAGTGCGTAGTTCTAATGTTGTCATTAATGCCTCAGCGGATTAGACGCTCAATGATGCCGCCGCCTAAGCACACTTCACCATGGTAAAAAACTGCAGATTGACCTGGGGTTACTGAGCTAACTGGCTGATCGAAGATCACTTCCAATTCACCGCTGTCTAACGGGGCTACAGTACAAGGTACATCGTGCTGACGGTAACGGGTTTTAACCGTTAGGGTGGTGCGTTGCTGTGGACCCTTACGGTCAACCCAATCAAGCTGATTGGCAATCAAGCCTTTGGAGAACAAACGAGGGTGATCCGCACCTTGACCAACGATAAGTACATTGCGCAGCAGATCCTTCTCAACCACGTACCATGGCTCGCTGCCGGAATCTTTCATGCCACCGATACGCAGACCCTTGCGTTGACCTAAGGTGTGGTACATCAAACCTTCGTGTTGACCAACCACTTCACCTTCGGCCGTTTCTATATTGCCAGGTTGAGCCGGTAGGTATTTGCCCAAGAAGTCTTTGAACTTACGTTCGCCGATGAAACAGATACCTGTGGAGTCTTTCTTATTATGAGTGATTAGGCCTTGCTCTTCGGCAATGCGACGAACTTCAGGTTTCTCAATCTCGCCAACAGGGAACAAGGTTTGCCCTACGTGCTCTTCACCAAGGGTGTAGAGGAAGTAGCTCTGATCTTTGTTGTCATCAAGACCACGTAGCATCTCTACTGAACCGTCTGTATTAACACGACGGCGAACATAGTGACCGGTAGCGATGTAATCGGCACCTAATGCTTCAGCTGCAAACTCAAGGAAAGCCTTAAACTTGATCTCTTTATTGCACAGGATATCCGGATTTGGGGTACGGCCAGCTTTGTATTCCGCTAAGAAATACTCAAATACATTGTCCCAGTACTCGGCAGCAAAGTTAACGCTGTGCAGTTCGATCCCTAACTTGTCACATACTGCCTGGGCATCCGCTAGATCATCAGCGGCCGCGCAATATTCTTCTGAGTCATCCTCTTCCCAGTTTTTCATGAAAAGGCCTTCTACTTGATAGCCCTGCTGAAGTAACAGGTAAGCAGAAACGGAAGAATCGACGCCGCCGGACATACCGACGATCACCTTTTTATTGCGGTTTTCAGACATAAAAGTAATGGATGACAAATTAAGTTGGAAATTATGGGAAGGCATTCTACCACGGCTGTAACAGTGGGAGCCAACCTTGCGAAGAAGCAAAGGTTGGGGCGCTCTGGTTGGTTTTCAATACAACAAGCAAAACTTATCTCTAAGCCGCTATTTTTGTTGCTTAACATTTTTTGCACTCAGTTGTTTTTTTAGGCATCTGCTGGTCGGTATTTGCCCAGCTTTAGACCATCAAGGGTCCAGTTACCAATACGGTATCGAATCAGACGTAGGGTTGGATGGCCGATGTGGGCGGTCATACGCCGCACTTGCCGATTTCGGCCTTCGACAATGGTGATCTTTAACCAACTGGTGGGAATGTTGGCTCGCTCGCGGATTGGAGGGTTACGTGGCCACAGCCAATCAGGTGCACTCACCAATTCGATCTTAGCTGGCAGGGTAGGGCCGTCTTTGAGCTGCACGCCGTTAGCTAAGTCCCGTATTGATTCGTCTGTAGGAACGCCTTCAACCTGAGCGTAATAGGTTTTGCTGGTCTTTTTACCCGGTTGAGTCAATTTAGCTTGCAGCTTACCGTCGTTGGTTAACAGCACCAGCCCTTCGGAATCACGGTCGAGCCGCCCGGCCGGATAGATATCTTTAATGGGCACGAAGTCCGCGAGCGTTTGTCGCCCTTGGCCATCGGTAAATTGGGTTAGGACATCAAATGGTTTGTTAACCAATACCACCTGAGTCGGTCCGCTTGGACGGACAACCTTGGGTTTGCGATGTGGACGGGTTGCCCCGCGCGCGCTGTTGTTGGCGCGATTTGAATAAGATTTTTTGATCATAGCGCTATTGTATTCCCATCGAGTCAAACACAACTAGAAAAAAGTACGATTCCCCTAATAAGGTGATTGATCTATCATATGCGCGGAAAAAGGAGAGTTAGATCGGTTTAGCCGACTTACCATTACAAGGAGAATAAAATGGAATCTCATATCCAGCGCCCTGCTCAGGGAGAAGTCATCTCTGTTGATGCAAATGGGGCACTGAATGTTCCGAATCAACCAATCATTCCTTTCATTGAAGGCGATGGCATTGGTGTCGACGTTACTCCGCCGATGCGTAAAGTGCTTGACGCTGCCATTGCTAAAGCCTACGCAGGTGAACGTCAAATCCACTGGATGGAAATCTACTGTGGTGAAAAATCAACTCAAATCTACGGTGCCGACACCTGGTTGCCGCAGGAAACGTTAGACGCGGTACGTGAGTACAAGGTGTCTATTAAAGGGCCACTAACTACGCCCGTTGGTGGTGGGATTCGTTCACTTAACGTTGCTTTGCGCCAAGAGCTTGATCTGTACGTGTGCTTGCGTCCAGTGCGCTACTACGCAGGTACACCAAGCCCACTTAAACAACCTGAACTAACCGACATGGTTATCTTCCGTGAGAACTCTGAAGATATCTACGCTGGGGTTGAGTGGCAGGCGGGTACGCCGGAAGCGGATAAGGTTATCAACTTCCTAACCAAAGAGATGGGCGCAACCAAGATCCGTTTTGAAGATAATTGCGGCATAGGCATCAAGCCGATCTCGAAGCAAGGCACCGAGCGCCTCGTTCGTGCAGCAATTCAGTACACCATCGACAATGATCGTGATTCATTAACCTTGGTGCATAAAGGCAATATCATGAAGTTCACTGAAGGTGCCTTTAAGGACTTCGGTTATGAGTTGGCGCAGAACGAGTTTGGCGCCGAACTGCTCGATGGTGGCCCATGGTGTAAGTTTAACAACCCGAACACCGGCAAAGAGATCATCGTTAAAGACGTTATTGCTGATGCGTTCTTACAACAGATTTTATTACGCCCAGCGGAATACGATGTGATCGCCACCATGAATCTAAACGGTGATTACATCTCTGATGCATTGGCTGCACAAGTAGGTGGTATCGGGATCGCTCCAGGAGCCAACATCGGTGACGGTGTTGCGCTGTTTGAAGCTACTCACGGTACTGCACCGAAGTACGCAGGCCTAGACAAGGTTAATCCTGGTTCGTTGATCCTATCTGGTGAGATGATGTTGCGTCACATGGGCTGGACTGAAGCTGCGGATCTGATTGTTCAAGGAATGGAAGGCGCTATTGCAGCGAAAACCGTAACCTACGATTTTGACCGGTTGATGGATAACGCTACCTTGCTGAGTTGCTCTCAGTTTGGTGATGCAATTATTGACCACATGTAATTGTGACCATAGTTAAATAAAAAAGCTGTGTACCAATTAGGTGTTGTTCATTCCAATGCAGCGAAGTGTTTTGGACTGTGACATAGCCCCTTTCAAACGCCACAATCGGTAGAGCCGAAGGCTTGATTATAAACCTTCAACACTTAACGGTGACACAGCCAATAAAAACGCCGACAGCGATGTCGGCGTTTTTTTGGGTTTTGTCGTTTAGAAAATGTTCGTTTTTGCTAAACGACAAAAATAAAAAAGCAGACCAAAGCGATCTGCTTTTCTATTTTTGGGGTGCCACTTGGTTACATGTCTGAAGATTTGATATTAGAAGCGTGCATGCCCTTAGGGCCACGTTCCATCTCAAATTTTACCTCTTGACCTGCTTTGAGTGTGCGGTAGCCGTCCATATCAATGGTTGAATAGTGTGCAAACACATCTTCACCACCGTCCTCAGGGCAGATGAATCCAAACCCTTTGGCATTGTTGAACCACTTTACTGTTCCTTGAGCCATACCCTACATCCTTCTACTGAGTCGTTCCCGTGTATCTTGTAATCATCGCCTCGAGCCCATATAACAGAAAACGTGCCGATGGAGATGTCAGCGTTCAAGCGCTGTACACTATGAATTAACAAATGGATAACATCTGAGTCAAGAACTATTTGATTCCGTGTTCAATCCAGAAGCGTAAAGAGTGGCTAAGCTTTCAGTATGAGCAAGCAATTTGAGTTGGATGACGTTGTAGAAAAAGAAAAGTTAGAGCAAGAGCTCGAACCGCCTCGACTTTTCAAAGTAGTTTTGAACAACGATGACTACACTCCGATGGAGTTTGTTGTCGAAGTCCTAACCCGATTTTTCAATCTAGATGAAGAAAAAGCTACCGAAGTGATGCTTACCGTCCATTATAAAGGTAAGGGTGTTTGTGGCGTGTTCACTTTAGATATCGCTGAAACAAAGGTGGTTCAGGTGAATGACTACGCTCGAGAGAATCAACATCCTTTGCTGTGTTCGTCAGAGCCAGCTTGATTTAGCAACTATGGGGAGTTGGCGAACATGCTGAATAAAGATTTAGAAGTGACGTTGAACAATGCGTTCCAACAGGCTCGCCGTAATCGCCATGAGTTTATGACGGTTGAACACCTGCTGTTGGCACTGCTTGATAACCCATCCGCGCAGGAAGCGTTAACGGCATGCGGCGCTCAATTAGATTCGCTGAGAAAAGAAGTTGATGTCTTCATCGAACAAACTACGCCATTGATCCCTCAAGATGACGGTGACCGTGAAACTCAACCTACGCTTGGATTTCAGCGCGTGTTGCAGCGAGCCGTTTTTCATGTACAGAGCAGTGGTCGTAATGAAGTATCCGGTGCTAACGTGTTGGTCGCGATATTCTCAGAGCAGGAATCGCAAGCGGTCTACCTGTTAAGAAAGTCCGATGTAACCCGCCTCGATGTGGTTAATTACATTGCCCACGGCGTTTCCAAAAAGGAAGGCGATGATGACAGCGGTGCCGCTGATGAAATCGACAATGAATCACAAAACGTCGGCATGGAAAAAGAGGAGACTGGCGGCGACAAGTTAGAGAATTTCGCCACTAACCTCAATAAACAGGCGGAATCTGGCCAGATCGATCCACTGATTGGCCGCGAAGAGGAAGTTGAGCGCACTATTCAGGTGTTATGCCGCCGTCGTAAGAACAACCCGTTGTTGGTTGGTGAAGCCGGTGTCGGTAAAACCGCCATCGCTGAAGGCTTAGCGTATCGTATTGTTAATACAGATGTGCCAGAGGTTATTGCCGACTGCACCATCTACAGTTTGGATATGGGGGCCTTGCTTGCCGGTACCAAGTATCGTGGTGACTTCGAAAAGCGATTTAAATCGGTCTTAAAGCAGCTACAACGCAATCCAAAGGCGATCCTGTTCATTGATGAGATCCACACCATCGTTGGCGCAGGCGCAGCCTCAGGCGGTATGATGGATGCTTCTAACTTACTTAAGCCATTACTTTCGAGCGGAAAGTTACGTTGTGTCGGCTCAACCACCTATCAAGAATACCAAGGTATCTTTGAGAAGGATCGTGCTTTGGCCCGTCGATTCCAAAAAATCGATGTGCCAGAGCCTAGCATCGCCGAAACAACTCAGATCTTGATGGGCCTTAAGAGCCGCTATGAAGAGCACCATCAGGTTCGCTATACCCAATCAGCATTGAGCGCAGCGTCGATTCTGTCGGCGAAACACATCAACGAACGTCAATTGCCAGACAAAGCTATTGATGTAATCGACGAAGCGGGCGCCCGCATGGCGATGCTACCAGCCGCGAAGCGCAAGAAGACCATCTCGGTTGCCGATATTGAAAATATTGTCGCCAAGATCGCGCGGATCCCAGCCAAGTCGGTCTCTGCTACCGATAAAGAGGTGTTAGCTAACCTCGACCGCAACTTGAAGATGGTGGTATTTGGTCAAGACCCGGCCATCGATGCACTTACCTCTGCGATCCGTTTGTCACGCAGTGGCTTAGGCTCAGAAGGCAAACCGGTCGGTAATTTCCTTTTTGCTGGCCCAACCGGTGTCGGTAAAACTGAGGTTACCCAACAGCTGGCACGGCAGATGGGGGTTGAGCTGATCCGTTTTGATATGTCTGAGTACATGGAGCGCCATAGCGTCAGCCGCTTGGTTGGTGCACCTCCAGGTTACGTAGGTTACGATCAAGGTGGTCAGTTAACCGACGCGGTCTTAAAGCATCCACATTCAGTAGTATTGCTGGACGAGATTGAGAAAGCACACAGTGATGTTTATAACTTGCTGTTGCAGGTGATGGATCACGGTACGCTAACGGACAACAACGGTCGTAAGGCTGACTTCCGGAACGTAATCTTAGTGATGACCACCAACGCTGGTGTGCAGGAAACCATTCGTCAGTCGATCGGCTTTAAACAGCAAGATCATAGCTTCGATGCGCTTGGTGAAATCAACAAAGTGTTCTCGCCCGAGTTTCGTAACCGTCTTGACGGCATCATTTGGTTTAACCATTTAGATATTCAAGTGATTGCCAAGGTGGTTGATAAGTTCTTGGTAGAGCTTCAAGCCCAGCTTGATGGCCGCGGAGTGCAGATGGAAGTCTCTGCAGAAGCGCGGGTATGGCTGTCTGAAAAGGGCTACGACCGCAACATGGGCGCTCGCCCTATGTCGCGAGTAGTGCAAGAAGAGGTTAAGAAACCAATGGCTAACGAGATCTTGTTCGGTAAGTTACAAAAAGGTGGCGTGGTTAACATCGATCTTGCTGATGGTAAGTTGGTGTTTTCCTACGGTAAAGCCAAGGCGCCCGCAGTCACTTCTTAAAAGACTCGGTTCTATGTGTTAAGCGCATCAACAAAGCCAGTTACCATAAGTAACTGGCTTTTTTAGGGCTGTGTCGTAGTTAGTTGTTGAAGTTTATCTTAAGCCTTCGGCTTCACCGATTTCGGTGCTTTTAGGCGATTATGTCGCGGTGGCGACGGCACATTCTTTGATGCATTAGGGTGGAGCTTGGCCCTTTTGGAATTCCCCTTTGCCTTAGGTCGCCGTCCAAAACGCTTCGCTAAACTGCTCCAATGCGGCAGCAGATCAATAGCGGTAGTGCTTTAACCTTGTATAGCGATTCGCCTAGCCAGTGCTTTAACAGCCTTTGAAAGAGCAACACTTAATTAGTACACAGCCTTTTTAATGGCGCAAAGCACTGCCAGTTAATTAGCTAGCGGCTCTTGAGGCGTAGAGTCCGATCACAAACTTTTTCGATTAACATCGGATCGTGACTTACTAATACAACCGCACAGGCTTGCTCTCTGGCAACTTCGACCAATAGCCCAATAACCTCTTGCGCAGTAATGGGATCAAGGCGTGAGGTGGGCTCATCAGCAAACAGAAACACCGGTTTGAGCAACAGTGCCCGCAAAATGGCAAAGCGCTGAAGCTCACCGCCTGATACGTGGTTGCTTGGCCGTTTCAGGAGTTCAGGGCTAAGGTTCAAGCGGCTCATTAACGGCGCAACCTCGGCCTCGCTAATATCATGTAACTTGAGGATATCGTCGACTAGCGTGCCCAAATTTACACTGGTGGTAAAAGCAGCCGGTGGGTCTTGGTAGAGCTTCAGCCATTGGTGGGACTCGGTTGTATTACCAATCTTAGTAACTGAGCCAGCTAGAGGGGCGAGCAAGCCCAGTAAGGTATCACCTAGGGTACTTTTGCCACAGCCGCTGTCACCGACAACCCCCAGTATTTCTCCCTGATGCAAGGTGAAGTCGATGTCGCTGGCCAATAGATTGCCATTACGTCCAATCGCCAGTTTATTGATATCAAGCAGTGGCTTGCGCCGTGGAAGCGGGGGAGCGGTTACAGGCCAACACTTCGGTTGGGCCGCAATCAATGCTTTGGTGTAAGGGTGGGTTGGACTAGTGCATAGCTGTTCAATCGGGCCGCGTTCAACTACCTTACCCTGATTCATAACAATTGCATCACCGCCAAGCTTTAGTGCCACTTCAACGTCGTGGGTGATGGTTAGCAGCCCACCGTTAACTGCGGATTGCTGTAACAGGGCGATTACGTCGTCGCGGCGGCTTACATCCAACCCTTTGGTTGGTTCATCAGCGAGCAGCAGTTGGGCTCCACCGGCGGTTGCAACGGCCACGGCTAAACGCTGTGCCATCCCGCCAGACAATTGTTGTGGCAGCTTGTCGCCATGCTGATAGAGGTCGAAGCGGTGTAGGTCGTCGACTGCGCTATCGTAGGACGATTTGAATGACTTACCACCCACTAGTTGATGCACCTCGATTAGTTGTTGATAACAGGGCATCAATGGATCCAACGCGTTCCATGGTTCTTGCGGCAACATCACCATGTCACTGCCCCATAAGCCCTCTAACTGCTTTTGGCTACGCTGGCGCCCTTGGATTTCAACCGTTCCCGAAGAGCTAAGGCTAGCGGGTAGCAGCCCCATAATTGCTTGAGCCAAAAGACTCTTACCCGAGCCAGTTTGACCTAGAATGGTCAACGGCCGACCGTGGTATAGCGCTAATGACAATGGCGCCAATAGCGTAGCTTCCGACGAACGAATGGTGAGGTTATTAAGGTTAATCAGTGGTGTCATTACGCTGTCCTGCTAGTAAGTGGAAGCCTAGAACCAACAGGGCAATTCCGAGCAGCGGTTGGATTAATATCCAAGGCGCACTTTGGTAATGGGGAAACAGTTCGACCGCCATCAAACCAAGCTCTGCCATTGGTGGTTGTATACCAACGTAAACAAAGCCAAGGGCAGCCATGGTTAATATTGCGTTAGCGCCGCCAAACGCCGCTAAGGTGAATACTGGCTGTGCCAGTGATGGCCAGATATGGCGTTTGAATTGGTACCACTTGCCGAATCCCATCATGACTGAGCTTTGTCGTTCGGGGCTATTGATAACGGTACGGGTGATGGCAGCTACTACGCGGTAATATTCGACCCATTGGACTAATGAGATAGCTAAATAGATTGCCCAGAACGATCCTGGTGCGATAGCAGCAAACAGCAGCACCACAACCAATCCTGGCATCGCCAAAACGATGTTACTGACCGTATCGAATACACGTGTGAGCTTGCTACCTTGCCAGGCACTACTTACACCCAGCATCACGCCAATGCTGGCAGAGGTAAGCATGCACACGATGCCAAGGCTAAATGAAAGCAAGATAGCATCGGCCATACGTGCCATCATGCTACGACCATAATGATCGGTACCAAACCAATGAACGGCATTAGGCATCTGTAACGTTGCAGCTAAGTGCTGTTCCGCTGACGACCAAGGCAATAACCAGCTGACGAGCATTGAAGCGATAAGTAAGGTGCTTAACAGCAAGGCGCCACATTTTTGCGTTGGTTGAAGACGGTTAATCATTGCTGTTGCCTCCGCGAGGATCAATCCAGTAACACAACAGATCATTAGCGGTATTGAGCAATACAAACAGCAAGCCCATCATTAGCGCACTGCCTTGGATAACTGGTATGTCACGGGCAAAAATAGCGTGCGCAAGGCCGTGGCCGATCCCAGGCCACGAGAATAGCGACTCGATCATCACGATCCCTTCGATTACGGTAATCAGTTGAATCCCCATAAACGCCACCACAGGAACCGCGATGTTGCGCAGCCCGTGACGGCAGAAGGTACTGATTTGAGAGAGTCCCTTAACCCGTGAAAACTGATAAAACGGGGAGTTGATCACTCGCACGGTAGCATCGCGTACAACTCGATTTGAGACAGCCGCTAGACTAATACCTAATGTTAGCGCTGGCAGTACGAGGTAGTGCCATGATCCAAATCCAGCCACGGGAAAGCCACCTTCGCGCATCGCTAAGGCAAGGATCAGTACTAACCCTAAAACGAACACTGGTGTCGCGCGCAGTGCGGTCGAAATCCACAGCAGTAGTCGGTCACACCGGCCCCCTTCGAATGCTGCGAGGAACCCTAGTGGCAGGGCTACAGCAATCGATACCACGATTCCAGCGCCTGCGAGAAGCAATGAATGTCCTAATTGGTGTTCAATCATGTGGATTACCGGCTCGCCACTGACCAACGAGGTGCCAAAGTTGAACTGAAGAGTATCCAGTAGCCACTGGCCGTAGGCGGCCAATGGGTGTTGGTCTAAATTCAGTTCTTGCCGCACCAATTCAGCAGCGTGGCTATCGACGTTATCTTGGCCATAACGACCTGCTGCAACGCGGTAGGCCATGTCACCCGGCAACGAGCGCATAAGCACAAAAGTGAGGGTGCCGACGCCCCAAATGACAGTCAGCAGTTGGCACATTCGTTGATAAAGCAACGTTTGAACACTCATTGCTTAAGTAACTCCATCTCATTGATAAAATAGCTGCGTTCGAATGGATCGAATCGGAACCCTTTGACTCGTTGGTTAACCGCGGTGTGTTGGCTATAGGTGATGACTGGGATCACTGGACGCTGTTGGTATATCTGTGTGGCAATCTGTTGGCTCAAGGCAAAGTCTTCGTCGCTATTGGTTACCGATTCCAACTGCTGTAGTGCCTGCTGAACCAGCGGTGACGACCAATTCATCGCTCCCCAATCACCACCATCAGCGGCAAAGTCGCCACTGATGGCGGCGAGCGGATCGGCAATAAAGCTGTAATTACGAGCCATCAGAGCGACCTCCAACGAACCGTCTTGGTGACCAGCCGGGATCATGCTTGAATTGGTAACATCAACGGCCAACTCAATGCCAATTTCAGCCCACTGGGCTTGAATGGCTGTGGCAACCGCGGTCAGTTCTGGCCGATCAGCGTAGGTAATTAACCGAAGCGTGAAACGTTGTCCCTGCCGTGTGAGTACGCCGTCATGACCCAACCGCCAGCCGAGCTGAGTAAGAAGTTGTTTAGCCCGATGTTGGTTCTGCCCTTGAACCTTCGCGTCAGCAACATGCCATTGCGGTAAAATCGGCGGCAATAGTTGTTCTGTTTCGGTCCCCGGCGAATGCAATATATTTGCAGCAATACCTTGGCGGTCGAGCGCTAAGCTCAGCGCTTGTCTTGCGTTAACATCGTTAAGCAGCGGATGGCCGCTGTTAAGCTTTAGCGTCATGGTGCGTGGCAGCAATAGGGAGTGCACCGAAACGTTATCGCTGTCCTCAAGTTGCGGCAGGGTGGCCGGATCAACGGTAAATACGATATCAGCGTTACCAGACTTGGCTTGCAGTACTCGGCTTTCGGCGCGATGACCGGTCAGATAACTGGCGAAGGGAATGGTTGGTTTGTGGCCCCAGTAGTTATCGTACTTAGCAACGATAATCTTGTGCGGTGGTTCAAAGGAGAGTAACGAATAGGGACCAGTGCCAATAAGCTCAGTCACTTTACCTTGTTGATCGAACGCGGCTGGGGAGAGCACCACATTAGCGTAGTTGGCTAACAAGGCCCCCAGTAATCGATAAGGGCGTTTGAGTGTAATTGTGAGTTGTAGTTCCGATTGGGCTTCAATAGAGGCAATTGGCGCCCGTTTTAACGCACCGTGGTGGCTTAACGCCTTAGTTAAACTATTAATGACAGTTGCGGCAGTCAACGGTTGGCCGTCATGAAACAACACATCATTGCGCAACCAGAAGTGCCAACGAAGGCCATCATCGCTAACTTGCCACCGTTGCGCTAACCCAGAGGTTAAGTTGCCTTGCTCATCGACATTGAGCAGGGTTTCGATAACCTGCATACGCGTATATATGTAGCCGTGTTTGGATGGTTCGATACTGGTGAACTCCCACGGACCACTAATCGCCAAGGTATTGCTTGGGTTTTGTCCAGAGGGGTTGAGCGCCAGTAAGCTACTAACTAACCACAGTAGAAGGCTGACAACCATTACTGTACCGGTAACGAACAAAGCCTTTTTACGTTGTAATGAAGCGTATGAGGGGATAGTCATAATGTTGTTACGGGTCGTCCTTGACGCTTGTTGACCGGCGTGGGTTCAACACCAATCAAATAATTAGTGTGACGATTATTTCAGACTTCACACTAATAGGATGTGAGCAACTTCAATTGCAGTATGAATAATTTAAAAATATTATGATTGTCAATGAGCAGGGGGGGAGTTATGAGTACCGAACGTATCACCATGTCATTGGATAGCGACCTATTGGTTGAGCTTGACCGATTGGCCGCCGAGGATGGCTATAAAAACCGCAGTGAATTGTTTCGGGACATGATTCGTCATCAGATCCGTGAACGTATGCTGGCGGCTGAGCCAGCAACGGATTGCGTTGCTACGCTAAGCTACGTGTTTGACACCCGTAAACGAACGCTTGCTACACGGTTGATGGACAACCTCAATCAGTATCATCATCTGGTACGAGCTAATACATTAGTTTGCGTTGATGAGCACTTTCGGATGGAGTCGATAGCATTGCGTGGACGCGCCGATCAATTGCAGCACTTTGCCAACATTCAATTGAGTGAAAGTGGTGTGCTAAATGGCTGCTTGCACCTAGTGCCGTTTGTCGCCAATGAAACCTGTTAACGGGCAGTTATTCACGTTCAAATCGCAGCCACAAAAAAGCCCAGCATAAGCTGGGCTTTTTTGTGGGATGATCGCGATTAACGAGCACGGAATACGATGCGACCTTTGGTCAAATCGTATGGTGTAAGTGCTACAGTTACCTGATCGCCGGTCAAAATACGGATGTAGTGCTTACGCATTTTGCCAGAGATATGAGCGGTAACAACGTGTCCATTCTCCAGTTCCACTCGGAACATTGTGTTGGGCAGAGTCTCAAGGACAGTGCCCTGCATCTCGATACTATCTTCTTTTGCCATCGAGGAATTATCCCGTTATTTGTCTATGAAAAATCGGGCGTATCATGCCGCATATAAGGGCTTAAGTAAAGGTTTTAGCCCGAGAACGGCAACCAACGATCCTGCTTGTACAATTCAGCAGGGCCAAATTCAGTTTTATAGGCCATTTTACCGCACTCATCGATTTGATAACCAAGGTATAAATAGTGTTTCTTTATTGCTCTAGCGAGCTCGATTTGAGCGATAATTGCTCGTTTTCCTAGCGAGCGTTCATTGAGATCATCAGCATAGAAAGTATAGGTGGCGGATAAGCTATCAGGAAGTACATCGGTAACCGCTACAGCAACTAAACGATTATTAAGCCAACCCTCGAGAAAAAGAATGGAATGCTGGCTACTTAACAGAAACTGATCAAACTGTTTATCCGACGGTGGATACATCGAACCATCGCTATGACGGCCACTGATATAACTATGGTACAGCGGTCGATACTCGGGTTTGACGGTATCGCTGGTTTGCCAGCGAATGTCACGGTTCCTATTTATTACTCGACGTTGTGAGCGGCTTGGTACGTACTGTTCAACTAACACCCGAACAGATTTGCAGGCTTTGCAGTTACCGCAGTGGGGGCGATATATCTGATCGCCCGAGCGTCGAAAGCCGACTTGGAGCAGTTGCTCAAATTGGCTGGTGTTTACTGGGTCACAACACAGCAACAGGGTCTCGTTTCGATTGTCGATATAGCTGCATGGAAACGTTTGGCTTAAGCCAATTCTTATTTGGTGCAAGTTAGACATGAATCGCGGCCTTATGCTGACGCCAATGGTTCCATTCGATATTTTTGTTTTTTAACTCGTTCAGTTTAGTTAGAAATTGCGATCTGGTTAGAATTTTTGAACCGAGCGACTGTAGGTGAGGGTTATCGATTTGCGCGTCGATCAACTCAACTCCAAGTGTTTGACAATGTTGACCAAGCAGGTAAAGCGCTAGCTTCGATGCGCCAGTGGAGCGGTGGAACATCGATTCACCGCAAAAGGCAGCACCAACCGCAACACCGTAAATCCCACCGACTAACTGCTGTTCTTGCCATATCTCGATGGAGTGCGCCAGACCTTGATGATGGAGCTGCTGATAGGCTTGGATCATCGCTTCACTAATCCAAGTGCCCTGGTCATCACCACGGGGCTCCGCACAGGCGGCTATCACCTCACTAAAGGCGGTGTTAACACTAAAGTGATAATTGAACTTACGGCAAACTCGTTTGGTCGAACGGGATAGGTGGATCTCTGCGGGAATGAATACTGCTCGTTGTTGCGGTGACCACCATAGAATTGGGTCGCCAGGATTAAACCAAGGGAATATCCCTTTACGGTAAGCGTCCATTAAACGTTGCACCGATAAATCACCGCCAACCGCTAGCAACCCATCAGGGTCTTGCAGCGCGTAGGAATGGTTAGGAAAGCCGTAATTGTGATAATCAAGGTATTGGACTGCACTGAGCATGATAATCTATTTCACAGAGTCGTTTATCGCTTATCAGGAGATCTTATGACATATGTAATTCGCTCGATAGTATTAATTAGCGCATTGTTGAGCGGCTTTGTTAGTGCCGGTTATCAACGCAATCAAGCGGTGCCGGTTGAAAAGGTAAGTTACGGTGAAGTGGTATCGGTGCGGCAAATCACCACTCAAGAGCTACAGAACGACCAATACAGTGGCTGGAAAACCTTCGGCGGGGCATTGCTTGGTGGGCTCATCGGAAATCAATTTGGAGACGGATCCGGACGGGATGTAGCAACAGTATTAGGCGCAATTGCTGGTGGTGGTATGGCTCGAAACCGTAATCCTTCCAGTTATTACGTTGAACAGCAGCTGCTTGAGATGATGATCCGTCTTGAAGAGGACGGCAGTCAAGTTATGGTGGTACAGGACGTAGACCGTAACATGACTTTCCAAGCAGGTAGCACGGTCCGTGTGGTCTACCTGCGAGGTGGGTATGTGCGTGTTGATAAAGCGATGTAGTGCTAACTCACACTGAGTTTGCCGTTAGCCATGTACTGGATCTGATCCATATGAGCTAATGCGGCTGGTTTGTGAGTAACATAAAGCATGCTTCTGTCAGGGCGATGATTCATCAATTGATCGATAATGGCGACTTCAGTGTCGTCGTCGAGCCCCTCGGTCGGTTCGTCGAGTAACAACAACGGCGCCGGGTGGAGCATGGCTCTAGCCAAGCCTAAGCGTCGTTGTTCACCACCAGAGAGCAGCCGACCGCCATCACCAAGCCACTGTTGCAGACCATCACCACTTAATAGCTTATCCAGTTGCACCTGTTGCAGGGCCAGTATTAGCTCGTCATCGCTAGCATCTGGTGCCGCTAAGCGTAAGTTGTTGGCCAATGAATCGTTAAATACGTGGATCTGCTGACTAACAACGCAAATCATCTGCCTTAGGCCCGACTCACTGAAATCTTGCAACGGTGTACCGTTAACCGAAATGGTACCGCTTTCAGCGCTGAGTTCACGGGTAAGCAGCTGCAACAATGTTGATTTACCACAACCGGTTTGACCAACCAAGGCACATTTATTACCGGCGCCAATCACCAGTGATAAGTTGTCGAGCACTGGTTCAGGGTTGTTTCCATAGCGATAACTAACGGCTTCGACGGTCAGGTTTACTGACGTCGCTGCTGGTTGCGTGCCATAAGTGACTTCGCTTGGCTGTTGTAATATCTCGTTAAGGCGTTTGGCAGCGGTTTGTGTTTGCCCTAAATGCTGAAACGCACCAGCAACTGGTGCAATTGCTTCAAAGCTAGCCATTACTGCAAATACAATTAACGCTAACAACGGCCCAACAGCGTTATCCGCGGAAAAAACTTGATAGCTCAGCAACAACACGGCCAGCATAACCCAGCCAGTAAACAGCACGACCATCCCTTGGGACGCACCAGTTAAGTTGGCCATCGTTTGTTGTGACTCAATCAGAGCGCTTTCATGTTGCTTGATCTTGCTTTGCTGACTGCCTAGCGCATCAAATACCCGCAACTCGTTGTGGCCTTGCAGATACTCAAGCATATGCTGGCGTAGCATCATCTGCTCGTCACCAATCCGCTCCCCAGGAGTTTTACCAAGGCGATAGAACAGAAGCGGCAAAATCAGCATCAAAGCGGTCAATACTAACCCTAGGCTCAAGCCAACAATCGGCGCAAAATAGCCAACTAACAGTGATACCGCGATAATGGTGAAACTGCCGGCAACCAATGGTGTTATTAGACGTAGGTAGACATGATCGAGGCTGTCTATGTCAGCCACCATTCGATTAAGTAGGTCCGCTTGGCGCACGCCTTTTATCTGCTCAGTACGCAGTGGCCCTAGGCGCCGGAAAAACCAGCTGCGCAGTGTTGCAAGCAGGCGGAAGGTTGCATCGTGACTGATGACGCGATCGGCCCAGCGGAATACCGTTCGACCTAAGGACAGTCCACGAACCGCCCCAGCTGGCATAAGGTAGTTAAAGTCAGCACTTCGAGCGATAACCAGACCGGCGACAGCGCTGGCGCTAATAAACCAACCTGAAATCGACAATAGACCGATTGATGCCAGCAATGTGAGTACAGCAAAAACTAGGCCGAAAGCCAGTCGGCGCCATTGTCGGCGGTAGAGATGCAAAAATGGTTTTAACTCATCCATACTACGCATCCTCTCTTGGCGTCATGATTACCGTATTATCGGCTTGGGTTAATTGAGTCGCGCGGTGGCTGATGGTTATAACTGTTCGGCCTCGGCTAAAGTGAACTAAGCTCTGTGCCACTAGCTGCTCGCTGTGTTGATCAAGGCTGGCTGTTGGCTCGTCCATCAGTAATAGCGATGTTGGCTTCAGCATGGTGCGGGCTAATGCAATTCGTTGGATCTGACCAACCGAAAGGCCAGCACCATTGTCATCGAGTACGTAGTTCAGTTGCTGCGGTAATTCGCTTACAAACGGTGCGGCGTGTGAACGATTCAACGCCTGCCATAATTGCTCATCTGTCGCTTCTGGCGCGGCTAAGCGGAGGTTGTCGGCGATTGAGGCCGCGATCAGCAGCGGGCTTTGCCCTAACCAAGTGATCTCTTTCATAATCCAATGCGGATCAATGGCGTGAACTTCAGTGCCGTTGATGGTCAGGCTGCCGTCATAGGGTAAGACCCCCATAATGGCCTGCATTAATGAGGTTTTGCCACAGCCAGTTTGACCACCAATAGCAAGGGTGCTCTGGGCATCAACGCGAAACGACAGCGGATTGGTTAATGGAGTTTGGTCAAGCGCCTTAACCACGACATCATGAGCTTCAATAGTTATCTTGCCGTCAAACTCGGGTTGTAACAGCGACCTTTTATCCGGCTCAGCGGTTTGTAAAAACTGTTGAATGGAATCGGCAGCACCAACGGCTTCGGCCTTGGCATGGTAATAGGTGCCTAAGTCGCGGAATGGCTGGAAGAACTCTGGCGCTAAAAACAGCACCAACAAGCCGCTGAATAAACTAATACCACGATCATAGTGACCGAAGTCTAGTTCACCGAGGTAGCTAAAACCGAAGTAAACCGCAATCAGCGCAATCGATACTGAGGCGAAAAATTCGAGCACTGCCGAGGACATAAAGGCCATGCGCAGCACTTCCATGGTGCGCTGTCGAAATAGATCCGCAGCGTGGTCCATCTTTTCGCCTTCCGCTTCAAGGCGTTGGTATTGGCGCAGGGTTGCAATGCCCTTCAAGCGATCAAGAAAATGGCCTGATAAGCGCGACAACGCCACAAAGTTGCGTTTATTGGCATCGGCCGCCCCCATGCCTACTAGGGCCATAAACATTATGGTTAATGGTGCGGTGGTCACAAAGATTGCCACCGCGGCCCAGTTGGTCGGCAGGATCATCATAATGATGGTGATAGGGATGATCATCACCAGTCGCATCTGCACGATATAGCGGCTGTAATAATCGTTAACCTTCTCTACCTGCTCAAACATCATGCTGGTCCAGCTGCCTGCCGCGCGCTGTTGAATATAGGCTGGGCCAAGAGAGGCAAATTTTTGCAGCATCTGTTCCCGCAAGTGGCGACGGATCACGGCGCCGGCCTTAAAGCCAAGTCGCTCCTTGGCCCACACAGTGAGCGCGCGGGCAGGGGTGAGCAAAAATAACACTACAATATTCGTGGTGAAGTCGCTAAGCGGTTGTTGCTCGATAATAAGCCCATGAAGCAGGGCGGCGAGGAGCCACGCTTGCATCACAATAAATACCGCGTTTGCGGAACCCGCTATTACAGCGAGAAATAACCACCGCTGACCTAAATAGGCGTATTGGCGTAACCATCTAAGGTTACGTTGTTCAGAAGGTTTATCCATATCACTCAAACAAAAGCGGGGGCCGAAGCCCCCAAGAATAGAAATGCGAGTTAGATCACTGTTGTGCTAGCGCATCGAGGTATTTTTCAGCATCCAATGCGGCCATACAACCGGTTCCGGCTGAAGTAATTGCTTGACGGTAGATGTGATCCATCACATCACCAGCAGCGAAGATACCAGCAACCGAGGTTTGTGTTGCGTTGCCTTCCGAGCCGCTTTGTACCTTTAAGTAGCCATCTTTCATCTCGAGTTGGCCAGCAAAGATATCAGTATTTGGACTGTGGCCAATGGCGACGAATACACCGTCAACCGTTAACTCTTCCGTACCGCCTGAGTTGGTGTCTTTAATGCGTGCACCGGTAACACCCATCTGATCACCTAGCACTTCATCTAAGGTACGATCGGTATGAAGAACGATGTTACCGTTTTCAACCTTATCCATTAGCCGCTTAATAAGAATTTTTTCTGCACGAAAACTATCACGGCGATGAACCAAGTGGACCTCAGACGCGATGTTTGACAAGTACAGAGCCTCTTCAACAGCAGTGTTGCCGCCACCAATAACCGCTACTGGCTTGTTGCGGTAGAAGAACCCATCACAGGTTGCACAGGCGGATACGCCACGGCCCTTAAACGCTTCTTCTGACTCAAGACCAAGGTATTTAGCGCTGGCACCGGTACAGATGATTAATGCATCACAGGTGTACTCGGCACTGTCGCCCTTCAAACGAAATGGACGGGTTGAGGTGTCAACTTCATTAATGTGGTCGAATAAAATCTCAGTTTCAAAGCGCTCTGCGTGTTGCTGCATGCGCTCCATCAAAGCTGGGCCAGTAAGATCGGCGGCATCGCCAGGCCAATTTTCTACTTCGGTGGTGGTGGTTAACTGACCACCTTGTTGCATGCCAGTGATCAGTACCGGCTTAAGATTGGCACGGGCGGCGTAAACGGCAGCGGTATATCCCGCAGGGCCGGAGCCTAAAATAAGTAGTGGGCAGTGTTTTACGTCGCTCATGGGCAACTCCATGGTGTTCAATAAGGTCTGCAGGGATTGTAAGGAAAAGCCCTGATAAAAGAAACGGGAGCATGAGCTCCCGTTTTATCGATTTAAGCGATGAGCATAATCAGGCTTTTACTGCAGTCGCTGCATCGTGGTGTGGGTAACCCAGTGCCTCAGCAACTTCGATACAGGTGATTTTACCGTCGATAACGTTTAGACCGTTCATTAGATGTTGATCGTCAAGTAAGGCTTGTTTATAGCCTTTTTCAGCTAATGAGATGATGTAAGGCAACGTGGCGTTGTTAAGTGCGAATGTTGAGGTGCGAGGCACTGCCCCAGGCATGTTGGCAACACAGTAGTGCACTACGTCATCGACGATGTATACCGGATCTTGGTGAGTAGTAGCCTTTGAGGTTTCGGCACAACCGCCTTGATCGATGGCAACATCAACGATTGCCGCGCCAGCTTTCATTTTGCTGATGTGATCGCGGGTAATCAATTTTGGAGCTGCTGCGCCAGGAATAAGAACACCACCAATCACTAAGTCTGCCTCGATAATGTGCTTTTCCAGTGCTTCTGCAGTGGAATAGATTACCTTGGCACGGTTCTCAAACTGGGCGTTGAGAGAACGCAGTACGTTAACGTTGCGGTCGAGAATGGTCACATCCGCGCCCATTCCAACGGCCATTAACGCCGAGTTACGGCCAACCATGCCACCACCAATTACTACCACTTTTGCGGGTTCAACACCTGGAACACCGCCAAGTAGCATGCCGCGGCCTTGATTCGATTTTTCTAATGCTTGGGCGCCGGCTTGAATAGACATGCGACCTGCAACTTCAGACATTGGCGCCAAAAGTGGTAGACCACCGTGGTTATCGGTGACAGTTTCGTAGGCAATACAGATGGCGCCACTGGCAACTAAATCTTCGGTTTGCGGGGCGTCTGGAGCTAGGTGGAGGTAGGTAAATAGGATCTGGCCTTGGCGGAGCATGGCTCGCTCAACTGCTTGGGGCTCTTTTACCTTAACGATCATCTCTGCTTTTGCGAACACCGATGCGGCGTCTGCGTATATCTCAGCACCTGCATCTACATAATCTTTATCGGCAAAACCAATGCCGATACCGGCTTGAGATTGCACAATGACTTGATGGCCTCGCTGGGTCAATTCACGCACGCTGGCTGGTACCATGCCAACCCGGTATTCGTGGTTTTTGATCTCTTTTGGAACACCGACAATCATTTTGTATCCTTCCTTTAGACATTAGTTACATGAATGTGACTGTGAATCACAAATTATGTGATGTTTTACTTGGTGTTAGCAGCAAAATCAGTATAATCAGCTCATGGGAGTTTTTCTCCCACTAAATTTGCGTATAGATGGAACTTTATACTGCGTTTTTGAAGGCCTAAGGAAGTAAATATGGCATATAACAAGAAAAAGCCGTTGAAAGAACTTGATCGGATAGACCGTAACATCCTAAATGAACTGCAAAAGGATGGACGTATCTCTAACGTTGAACTCTCTAAGCGAGTTGGACTCAGTCCCACACCTTGTTTAGAACGTGTTAAACGATTGGAGCGTCAGGGGTTTATTCTTGGCTACACCGCTCAAGTAAACCCGCACTATCTCGGTGCTTCGTTGTTGGTTTATGTGGAAATTTCACTGAACCGCGATAACCCAGATGTATTCGATGAATTTAACCAAGCAGTAATGTTGCTCGAAGACGTTCAAGAGTGTCATTTGGTCTCTGGTGATTTCGACTATTTGCTAAAAACGCGTGTAAGCGACATGACCGCTTACCGTCGATTACTTTCCGAAACGCTTTTAAAGCTGCCTTCTGTCAAAGACACTCGGACTTACGTGGTGATGGAAGAGGTAAAGCAGACCAGTCGCGTTCAGATTGCATCACCAACTATCTAAACCACTGTTGCCACCTATACAAAAAGCGCCCAATTGGGCGCTTTTTTGTTAGTTCAGTTAGCGCGAAGAGGATAGGGCAATGCAAGCACTGAGTTGGTTTGATAAAGTAGGCTAATAATCAGTTTCAGTTACTTGTAAAACAGCAGCTTGAATACTCGCCAAGCCCCAACGGACTAGGAATACAGCTTGTCAGAATCTAAACTCAATCCGCTCAGCTGGATTCAACGGCTATGCCACGTCGGATTAATCACTACTACCTTTGTTTCCTGCTTTGTCCTATTTGCCTTGGCGACTTATTACCCAACCGATCCAGGTTGGAGCCAGGTCGCGTGGGGTACCACGACGTTGAATGCGATGGGGCTTGCTGGTGCTTGGGTTGCAGATGCATTGTTATTCACCTTCGGTTTAACCGCATTTGTTATTCCATTTGTGGTCGCAGCTATTGGTTGGCTTACGTTTCATCAAGCCCGTCATTTGGTTAGTCTCGATTATTTCTCCATCAGTTTACGGATCATTGGCTTTCTTATGATCGCCTGTAGTGTTGCTGCCTTGGCAGCTTTAAACGCTGATGATATCCACTACTTTTCTGCTGGTGGTTTGGTTGGAGACATCATTGCAGAAGCGATGCTGCCAATCTTCAATTTCATCGGCACCACGCTTATCCTACTGACCTTTATTGCTTCAGGCTTTACCTTGGTTACTGGCCTATCTTGGGTAACCGTTGCCGAGTGGATCGGTGCGTTATGTATTGGCGCCGCACTTTGGCTTTATCGCTTGCCGACCCACTTCGCGCAGGAAGCAGCAGATAGTGAAGATACCCAAGAGTTTTTAGAGGTGGTAGAGGAGTTCCAAGCGCCGACGAAGTCAAGCAAGGCGAGTAAGTTGCCCCCTAAGGCTGAACCATTGATGCCACAGCCAGTTAACGCTACTCCTGCCTCAGTCGTTGATATTGATAGCGATGATAGCCAAGATAAGTCAGAACTATCTGAGGAACCACTAAGCTCAACTGAGTTTGTGCCTCCGTGGGCACAGCAAGCTGAACAACATGAGCCATCTTTTAGCGCGATTGATGATGATGTCGATGTCGACAATAACAACACCATCAACATCGATGATGTCGAAATTGAGCCCGCTATCCAAGCCAATGCAACTATGACAGCGCACACTAATGAGCCTCAAATTGAGAGCTATTTAGCTGATGCCATCGCTAAACAGCAGCCAACAGTTGCTACACCAGTAGTACCAGTACCAACGACGCCAATGCCCACCCTCGAACTATTGGACCGACCAAATAAGAGCGAAAACCCAATCAGTCGAGAGGAGTTGGATGGCATCGCCCGTTTGGTCGAAGCGAAACTGCTCGACTTTAACATTGTTGCCACTGTAGTTGATGTTCACCCCGGGCCAGTGATCACGCGTTTTGAGCTCGATCTCGCTCCTGGTGTTAAGGTTTCCAAGATTACCAACCTTGCAAAGGATTTGGCTCGAGCGCTGTCGGCAGTATCAGTACGCGTGGTCGAGGTGATCCCTGGTAAATCGGTGATTGGTTTAGAGTTGCCGAATAAACATCGAGAAGTGGTGTACCTATGGGATGTAATTGGCTCGCCGCGCTTTGTTGATAATCAATCACCACTGACGATGGTGTTAGGTCAGGATATTTCTGGCCAAGCGGTGGTGGTAGATCTGGCTAAGATGCCGCACTTGTTGGTGGCCGGTACTACCGGCTCTGGTAAGTCAGTTGGTGTTAACGTGATGATTGTCAGCTTGTTGTACAAGTCGACACCTGAAGACGTTCGATTGATCATGATCGATCCAAAGATGCTTGAATTGTCGGTATATGAAGGCATTCCACATCTGTTGTGTGAAGTGGTTACCGATATGAAAGAAGCCTCTAATGCACTGCGCTGGTGTGTTGGTGAAATGGAACGTCGGTACAAGTTAATGTCAGCTTTAGGTGTACGAAACCTCAAAGGTTACAATGCCAAGGTACTTGGCGCTAAAGCAGCAGGTAATCCCATCAAGGACCCGTTTTGGAAACCGGAACAGTCGATGGAAACCGAAGCGCCAGATTTAGAAAAGTTACCTGCTATTGTGGTGGTAGTAGATGAATTTGCCGACATGATGATGATCGTGGGTAAAAAGGTTGAGGAGCTCATTGCTCGAATCGCGCAGAAGGCACGAGCGGCAGGTATTCACTTGATCCTCGCAACTCAGCGTCCATCAGTTGACGTAATTACCGGTTTGATTAAAGCCAACATTCCAACTCGAATCGCTTTTCAGGTATCCAGTCGTATCGATTCTCGAACTATTCTTGATCAACAAGGTGCAGAGCAGCTATTGGGGCAGGGTGACATGCTTTACTTGCCACCGGGTAATAGCGTGCCAACGCGGGTTCATGGCGCCTTTGTTGATGACCATGAAGTACATAAGGTCGTAGCAGACTGGAGTGCGCGCGCAAAGCCGGTTTACGTAGATGAGATCCTTAACGGTGAAAGTGGTGGAGAAACCGTGTTGTTGCCTGGCGAAAGTGCCGAAGCTGACTCTGAACAAGATCCGCTTTATGACGAGGCTGTGGGCTTTGTCATCGAAAGTCGACGTGCTTCAATCTCTAGTGTGCAGCGCAAACTAAAGGTTGGTTACAATCGTGCTGCACGTTTAGTTGAACAGATGGAAGTTGCTGGAATCGTAAGTAAACCTGCTCATAACGGTAACCGAGAAGTCTTGGTTCCAGGAAGAAGTAATGATTAAACATTTACCCTTGTTGGCCATGCTGCCAGCAGTAGCATTGGCAGATATTGGTGCAGAACAACTACAAGCTAAGTTGGCTGAGGTTCCTCAGTTTAGTGCCAGTTTTAGCCAACAAGCCTTCGATTTTGATAACCAACTAGTGCAGCAAAGTACTGGTTCGGTAGCGATGAAAGCGCCACTTAAATTTCACTGGCAACAACTTGATCCTGACGAACTGCTCTTAGTTTCTGACGGTGACTCGGTGTGGTATTTCGATCCATTCGTTGAACAAGTAACCATCAGCGCCATTGATGATGTTCTGCAGCAAACACCGCTGCCGTTGTTGTCCAGCCGTGACCCCGAATTATGGGCACAGTGGCAAGTGACCGCCCATGGTGACTGCTTCGAGCTAAGAAGTGCCGTTCAAGCTGGCATTGAGATGAAGGTTTGTTTTGCTGGTGATGCGATAGAAACAATGCAGTTAATTGACGGGCAGGGTAACCGTACCCTGATGACATTAACTGACTTCTCGAGTGAGATTAGCGAAGTGATTAATTTTGACTTCGTTACCCCCGATGGCACATTTATTGATGACCAGCGCCACTAATGAGCAGCATGAGTTTTGATTTTGCGCCGGATTTTCGGCCATTGGCTGCACGCATGCGTCCCCGAGATCTGGGTGAATACATCGGTCAAACTCACTTATTGCAAGAGGGAAAGCCGCTGCGCCGAGCACTCGAGGCGGGGCGACCGCACTCGATGTTACTTTGGGGACCTCCAGGAACTGGTAAAACTACATTGGCAGAGATTGTTGCCAGCAGCTGTAATGCACACGTTGAACGGATCTCCGCCGTGACCTCTGGGGTAAAAGAGATCCGCGCCGCGATTGACCAAGCCAAACAAGTGGCGTCGATGCATGGGCGGCGCACATTATTGTTTGTTGACGAAGTTCATCGGTTCAATAAATCGCAACAGGATGCATTTTTGCCGCATATCGAGGACGGCACCGTCATTTTTATCGGTGCAACAACAGAGAATCCTTCGTTTGAAGTGAATAATGCACTGTTGTCGAGGGCGCGGGTGCACCTAATCAAAAAGCTTACTGTTGATGAAATAGTCCAGATCATTAAGCAGGCGCTTGACGATAAACAACGCGGCTTAGGCAAGGAACAGCTGGTTGTTGGAGATGATGTAGCATTGGCATTAGCCAAGCATGTTGATGGCGATGCACGACGGGCGCTTAACCTGCTCGAGATGATGGCAGAACTAACTGACGACAAAACCTTAACCGTAGCGCAGCTTGCTGAAGTAGCCGGCGAGCCCGTGGCACGTTTCGATAACAAAGGCGATCACTACTACGACCTAATATCGGCGGTTCATAAATCGGTTCGTGGCAGTGACCCTGATGGTGCTCTGTATTGGTACGCCCGCATACTTGCCGGTGGCGGTGATCCTTTATATGTTGCTCGCCGGTTACTTGCGATCGCATCGGAGGATATTGGCAATGCAGATCCGCGCGCGATGGAGGTTGCCCTTAATGCGTGGGATTGCTTCCATCGTGTTGGCCCCGGTGAAGGCGAACGTGCGATCGCACAAGCGGTGATCTATTGTGCTTGTGCACCGAAAAGTAATGCCGTCTACACCGCCTTTGGTGCCGCCGTTCAACTGGCTAAAGATACCTCTGAGTTGGAGGTGCCGACCCACCTGCGTAATGCACCAACTAAGCTTCTCAAAGAAATGGGCCATGGTGAGGATTACCGCTATGCCCACCTGGAAGAGGGGGCCTACGCCGCTGGCGAAGTATATCTACCTGAGGCATTAGCTGGAGTAAAGTTATACCAACCAACCGATCGCGGCTTGGAAAAGAAGATCAGCGATAAGCTGGAGCGTCTGCAACAGTTAAATCAAACCAGCGAGCTAAAACGCTATGAATAATCTGATTGCGGTAGCATGCGGTGGCGCCATTGGAGCGAGCCTTCGCTACGGTGCTTCGCTATTGGCGCTACGCTTGTTCGGCACTACTTTTCCATACGGCACCTTGATTGTTAATTGCTTAGGTTCGTTGCTAATGGGCGCACTGTACGCGCTGTCGATGAGTACCGATTTACCCCCTAGCGTTAAAGCTTTTATTGGTGTCGGAATGCTCGGCGCACTAACCACCTTTTCAACCTTCGCCAACGAGTCACTATTGTTGTTTCAGGCGGGTGATTGGCTTAAAGCAGGGCTAAATATTGTCCTCAATGTTGCGATCTGTCTGGCTATGGTTGCACTGGGTCAGCACTTTATCGCTTCCAATACCTAGTAAGCGGCTTCAACTTTATCGCGCGGTTATTCTGTTGCTGGGCGTTAAGCGCAATGGCAACAATAACTTTCCCAGCTATTGGCGCCCATTTGTTAGGCTATTTACCCACTAAGTGTTGTTCTTCTGCGGCATTGAAGCAGTCCAGCGAAGCGTTTTGGAATGCGACCTAAGGCAAGGGGGGATTGCAAAGGGGGCGAAGCTCCCCGCTAATGCATACAAGAATCTGCGGTCGGCATCGCGACATCGAGCCTCTCAAACACCACAGCCAAAAGCTTGAGGTAAATCTCAACAGCTAACTACGACAAAGCCCAAGAATGTGCCGTCGCCACCGCGACATCGTCCCCAAAAACACCGAAATCGGTAGAGCCGAAGGCTTAATGTAAACCTCAACACTCAACTGCGATAGCGCCATTTGTTATCGTTGTTATTAGCGGGGCAGAGCCGATTGCAGTCGCTGTGATTGTCTCAATATTTATACTCGCGCAAATGCCATTGGCGATTGGATATATGTGAGGCGACGCACCGGTCGTCGTGATGTATGCATCATGCTTTCTGTGATAAAATCGCTTAACAATATGGAATTCCTGTTGAGGACTTTTATTTAGGTAGAGTGATTTACCTGAAGTTAAGTCTTACCAACCACATACAAAAGAAAATTCGAATATGTTAGATAGCAAACTTTTGCGTAATGACGTAGCGCAAATCGCTGAGCGATTAGCGAGCCGTGGCTTCATCCTTGATGTGACTCGCCTTAATGAATTAGAAGAGCGCCGTAAGTCGCTACAGGTTGAAACCGAACAGTTACAAGCTGATCGAAACAGTCGTTCTAAGTCGATTGGTCAGGCAAAAGCACGTGGGGAAGACATTGCCCCATTGTTGGCAGAAGTATCTAACATGGGCGAACAGCTGGATCAGAAAAAATCTGATTTGAACGCGTTAATGGCAGAAATTGATAGCGTTGCTGCTGCAATTCCAAACCTGCCAGCGGAAGATGTACCAGTTGGCGCAGATGAAGACGAAAATGTCGAAGTGTTGAAGTGGGGCACCCCAAAGCAATACGACTTTGAAGTTAAGGATCACGTTGATCTAGGCGAAGCACTGAATGGCTTAGATTTTGCCATGGGCGCAAAGCTATCCGGTGCTCGCTTTACTGTTATGCGTGGTCAAATTGCTCGCATGCACCGTGCCTTAGCTGCGTTTATGCTGGACTTACATACCACTGAGCACGGCTACACCGAAATGTACGTTCCGTATTTGGTAAACCCAGATAGCCTGTATGGTACTGGCCAGCTGCCTAAATTCGGTGAAGACCTGTTCCACACCGAAAAGCTGGGTGAAGACAACGACCGTCGTTTGTCGTTGATCCCAACCGCTGAAGTGCCACTGACTAACTTTGCGCGCAACGAGATCCTCGACGAATCGCAGTTACCAGTGAAGATGACTGCTCACACCCCGTGTTTCCGCTCAGAAGCAGGCAGTGCTGGTCGTGATACCCGTGGTCTTATCCGTCAGCATCAGTTTGATAAAGTTGAATTGGTTCAGCTGGTTAAGCCAGAAGATTCAATGGAAGCGCTAGAGCAACTGACTGGCCAAGCAGAAAAAGTTCTGCAGTTATTGGAACTGCCTTACCGTAAAGTGATTCTGTGTACTGGCGATATGGGCTTTGGCTCTGCCAAAACCTACGATTTGGAAGTGTGGGTACCTAGCCAAAACACCTACCGCGAGATCTCCTCATGCTCTAACATGATGGATTTTCAAGCTCGCCGTATGATGGCTCGTTTCCGTCGTCAAGGCAGCAAGAAGCCTGAACTATTACACACCTTAAACGGCTCTGGTTTGGCCGTAGGTCGTACCTTGGTAGCAGTGCTGGAAAACAACCAGCTTGAAGATGGTCGTATTGAAGTGCCGCAGGCATTACAAAGCTACATGGGTGGCTTAACGCACATCGGTTAATACCGGTTACAGAATTGAAGGGAGAAGCTTGTTAGCTTCTCCCTTTTTTATGGCTGTGTCACACAGTTAAGTGTTGAGGTTTATATCAAGCCTTCGGCTGTACCGATTGCAGTACTCTTAAGGGGCTATGTCGCGGAGACGACGGCACATTCTTGTATGCAAAAGGGGGAGCTTCGCCCCCTTTGCAATCCCCTTGCATTAGGTCGCTGTCCAAAACCCTTCGCTCGACTGCTCCAATGCGGCAGAAGATCAATAGCGGTAGTGCTTTCTTCTTTGTCTCGCGACTCGCCTAGCCAGTGCTTTAACTTTATTAGAAAGAACAACACTTAATTGGTACACAGCCTTTTATATATTTATTCGCATGAGTAGTGAAACTACCTTTATTTGTACCACTGCAGTTAACTTAAAGCATAAAAAAGCCCGCAGATGCGGGCTTTGTTAATTTGGAACAACTAACTCATTTACTTAGGCTACGGTAACAATTTTGCAAGTGTTGGTGCCGCCTACGGTTTCCATGCTGTCACCCATGGTCACGATAACCAAGTCGCCACTACCGATAATGCCGGTAGCCTTTACCGCTTCTAAAGCGGCGCTGGCGACGGCATCGCCAGAGTACTGAGTTGAATCAAAGTGTACTGGGCTAACACCACGAACCAGTGCCATGCAGTTAAGCGACTCTTGATGGCGGCTTAACGCAACGATTGGTAGATTCGAGGTAATGCGGCTCATCAATTTAGGAGTGGTACCAGATTCGGTCAATGCGACGATAGCTTTAACACCCGGTAGGTGGTTAGCGGCGTACATTGTCGCCATCGCTACTGTTTCTTCGGTACCGGAGAATGAATCATCAAGACGGTGTTTCGAAACGGTAACACTTGGGTGTTTCTCGGCGCCCAAACAAACCTTAGACATTGCCATTACCGTTTCTTCAGGGAAGTCACCGGCAGCGGTTTCAGCAGATAACATCACCGCATCAGTGCCATCAAGAACGGCGTTTGCCACATCCATAACTTCAGCGCGAGTTGGCATTGGCGAGCTGATCATCGACTCCATCATTTGGGTCGCAGTAATCACCACCTTGTTTAATTGACGAGAGCGGGAGATCAGTTTCTTTTGAACCCCGACCAACTCAGGATCACCAATCTCAACACCGAGATCGCCACGGGCTACCATTACCACGTCAGAGGCCTTAATTACATCGTCCATTGCAGCTTCATCAGCAACCGCTTCAGCACGTTCAACCTTTGAAACAATGCCAGCAAACAAACCTGCATCAGCAGCCAGCTTACGAGCATAATCAAGATCGGCTCCGGTACGTGGGAACGATACAGCTAAATAGTCAACTTGGATCTGAGCGGCGGTTAGAATGTCGGCTTTGTCTTTTTCAGTTAGCGCTGGAGCAGAAAGGCCTCCGCCAAGCTTGTTGATACCTTTGTTGTTAGACAGAGGGCCACCAACCGTAACCGAGGTGTAGACCTTGTTGCCGTCGACTCGTTCTACTCGCAGCTGAACTCGGCCATCGTCGAGCATCAAGATATCACCAGGTACAACATCTTTAGGTAACTCTTTGTAGTCCAGACCGACTTGATGTTGATCACCGACGCCTTTACCCAAATCCGAGTCGAGCAAAAACTTATCGCCAATAGCGAGTTGAATTTTACCATCTTTAAAGGTCGATACGCGGATCTTAGGACCCTGCAGATCCCCTAAGATAGCAACATGTTTGCCGTGTTTTTTTGCAAGTTCGCGCACGTCGTTAGCGCGGCTAATGTGATCTTCCGGACTGCCGTGTGAAAAGTTCATCCGAACGACGTTTGCACCTGCCAAAATGATCTTTTCGAGATTACCATCACGATCGGTTGCTGGACCTAAAGTAGTGACGATTTTGGTTCTTCTAAGCATCTTGCTCTCCGTTATACCGGTTCAACTGGACTAAAGTTGAAAGTAAAAGTCAATAATGTAAAAAACTTACGAAATGGTGACGTTAGACTGCGCTAGCTGCAATGCAGGTATCTTATTTTAATTAGTTTAGTTGGCAAATCTGATAGTGTGGCGGCAAGCGTACTTGCCGCTGTCATAGATGTGATTATAACGAGGTATTTTTGTCGAAACGTGATTCACGCAATGCTTCTTTAACTCGCTTGAGATTGTCACGGAAGCGCAACCCTCGACGTAGAGTAAAGCCGGTAGCCAGTACATCAATGGCTACCATTTGTGCCAGTCGCGATGCCATTGGCATATAAAGATCAGTATCTTCGGGCACATCCATAGTGATTGCTAACGTCGCTTCATGAGCTAGCGGACTATCCTTAGTGGTAAGTGCGATAACTTGGATATGGTTTTCCCGTGCCAGTTTAGCAATCTCCACCAGCGACTTGGTGCGGCCGGTATGTGAGATCAGCACAACTACGGTAGCTTCGCGGGCGTTGATGCAACTCATGCGCATCATTAGCGGGTCGTCAAAACAGGTAACCGGGACATTGAAACGGAAGAATTTGTTTTGTGCGTCTCGAGCAACAGCAGATGAAGCGCCAAGTCCAAAGAAGTAGATTTGTCCTGCCTGAGTAAGCAGGTCAACCGAACGATTTACTACGTGGGTGTCGATGGATTGCTTAGCTGAGTCTAACGCAGCCATCGACGACTCAAAGATTTTGGAAGTGTAGGATTCTGGGCTATCGGTAGATTCTACATGGCGTGAAACGTAAGGAGTTCCATTGGCCAAGCTTTGCGCTAAGTGCAGTTTAAAATCAGGAAAGCCTTTGGTGTCTAAACGACGGCAAAAACGGTTAACGGTAGGCTCACTAACGTCGGCCATTTTTGCCAACGTAGCGATACTTGATTGGATAGCGACTTGTGGTTCAGCAAGGATTACTTCTGCCACTTTTCGTTCAGACTTACTGAAGTTGGCGAGGTTCTTTTGAATCTTGTCGATTGTATTCATAGTTGTAGTGACTCACATTCAATATCATTCGCCAGAAGATGATTGTCGAGTCAGCGTTGAACTCAATAATCATAACCGACAACGATTTCCAACTGCTTGTTTAAGCTTAAGTTGTGGCTATCTTACAAACAAAGCTGAAAGTTTGCTAGTAATCCGTTGTATAAGGTCTTGCTTCCAACGCACTTTTTCATTTAAATGTAGTTAAATTACATCGGTAGCTGAAACATTCCGTTTAAGGAGAGGGCAGTGGCATCTATTTCCGATCTATCTAATAAACCTTGTGACTTTGTACTATTTGGTACTCGTGGTGATTTGGCCCGGCGGAAGTTGCTTCCGGCATTGTATCAACTGGATCGCGCAGGGCTGTTGCATGAGTCGACCCGTATTGTCGGCATTGCAAGGCAAAAGCTAGAGCAAGATGAATACCAAGTCATCGTTAAGGAAGCGTTAGAGACGTTCCTAAAGGAACCATTAGTCGAGGAAAGTTGGAACCAGTTCAGCGAACGACTATTTTATTATGGGACAGACTTTATCGATCCGGAAGGTTATGCCGAGTTGGCGAGCCATCTTAATGCCGATAACGTCATGGTTAACTACTTCGCAACTCCTCCTTCTATCTATGGTGACATCTGTCGTTGCCTTAAACACAATAACCTTATCAAAGACGATACTCGCGTTGTGTTAGAGAAACCTATCGGCAGCGACTTCAATTCTAGCCAGGTGATCAACAATCAAGTAGCTGAGTTTTTCAATGAGAACCAGATCTATCGTATTGATCACTACCTTGGTAAAGAAACAGTACAAAACTTGATTGCACTACGCTTTGCAAACTCGTTGTTTGCATCGAAGTGGGATAATCGAACCATCGATCATGTGCAGATTACCGTAGCCGAAGAGGTTGGTATTGAAGGGCGCTGGGGCTACTTCGACGAAGCAGGACAAATGCGGGATATGGTCCAAAACCATCTGCTGCAAGTGTTGTCTTTAGTGGCGATGGATCCGCCGGTTGACCTTAAAGCCGACTCAATTCGTGACGAGAAAGTGAAGGTATTAAAGTCGTTACGGCCAATTAACCAGGAAAATGTCTACGATACTACGGTTCGTGGCCAATACACCGGCGGTTATCTCCGAGGAGGTCAGGTTCCTGGCTATCTTGAAGAGCAAGACGCCAATTGTGGTTCCGGCACTGAAACCTTTGTAGCCATTCGGGTTGATATCGATAATTGGCGTTGGGCTGGCGTGCCGTTCTACCTTCGGACTGGTAAACGGATGCCAACCAAGCATTCCGAGATTGTGGTTCACTTTAAGAACCCGCCACATAACCTCTATCGCGAAAATTACCGTCAACTGCCACCGAATAAGCTGACCATTCGTCTGCAACCCCATGAAGGCGTTGAGATCCAGATGATGAATAAAATCCCCGGGCTTGATCAGACTACCCGCCTCCAAACAACTAAGTTGGATCTATCATTCAGTGATACCTTCAAGAATGAACGTATCGCTGATGCTTACGAGCGACTGTTGCTTGAGTGCATGATGGGCAATCAGGCGCTGTTTGTTCGCCGTGATGAGGTAGAAAATGCGTGGCGTTGGTGTGATTCGATCATTAATGCTTGGAGTAACGCCGGCGAACCGCCTAAAAATTATCCGGCAGGTACTTGGGGACCGGTTGCTTCGGTTGCATTAATAACCCGCGATGGACGCTCTTGGGAGGAGTAATCGTGACCACAATAGCGATGCCAGTATTTAAACCTTTTGAGTACAGCACTGATTTAGTCGATGTGCTGGCGAGTAAGATTGCCGCCGATCTGCAACGGGCTATTGATGCCCGTGGCCGAGCCTCGTTAGTGGTTAGTGGTGGCAGTACCCCACTGCCGTTGTTTCGTCGTTTGAGCAACATTGGCATTGAGTGGGCACAGGTATTTATTACCTTGGCAGATGAAAGGTGGTTACCGGCTGATGATCCAGAAAGTAATGAACGCTTAGTTCGCCAACACCTGTTGCAAGGTAAGGCGGCATCAGCGCACTTTAGTGGATTGGTCAGCAGTGACTCAACCCCAGAAGCTGGTATCGCACTGGTTGCTGAGAAGCTGTCACATTTCCCTAAGCCATTTGATGTGATTGTGTTGGGAATGGGTAACGATGGTCATACTGCCTCATTATTTCCCTGTTCAGAACAACTAACACTGGCGATGGCAACTGAGCAATTGCTGGTAGCTGTTCATCCAACCACCGCTCCGCACGCTCGATTGTCGCTGAGCCTGAGTGCTTTACTTAATGCTCGTCAGATCTACCTACATATTGCTGGAGAATCCAAGCAACAGGTTCTCGAGCAAGCTTTGGTTCACACCGATACAACTCAAATGCCGATAAGAGCGGTGCTCAATCAGCACAAAACGCCGGTCGACGTTTATTGGAGTCAAAAATAATGACGCACCCTACGATTGCGAAAATTACCGATCGAATCATTCAACGCAGTGTTGCGACCCGTGCTGACTACTTGGCTCGTATGGCGCAGCAGGAACAAGATGGGCCGCTGCGAGGCCAGCTGTCTTGCAGTAACTTAGCCCACGGTTTTGCCGGTTGCGTTGGTAGTGATAAGCAAGATCTGAAACAACTAAATAAATCTAATGTCGGCATTATCACCGCCTACAACGACATGCTATCTGCACACCAGCCCTATGCGACTTACCCTGAGTCCATTAAGGCTTCTTGCCGTCAAGTCGGCAGTGTCGCGCAAGTAGCTGCCGGTGTTCCGGCGATGTGCGACGGGGTTACTCAAGGCCAGCCGGGAATGGAGCTGAGCTTGATGAGCCGTGAAGTCATTGCCATGGCGACTGCCGTTGGCCTGTCGCACAACATGTTTGATGGCACGTTACTACTGGGGATCTGCGATAAGATTGTACCAGGGCTAACCATCGGTGCGCTCAGCTTTGGCCACCTGCCTACGTTATTTGTACCAGCTGGACCGATGTCCTCAGGTCTGCCTAATAAACAAAAAGCGGCGATTCGCCAGCAGTTTGCCAAAGGCGAGTTGGGCGAAGAGGCGTTACTTGAAGCAGAGTCTGCCTCATACCACAGCCCTGGTACCTGTACTTTCTACGGCACTGCTAACTCAAATCAGTTGGTGATTGAAGCGATGGGGCTGCAGCTGCCTGGTTCCTCCTTTGTTTCACCAAATGATCCCCTACGTGATGCCTTGACCGATGCCGCTGCAAAGCAAGTATGTCGTTTGGCGCAACAGGGTAAAGGTCGGATGGCTGATATCTATAGCGAAAAGTCGGTGGTAAACGGCATTGTCGCTCTGCTAGCAACCGGTGGTTCAACTAACCTGACCATGCACCTTGTCGCAATGGCACGCGCTGCTGGCATCATCGTTGACTGGCAAGATTTCGCCGAGCTGTCTGAAGTTACGCCATTACTGGCACGCATCTATCCTAACGGTCACGCCGACATCAACCACTTCCACCAAGCTGGTGGTATGGCGTTCTTGATGTCACAGCTACGTCAAGGTGGTTTAATTCACGATGATGTAATGACGTCCGTTGGTGAAGGCTTAGACCTCTACTGTAAAACCCCTGCGCTGGTGGAAGGTGAGCTTCAGTGGCTGCAAGGCCCAGCAACTTCCGGTGATGAAGAAGTCTTACGTCCAATAGACAACCCATTCCAAACAACTGGTGGTATGCAATTGCTGCAAGGTAATTTAGGTAGTGCGGTAATGAAGGTGTCTGCAGTTGAGCCGCAACACCGCGTTATTGAGGCACCAGCGGTTATCTTTGAAGATCAGTACGCGCTAGATGGCGCCTTTAAGGCCGGTGAACTTGATAAAGATTGCATTGTGGTTGTACGTTACCAAGGCCCACAGGCAAACGGAATGCCAGAGCTACACAAATTAACGCCACCATTGGCAGTATTGCAAGACCGAGGCTTTAAGGTGGCCTTGGTCACCGACGGCCGAATGTCTGGTGCATCCGGTAAGGTGCCTGCGGCCATCCATGTCAGCCCAGAAGCACTCAATGGCGGCTTACTGGCTAAGGTAGAGCAGGGCGATATCATTCGTGTCGATGCGGTTAGTGGTGACATTACCCTAATGGTTACCGACGACGTACTTGCCACTCGCCAGGTAACAACGCCAGACTTGTCGTCTAATGACTTCGGTACTGGACGAGATCTATTCGCGCAATTCCGCACCATGTTAGCTAGCCCGGGTATTGGTGCTTCGGCGCTGCTGAAATAAGGAACGACAATGAGTAATCAATGGCAACGTCAGCCTGCAGAGGTTTTTTCTCGTAGCAAAGTAGTCCCTGTAATGGTGATTAATAAGTTGGAGGACGCGGTTCCGCTAGCAAAGGCGTTAGTCGCCGGTGGAATTTCAATACTTGAAGTAACCTTACGTACCGATTGTGCAATTGAAGCGATTCGTGCCATCAGTAAAGCAGTTCCAGAGGCACTGATTGGCGCCGGTACGGTGTTAACCCCAGAGCAGTTGGATGCAGCTATTGAAGCCGGTGCGCAGTTTGCAATCAGCCCAGGAACAACACCAACGTTATTACAAGCAGCTAAACAGCGCAGTATTCCATTGGTTCCAGGTGTCGCTTCGGTATCAGATATGATGGTTGCACTAGAGAATGGTTACGACCACCTAAAGTTCTTTCCTGCAGAAGCAAACGGTGGGGTTAAGGCATTGACGTCGATGTCTGGACCAATGTTGCAGATAACATTCTGCCCAACTGGTGGTATTAACCTTGGCAACTATCAGGAGTACCTGGCGCTGAAAAACGTTAAGTGTGTCGGCGGCAGTTGGATTGCGCCGAACGATGCCATTGAGTCTGGAGATTGGCAACGGATTACGGCGTTGTCAAAAGAGGCGTTGGCCTAGTTATTCGTAACGACATCAATAATCAAAGGCCTGCAATAGCAGGCCTTTTGCTATTTGTTTTTTGTGGCTAGCGAATTGCCTTCGCGTCATTGGTCGCAAAACTACAACGGTAAAACAATTACTTACCATGAATTAACATTTCTGTAGTAACGTTTACAGCAGTGCTTCGGCATTAGTTGCCATGGATGGTGACGCCCAAACAAGTCAGAACAGTCAAGGCCACCGTTTTCGGTGGCCTTTTTTATTATAGGTTGGAGCGGTTGTCGTTAACATTGATGCAGCTACGTTGTGGTGCTCTGGGTAGGTGCTGAATTTTACTTAAATCCAACCATACTGATTGGCTTTGAACACTAGGTTGGCTTTATTGCTTGCGCCTAACTTTTGCTTAGCCTTATCTAAATGATATTCAACCCCGCGACAGGTTAGGTTGAGAACCGATGATATTTCACTGGTGTTTAAGCCTAGTGCCGTTAAGTTTACAATCACCTTGGTTTTATGGTCTTTCTTGGTCGACTTCGTTATAACACCATTCAGCTTGTGGCTGAGCTTGTCACCCGGCATGAATATTGTCTGTGGGCTCGTTGTCTCAGTTAGAATGACCAATAAGCCGTGCTGACCCTTGCCATCACTGAGCTGCAAAAATTGTCGCTGAAAGTGTTGATGTGTATGAAACACATTTTCGATTTTCTGTTTTGGATCGACCCGCTGGGTCCAGATAACAAGCATGCTGGCGAGGCTTCGTAATGATTCGTCTGAAGTGTGGTAGTCGACTAAGCGGCACTGTTCGAGCACATTGGTCGGAGCTTTGTCACCGATGATGGCACTATCAAACGCAAAATTTGACGACATCAATACAATCCAGCTTTGTTTTTTCATATTACCTTTGAAACCATTTTTGTTAGCGAGCATTCGCGCTGTAAGCGAAGCTAAGGGGCAGTCGATCTAAGCTGCCCCTATTTTGGCTAGTTAACCTTTATTTGTTTGGGTGGCAGGTCATGCATGAGTATGGGTCTGGGTACACTGGGTCAATAGTCCAGTCGCTGTTGCTTCGAACCTTCATATCGTCTTTATACAAACCGCTCATGTAAGCGAAGTTTTGGCCTTCAACTGGCGCTAGATTGTTAGTTAGGTAACCAACTTCCTTATCGGGGAAGTGGCTCTCACGAAGCATCTCTACCGCGTCCAGATCGGTTGATGGAATGTCGATAATCTCTTCTGCAAAGAAGGTTGCCCCAGCGGCGATAGCTTCATCATTAGTGATATTCCCACCTTCGTACATCTTATTGATTAAGCGGTTAGCTGAGCCGTGGTTTTTGAATTCGAACTCGTTGTCGTGACACCAGAAGCATTGGCCAATCTCGCCATGTCCTTTAGGCGCACCATTGCTGCCGTGGCATTGGGCACACTGATAAGGTGCAACTACACGGTTATCGGCATCTGACGGTTCGTACGGCATAACGCCGTCCATAACTGACACAGGTGTTGGATTTACGCCAAGGGTGCCGATATCGCCGTCGGAGTGAACGCTGGCTAGAGAGTGGCAGGTACCACAATCAGCAATGCCCCAACCAAAGTGCGCTTCAGACAACGGGCGGATGGCGTCGTCGATATCAGCGATTTCAAACTTGCCATCGCCTTCGAATCGGTTGGTATCGGCTGGAACAAAGCCCAGTTGTTTGTTTACCAGCATTGCATGGTCGATTGGGTATTGCATTGGCCAGACATCAGCGAAGGTGTGTTTGTTAATGGCGCCGTACCAATCGGAGATATCTATCTCGATGCCTTTCTCAGCGTAGTGACTAACACACTCGTCATCGATGATGCCATCGATTGGTGCGCCGGAAGCCTTACCATCAAAGCCGATACCGTCACAGAAGGTGCCGTCAAAGCCCTTGGCCATGATGCGACCAACGCCATACTTGAAGTTCCAGTCGGCCTTGTTGCGCTGCTCGAATGCATCAATGACATAGGCTAATCGTGCTTGGTTACGAACACCATTAACGGAGTTGATAACAAAGTGCTGAATATCGACGTCGGTAGATAGCTTGCCCCAGTATGAAAACTCAACATCAATTAGCCCTTGTTCATCCATGCTTAGGAAGACATCAGCCAAGGTGATCATTGCGTCCTTTTTATAGATGTCAGGGCGAAGGTTGTGGGAGCGGACCTCAACATCGGTAAAACTTATCGCTTCGCCACCAACGGGCTTAACCGTTACCATTGGCACAATGATACGGTTTTCGCCAACGGTAGCCTCGGCTTCGTTACGACGTTTGGTTTGGGTTTTTTGCATCTCTTCACGACGTTCTGTGTAGGCAGGGCTTAGTGAGCGCAACAAGATGCCAGAGTTAGACTGTAATACGGTTAGCTCCAAACGATGGGTCACGCTTTCGCCCCAGTTGTTGTAGTTAAACTCGCGTTTGAAATCGCCGGTATCAGATATCCAGTTAGCGTACCAGTTAGGGTCACCTTCACCAATAGGTTGGCCGTCAGCGTCATACTCAATAGGGCTGCCGTCTTCATTGCGCCATACGGTGTAGCGGAATGCACCAATGTCTTCGCCCCATTCATACTCAAGGTGAAAATCGTCTCGGGTTTCGGAAAGGTAAACTAGCACTTCAGCAAAGGTGATCTGGCCGTCATGAAACAGGTCGTCGCGCAATGGTTTAGGAACTACGCGGCGAACGTCTTCCGCATCAAAGGTAAAGCCATGCTCAAGATCGGAAAAACGTTCTTCGGTTTGCGCCACCCAGTCAGCGCGGCTCATTTTGTCAAAGTATACGGTGATTGGGCCTTCTAGTTGCCATTTGATGTCAGGTCCCCAGACGTTATCAAATACACCGGTACCGGTTTGCGGTGTTCCTACTTCTGGGATCTCACCGTTGATGGGATCCGCTGTCGATGAGTCAGAGTCCGAGCCACAGCCACTGAGGGCCAGTAGCGACGATAAGGCGATAGCAAGTGGTAGTTTTTTGAGAGACATCATTATTATCTTCTTAGGTTATCACTGTGGATTAAATCCTGCTTAGGCTATCCAAGTTAATTACTAAGAGCATTGCGATATCTGCCGCACGGTGATGCTAAATTGGAAGGGTAAAATGAGATGAAGGTCGACCTTATAGCTAAGGGTTGCGCTTAATCAAATTAGCTTGTGAGAGTAATGGTTTTCAAATATGCAAAATGTAAATCTGACTTAGCAACCTGTGACGGCGCTGTGATTATTCATTAATGGATAACGTTAGCCATGTCGATATCGGTATTGCTGCGTTAATGAAATAGGCTTACGCTAACACCAAATAGCGCCAAGTTGACCGTGAAAAATCATATTACCGCTTAAAGGTGCAATGTGAATACCCATTAAGTATGAACCCACAGTTGTATCTTCGTATTTGGTTGCGAATTAGAATTATAATTGGCTTTTAACTATTGAAGCGATGAGGTTGGTTACATTAAATGAACTTAGAGACGTTACGAATATTCTTGGTCGTTGCAGAAGTGAAAAGCATCGCCCGGGCGGCAGAGATCCTCGATATGAATGGGTCTTCGATAAGCCGTAAAATTAAAGGTCTCGAAGAGGAACTTAATACTGAGTTGTTTCATCGCGGCGGTAAGGAGTTCAACACGACCAGCCAAGGAACGCAGATCCTTAAGCAGGTCGGTACAGTTCTCGGTGAAGTCGATCAGATCCGCAACTTAGCCAACAATGATCAAGAGGTGAGTGGCCCTATCAGTTTGATAGTACCGCCCACCATTGGTAATGCTCTGGCAGAGCGTTTTTTGGTACCATTTATCAAACGCTATCCAAAAGTTAAGCTGAGAATTAAAGTCAATTCCGGCCGCCAAGTTGATACCCTTTATGACAATGACCTTGCCATTAGTCCTAATTTACCAAGTGACAGTTCGTTAATTGCCAAAAAAATCTTTAACGGTAAACAGCATTTTTACGCTGGGACGGGGTTGTTAGAGAAGTATGGTGTTCCTAGTCATCCCGCTGAGTTGGAAAACTATCCCTATTTGGTCCTATTGGACGATAAAAGTTACTCGCAGGATGTGCAAACTTGGAATAACGGCCAAGGGCTAAGCGGAAAATTTAACACTAACTCTGTTGCCTATTCCGATCATACCGAAATACTGGCTCGAATGGTTGCCGATAATGTCGGTGTTGCTTGTTTACCTAAAGGGGCTTTTTTAAATAACCCTACGCTCAACTTTGTTCGTTTGTTCGCTGACGAATACTACAACCAAAATTGTTTGTATGCGATTTACCCATCTCGCCAGTATCGCCCCCATCGTATCAATGTGCTGGCGGAAGAGTTAGAGCGATTTTTTAATACCAAGCATGCCCTCTAGTCTGCTTACATGTGTCAGCTATAGGTGTTAACAGCGGTTGCTTAAATTGATGTTAGAACGCTGCTCTTTCAGCGGTAATATGAAGCAGTTAACCGACAGGACTATGGGTTTACTCCAGCGCCAAACCGCCCTAGTGTTTGAAATTAGCTGTGCGACTCTCACTATGGGTTTGATACCGTAATCTATATAGGGTAGAGGGCAAGCAAGTACTTAGCTATTTGAATAGCCAGTTGACTCGGTAGTCCCCCATTAACTATTTGATGTTTAAATAAGAGTAGTACTTTTCGATTTGTACCATTTAGGCATACACGTCAGGACATTTCTTAGGATTTTGAATACGAGATTGATCGACGATATATTCGACTAGCTTAGTCGCGGTGTTAGAGAGTGACTTTTTGGTTGGGTAAACTAACCAGCTAAAACTGGTTAAAGGTAATTTTTCTGGCAATATTTCAACAAGTTCACCGCTACTCACAAGGTTAGCGACGAGATGTTTAGGATACATAATTAGACCTTTCCCTTTTACAGCTGCTTGAATTAAGTGCTCCGGGTGATTAACAGTAAGTCGACTTGGCGTGTTAAATCGAAGGTTACCCTGATAAAAATCGCGGGCTAACTTGCCATTAGGTAAACGCCATCGGATAACTTGCAGTTGCTCGAGATCTGCGACTTTGGTTGGCATAGGAATATTGGCGAGATAACTGGGGCTCGCATAGCAGCCGAAAATCACTTCATTTACTGGTCTTGCGATTAGCGTTGAATCTTCTAATTGCCGACCAATTCGAAGTGCTACATCAATGTGATTTTCGATCAAGTTGGATTCATGGGAGCTGGTGATGATCTCTACCGTTACCTTTGGGTGAAGTTCCATAAATTGGTGCACTAAATCGGTTAAGTTGAGCACTTCTGGTAATGGTAACACTTGGATTCTCAGATGGCCGCTGAGTTCATATTGGTTGTGGCTTAACCGTTCAAGTAACCCGTCTAGTTGACTCACCATTGCTTTGGTTTCTGAATAAAACAATTGACCCTTTTCGGTGAGCTTAAGCGCGCGGGCGCTGCGATGAAATAGGTGGGTATCGATCTCTTGTTCTAATGCCTTGATGCGTCTGCTGACGTTTGATTTGGGTAAATTAAGTAACTCCGCTGCACGTACGAGGCTGCTAGAATCGACGACGATATGGAACAGTTTGATGTCTTCAGTTTTCATTGAGTGTTCTCAATTTGATTTTGTTATCAAGTTGTTTGAGCACCTTTTGGGGTTCTAAATTGTAGAACATAAGGTTCCAAAAGGTTTCATTGAATAGAATTGTAATGGTTTTCATAATCTTGGCAACGAAAGTGTTTGTGAAGGTCACAATGAAAACGACAGATTTGAGCGCAGTAACTTTGGTTGCATTAGTAATGTTAACCGGCTGTGATGCCGCTGCTGTGCAGGAAGAACAACAAGCTTTACCCCGCCCTGTTAAATTGCATCAAGTACAGGTAGTACAACAACATCATAATCGACTTCCTGCAATAGTGGCTTCCCATAAACCTGCTGACTTGGCTTTTCGGGTTAGTGGTGTGTTAACTGAGCTTGCACTCATTGAAGGTCAACGTGTTGAGCAAGGTCAGCTGTTGGCGCAGCTGGATCAGCGTGATGCCAGTCAAGCGTTGCTGAATGCCCAAGCCAATTATGAATTGGCCGAATTGGATCATCAACGAAACCTGAAACTATTGTCTAAATCGCTTATATCAAAAGCCGAGGTAGACGTTTCAAAGGCTCAGTTAAAGTCTAGTCACGCGGCGTTAGAGATGGCTGAAAACCAGCTTGAATACACTGATATATTGGCGCCATTCTCAGGGGTTGTGGCGAAGGTCTTCACTGAAAACTTTCAAATGGTTCAAGCGACTCAGGTTATTTTGACCTTGCAGCGTGACAACCTTATTGAGCTAAAAGCGCAAATACCTGAGTCGTTGTTATTGCATGCCGATCCCGCGGTGTTGTCTGCACAGCTACGTGCTTCGGCTAGCTTCGACGCAGACCAGCGGCATCACCCACTTCGCTATCTAGAGCACAGTAGTGTAGTGACCTCCGGAAGTCAGAGTTTTGAGATGACTTTTGTGATGGAGCCACCACGTGATTTAAATGTGGTGGCTGGTATGAGCGCCGAGATTGAAGTGAATTTTGATGCGTTTAATGCAGCTACAAAGGCTACTGTTGTGGTGCCGCAAAACGCCGTCGAATTTAGCGATGGCGTTGCCCAATCGCAAGTTTGGGTATTTGACGCACATTCGCAGCAGGTATCGCCACGTCTAGTCACCATTGGTTCCTTATCCGATCAAGGGGTTGAAATCTTGTCGGGGTTGGCACCGGGTACGTTAATCGTTGAAACCGGTGTATCGATTCTTACTCCTGAGCAGCAGGTCAAACCTCTGGTTTGGCCTAGAGGGATTTAGGTGATGAACATTGCTGAATTTAGCATCAGAAATAAGGTAATTAGCTGGTTAGTAGTCGTTCTTTTGGCTGTTGGTGGTGCGCTATCGTTTACCAAGTTGGGCCAGTTGGAGATGCCAGAGTTCACCATCAAAAATGCATTGGTGATAACTCAATACCCTGGAGCGTCTGCGGATCAGGTAGAAGAAGAGGTGACGCTGGGGTTGGAAGATGCCATTCAGCAGATGCCCCAACTTAAGCACGTAACGTCGATTAACGCCGCTGGTGTATCGCAGATCGAAGTTCAGATGAAGGACTCGTTCGATAAAACTGAGCTGCCGCAAGTTTGGGACGAACTGCGTCGGCGGGTCAGTGATGCCTCGCAAGCGCTACCAGCTGGTGCATATGCCCCAATAGTTATTGATGATTTTTCTGACGTTTATGGCTATATGCTGACTTTAAGTGGCGATGGCTTTAGTAATCGGGAGCTGAGTAACCAAGCTGACTATTTGCGACGTGAGTTAGTGTTAATTCCTGGTATTAAAAAGATTGCGGTTGAAGGCAAAATTCAAGAACAAGTAATGGTGGAATTTAGCCAACAAAAGTTGGTTGCGATGGGGCTCAGCCCAGATTATCTCTATGGCTTATTGCAGACCCAAAATGGTGTGTCTAATGCCGGCAAGGCGTTATTGAACGGCAATCGTATTCGGTTGCACCCTACTGGCGAATTTACCGATATCAACGATTTACAACGGGTAATTGTTAGCCCTCCAGGCAGCACGGAGTTGGTTTATCTTGGTGATATTGCCAAGGTTTATAAAGCCGATACCGATACGCCTCAGACTATGTTCCATAGTCAAGGTAAGCCCGCTTTATCTATCGGCATCTCATTTATGAGTGGCGTTAACGTCGTGGAGGTATCACAAGCAATTACCACAAAAATAACGGAACTCAACCATTTTATGCCGGTTGGAATGGAGCTGACTTCGCTCTATAACCAAGGCGCAGTGGTAGACGTTGCGGTAAGTGGTTTCTTAGTTAACTTGGCTTGTTCGGTTGTTATCGTCATTGCAGTATTACTGTTAACTATGGGCCTGCGCTCTGGCGTATTAATGGGAGCGGTATTGTTGATCACAATACTAGGTACCTTTATTGGTATGCGGGTGTTGGGAATCCAACTGCAATCTATTTCACTTGGTGCATTGATCATTGCACTAGGGATGTTAGTTGATAACGCCATTGTGGTGACTGACGGCATTTTGGTAGGAATTCGCAAAGGCTTAACACGATTAGAAGCAGCTAAAACAATCGTCAATCAGACGCAGTGGCCGCTATTAGGCGCGACCGCGATTGCTATTATTGCTTTTGCTCCAATTGGGTTATCTGACGATGCATCTGGAGAGTTCTGCGGTTCGCTGTTTACGATCTTGCTATTGTCGCTCTCCATCAGTTGGTTGACCGCAATCAGTATTACGCCATTTTTCTGTCATATGTTATTTAAAAATCAGGAAAACGGTGCAGCTAGCGAACTATACCAAGGGGTTGGTTTTCGTTTATATCGCGGATTGTTGGATGCGGCGATCCACCATCGAGCGATAACGATTTTGGTCGTGATTGCGTTGATGGGGTCGGCTATGTTTGGAATGGGGAAAGTTAAAAAGGTCTTTTTCCCCCAGTCCGCTACGCCTATCTATATGGTCGATATTTGGATGCCAGAAGGCACTGATGTACTGCGAACTCAACAATTTGTTAATAACATCGAGCAGCATCTGCTAGACCGTGAAGCGCAACGCCCATCGGGTATGGTCAATTTAACTTCAGTAGTTGGTCAAGGGGCGCAACGTTTTGTGCTGGAGTATGTCCCAGAAAAAAGTTACGCCGCTTATGGGCAGCTGCTGGTTGAGATGGACTCCTTAGATAACATGGGCGCTCATATGGCAGCGGTTCAAGGTTGGCTAAGATCTGACTACCCCGAAGCTGAATACCGAGTTAAAACACTGCAAAACGGTCCAAGCCCTGCGGCGAAGATAGAAGCGCGCTTTTATGGCGATGACCCGCAAGTACTTCGAGCATTAGCGGCACAAGCTGAGCTGGTATTAGAGCATGAACCATTGGCCGATAATATTCGTCATAATTGGCGTAATCAGACCTTAATGGTGCGGCCTCAGTTGAATCTTAGCGACGCACGCAGTGCCGGGGTCAGTAAGCAAGATCTTGATGCTGCGCTATTGCGCAATTTCAGTGGACAAACCGTAGGAGTCTACCGAGATGGGTCTCACCAGTTACCTATTGTTGCACGTTCGCCGTTAGAGGAGCGTTTGGGACTCGACGGTATCGATAAGTTGCAGGTATGGAGCAGTTCGAATAACACTTATGTGCCGGTGCGCCAAGTGGTTTCAGCGTTTCAATCGGAGTGGGAAAACCCGATCATTATGCGACGTGATCGTCGACGAGTAATCACGGTGATGGCTGATCCTGCTCTGGAACAAGGTGCGACTTCCGATGCGTTGCTGGTCAAAATTCGCGATCAAATTGAAGCAATTGATCTACCCGCAGGATATCAGCTTGAGTGGGGTGGCGAGTACGAAATGTCGACCGAGGCAGATGCAGGCGTACAATCATCAGTACCGTTTGGCTTTTTAGCAATGTTTGTTATTACGGTGTTGTTGTTTAATTCCGTACGTCAAGCGGCTGCGATTTGGATTTGTGTGCCGTTATCTATGGTCGGCGTAGCAGCTGGTCTGTTGCTGTTTGATGCCGCTCTAAGTTTCATGGCTATTTTGGGAATTTTAAGCCTTAGCGGCATGGTAATTAAGAATGGCATTGTGCTTGTTGATCAAATCAATGTGGAACAAGGACTTGGCAAATCGCCATATCAAGCTGTCATCGATTCTGCCGTGAGCCGTGTGCGTCCGGTGGTGATGGCGGCGCTGACTACCATGTTAGGCATGCTGCCGTTGTTATCGGATGCGTTCTTCCAGTCGTTGTCAGTGGTTATCTTTTTTGGTTTGGGCTTTGCGACTTTACTTACGTTAGTCATTTTGCCGGTTTGCTACAGCCTATTTTTCAGAATTAAGGTGAAACCCGCATTGTAAATTACAGCGGTTAGTAGTCTTAGGCTTGATCATCAGCCGAAAGGTTTTGGCTTCGAATGGCTCATTTATTCGAAGCCTTTTTTGTTTCCAAAAGGCGGAGGTTTAGACATGCAGCTCTGGTTGACGCACAAACATGAAACCAACAGTGATGGGCGCTAGCTTAGCGACAAACTGTTGGATTGAGGCTTTGTACTCCACTTGTGTTTGAATCACGGCGTTGTCCAGATAGTTTTGGCGAGCCTTCGCTACGTAGGTGGTATTAATTTGTTGCTTCAATGAAAATAAAAAAGGCTGTGTCGTAGTCAGCTGTTGAAGTTTATCTTAAGCCTCGGCTACACCGATTTCGGTGCTTTAACAGCATTGGCAAGAACAACACTTAATTGCTTCACAGCCATAAAAAAAACGCTGGCTTCGGCCTAATGCTGATCAGTTAGCGATCGGTTGACCGATCCTCTGAGCGTGACAGAACCCGAGTTTCCCTAAGGAACTCGGATTTTTTATGCTTCTCAGCCAAGCCCTCGATATTCTCCACGACTTCGCCCCAGAAAACTTCACCTCACTGTCAGGGTTGCTCGAGCCTGAGTTAATCGATGAGTGTCTAAGAGACACTGGTGTAGTGACAATCCGTAAGCGTCGTCTGCCTATGGAGTTGATGATTTGGAGTGTGGTTGGTATGTCCCTGTTCCGTAATACCGCGATGTCCCAGGTCATCAACAACCTCGATATTGTGCTGCCAGGGAAGCGGCCATTTGTTGCTCCAAGTGCTCTTGTGCAAGCTAGTTAGCTTAACTGACTGGCATTATGGCTACGGCCAGCGTTTTTATACACAGTTGAAACGGTTAGAAGCTCAATGCTTACTTGGCGTTCATCAATACAACCGTGATATGTATGGGTGTACTACGGTTGGATGCTCAGCTCATGGGTGAAGGATCGTTTCGCGGCCAAGATTGGCGTTGACTCATTTCTGTCCCTATTTTGCTTAGGCTGCCAGTTCGCCGATTTCAACCTGTTAAATGATGTTCAGTCCATCTTGGTAATAAAGGTTTGCGCATCATCCACAAAAGCGACAAAGCCACTGTGATAGATAAACACCCGGCCGCGTCCCTCAACTAGGGCGGCAAGCTGTGGCTTTAAATCTTCTTGGTTAGCCTGACGTTGATAAGTGCCGGTATCGGTGATTACGCCCCTGAATCCAGGTAGATGTCCATAAGTTCGTTTGGCTTGATCAATCAGGTTCAATTCGCTGGTGGCAGAGAAGCAAGAGGGGATCGCACCGGCTTCTTCGATAAATAGAGCTTTCAGTTCTTCAAAAGCGGTAATCACTAGCCAGTCGATGCCGTTAACATGATGGATAAACATAGATTTTCTCGGTAATTCTGATGCGCAGATGGTATCACTATCAGAGGGTAACGTAGCAGCGGTTCAAGCTGCTAGAGGCGCTAATTCTGTAACTTCTCGGGATATTCACGAGATGATCTGAGCCTGCCACTCAAGCCCAAACGCAAAAACGCAGGCAAAGCCTGCGTTTTCTGTTTAGTCGCCTTCTCAAAGCAATGCGGTTAGCCCTAGTGAAGTTAGCGCACCAGGTAAGCTAATTCACCTTGTTTCTTGGTGTCAGGTTGCAAAGCCACCAGAGGCTTAGGCATCACAAATACCTCCCGCTCGACCAACTCGTTTAGAATATCAATGTGTTCAATGCCCGCTTTACCGACCAATAGGTTGTTTGGACAACGTTGTTGGCAGGCCCGTAACATCGCCACAAAGCCACTCAGATAGAGGTAATCCTTGGTAAAGCCACCACCTCGATAAGCCCGGGCGGTGATGCTAAACGCTTGTTGCTCGTCAATGCCATGCTGCTGCAACAGTTGGCAGGTATCGACAAAACTATGTCGGCGCACCAAGGCGTCCACTGCAAGAACACGCGCTGCCAGTTGTTTTAGCCGGCTAAGCCACATGCCTCCAGAGGTGAACTCAGCTAAAATGGCGAGCCCTTCTTGAGTAAAGGTCGCACCGGGCAGCCCTAGCCGGAGTAGCTTAAGAGGCTGCTGGCGGGCGTTTAACGTAGTCGCCACGTGAACTCCCAGCTCATGCTGAGCGAGGTTACTCAGCTCCCCTGACTAAAGTCGCTATACCGATTGAGTAGCAGTTTAGGGTTGTCATTCACCACCATCGCTCTGGCTGCCATCTGGCTACTGAGACCAATCTTGCACGGCAGTTGCCAGCGTTTGGCCTGTTCGGTAAGCCAGCGTTGTGCGCTTGATGCATCCACAGTGTCACCACGGGGCTCTTCCAACTCAGCTGCGTGCAGGATAAAACAGATGCGCATTTATTTTCTCGCAACAAAAAAGGGGAATTCTGTAGAGAGGGTTCTCTGAGGCGTATTTTATAGGCCAGTTTGGTCACTAAAGATAACGATTGATTTTTGTCGTCTCGACTGCATTTTTTGTTAACTTGCAGCCGGTTATAAAAATGAGGTTTGTGTATGGATGTCAAAGTGTTCCGTACATTTTTGGAAGTTGCCAAGGAGCGTCATTTCGGGCGCGCTGCGGAAAACTTGTACATCACCCAAGTGGCAGTCAGCGCACGCATCAAACAGCTTGAGGGTTTCTTTTCTACCCAGCTATTTCAGCGTGAGCGCAACAACATCAAGTTAACATCAGCCGGTGAGCGCTTAGTGCCTTATGCCGAGGTGATGGTGAATACTCTCGAGCAGGCCAAGCAGGATATCTCGCTGCAAAGTTACCAATCGATCCAGTTAACCTTGGCCGGTACGCCAAACCTGTGGGATGCCTACCTGCAACATGCGCTGAGCGTGATCACCGATGCCTTTGATGGGTATGCCTTTAATGCCGAGACACTGAGCCGGGAACAGATCCACCGTGGTCTGCTGGAACGCACCCTGGATATTGGTTTGGTGTTCGATGCGTTAAAAGCAGATGAACTGAAGTGTCAACAGGTCACCACCTTGTCACTACAACTGGTGTCGACTGAACAGCAATCGCTTACCGAGGCGCTGGAAAAACGTTACGTATATGTCGATTGGGGTACCCGCTTTGCCCAAGAGCATGCCGAACGACACCCACGGATCCCGCCGCCTTGGCTGCGGACCTCCAGTGGTCGCATCGCGCTGGATTTTATTCTGGAGAAAGGCGGCGCGGCATATTTACCGCAGCCGCTGGTGGAGCCCCTGACGGGAACCGGCCAACTGTATCTGGTTGAAGGGGCTTCTCGTTGGCCACGACCGGTTTATCTGTCGTTCCGAAAGGATGCGGCTGCGCTTGAGGCAATCCAGCGAGTTCAGAGTCTTATCGGCGATACCGAGCCATCAGGGGCATTCAGTTTGCAACAGTTGGGGAACCTGACGGGTTGATTTGACCAATCTCTTTGGCCAGTGCTCTGCGGGCCATGACACAATTCATCAGCCCGTAGAGGGAGATGGCTGCCCAGCAAATCTGGCCGAAGAACGACGGTGCGTTCCAGTTCACGGTCAACGAGATAAGCATGCAACAAGATGCAATCAGGTTCATTCCCATATAGGTAACGCTGTCAGCGCGGGTCTTTTTGAGACTCAGGAGTGCATAGGCAAACAGGTACAAACCGGTACCAATAGAACCAATGAAATTGAACAGATCCACTTACTTAAAACCGCATGCTGAAAAATGAGCGCACTTTATGAAGCCAAAACGACAAATTGAAAAACGATGGTTTTTTGTCGTATCGACAACGGATGCTTATCGTTCTGAACGACAGAGAAATCTGCTAGTTTACCCTGCGATCTTGAGAGTAAATCTGAGTACATTTACTGAGTAGCACAAAGGCGGCTGTCATGGTGATGTGTCGACAAGGAAGTGTCGGCTTAACGCTCCAAAGTAGACATGTGGCTACCACTACCTACTGGCCGTTATGCGTCATTGAGAAAATGTTCATCTTTTGTCTTGTAGGTACCCGGATGATGAAAACGCATAACCCGGTTTGGCCAAGGGCAGGGTACCGATTAGTCTGCGTTTGTTATTAAAGCCCAAACGCAAAAACGCAGGCCGAAGCCTGCGTTTTTAGATTCAGTCACTAAGACAAGGTGCTTACTTGGCGTTCATCAATACCACAGCGTTATCGAGCATGCGGTTAGAGAAACCCCACTCGTTGTCGTACCAAGCCATTACCTTAACTAAACGGCCATTAACACGGGTTTGGGTCGCGTCGAAGGTTGAGGACATTGGACTGTGGTTGAAGTCGATAGAAACCAGAGGCTCGTGGTTTACCGCCATTACTTCAGCCATTGCTCCAGTAGCGCAAGCTTTAGTAACGATCTCGTTTACTTCTTCGATGGTAGTATCGCGACCAGCAACGAAGGTTAAATCAACCAAAGAAACGTTTACGGTAGGAACACGTACTGCACCACCGTCAAATTTACCGGCCAGTTCCGGTACTACTAAGCCAACAGCAGCGGCTGCACCGGTGCGAGTTGGGATCATGTTTACTGCGGCAGCACGAGCACGACGCAAGTCGGTGTGGTATACATCAGAAAGACGTTGATCGTTGGTGTATGCATGGATAGTGGTCATCAAACCAGACTCAATACCTAGCGCATCGTTAAGTGGTTTAGCAAACGGTGCCAAACAGTTGGTGGTACAAGATGCGTTGGAGATAACGGTCATGTCTGCGGTAACGATGTCGTGGTTAACGCCATAGACCACGGTCGCATCGACTTCTTTACCTGGTGCAGAAATAATGACTTTCTTGGCGCCAGCTTGAATATGCTTGGATGCGGTCGCTTTTGTAGTAAAAATACCAGTACATTCCAATACCACGTCAACCTCAAGATCGGCCCAAGGCAGGGCTGAAGGGTCACGCTCAGAGAACGTTTGGATACGATCGCCATTAATCGTGATGGCGCCTTCTTCATGCTCAACCTTGGCATTGAAGCGGCCATGAACAGAATCGTACTTGGTTAAGTGGGCGTTGATTGCAGCGTCACCAAGGTCATTAATGGCAACAATCTGGATTGGGTAATCCTTTTCACTTTCATACAAAGCACGAACTACATTTCGACCAATGCGGCCGTAGCCGTTAATTGCGATCTTAATCATGGTGAACATTCCTATGGATAGTATCTATGTAGTAAAATTACAAGAAAATGGGGTATCGTCAAGACATTAACTACAAAACGTTGGTTTATATGACAAGCCTAGATCACACTAATCGAATTGTGTGCATTTGACGGGTTAAATTATGCGACAGTTTGGTCTGTCACTGTAGCTATCGTGCTGAAGCTCAATAAAATGTGATGAAATTGAGTTACAACTTCCAATGCTCTGCTTCGAAATTTCCTTTATTTAGTAATCTTCTTACTTTGTCTGCTTCTTGCTCAAATCGTGCTAACTCGGCGTCGGATACCTTGAAGTGACCACCGATCATGCCAACCGCAATCTGCGGTGAATTACCGATAATCATCATAACCAATGCCTCCTCTTGCAGATTATTTTTGAGGTAGCTAAGGGCACTAAGGTCGAGCAATTCCTTGTCGTTTTCCTGGTCTATTTCATAGTTGCTAAGCAATTGCATCACATAACCGTGAGCTTTAGCCGGCTCATTCTTGAGGAAGTACACTGCAGCTTGGTGTTTCGCTTTACGTTCAATTACCTTACCGGCAGATTCCGCAGCAAGGAACCGTTGTTTAGCGGCAGGATCCTTACTTCTAGCCCAGTGGTACAAGGAAAGCAGTGGATCTGGATCGGTCTCGGTTTGTTTTTGTAAATTCTCTAAGGTATCAATTGAGCGTAGGTACCATTGGGTACTATTACTGTTGCTATTGGTACCAGGCTTGGCAACCATGTCAGCGATAGTGGCCATGCAGTTTTGGTAGCTCTCGGTATCAATTAACAGTTGATAAGTATTGGTAGCAGAGGGCATTTGCTCGGCCATGTAACGGGTATGAACCAATTCTGAGCGTGGCCGGCGACACCAGCGTTTCTGATCAATGTCTGCACACAGCTGTGGATTGTCGGCACAGATCTGCTTCGAATTCAGTTGTGGTTGGCAAGCGGTTAAAACAACAACAGTTGCCAATGCAACGAATGAGTACTTCATGAAATAAAATTACCAAATAAACCTGAATCAACCGTTAAGGTGTTGTGTAGCAACAGTTTGTAGAATTTCTTCCGCTGGAAACTCTATCACTTTTTTCTGTAGAATGGCCGCGCTTTCTCCCGTATTTAGGCCGCGATCTAACTACGTGATTCAAAAATAATTACCCTATTTATCTTTGGCTCCAATTGAAAGCGTTGGGGTTTTTTCGTAGGAAACGAGTACATGACCGCTGATAAACATCTTCAAAGCTGGCAAGAACGATTCGAGCTAGCAGAAGCGATGCAACCACTGATTGGCAAGCTCTACCGCAACCAAGGCGTTGAGGTTCTTATCTATGGTCGGCCATTGCTTAACTCTTCAACTATCGAGATCACCAAAGCGCATCGATTAGTGAAGAAGTATGAAGGTGACAAACTTCGTTTACGTGAAAGCTTCCCATTTATTGAAGCGCTGAGCCGCTTGAACGTTAAGCACGCGAAAGTAGACATCGGTAAGCTGGCCATCAACTACTGGCGTAACCATTCAAGTGCTGAAGAGATTGATGCTTACATGAAGGAGCATTTAGCACCGGCAGTGGATAAAGACGTTGAGCAGCGCGATGTGGTTCTGTATGGCTTTGGCCGGATCGGACGGTTGTTAGCCCGCCTGTTGATTGAACGTACTGGCGTATCCAACACTATGCGTTTGCGTGCCATTGTAGTTCGAGGTGGTCGTGAAGGTGATCTAGAGAAGCGTGCTAGCTTATTACGTCGCGATTCTATCCATGGTCCATTCAATGGTTCGATTGAAGTTGACGAAGAAAACAACGCCTTGATAGCTAACGGCACCTACATTCAAGTGATCTACGCTAACTCTCCAGATCAGGTTGATTACACTCAGTACGGTATCGATAACGCTTTGGTTGTTGATAACACCGGTATTTGGAGTGACGAAGAGGGACTGGGTCAGCACCTTAAATCGAAAGGCGCGGCTAAGGTGCTACTGACTGCACCTGCGAAAGGCGATATCAAAAACGTGGTATACGGCGTTAACGACAGCGATGTACTTGATTCAGATCTCATTTTATCTGCCGCCTCTTGTACCACTAACGCCATTACTCCAGTACTGAAAGCCGTTTACGACGAATTTGGTATTAACAACGGTCACGTTGAAACCGTTCACTCGTACACTAACGATCAAAACTTGATTGACAACTACCACAAAGCGGACCGTCGTGGTCGCTCAGCACCATTGAATATGGTACTGACTTCTACCGGTGCAGCCAAAGCGGTTTCCAAGGCGTTTCCTGAGCTTAAGGGCAAACTGACTGGTAATGCTATTCGGGTACCGACACCAAACGTGTCGATGGCGATCATGAACTTAAACTTAGGTAAGCACACCACCCGCGAAGAGATGAATGAGTACTTGCGTAAAACCGCATTATTCTCAGATCTGCAAAATCAGATCGATTTCACCGCGTCTACTGAAGTAGTATCGACCGATTTGGTTGGTAGTCGTTTTGCTGGTGTTGTTGATTCACAGGCAACCATTGTTGAAGATGACCGAGCCGTTCTGTACGTATGGTACGACAACGAGTTTGGTTACAGTTGCCAGGTAGTTCAGGTAATGCAGAAGATGCTTAACGCCACCAGCGTTGTCCTGCCTTAACCAAGCACCTGTATCGGTTTTGTTAGCTCAAAAATCCAGCCGTTAGGCTGGATTTTTTTGTACCGTAACTTACGAAATCGTATAGTGCTTTGGCTAATAATAAACAAGGAAGATGCCATGGCTTTGATCCACTGCGCGGCCTGCAGTAAGAAAATCTCAAATCGTGCTGGAGTCTGTCCGCACTGCGGCTTTTCGATTTCAGACGATCCTGAGAAGCAGGAGCAAGCGGCACGGATCCGCGCTATTCACATGCAACAACAATTGATGAACCATAGCTTTGTCGCGTTACTGTTGTTTGTCGGTGGTTTTGCTATTTGGTGGTGGGGTGGTGAGCCAAGTGACGGCTGGCGTAAGACGGTCGGCATCGGTTCAATGGCATTAGGCTTTGGCATGTACTTGATTACTCGGATCCGGATTGTGTTAAACAAGCGAGGTAGATAATGGATTTTAACCACATGATTGACGGCCTGACGCCAGAGATCGTCGCTCGATTACAAACCGGAGTAGAAACCGGAAAATGGCCAGATGGCAGTTTGCTGACAGATCAACAGCGAGAAAGCGCAATGCAGGCGTTAATCGCTTGGCAAGCACGGTATGCTGATAATAAGGATCACCTTACGATTAACCGCGACGGCGAAATTAATCACCTCAGCAAGGCGCAACAGAAGCGTCAGTTTGATCCAAATGCGATTGAAACCAAAACCGCGGAATAGAAAAAACGGAGCTTAGCGCTCCGTTTTTTGTTGTGGGGCTATCTACTGTTCATTCCCTATCACAGCATTAGTGACTGAGTTCGCCTCGGAGCGGTTGCCCAATAAGCTGGCAACGTTCGCTAAAGCTTAACGATTGCGACAACAGATAGTGAAGTTTGGTTAGGGCCGCCTCCGTAGTCATGTCATAACCAGATAGCACCCCAACCTCAGACAGTGCATTGCCGGTGGCGTAGCCTGCCATATTAACCTTACCTTGCAAGCACTGAGTCAGATTGAGCACCATGATCTCGCGCTTATGAGCGTCATTGAGCAATTCGAGCAGATCGGCTCGCTCCGGTGCGTTACCTACGCCGAACGAGAGCAAGATAAGTGCTTTAACCGGCTGCTGCAGAATATTGGCGATGACCTCAGTGCTGATCCCTGGGTATAGGGTCACTACACCAACGGCCTGAGTGGTAATTGGTGACACCTTTAGCTTGGCATCAGCTGCGGGCACAAGCGCTGGCGTACCAGTGCGGATCTCGATGCCCGCATTCAGCAATGGTGCGATGTTAGGGCTGTCGAATGCTGCAAAGCCATCCGCATGAACCTTGGTGCTTCGATTGCCTCGTAACAACACATTATTGAAAAACAGACATACCTCGGCAATGGGGTAGTTGGCAGCGATAAATAACGAGTTAAGTAGGTTTGGTTGACCATCAGAGCGCAGCTCCGCCAGCGGGATTTGTGAGCCGGTTACGATAACCGGCTTAGCTAGACCTTCGAGCATAAACGACAGCGCTGAAGCGGTGAACGCCATAGTGTCGGTGCCGTGGAGGATCACAAAGCCATCGTAATCGTGGTAATTGTTGGCGATGTCATCGGCTATGCGTTGCCAATCGTCTGGAGAGGCATTGGATGAATCGATCAACTCATCGTATTCATGGATCTCAAACCGTGGCATCTCGGCACGATGGAATTCGGGGTTGGTCTTAACGCTTTCGGTAAGAAAGCCAGCAGCTGGAACGAAGCCTTTTTCAGTATGTTGCATACCGATTGTGCCGCCGGTATAGGCGACATAGATGCGTTTACGGTGCATGCGAAAGACCCAAATAAAGAGAATAGGGCGGGATTATAGCGCCCCTTTTTACAAAAGAAAGCCTAGCAAATTGCTAGGCTTAACGAAGTTCTTAAGTGCGATTAAATTTAGCGGATGTTGTCACACTCAACACACAGGTAGTACAGGTTATTGGGATCGTTGAGTCGCAGTTGAGCTTCAATCGGTTTGAGTAACCCTTTCAACTGCCACAGCAGCTTGGTGTCGGTACTTGGCTCGGGCATGTATACCGAAACAGAGTTTAGGATCTCGCGGATAAGCTCCTGTTCTGGAGTAAGTTCATGGCTAATTACCTTAGTGTCATAGCTGCCGATGGACGCTAAGTCTGCAGCGGCGGCAATCGCTTGATCAAGGCTACCTATCTCATCAACCAATCCCAATTCAAGCGCGTCGATACCGCTCCAAATTCGCCCTTGAGCGACTGAATCGACCGTCGCCAAATCCAAACCACGGGATTGTGAAACAAGGCTGATAAAATCGTGATAACCCTTGTCCATTAAGCGCTGTACAATTGGCCCGATCTTTTCGTTCAACGGCTCGATAAAGCTGATTTCTCGAATATCACTGGTTGCGACACCGTCTTGATGAACACCGACAAACTCAGCTGCCTTTTCAAAGGTTTGGAACATACTGATGATACCGATAGAGCCGGTGATGGTATCCTCTTGGGCAAAGATCCGATCGGCACTGGCAGAAATCCAATAACCACCTGACGCGGCCACAGAGCCCATTGAGGCCACAACTGGTTTACCAGCAGCTTGCAGCGCTAATACCTCTTGGCGCAGTTGCTCTGAGGCATAGGCACTGCCACCGCCGCTGTCTACTCGTAATACCACGGCTTTAACCTGCTCGTCGAAACGGGCTTCGCGCAGCAGCTTCGCAGTGGACACACCACCAATGGTACCTGGTGGCTGGTCGCCGTTAAGGATGGTGCCTTTTGCTACAACAATGGCAATCTTGTCTTCGATGAGCGGATTACTGCTGGTTGCCACTAAGCTGGCGTAATCACGGTAGCCGATAGCATTAAGCTGATGCTCGTCATCTTCATCAGCTCCGAAGGTTTGCATTAAACCAGCACGCATCTCAATATCCGTTGCCAGTTGATCAACCAAGCCAGTGCTCAGCGCCATCTTCGCGGTATCGTTATCGCTCTCTTCGAGCAGCTGTGAAACATTATCCAAACTCGGTGCTAACACTCGCGGGTCAATATCTCGATTGCTACTAACAGTATCAACGTAGCTGCCCCATAGGTCGTCTATTACAGCTTGTGAGGCTTCACGAGCAGGATCGGACATGTCGTTGCGAGTGTACGATTCAGCGAATGATTTATATTTACCTACACGGTATAGGTGCGTGGTGATCTGCAGCTTATCAAGCGCTTCTTTATAGTAGAGGCGACTCATGCCCAGACCTTCAATAGCAACTCCGCCACCACTGTTGATGGTGATGTTGTCAGCAAACGACGCCAAATAGTAATTGGTTTGTTCAATGCCACCACCGATAAATAGCAGTGGTTTGCCGCTCTCTTTGTATTCAGTTAGAGCGTGGCCAATGTCTTCCAACTTTGACAAACCGGCACCAAGATTGCCGGGCTTTAACACGATGCCGCCAATGCGGTCGTCTTTACCTGCCTGTTGAATGGTATGCAGCAGTTCCGACAACAATATCTCTTGCGGTTCCTCGCTGTTTTGCCCGAACAGCGCAGCGACGGGATCCACTTCGCTAAGCTCTTCAACCACAATGCCATTGAGTGGGATAACCAACGCAGCGCCGTTCTGTAGGCTAGGTGACTGACTATCTGAACCTAAGCTAACGATGATTGCAGCTAAGATCCCGAAGAACAAAACGTTGAGCACTAATCGGCGAAAGCCGTTGATTACCGAAAATATTAACCGAAAGAAACGTCCGATTAATGAAGGCCGTTTGGGCATGGAGGTAATTCCTTTATTTTGACATTACTGTAATGCTACCTGATTGGGTTCTAACTATGGAACGGCAATTGTAAGGTGTTATATCAAACGGGGGTTGAGTCGTTACTCTAGAGCTATTACTGTGTAACAAATAAGTAAAGAGGTGTTTAAGGATGAACAACAACTACCCCCATATGCTTGCTCCACTCGATCTTGGCTTTACTACCTTAAAAAACCGCGTGTTAATGGGATCGATGCACACGGGTTTGGAAGAGGAAAGAGGCGGCTACGACAAGCAAGCAGAGTTTTTCGCTGAGCGTGCTAGAGGAGGGGTCGGGTTGATTGTTACCGGTGGTATCGCTCCTAACTATGCCGGCCGAGTTCATTTCTTTGCTAGTCAACTGTCGTTCCCATGGCAGGTTAAGCACCATCGCAAGATCACCGACGCAGTGCACAAAGAAGATGGCAAAATCTGTATGCAGATCCTGCATGCAGGTCGGTATGCTTATCACCCTATATCGGTAGCGCCAAGTAAGATTAAGTCGCCGATTACTCCGTTTACGCCTTTTGCACTTAGCAGTCGCGGTATTAAAAAGACCATTAAGGACTACGCTAAGGCAGCAAGCTTAGCGCAGAAAGCGGGTTATGACGGCGTTGAGATAATGGGCTCAGAAGGTTACCTACTTAACCAATTCTTATGTAAACGTACCAACAAGCGTACCGATGAATACGGCGGCGAGATTGAAAATCGAGCTCGACTAGCGATGGATGTGGTCAAAGCTATTCGCGCCGCCGTTGGCAAAGAATTTATTATTATCTTCCGATTATCGATGCTGGACTTGGTTGAGGGAGGCAACAACTGGGACGAGGTTGTTAGCTTGGCAAAATGGCTTGAACAGGCCGGTGTAACCATTATTAACACCGGTATTGGTTGGCATGAAGCACGGGTTCCAACCATCGCCACCAGTGTACCGCGCGCGGCATTTGCCGAGGTGACCGAGCGGATGCGCAAAGAGGTATCCATCCCCCTTGTTGCCACCAATCGCATTAATACTCCGGAAATCGCCGAAGAGATTCTCGCTTCAAACCAAGCTGACATGGTTTCGATGGCGAGACCCTTCTTAGCCGACGCCCATTTCGTTAATAAAGCCGCGCAAGGCCAACGGCAGCAGATCAATATCTGCATTGGCTGTAACCAAGGCTGCCTTGACCACACCTTTAAGGGCAAACGCTCAACCTGTTTGGTAAATCCATTTGCGTGTTACGAAGGTGAGTTAAAGTTAGAGCCGGCACCAGTGACTAAAACGGTCGCCGTAGTCGGAGCTGGTCCTGCAGGTATGGCATCGGCTTGTTATGCAGCAGAACGCGGTTACCAAGTAACACTGTTTGAAGCGCAGGAGCAGCTTGGTGGTCAGTTTAACCTTGCGGCCCAGATCCCGGGAAAAGAGGAGTTTAACGAGACCTTGGTGTATTTCCGCCAGCGTTTAGCCGACCTGAAGGTAACCATCAAAACTGGCCATTACGCTTCGGCAGCAGATTTAGCAACCTTTGACGAGCGGATCCTCGCCACTGGCATCAAACCGCGTATGCCATCGATCCCAGGGGTTAATGGAGCCAATGTAGTTTCTTACCAGCAGGTGTTACGACAAGAAGTTGAAGTAGGCAAGCGGGTGGCATTGATTGGTGCCGGAGGTATCGGTTTCGATATGGCCGAATACCTATCTGAGGCACATGAATCAGCAACTTTAGACCGGGCTAAATGGTTAGCTCAATGGGGGATCGATGTTAACTACCAACAAGCGGGTGGGTTGACCAAACGTGATGACAGTGCCTTTGAGTCGGCACGAGAGATCTATTTGGTGCAACGCAAGAGTACACGCCCAGGAAAGGATTTAGGTAAAACGACCGGTTGGATCCACCGCACCGTTTTGAAGGACCGCGGCGTTAACTTTGTTATCGGTGCATCTTACGAAAAGATTGATTCTCAAGGGTTGCATATTAAACAGGAAGATAAAGCCTCAGTGCTTGAGGTGGATACAATCGTTTTGTGTGCCGGTCAAGAATCAAATCGCGATTTAGTTGCCGACCTTGATGGTCAGTCCCTTAACTACCATTTGGTTGGTGGTGCTGAACTCGCGGCAGAATTAGATGCAAAACGGGCTATCCGTCAGGCGGCTGAGGTGGTGGTCTCGCTTTAGCCAATCACGTGGTTGGTATATTCAGCATCAAGGCTGCCCAAAGGCGGCCTTTTTACTATGGTTTAGGTAGTGACTCCACCACACGGCGGTAAGATTAACTGATTGGCTGTGTCACCTCACCTTAGGTAGCAATGATTCTCCAAAAGCGGCAACATTTTTTGATAAGTTACCGTACGTTATCGGCGCGAAACGCTTTATGAAATAGTGCCAATTTATTGCATGGCTGGTCAGTGAAGCGTTTTGGACTGCGACCTAAGGTAAGTGGGATTCCAAAGGGGGCGGAGCTCCCCTGCATACAAGAATGTGCCGTCGCCACCGCGACATAACCCCTTAAGAGTACTGCAATCGGTAGAGCCGAAGGCTTAAGATAAACTTCAACAGCTAACTATTACACAGTCAAAGTGAACGGCAATTACCCATACTTTATTTATGGACAAAGTGTTTTCGTTTCTTTTCTTGAGCTAAATTCACTAATAATTTAGTGTTAATACTCTATTTACATAGAGGGCGCCGTATTGGATCGGCGTACCTAATCAAGGAATGGAACCACCATATGGATATTCACCAGCAGTTCGAACAGGCACAAGAGCAATTGAATACGTTAACCACTCGGCCGAATAACGATATGCTTTTGTCGCTATATAGCTTGTTCAAACAAGCATCCGAAGGGGATTGCACCGGTACTCGCCCGTCAGCATTTTCGATGGCTAAATTTGCTAAATTTACGGCATGGGAAAAACAAGCTGGTCGGAGCGCCGAAGAGTGTATGGAAGAGTACATTGATTTGGTTAAACGCTTGGTAAACTAAGTCGGTAACAGTCGTTATTTTGACTGTCACCATTAGCTATGTGAACAAGTTAGGGCGCGCTATCACTACCACGCCCTAATTGTTTTTGCGCCAGTATATTGCTCAACAGCCGCTGCACTCATCAATCGCTGTAGCTGCGGCTTGAGGGTGCGTAATGCCGTGTTCGAGTAGATCAATTACGTCTGCCGCTACTTCACCGGTAAAACGGATACATTGTTGTAGATGTTGCTCAGAACCAAATTCCATTTTGCTAATCAACTTGCGACAACAACTCACTTTATTACGACGTATAAAACGGTCATGTAACTCGGCAGATAACGGAAATATCTCATCGGACAGTTCCTCCCCAGCTTGTTCACGGCCATGTTTTAGCCCTAATGCCATTACCCCACCGGACAAAGCACCACATAAACATCCTGCCATACCGATGCCAACCGGAAACCCCGATGCCATTTTAACCATTGTGCTGTCCGCTGGTTGACCAAGATAGTTGTTAACCGTAGTAAAAACCGCCTCTGAGCAGAGAAATTTACCTTCGCGGTAGAGCGATTCAGCTTCGACACGCGTTTCAGTACTGCTGGGTGAATAGCTTCGAGCCCTTTCCGCTTTGCGGTTTTCTAAGCGCTGTTTTCTTACGGGAAGGTGAGCATTGGGTTCGGTACGTAGTGGTAATGGCATAGCTGTCCTCCACAGGAGTAATTATCCCTGTGTCACGTTAAATAGGTAACAAAAAAGGAGAGAAGTTCCGCTGCCAATATAGGTTAATTAATTGATATTCAGTTTGATCTATATCATCGGACATTGAGCGGTGATGGTCAGTTACGATGAATGTGGTATCTGTTGCGTGGGCTGCAGCTATCGATTTGTGATCGGCAGTAATTGACTACCAGTATTTTAGTGTTTGGCTGTACCAGGTAAAAATAAAGGAGCTAAAAGCTCCTATATTTCAATCTGTCGAGACCACATCAATACTCAACTTCAATATTGCTGGTTGGTGTACAGCAGCAAGGCAGCACCTCATCCGCTTGGATACGTGCCATCGGCTCAAACAGATAACGGACGCTGCCGCATTTCACCTTGGTCTTACAAGCGCCACAAAAGCCGTTTTGGCATTCGCTGTACAAGCCGTTCTCTTTAAGCAAAGCGAGTAAAGGTTCGCCCTCTTTATGTTCAGCTAAATCGCCGTTAGGCAAGGTGACTTGATGGATCATAGAGTAAAGTCCGCCAGATCTTGTTCTTCAATCTGGTTGTCAATCTGGTTGGTCAGGTATGAGCTTACCTCAACTTCTTGGGGCGCAACCTGGACTGCGTCAGACTCTAGCCATTTGCTCATCCACGGCAGTGGATTAGAGCGCTTCTCAAACAGCGGTGGTAAACCAATGGCTTCCATTCGTTGGTTGGTAATGAACTCGACGTAATCCTCAAGAATGGTTTTGTTCATGCCCAACATTGAACCGTCTTTAAACAGATACTCCGCCCACTCTTTCTCTTGCTGCGCTGCCTTACGGAAGATGTCGATGGCGTCCATATGACACTCCATGCCAATGGCAGCCATGTCTGGATCATCTTTACCGTCCAGCATCAGGTTGATCATGTGCTGGGTGCCTTGGAGGTGCAGCTGTTCGTCACGGGCGATAAGGCGAATGATCTTGGCGTTGCCTTCCATCTTTTCTTGCTCAGCAAAAGCGAAGGAGCAAGCAAAGGATACGTAGAAACGTACCGCTTCCAGTACGTTGACTGACATCAAACACAGATAGAGCTTTTTCTTGATATCACGTTTTCGGATGTTGATGGTTTCGCCGTTAAGTTGATGCTCACCTTCACCGAGTTGTTGATACTTTTGGCTGATATCGATCAGATCGTCGTAGTACTTTGAGATATCCCCTGCGCGTTTTAAGATCTCTTCATTAACTACGATATCGTCGAACACTTCGGCGGGGTTGCCGATAATATTACGGATGATGTGGGTGTACGAGCGAGAGTGGATGGTCTCGTAGAACGACCAGGTTTCAATCCACGTTTCGAGCTCTGGCAATGACACCAATGGCAGCAATGCCACGTTAGGACTACGGCCTTGAATGGAATCAAGCAGGGTTTGGTACTTCAAATTGGAGATGAAGATGTGCTGCTCGTGCGGTGCCAAGGCGTTGTAGTCGATCCGGTCTTTAGCTACATCAACCTCCTCTGGTCGCCAGAAAAAAGATAACTGCTTTTCAATCAGACGTTCGAAATGAGGGTGACGTTGTTGATCAAATCGGGCCACATTTACTGGATTACCTAAGAACATCGGCTCGGTTAGCGCATTATTGGCTACCCGAGAGAAGGTGCTGTATTTATGAGTCATTGCTTCGGTCATGTTAGTAGGCCCTTAAATCTTGCACGCGCCGCCGGCGCAATCATCATCACCGTCGGTATCGGCGGTTGCATCGGTTTGACCATCGCGGGTGTTCTGGTAGTACAGCGTCTTGAGGCCGTATTTATAAGCAAGCATCAGGTCGGTTAATAATGTCTTGATTGGCATACGACCCTCTGGGAATCGAGAGGGGTCGTAGTTGGTGTTGGCTGAGATCGCTTGGTCGACAAACTTCTGCATCACCCCAACCAACTGTAAGTAACCGTTGTTCGACGGGATATTCCAAAGCAGTTCATAGCTATCTGCTAAGGTCTCAATACCCGGAACTACCTGTTTCATTACGCCATCTTTCGATGCTTTAACCGACACCAATCCACGAGGCGGTTCGATGCCATTAGTAGCATTGGATATTTGCGATGAGGTCTCCGACGGCATTAACGCTGAGAGAGTTGAGTTACGTAAGCCGTGCTTAACAATATTGCTACGCAGTGTTTCCCAGTCAAGGTGCAGTGGTTCATCGACAATCTCATCCAAGCTGCGCTTGTAGGTGTCGATAGGGAGCACACCTTGGCTATACGTTGTTTCGTCAAACGCTGGGCAAGCTCCATGCTCTTGAGCCAATTCGTTTGAAGCCTTGAGTAAGTAGTATTGAATCGCTTCAAAGGTTTTGTGGGTCAGGCCGTTGCCGCTGCCATCACTGTAGCGTTTGCCATTCTTAGCGAGATAGTACGCAAAGTTGATGACACCAATGCCTAACGTACGGCGATTCATGGTACTAATCCGTGCTGCGTTAACGGGATAGTCTTGGTAATCCAAGAGGCTATCCAGAGCACGTACTGCTAACTGGGCCAGCTCTTCCAACTCGTCTAGTGAGTCGATGGCTCCGAGGTTAAAGGCGGATAGAGTGCACAGCGCGATCTCACCGTTTTCGTCGTTGAAATCTTGTAACGGCTTGGTCGGCAGAGCGATCTCTAAGCAGAGATTTGACTGCTTGATTGGTGCCACACTTGGATCAAATGGGCTGTGGGTATTGCAGTGATCAACGTGTTGGATGTAAATACGACCGGTAGAGGCGCGTTCTTGCATCAACAGTGAGAACAATTCGACCGCTTTAACGCTGCGCTTACGAATAGATGGATCCTGTTCATATTGGCAGTACAGCGCTTCAAATTTATCTTGATCGGCAAAGAATGCGTCATACAGGCCTGGTACGTCGGACGGCGAGAAGAGGGTAACGCTGGCACCATCAATCAAGCGTTGGTAAAGGGTTTTGTTGATCTGAACACCGTAATCCATATGACGGATACGGTTGGCTTCGGTACCGCGGTTGTTCTTGAGCACCAGCAGATCTTCTACCTCTAGATGCCACAACGGGTAGAACAGGGTAGCGGCACCACCACGAACACCGCCTTGCGAGCATGACTTCACCGCGGTCTGGAAGTGCTTAAAGAATGGCAGTAAACCGGTATGAAACGCTTCGCCGCCACGGATAGGGCTGCCCAATGCACGGATGTTACCGGCATTGATACCAATACCTGCTCGCTGGCTGACGTACTTAACGATTGAGGCCGAGGTGGCATTGATGGAATCTAAACTATCGCCACACTCAATCAGCACGCAGGAACTAAATTGGCGAGTGGGTGTGCGTACCCCGCTCATGATGGGGGTAGGCAGTGAGATCTTAAACTGCGACACCGCATCATAGAAGCGTTTGACGTAATCCAAACGGGTAGCGCGCGAGTAATTGGAGAACAAGCACGCCGATACCAACATATACAGAAACTGAGCGCTCTCGTAGATCTGGCCAGTTACTCGATTCTGGACCAAGTACTTGCCTTCAAGCTGCTTGACTGCGGCATAGGAGAAGTCCATATCACGCCAATGGTCAAGGTGCTCGTTTAGCTCGTTTAATTCATCACGGCTATAGTCTGCTAACAGGTGTTGGTCGTACAGTCCCGCTTCGGCCATCTTGGTAACGTGATCATAAAGATGCGGCGGCTCAAATTGGCCATAGGCCTTTTTACGCAAATGAAATACCGCTAATCGCGCTGCGAGATATTGGTAATCTGGGGTTTCTTCGCTGATAAGGTCTGCTGCGGCTTTAATGATGGTTTCGTGAATGGCTTCGGTCTCGATGCCATCAAAAAAGTGGATATGAGCGGCCAGTTCCACTTGGGAAACTGACACGTTGTGAAGATCCTTTGCAGCCCAAGTTATCACGCGATGGATCTTTTCCAGATCTATCGATTCTTTGGTGCCGTTGCGTTTGGTGACGAGTAGGTTGCCATTCATAGCGTGATTTTATTATCCGTGTGTGGTGGCCGAAGACAGTTCCTTGTCATGTGGCCATCGTCACTGATCCTGTGACGTAGGTAATTATAGTTATTACTTTTGCTTCGGGGCACAAGATATAGTGCCTCTATTGGATGGGGATACAAGATAGAGCGGTTGGGCGAAGGGATCAAGTGGGCTTACTGTGAACATGCTGTGCATAAAAGTGTGAACAATAGCGGGGTTAGTAGCACCTAACGCTGAAGCGCTTTACCCGTTTGGTTTTGGTCAATTTCAATCAAAAAAATGAACGATCGAAAAAATAATTTTTTCGATCGTTTGCTGAGATCTACTTGCTTTTGAGTAGAGAAAGTAGATCGTTAACCGTTCGGCAATCATGGCTAGCCAGCCATTGTTGCGGGTGGTCTTGTGGGCGAATATAGCCCCAGAGGGCGGCAACGGTATCCATGCCACTGCTTTTACCAGCCTCGACATCGCGCTGAGCATCACCAACATAGAGAATGTCTGACTCCGCTACGCCTATCTGCTGGGCTGCGAAGTGCATTGGTTTAGGATCGGGCTTGGCTACGCCACAGGTATCACCTGAGACGGTACAGCTGCGGTTACTAAACTGTGGAAAGTGCTTAAGTAGCGGGGTGGTGAGCCATGCAGGTTTGTTGGTGACAATACCCCAAGGGATTCCTTCTTCATCGAGCCATTCGATCAGCTCAGCCACGCCATCGTAAAGTGATGTACCGATACAGATGTTATCAGCGTATGAATCCAGCAGGGCGGTTCTTAACGGCATGATGTCAGTGCGATCATAATGTGCGCCTAGGCCTGCTCGTAACAACCCCGCTGCGCCATGAGAACTAACCTGCGATGCGGTAACTGCGCTGATCGGCGGAAAGCCATACTGCGCAAGTGCGACATTGGCTGCTAGGCCAAGATCGGGCGCTGTGTCGAGTAGGGTGCCATCGAGATCAAACAACACCCCTTGGTAGGCTGAGGCGCTCATGATTGTGGCTTCTGCGCGTGCAGGATGTAGTTAACCCGCAGTGACTTGTTCAGCGATACCGTTTTGGTTAGCGGGTTATAGAATAGACCACTGGCGTGCTGCATAAGCATCCCTTGCTGTTCACACCAGCGACTAAGCTGGGATGGGCGCAGGAACTTATTGAAGTCGTGAGTTCCTTTAGGTAACGCCTTGACCAGATGCTCGGCACCAACAATAGTGGTTAGGTACGCTTCTGGGGTCTTATTTATGGTCGACATAAACAAGTGGCCGCCGGGCCTCAGCATCTTGATACAGGCATTAATAACTGATTGTGGATCAGGCACGTGCTCAAGCATCTCGAGGCAACAAACAACATCGTATTTGCCTTGGAAGCCATCGGCGTGTTGCTCAGCGGTACTATTAAGGTAATCAACCTCAATACCCGTTTCTAGTGCGTGTAATCTTGCAACTTCCAGGGGCTCTTCGCCCATATCTAATCCGGTAACTTGGGCGCCGCATTTAGCAATGGCTTCACTGACTAAACCACCACCGCAACCAACGTCGGCAACCTTTTTGTCGAATAAACCACCACAGTGACGTTCAATAAATGACACCCGAACTGGGTTCATAGCGTGGAGTGGACCTGAGTGACCTTCTGGGTCCCACCATGTGGCTGCCAATTGCTCAAATTTTGCCACTTCCTGTGGATCTACGTTTGTATTGTTATTCATATTGTTAGCGCCAAGTCCTACATTATTTGGGAGCGTATTGATTATATCCGCGACAGATGAATGGGGGAATCGTTAGATCGCCCTACTAATGCTAAATCCTTGTGTTATTATCCAAATCCACTGTTTTATCCGGTAGCACCGGGGCGGGTTCCGTTGGGGAAGCCGCTGTGAGGGGATCGCGCATTTTATGACTGATCTGGCCAAAGAAATCACGCCAATTAACATCGAAGAAGAGATGAGAACCTCTTACCTCGATTACGCCATGAGCGTTATTGTTGGACGTGCTTTGCCTGATGTACGAGACGGACTGAAACCAGTACACCGTCGCGTGCTATTTGCAATGAACGAGTTGGGCAACGATTGGAACAAGCCCTACAAAAAATCAGCTCGTGTGGTTGGTGATGTAATTGGTAAATATCACCCACACGGCGACAGCGCCGTTTACGATACAATCGTTCGTATGGCGCAGCCTTTCTCGCTACGCTATACCTTGGTTGATGGCCAAGGTAACTTCGGTTCTGTTGATGGCGACTCCGCCGCAGCAATGCGTTACACCGAAGTGCGTATGGACAAGATCGCGCACCAGTTGCTGGCGGATCTAGACAAGGATACTGTCGACTATGTGCCGAACTATGATGGCACTGAGCACATTCCTGCAGTACTACCAACAAGAGTACCGAACCTTCTGGTAAACGGTGCCTCTGGTATTGCGGTAGGTATGGCAACTAACATCCCTCCGCATAACTTGACGGAAGTGGTAGATGGTTGTTTGACCGTAATCGATAATCCTGATGTTAGCATCGATGAATTGATTGAAGTTATCCCAGGTCCGGATTTCCCGACTGGCGGTATCATCAACGGTCGTAAAGGTATCTTTGATGCTTACCGTACTGGTCGTGGCAAAATCTACGTTCGTTCGGTAACTGAAGTTGAGACCGATAAGAATGGTCGTGAAGCGATCATCGTTAATGAACTTCCTTATCAGGTAAACAAAGCACGACTAATCGAAAAGATTGCCGAGCTGGTTAAAGATAAGAAGATTGAAGGCATTAGCGGCTTGCGTGATGAGTCCGATAAAGACGGCATGCGCATCGTTATCGAGTTGAAGCGTAACGAAGTGCCAGAAGTGGTGCTGAACAACCTGTTCTCTCAAACTCAGATGCAAACTGTGTTTGGTATCAATATGGTTGCGTTGACTAACGGTCAACCTAAGATTTTTAATCTTAAGGAAACCTTAGAAGCGTTCGTGCGTCACCGCCGTGAAGTTGTTACCCGTCGTACCGTGTATGAACTGCGTAAAGCTCGCGATCGTGCCCATATCCTTGAAGGCTTAGCCATTGCGCTTGCCAACATCGATCCGGTTATTGAACTGATCCGTAACGCTGCAACACCAGCAGAAGCGCGCCAAGCCCTACAAGATCAAGGTTGGGATTTAGGTAACGTTGCTTCGATGCTTGAAAAAGCAGGTGACGACGCTGCTCGCCCAGAGTGGTTGGAACCGCATTACGGTATTCGCGATGGTAAATATTACCTGACCGAAGAGCAGGCCAAAGCGATCTTGGATCTGCGCTTGCACAAGCTAACCGGCATGGAACACGAAAGTATCCTTGGCGAATACCGCGAATTGTTGCTTCAGATTGCTGAATTGCTACACATTTTGGCTAGCACCGAACGCTTGATGGAAGTGATTCGTGAAGAGCTGGAGGAGGTGAAAGCCAACTTCGGTGATGAACGTAAAACTGAAATCAGTGCCTCGTCAGCCGACATCAACATGGAAGACTTGATCACTCAAGAAGATGTTGTCGTCACGTTGTCGCATGAAGGTTACGTTAAGTACCAGCCGCTGAGCGATTACGAAGCACAGCGTCGCGGTGGTAAAGGTAAAGCAGCAACCCGAATGAAGGATGAAGACTTCATTGAGAGGCTGCTGGTTGCTAATACCCACGACACCATTTTGTGTTTCTCTAGTATCGGTAAAGTGTATTGGATGCGCGTATTCCAGTTGCCATTGGCATCCCGTACTGCACGAGGCCGGCCAATCGTTAACTTGTTGCCGTTAGGTGATGATGAACGTATTACCGCTATCTTGCCGGTTGACGAATATGATCCGAACAAGTTCATCATTTTCGCTACCGCCAAAGGTACGGTGAAGAAGACGGCTTTGAGCGCATACAGCCGCCCACTGTCTTCCGGTATCCGTGCAATTAACTTGAACGACGAAGATGAACTAATTGGCGTTGATATTACTGAAGGTGATAACGACGTAATGCTGTTCTCTGACGCCGGTAAGGTCGTCCGTTTCAACGAGATTCAGCGTGACTCTGAAACTGGTTTGCCTAAGCTTGATCCAGAAACTAACGAGCCACTGCAAGCATTGCGTGCCATGGGCCGCACTGCAGCGGGTGTTCGTGGTATCGCGTTGGAAGGCGATCAGAAAGTAGTATCGATGATTATCCCTCGTGGTGATGGTCATATTCTTACTGTGACCGAAAATGGTTACGGCAAGCGTACTGCTGAATCAGAATACCCAACCAAGAGCCGTGCAACCAAAGGGGTTATCTCCATCAAGGTAAGCGAGCGAAATGGAGCGGTAATTGGTGCAGTTCAGGTCAGCGAGAAAGATGAAATCATGATGATCACCAATGGTGGCACTCTGGTTCGAACTCGCGTATCTGAAGTGTCTGAGGTTGGTCGTAACACCCAAGGTGTGATTCTTATCCGTACCGGTGAGGAAGAGCAGGTTGTGGCGTTGCAACGAATTGATGAGATCGACGACGTTGAAAACGAGTTAGGCGAAGAGGGTGAGGTTGCAGAGCAAACCGACGCTCCAACTGCGGAAGTGCCGGCGGCAGATGATGCTGACCAAAGCGCTAACGAAGAGTAAGTCAAACTGAAACACGGGCGCCTATATGGCGCCCGTGTTGTATCTAGGGAATGATAATGACCACATTTAACTTTTGCGCTGGCCCTGCAATGTTGCCAACCGAGGTTATGCAACAAGCGCAAAGACAGCTTTGTGATTATAACGATCTGGGTGTTTCGGTAATGGAACTGTCACACCGCAGTGCAGAGTTTACTCAAGTCGCCGAAGAAGCTGAACAGAACCTGCGCGACCTAATGCGCATCCCTGACAACTACGCCGTGCTGTTTATGCATGGTGGTGCCCGCGGACAATTCTCTGCAATTCCACTAAATCTCTTAAAGACTGGTGGTAAGGCGCTCTACATTGAATCCGGTCAGTGGTCTGTGGCTGCGGCCAAAGAAGCGGCTAAATTTGGTGATGTTGATGTGCGCGATATTCGCATTGGCAAAGGCGACATCGATTTGAGTCTGTTTGGCGATACTAGTGGTTATGATTACGTTCACTATTGTCCTAACGAGACCGTAGATGGCGTTGCCATCTACGATATCCCAAGTTGCAATTCGCCATTAGTGGCAGATATGTCGTCCTGTATTCTTGGCCGTGATATTGACGTATCAAAGTTCGGACTAATCTATGCTGGTGCACAAAAGAACGTCGGCCCAGCCGGTTTGACCTTGGTTATTGTTCGTCGTGATTTAATCGGCCAACAGCACACAGCGACCCCGGCAATCCTCAACTATCAATTGGCTCAAGATAATGACTCCATGTACAACACACCGCCTACCTTCGCTTGGTATCTTGCTGGTGAAGTATTTAAGTGGGTCAAAGGATTAGGTGGTGTTGCGCAAATGGAACAGCGAAATCAGAGCAAAGCACAAGCGCTGTACCAATTTATTGACGACAGTAGCTTCTATCGAAATGAGGTTAACCCATCATTTCGTTCGGAAATGAATGTAACGTTCCAGTTGCATGATGCTGAGCTTAACCAACGTTTTCTCGCAGAAGCGGAAAGCCAAGGCTTGTTAGCTCTCAAGGGACACCGTATGGTCGGCGGTATGCGCGCCAGCATCTATAACGCCATGCCGATGGCAGGAATCGCTGCGCTTATCGACTTTATGGATAAATTCGCACAATCCCACCAATAAGCGCCAAGCCTGCCTTGCATTGTTGCCTGCGCAGGCTGGCAACAACAACGAGGAAATGGATTTGGCTTTAGATATCAAAGCACTCGCTAATGAAGGCGTTAACGGTTTACACCCGTATCAACCAGGCAAGCCGGTAGAAGAGCTGGAACGTGAACTTGGCATTAGCAACATCATCAAGTTAGCTTCCAACGAGAATCCTCTGGGATTAAGCCCGAAAGCCGCAGCGGCAATCGCTAAAGCGAGTGTTGAATTAGCGCGTTATCCAGACGCTAATGGCTTCTATCTCAAACAGAAATTAACCAACTACTGCGGCGTTGACGCTGACCAACTTACGTTAGGTAATGGCTCTAACGAAGTACTTGAAATTCTGTTTCGAACCTTTGTTAGCTCTGGCGACGAAGTGATCTTCGATAAGCACGCGTTTATCGTGTACGCCTTGCTTACTCAAAGTGCTGGCGCCACAAGCGTAGCAATTCCGTCGGTGGATTGGGGTCACGATCTTGATGCAATGTTAGCGGCAGTTACTGCAAAAACGCGGATGATCTGTATTGCGAATCCGAATAATCCAACCGGAACATTCCTAACCCCACTGCAGCTGCAGCAATTCCTAGCTAAAGTGCCTGAACAGGTCATTGTGGTGTTAGACGAAGCCTATTTTGAGTATGTGCCCGTAGCTGAGCGTGCTAATTCAATTGGCTGGATCAGTGATTATCCAAACCTAGTGGTTACCCGAACCTTCTCCAAAGCTTTTGGTCTGGCCGGTTTACGGGTTGGTTATTTGGTATCGACGCCAGAACTGGCCGATCTGCTCAATCGTGTTCGTGAGCCGTTTAACTGCAATATGCTGGCGCTGGCAGCCGCTGAAGCGGTTCTCGATGACAGCGATTACGTTAACCAAAGTGTGCTGTTGAATAGCCAAGAGATGGCGCGTTTAACTCAATGGTGTGATGATAATAAGATCGATTACATCCCTAGCTACGGTAACTTTCTTACCGTCCAGGTTGATGACGCGCAATCGGTCTACCGTAAACTACTCCAGCAGGGAGTTATCGTTCGCCCAATCGGTGGCTACGGTATGCCAAACCATCTACGAATCAGTATTGGTCTGGTGCAAGAAAATGACCGCCTGATGGCGGCGCTTAATGAAATATTAGCGACCAAAAAATAAAAGGAAGCGCATGAAACAAATTACCCTCGAACCGATTGCTAGTGTCAGTGGTGAGATCCGTCTGCCGGGCTCGAAGAGTATCTCTAATCGAGCCCTGTTATTGGCGGCGGTTGCCACTGGAACAACAGTGTTATCGAACCTACTTGACTCTGATGATGTCCGCCACATGCTGGCCGCCCTGACGTCGCTGCAGGTCAAATGGCGCTGGCTTAATCAAGCACAAGGTGAAATTGAGATTGAGGGTAATGGCGGTTTATTAGCGCAAGCTGAGCAACCTTTAGAGCTCTATCTTGGAAATGCTGGCACAGCGATGAGGCCATTGGCCGCAGCGTTAACGGTAGGGCAGGGCGAATACGTGCTCACTGGTGAAGAGCGGATGTCTGAGCGACCAATTGGTCACCAAATTGATGCCCTGCGTAAGCTTGGTGCACAGGTTGAGTATCTGCAGGATGATGGCTTCCCGCCATTGAAGATAAGCGGCGGGACATTGCATGGCGGCAGTGTTGATATTGATGGGTCAATCTCGTCGCAGTTCTTAACCGCATTGTTGATGACTGCGCCATTGATCAACCAAGACTTAGTGATCAACGTTATCGGCGATCTGGTGTCGAAGCCTTATATCGATATCACTATCGCCTTGATGGCGCGCTTTGGCGTTACTGTCGATAACAATGAATATCAGCAACTCATAGTTAAAGCAGGGCAACGCTATATCGCTCCGGGTCGGTTTCTGGTTGAGGGCGATGCCTCATCAGCCTCGTACTTTTTAGCGGCCGGAGCACTTGGCCATGGGCCAGTTGCTGTCCATGGTGTTGGGCGGTTAAGTCTGCAAGGGGATAAGTATTTTGCTGATGTACTCGCAGCGATGGGCGCAACTATCGATTGGCACGATGATTACATTGTCGCGACCGGAGCGCCATTGAAAGGCATTGATATGGATATGAACCATATTCCTGATGCGGCGATGACCATCGCTACGGTTGCGTTATTTGCCGAAGGTACCACTACCATCCGTAATATTTACAATTGGCGAGTAAAGGAAACCGATCGGTTAGCAGCGATGGCAACTGAGTTGCGTAAAGTGGGAGCTACGGTGGATGAAGGTCAAGATTACATCAGTGTTACGCCAGCACCACTACAACACGCGGCAATCGACACCTATAATGACCACCGCATGGCGATGTGCTTTTCGATGCTCGCCGTTGGCGGCCAGCAAGTAACCATTAACGATCCGGATTGTACCGCTAAAACCTTCCCTGATTACTTTGACCAATTACATCGGATCAGCAATTAGTCATTATTAGCAATAAGCTCTTATTTTAATTCTGATACGAAAAGATATTAAGTGTGTATAATATCGGTCGCATTTTCATCGAGCGCTGCGTTAACAACGTAGTGCTCAAAACTTTTTGGAGGATAACTATGCCTGAACAGGCACCGGTTATTACCATTGACGGCCCAAGCGGCGCAGGTAAAGGTACTATTTGCCAAGTGCTTGCCGATCGTTTGGGTTGGCATTTGCTGGACTCTGGCGCGACATTTCGCGTGCTGGCGCTAGCGGCATTGCATCATAATGTTGACTTGGGCAACGAAGACGCGCTTGCGTTGTTGGCTGCTCATCTTGACGTGCAGTTCGTACCACATGACGAAGGCGTTCGCGTGATCTTAGAGGGGGAAGACGTTTCCACCGAGATCCGCAGCCAAGAGTGTGCCGACGCAGCTTCGAAAGTTGCGGTGTTCCCCCGCGTTCGTGAGGCGCTACTGCGTCGACAACGAGCATTTCGTCAGAGTCCCGGCTTGATTGCTGACGGCCGCGATATGGGAACTGTGGTGTTTACTGACGCTGAAGCTAAGATTTTTTTAACCGCAAGCGCAGAAGAACGTGCGAAACGTCGTTACGCTCAGTTGAAGGATAAAGGCTATGATGTTAGCATTGACCGCCTTTTGACAGAGATCCAAGATCGGGACTACCGTGATGCTAACCGTAAGGTTGCTCCACTTAAGCCTGCTGAGGATGCACTGGAAATTGACACTACGTCGTTGAACATCGACCAAGTGGTTGATGTGGTCATCAATTACGTAGTAACCAAAGTGGATTGCGTTAAATCGGCGTAATCCAATTAGCGTCTACTTCAAGGATGAAATAGGCAAAGGACAACAACCCCGCGTCCAGGATGGCCGTGGATGACCTAAATTTAAAAGAATATTCATGACTGAATCATTTGCTCAACTGTTTGAAGAGTCGTTGCAACAACTGGAAACTCGTCCAGGTGCAATCGTTAAAGGTACTGTAATTGCAATCGAGAACGGTATCGTTCTGGTTGACGCTGGCCTGAAATCCGAGTCCCCAATCCCTGCTGAACAGTTCAAGAACGCTAAAGGCGAACTTGAAATTGAAGTTGGTTCTGAAGTAGACGTTGCTCTAGACGCTATCGAAGATGGCTTCGGTGAGACTCAACTGTCTCGCGAGAAAGCTAAGCGCCACGAAGCTTGGGTACGCTTGGAGAAAGCTTACGAAGAGCAAGAGACTGTTATCGGTGTTATCAACGGCAAAGTTAAAGGTGGCTTTACTGTTGAATTAGACGGCATCCGTGCATTCTTGCCTGGTTCTTTGGTTGACGTTCGTCCAGTGCGTGACACTCTGCACTTGGAAGGCAAAGACTTAGAATTCAAAGTAATCAAGCTTGACCAGAAGCGTAACAACGTTGTTGTTTCTCGTCGTGCAGTTATCGAATCTGAAAACTCTGTTGAGCGTGAGCAGCTGCTAGAAAACTTGGCTGAAGGCCAAGAAGTTAAAGGTATCGTTAAGAACCTGACCGACTACGGCGCGTTCGTAGATCTGGGCGGTGTTGACGGCCTGCTGCACATCACTGATATGGCTTGGAAGCGCGTTAAGCATCCTTCTGAAATCGTTAACGTTGGTGACGAAATCAACGTTAAGGTTCTGAAGTTTGACCGTGAGCGTACCCGTGTATCTCTGGGTCTGAAGCAACTGGGTGAAGATCCATGGGTTTCTATCGCTAACCGTTACCCAGAAGGCGCACGCCTGACTGGTCGCGTTACCAACCTGACTGACTACGGTTGCTTCGTTGAAATCGAAGAAGGCGTTGAAGGTCTGGTACACGTTTCTGAAATGGATTGGACCAACAAGAACATCCACCCATCTAAGGTTGTTAACCTGGGTGATTCTGTGGAAGTTATGGTTCTGGACATCGATGAAGAGCGTCGTCGCATCTCCTTGGGTCTGAAACAGTGTAAGTCTAACCCATGGGAAGACTTCTCTCAGAACTTCGCTAAAGGCGACAAGGTTACCGGTAAGATCAAGTCTATCACTGACTTCGGTATCTTCATCGGCTTGGACGGCGGCATCGACGGTCTGGTTCACCTGTCTGATATCTCTTGGGCTGCTAACAGCGATGAAGCTGTTCGTGACTTCAAGAAGGGCGACGAAATCAACGCAGTTGTACTGTCTGTTGATCCTGAGCGCGAGCGTATCTCTCTGGGTGTTAAGCAGATCGAAGAAGATCCGTTCAACAAGTACCTAGCAGACAACAAAAAAGGTACTATCGTTATTGGTACCATCACTGCAGTTGACGCTAAAGGCGCAACCGTTGAGTTGGGCGAGAACGCTGAAGGTTACATCCGTGTAGCTGACATTTCTCGTGACCGTATCGAAGACGCGAGCACCGTTCTGAACGCTGGTGAGCAAGTTGAAGCGAAGATTATGGGCGTAGACCGTAAGAACCGCACTATCTCCTTGTCTATCCGTGCGAAAGACGAAGCTGAAGAAAAAGAAGCTATCGAAACTTTGAACCAGAAAGAAGAAACTGTGTTCTCTAGCGCGATGGCTGAAGCTTTCAAAGCTGCACGCAACGACTAATCGCCTGCAAAATGGGAGGTATAGCCTCCCATAGGCGACTGTATTTTGGCTATTCAGGAGAGCGAGGATGACAAAATCCGAACTTATTGAACGACTTGCCAGCAAGCAGTCGCACCTTTCCTGTAAGGATGTGGAAGGTGCCATTAAAGAGATGATCGAGCAGATGGCGGGCGCACTGGAGAACGGTGATCGCATCGAAATCCGTGGGTTCGGTAGCTTCTCATTGCACTATCGTGCCCCTCGTGTTGGGCGTAATCCTAAGACTGGGCAATCGGTAGAACTTAACGGCAAGTATGTTCCACATTTCAAACCGGGCAAGGAATTGCGCGAGCGCGTGAATAACGCCTAAGTTTGTTGTTAAAAAACCCCGCGATTTTCGCGGGGTTTTTTTATGCCTTTTTGTTAGCTGTATTAATTGTTTACGCCGTTATCTAAATTCAAAGTAACTACTGCCAAACAATTGCTAGACCGTTAATTAGTTCGAAAGTCAGATTGATCAACAGCGTAAGTATCAGCTTGGATGCGGTCCTTAAAGCCTGCTGTTATCATGATTTGGTCTGCGGAGAGTTCGCGTTATCCCTACGGGTGTGTGCCTACATGCGGCCTTTGTGCGCGTATCTGATGAGATCAACTATTTAATCTACTTGGTAATAGTGGCTTGAAAACGTTTTTTGTTGGATAATTCGGTTAATTTCCTTTGGGTTAAAGGCAAGATCGTGAAAGCATTTTTAGTTACGGCAGTGATCGCTGTACTGTTCATCGTTACCATGGCGTTTGGCGCCCGTAATAATCAGTTGGTTGAGGTTAACTACTTCATCGCTCAGGGAGAGTTTGCCCTTTCTTGGATCGTTGGAGCAATGTTCTTAGCCGGTTTCACCATCAGTTGGCTGATGGCATTTGCTATCATCGTACGTCAGAAGGTGACCATTCGTGGTATGAAGGCGCGTTTAGCAAAGCAAACGTCAGAAACCACTAGCTGATGCTTGAACTGCTTTTTTTGCTTCTGCCGATAGCAGCAGCCTACGGCTGGTATATGGGCAAAAGAAGCAACCGTATTACTCAGCAACGCAGCAGCGACAACCTGACTAAGAATTACTTTGAAGGGTTAAACTTTTTACTGTCTGATCAGCCAGATAAAGCGGTAGATCGGTTTATCGAACTGCTTCAAGTTGACTCTCATACCTTTGATACCCACTTATCGCTAGGAAACCTTTTCCGCAAACGCGGTGAGGTGGATCGCTCCATCCGCTTACATCAAAACTTGATTGCTCGCCCAAGCCTGTCGCTAGAACAAAAAGATATGGCGATGATGGAGCTAGCTAAGGACTATTTGGCTGCCGGTTTGTTTGACCGTGCTGAAGAGATCTTAGTGCAATTGATAAAGGAGCCAGATCACAGTGATGAAGCTGAGAAGCAACTGTTATCAGTATATCAAGCCACTAAGGAGTGGTGGAAAGCGATCAATCTAGTTAAACGCTTTAAACGCGCGAACCGCAAACAGCTTCAGCCTCAACTCGCCCATTTTTATTGTCAGTTAGCCGATGAAAGCAAAGACGACAAAGAGCGTTTTGGCTACTGGCAGCAAGCGATAAAACTTGATCAGCGCTGTGGTCGTGCCTATATCGCGCAGTTTAAGGCGTATTGTGAGCAACAGCAGTTCGATCGCGCCATTAATGTACTCAGCATGATTACCACTCATTGTCCTGAATGGTTTGCAGAGACGTTGCCTCAAGCGATACAACCGTTTCAACAGCAAAATTTAGAGCCTGAATACCAGCAAATGCTGCATAGTGTGCTCGATAAACATCAGTCCGCAACGGTGACGCTGGCACTGGCTGATACGATGCCTGCGGAGGATGCGCAAGCAATGATCCTAGCGCAGCTAAAACGCCAGCCAACCATGAAAGGCTTTCACCACTTGATGAAGCTTCATGCGGACGCAATGGCTTCAGACTCGAGCCGAGACAGCCTATTGCTGCTAAGCGACTTGGTAGAAAAACAGATTAGATTAAGACCCAAATATCGTTGTCTTCAATGTGGGTTTCCTGGCCATAGCCTTCACTGGCATTGCCCCTCGTGTAAGTCATGGGGGCAAATTCAACGGATCCAGGGCCTCGACGGCGATTAACCCCTACGGAGTAAAATAATGAGTAACGATCCAAAAGTTTTAGTAGCGCTAGATTTTGATAATTATGACCAGGTTATGGCGCTGGTAGAACAACTCGATCCGAGTAAATGTCGACTTAAAGTTGGCAAAGAGCTGTTTACTTTGTTCGGGCCGCAGATCGTTAAAGCGTTAGTAGCCAAAGATTTTCAAATCTTCCTCGATCTTAAGTTCCACGACATTCCAAATACTGTCGCCAAGGCGGTTACTGCGGCGGCAGAATTGGGAGTTTGGATGGTAAACGTTCACGCTAGTGGTGGCGCGAAGATGATGTCTGCGGCCGCAGAAGCATTAAAACCATATGGTGACAAAGCACCGCTACTTATTGGTGTAACCATGCTAACTAGCATGGTCGAAGAGGAACTAAGCCAGCTGAATGTCAGCAAAAGTGCCAATGAACATGTGCTGTCGTTAGCTACTTTGGCGAAAGAGTCTGGCCTTGACGGTGTGGTCTGTTCAGCTAAAGAAGCGGTAATGCTTAAACAAGCCCTTGGTCATGAGTTCCTGTTGGTTACCCCTGGGATCCGTCCTGCTGGTACCGACCGCGGTGATCAGCAGCGGGTCATGACACCTGCAGAAGCAGTAACGGCGGGCAGCGACTATCTAGTTATAGGACGCCCTATCACTCAAAGTGAGCAACCAATTGCTGTGCTCGATGCCATTAACCAAACGATTTAAGTTATTGCGTTGAAATAAAGGAGGCTCGGCCTCCTTTTTTTATGGCTGTTTCACAGTTAAGTGTTGAGGTTTATATCGAGCCTTCGGCTCTAGCAATTGCGGTGCTTTAGGCGAGGATGTCGCGGCGGCGACCTAAGGCAGGATCTCAATGACGGCAGTGTCTCACCCTTGTATCAAAACTTGCCTAGCCGGTGCTTTAATAGCATTGGTAAGAACAACACTTAGTTGGTACACCCCGTTTTTTATTGGTTAGAATCGATCTATATGCCTGTTGGTTGCTATCACAGCCGACGTTTTGGCGGCTTTTCCCCTTCAATAAACGTTACTTCGCTGTTTGTTCGCTACATTTCGCTCAAATCAGGCGTAGTTTCCCGTTTGGTAACTTTTCCAATAAAATTGGTCTCAATGACTTGATTTAGCCTCGGCTCAGATTAGAATCAAACGACCGTTTAAAAAATCGTTTAAACCAGTTAGAGAAGGGATACCCATGACTTACCAAGCTCCGCTTCAAGATATGCAATTTGTATTGATGGACGTATTTGGAGCGGCTGAGCAGTGGCAGTCGATGCCTGCGTTAGCTGACAACATCGATGCAGACACCGCTTTAGCCATTTTGGATGAAGGCGCCAAGATCACCTCTGAATTGCTTGCCCCAATTAACCGTAATGGTGACGAGCAGGGCGTTAAGTTGGTTGACGGCGTTGTCATTACCCCAGACGGGTTTAAGGAAGCCTATAACACCTACGCCGAATCCGGTTGGGCAGGTTTCGGCGGCGATCCTGAATTTGGTGGCATGGGTATGCCAAAGAGTCTTGGGGTGCTGTTCGAAGAGATGTGTTACAGCGCCAATAACTCATTTACCCTTTATGGTGCACTGAGTGCCGGCGCAGCGTTGTGTATTCATCGTCATGGAACCGAAGCACAAAAAAAGCTGTATTTACCAAAATTGTACAGCGGCGAATGGGCTGGAGCTATGGACATGACTGAACCACAGTCCGGTTCTGACCTTGGTGGGGTACGTACTAAAGCCAGTCCGCAAGAGGACGGTAGCTATAAAGTCTCGGGCACCAAAATTTTTATCACCGGTGGTGATCAAGACCTAACCGAAAATGTCGTTCATTTAGTACTGGCACGTTTACCAGATGCGCCTGCAGGGTCCCGCGGTTTGTCGCTATTTATTGTTCCGAAGTTTATCGCCAATGACGATGGCTCCATTGGTGCGCGCAATGGTGTTAACGTCGGTGCGTTGGAACATAAAATGGGCATTAAGGCCTCGGCCACCTGTGTTATGCATTTTGAAGAGGCGACTGGCTATTTGATTGGCAAAGCCAACCGTGGCCTTATCGCCATGTTTACCATGATGAATTACGAACGCTTGTCGATAAGCTTACAAGGCATTGGCTGTGCTGAGATGGGTTATCAGATGGCTGCAGAATACGCTAAGGACCGAAATCAGGGTAAAGGTGGCGTCCACAAGACTGACGCTACTGCTGATCCTATTGTGGTTCATGGTGATGTTCGGCGGATGTTGTTAACCATTGCAGCGATGACGGAGCCTAGCCGAGCATTAGCTGTTATGGCGGGTATGGAGCTTGATAAATCGAAGTATGCCACTGCCGGTACTAAAGAAGCGGAGCAGATGGTGAATCTGCTAGTGCCACTATGTAAGTCGTTTTTCACTGACTTAGGCCTTGATAGCACCATCCATGCCCAGCAAGTATTTGGCGGCCATGGTTTTATCCGTGAAACCGGAGTAGAACAATTGGTTCGTGATGTTCGTATTGCCCAAATCTATGAAGGCACTAACGGCATTCAAGCACTTGATCTATTAGCACGGAAGGTGATTCCTCATGAGGGTGCGGCGTTAAAGGCGCTACAAGTTCAAGTTAGTGAGGTTACTGCAGCGGTAGCGCCGGAGTATAAGGGGTGGGCTGATAGCGTTGATAGCGCCTTTGGGCGGTTATTGGATGCAGCGCAGACAATTAAGAATGCCGATAATGCAACAGACAGCGTCAATGCCGCTGCCGTCGACTACTTGCATGCAATGGGGTACGCAACCTACGGTTACCTATGGTTGAAAATGCTTAATGCTTTACCTACATCTTCTCAAAGTCAGCAGTTCAAGCAACGTAAAGTTGCTATCGCTGAGTTTTATTTCGGGCGTTTAATGCCACGCTTTGATGCCCATTTAGCCAGCGCACTTGCGCCAACCGACGTAACGATGAAGTTAGCAAACGAGCTATTTTAACGTCCACTTCGGCTTAGTTTTTGCTTTTCGAGGCTATGAATATTGGAACTTGGTTGTGGAGCATAACGATCTGCAACCTCTTTCCAATGGTGCTTCGGTAAATAAAACAGGAAGTAACGCTCTTTCAGGTTATTGGTTACAAACCCCATGCCGTGGCGACAGACTTCAGCATGAACATCAGCAATAAAATCTTGGCGAATAGTCTGACGACCAGACAGTTCGCGAATGTCCGCGCGGTCGAGATACACCCCTTCTGCTTGATTACCAAACCGGTCGATCATCCAAACAGCAAACTCTTTAGCACTTTTCATTGACATATATGTCTCCCACAAGAGCAAGAAAACTTCTAATTCAATACTTTAGGTATAGTCAAATTCTACAAAAACATCGCGAATTATTTATTCCCCAAACAACGAATGGTTATCACTTTGTGATAAATAGCGGCAAAAGTGTACCTAATTGCATTAATTGTCGCTGAAGCAACGATGATGGATACATTGTAATAAGGCTTGTTCAAACTCACTGACCTGAGCCTTAGCGTCGGCACTATTGCCATTGATGCCGTTAACGAACTGAACAACAACCAGTTGTTGATCATCCTTGGTGGTAATTATACCTGCAAGGTTGGCGACTTGTTTAAACGTGCCAGTTTTCGCTTTAAGTTTGCCGTTGAGTTTTGCGGTACTCTTGCGGTAACGCAGCGTTCCGGTTTGACCTGCTATCGGTAGCATATCGTTGAGTGGCTGTAAGCGTGGGTCCTGCTGCCAAGAACTGAGCAAAGTAGCCAATGTGCGCGGGCTAATAAGATTGTAGCGGGACAAGCCAGAGCCGTCATAGAGATCACTGCTACCAAGATCCATATCCAAATTGATTTTAAGACTGTCGCGCATGGCGCTGATGCCAGCTTGGAAGCTACCAACATTGTACTTTCGTGCACCTAGGGTACGGAGGATACTGTCACTGACTAAGTTATCTGAATTGCTCAACACCAGAGTGAGTAATTTGGGCAGCGTTGCCGAACGATGCAAACCAACTTGGCTGGTTACGGCTTGCTGTTGGTCTGGATCTCCCTCAAGTGAGATATTGAGCTGTTGTAATTGCTGATATATCACCTTGCGCACGTAATCTTCAGGCTCGTCTAACGCCAACGCTAAGTTAGTCTTTTTATTAGTGCAGCCACTGAGTCGATACACCTGATGGTCAACATTAAGCTCAAGCGGGCAGAACGAGCTCATCGGCTCATAGCGGACATTAGATTCGATGTTAAGCGGGATATGAGCTGATTTATTGACGGCGATATGGCCAGCTTTAGGTTCAAGTGCGACGTGAACGCAGTTGCCATCGAGCATAACTGCTGACGCAGGGGCTGAGAAACAAACACCAAGATCATCCCACGGCCATCCTTTAGCTCGATCGTAACCATAAAACAGTTGGTCGTCGAAGATCAGCTGACCCTTGATGGTATGGATGCCTTGCAGCTGAACCTGCTTGAGCAGTTGGTAGAGATCGGCGCGGCTGAACGTTGGATCACCACTCATTTGAATAATCAGGTCGCCTTCAGCTACGCCATTATTGACTTCGCCGGTAAATACTCGCGTGTGGTAACGAAAGTCTGGCCCAAGCTCGAGCCACGCCGCCGTCGCAGTTACCAGCTTTAGTGTTGAAGCCGGAAGCATCATGTTGTCGGCGTTATGTTCCGCCAAAACCGTGCCAGCGGTATTGGTAAGAATGAACCCCATTTCACTGCCTTGCGGCAGTAAGGTGCCGAAATCTGCATAATTAGCGCGAGCGGATACAGCTGGAACGGTTAATAGGACACTCAAAATCAGTGACTTTAAGCTAGATTTAGTAGTGATTTTAATGCTCATCTATTAATCGTATCTGGAGGCAGGCTGAACCGCTTGCGAAAAATTATGAATCAAGACCTTCGTTATGCCTTGTACGCAACAGTCGCCATTATGGCATCAATTGTCGCTTTGTCTGTAGTCGCTATCACTACTTCCTGAATTTCGGTTGTTTTATCGATAGTGACTGGTCTTGCAATGGTGTGAACTGACTCACGTTCTGATTGTTGCTAAAGCAAGTTCTACAATAGTGATCCATTAAGGGCTATTAGATGCTTGCTACTGTGCTAATCCTCTGTTTAACATAGCGGCGTTAAAGCTGTGTTTTTCGCTAAACCCCTTGAGAGAGGCTGTTTTTTGTTCTCCGGGATTAACGAATGGCGCTTACAATGTTTTTACTCGAGGCCTTTGGTCGTCGCTAATTAAGAAAAGTATGCATCTAGCAACTCAATCAATTCATCCATGGTTAGACCAACTTGATGGTGTAACCGTATCTCCAACCGAATTCGAAGTACTCACGTCGACACAGGAGTATCGCGAACGGTTGATTGAACTGATCCGTACCGCAACTAAGCGAATCTATCTGGCGGCGTTGTATCTGCAAGATGACGAGGCTGGTCGAGCTATTCTGACTGAGCTTTATCAGGCCAAGCAGCGTGAGCCCCAATTAGACATTCAAGTTTTGGTCGACTTTCATCGTGCCCAGCGCGGCTTGATCGGCAAAGGCCCACAGGTCGGTAACGATAAGTTTTACCGCGACTGGGCTGAAAAATTTGCTCCTGCTGAGATTGGCGTTCACGGTGTGCCGGTTAAAAGTCGAGAGTGGAGTGGAGTACTGCACCTAAAAGGATTCGTTATAGATGACACCCTATTGTATAGCGGTGCCAGCATTAACGATGTTTACCTTGGTTGGAATGAACGCTACCGCTACGATCGCTACCACGTAATTAGCAATCAAGCACTGACCGATTCGATGGTTGCCTTTATGGCCAACGAACTGATCAACGACGATGCAGTAGTGTCGCTCTTGGAGCTTCCGATCCCGACAGCCAAAGAGATGCGGCGCGAGATCCGCAAATTCAAGCTGAAGCTAGCCCGTACCCGTTATCGATTTAATGATAAGGTCGAGTGCAATGATGGCATTAACATCTACCCACTGTTGGGCTTAGGCCGAACCAGCAACCAGCTAAACCAAACAATCGTCAAGGCACTAAAAAGCGCGCAAAAGCGTGTGTTTGTCTGTACACCTTACTTCAACTTCCCGGCACCGGTAATGTCTGCTATTGGCAAGTTAATGAAGCAAGGCGTAGAAGTAACCGTAGTGGTTGGTGACAAAACGGCGAACGACTTCTTTACGCCGCCTGACGAACCGTTTTCCGCGGTTTCAGCATTGCCTTACCTGTACGAACAAAACCTAAAGCGCTTTGCTTATCGTTATCAGCGTTACATCGATAATGGCAAACTCAATATCCAATTGTGGAAGTGTGACAATCACAGCTACCACTTAAAGGGATTGCAGATAGACGACAGCATCTATGTGTTAACTGGTAATAACCTTAATCCACGAGCGTGGAATTTGGATCTTGAAAACGGCCTGTTGGTTCATGATAAACAAGGGACACTAACCTCCCAGTTTGCCAATGAACGCCAATGTATTCTGCGCAATACAGACCGGGTAAGTCACTTTAGGGATATCGAACACAACAGTGTCTACCCACCTAAGGTGGCTAAGTTGTTAAAGCGAATCCATCGCGTCAAAGCGGATTTGCTGCTTAAGCGAATCCTGTAACAGAAAGGCAGCTTAGGCTGCTTTTTTTGTTTTTGTTTTTGTTTCGTGTTGAGTAAGGAGTAACCCTTTGGTCTCTCAATGGCAGCAGAGAATAACCCAGCTGGTTCACTACCTTGGCAGCTACCGAAGTCTGTGGCATGAAAGTGTGTTCAATCAACCGCAGCCGTTGTGGTTGCAACAACACCCACAACTTGCAGATTGGCTGTTGGCGCTGCCAGAGCAGCAGGTAATCGAGTACGACTTGAACCAAGCTGCATTAATTACTGACGCTAGCGTCTATTTAAATGATCTTTATGACCTTGCTAAGCTCTCCCAATTTGACTTGGTAGAGGTAGCGTTACCGAAGCCGATTAACCCTCGCCAGTTCGCTCATATCCCCGGTAGGAAGTTGGAACAGATCCAATCTTTTGTAGCGGCATTACCTCCATACGACGGTAAATTATTGGAGTGGTGTTCAGGCAAAGGCCACCTCGGCCGCTTGTTCGCTCAGCAGCACGGCAATAGTGTTGTGAGCTTGGAATACGATAAAGCGCTGTGTGACAGTGGCACTGAGTTGGCAGCGCGGGCGCAACTACCACAACGATTCATTTGCCAAGATGCATTAGCCACTGAAGCAGCAGATGTTGTCCAATCACGTCAGCGCGCAGTTGCCTTACATGCCTGTGGCGATCTTCACCGGCAGCTGTTGCACCACGGAGTCAACAACAAAACGGAACAGTTAGCCATAAGTCCTTGCTGTTACCATCTAACTACCGAAGAACTCTATCAGCCGCTGTCTAACCTTGCTCTCGAGTTATCGTTACCCTTGGATCGCAGTCATCTACGTTTAGCGGTCTTGCAGACCAAAACGGCACCGGAGCGGGTTCGGCGTTTAAGGGCAACAGAAGTTAGCTATCGACTTGGCTTTAAGCGTTTGTTGGCGAGCATTAATGTACTGCAACAACCACTACCGTCTTGTGGTAAAGCGATATTCTCTCAAGGGTTTGAGTCATTTTGCCGCTGGGCGTGTGCCGAACTGCGGATTGAGTTGAATACAACACCCTGCTGGGATGAGCTTGAGCTGCAAGGTCAGGCTGATTGGCAACGGCAACGGCGGCTTGATCTCGCTCGGCAACTGTTTCGACCTGCATTGGAAAGCTATCTGGTGCTAGATCGTGCCCTATATTTGGCTGAAAACGGTTATCAAGTAAGTATATCTAGGTTCTGTCAGGACCAGATCACCCCTAGAAACATACTGATTTTCGCAAAACGTCATTCAGAGTGATCCTAGTAACTGATTTGTAGCGTAAAGTTTAAATATGATTAAACTCGAAAACGTTACATTCAGCCGTGCTGACGGCCAACGAAGCCGTAAAATTGTCGACCAACTAAGCCACCAGATCGAACAGGGCAGTCAGATCGCTCTGCTTGGCGATAGTGGCGCAGGCAAAACTACGCTTTTGCGGCTGATTGGTGCGTTAGAACCGCTGCAACAAGGTAAGTTGTGGGTCAACGGAACCGAGCTATCCCAATTAGATGCGACAGATCGAGCACTGCATCGGCGTAAGCAAGGTGTGGTGTTTCAAGACTGCCAACTGTTGTCTACCTTATCCGTTCGCGACAACATTTTGCTCACGTACCGTCTCGCTGACGGCCACGGCTCGCCGCCCCTATTTGAGCCACTGGTAGAACAACTGGGGATATCATCTTTGCTCGACCGAATGCCACAACAACTGTCTGGTGGCGAACAGCAACGGGTTGCCATTGCCCGAGCGCTAATTCATCAACCTAAATTAGTGCTAGCGGATGAGCCGACCGGTAACCTTGATCAAACTAACTCCACTGTGGTGTGCCAACTACTGCAGTCGCTTGCTCGTCAGCAGGGGGCAACACTGTTAATGGTGACCCACAGTCAACGCTTAGCGCAGCAATTTCGTCAAAATTTGATACTCGCCAATGGCAAGCTAACGGCTGCGAGTAACAGTAATGAGTAGCATGTGGCTGCGGTTATTGCTGGGCGAATGGCGTCAACATGCGCTGCTGTACCTATGGCTAGTGGTTGGGTTAGTACTAGCTGCTGGTTTACTCAGCGGTGTTGAGGTGTTGAATCGCGCCGCCAAAAGCAGTTTTAGCCAAGCGGAAGGCAGTGGCGACCAACAACCATCTTACCGATTGTACTCACTCAATCCCGGCTATCAGATCCCGCACAGCTTTTGGCTTAAACTGAGGCTAAAAGGCATTGAGGCGCAACCGGTGTTGATCGGGCGGATTAAACTCGCCGATTTAACCTGGTTGCCGTTACGGGGGTTGTCGCTGCCAACAGTAGACGGTCGTCCGCATTGGCAAACCCTCGTTTCTCCTCAAACTGCATCAAGGCTAGGCTGGAGTAACGACACGGTAGCCTCCGATCATACTGGCCAAATGTTACCGCGGTCGCAGGTTGTTGCTGGGCTAGGAAGTTGGCTTTGGATGGATCTGGCCCCAGCTGCACGGCTGTTAGGCAGCGAAGATAAAGTCTCGTTTCTGGATATTGCCAGCCTAACGAGCACACAGCATCAATGGTTAACTGCTCAGCTAGATGACGATTGGCGTTTGGCGTTGCAATCAGACAAGGCGCAGCAACAACAACCGCTGCTAAGTGCATTTAGCATGAACCTCACCGCCTTGGCGGTGTTGAGTTTTTTAGTTGGGCTACTTCTGGCATATCACGCTTTATCCAGTTTGGTTCGCCATCGGCAATATCGCTATCAGGTTTTGACTCAGCTTGGGGTTGCTCCGAAACAGCTGGCAACTGCAACCGCAGTTGAACTAATGTTACTCAGCTTGGTTACAGGGGTTGGTGGCAGTGTGGTTGGGGTAACTATTGCTCAATGGTTGAGTCCAGGGGTAGAACTCACCTTAACAGCACTTTATCAAGCCGATTCGGTATTTGAGATTCACTGGCGTTGGCAATATGGCCTGTATTGCTGTTTGTTGATGGTACTGACTTTGTCGTTGTTATTGGCGGCAAAGTTAGCGCCATGGCACAAACTCCAATCCTTTGGTCGTTGGTTATTACTGCCACTAGTTACCGCCGTGATATGGCTAACACTTTATGCCGCAACACAAGCGCAGGCATTAATATTATCCGGTCTCACCTTGCTACTAGCAATGGCAGCGATCCCGCTGCTATTGGCTAAGTCCATCGGTCTACTGGCCAATTACACTAGCCGATTACCAGTCAATCTGAATTGGGCACTAGCCGATCTAAAGCAAAGCCGTGTCAGTCTTACTATGGCGTTGGTGGCGATAAGTCTGGCGTTAGCAACCGCGATTGCCACGCGCATACTTACTGGTTCGTTCGCCATCGCCCTAGATCAGCATCTATCGCAACGGCTGTTTGCAGTTGCCTATATTCGTGCACCAACCGAACAGCTTGAGATGTGGCTGCCAAAGCTTGAACAACTCGATGGCATCACCGACGTAAAATCGTTAAGTCAGCGCGAGGGTGAGGTTGTCGGCAGGGCAACTAATATCAAAGTGGTTTCGTCAAAGCAGGTACCAGTGGACACCTTTCACTTTAAGCAAGCTGACGAGCACTGGTGGTTGGCCGCTGCAAATGGTGCTTGTTTAATCAACGAGCCGATGGCTCTGCAGCAAGGGTTAACTGTGGGTCAACAGATAGAGGTAAGTAGTGGTCATGCCCAATTTAGCTGTAACGTCGCTGGGATCTATTACGACTATGGCAATCCCAATTGGGAAATCACCGTAGAACGATCTTTTGCGATTACTGAGATGCGGAGCTTGCCGTTGCTCGGGCTCGGCCTAAAAACGGAGTCGATGAGCTATAGCGATTCATTGGCCCAACAACTTGAATCCGATCTTGGTATTCCCGCAGCAGCGGTATTCTGGCAACAAGATGTTCTCGCTACTGCTCAGAGTTTGTTTAAGCGCACGTTTGCGATAACCGATGCCTTGGCATGGCTCACCTTGGGAGTGGCGTTAATATCGTGGTTGGCGAGCCTGATGGCGCAGCGAAAGCTGTGGTCGCCTACTAACGACTTGTTGTCGACGTTAGGTATGACCCCAGCGCAGCTATTTGGTGCGCGTATTGGTCAGCTTGGGCTGCTGCTTAGCTTGGCGCTGACTTTTTCTGCTGCATTGGGGGTTCTACTTGGCTGGCAGTTATTGGCTCGGGTTAACCCGCTTTCGTTCGGTTGGAGCATGCCGATATACCCTATGGCCGGTCAATGGTGGGTGTGGATAGGTATTGTTATGGCATTGTCGCTGCTGTTGGCACTGCTGCCAGCAAAGCAGGCTCACATTCACGCGGTTGGGGAGCGCTTATGACTAGGGTGTTAGTAGTATTGCTGTTTGCCATCGCAATCGGTGGCTGTTCTGAGCAGCCAACTAACGAGGGCATTAACGATACCAGCAATTCTCGTGGTGCCAAGGTTGTTGCCGGTAAACCGATAAGCTTCCCTAAAGATCACGGCCCTCATAACGATTATGGTCTTGAATGGTGGTATCTCACCGCCAACGTAACTGATCAAAATGGGCTTCATCATGGTATCCAATACACTCTGTTTCGTTTTCTAGGGCCAACCGCAGATCAAGGCGAGTGGTGGGATGGTCAATGGTACATGGGCCATTTGATGTGGGAGCACCAAGGGCAGCATCTGGCCTGGGAGCGGTTTGGTCGCGGTGTAGGGCAGGCTGGCGTGGTTGCGATGCCATTTGCTGCTTGGGTTGATGATTGGCGCCTGCAAAGTGTCGGGGATGATTATTTACCACTGGCACTTACTGCGACCACAGCTGAGTTAACACTTGATTTGGTGTTAGCCGACTCACCGTTGGTATTACATGGCGACCAAGGCTTTAGCGATAAAAGTGGCGATGGTAGTTTAGCTTCATATTATTATAGTTTGCCACGATTACAGGTAAGCGGATCCATCAGCGCTGACGGCGAACCATTTCAGGTTAATGGCACCGCGTGGCTCGACCGGGAGTGGTCATCAGCACTGTTAGATGACCGTTTTAGTGGCTGGGATTGGTTAGCTCTCAATTTTGACGACGGTGACAACATGATGTTGTTTTGCTTACGTGGTGATGGTCATGCCAGCAATTGCGAAGCAACGTGGATCGATGCCAACGGCACGGTTAGTACCTTTGGTGGCGACCGATTCTCATTGGCTCCAAGCAATTTTGTTGAGGTTGATGGCGGCGATTATCCACTTGAATGGCGAGTGGTTGTTCCGCACAAAGAGATCGACGTAATGGTGCGCAGTAGAAGCAATGACCAACTAAATAGATTGTCTACCACTTATTGGGAAGGCCCGACAATAATCAGTGGTAGCAATTCCGGTTATGGTTTTATCGAAATGACTGGTCGGGGCGAGGATTTTCGTTAACAGCCAGTCGCCGCAAATGGTAAAGTGATATTGTCATTCCACTTATAGTCGTAGACCCATGTTTGAAAAGATAAAACAAGCTCCAGCCGATCCTATTCTTGGTTTAAACGAAGCCTTTAAAGCCGACAGCCGAAGTAACAAAATCAATCTTGGTGTTGGCGTATATAAAGATGACGCCGGTCGTACTCCAATTCTTGGTTGTGTAAAAGCCGCAGAAGCACTGATTTTAGAGCGCGAGCAGACCAAAAGTTACCTTGGAATTGATGGCCACATCGCCTACCGTCAGCAAATAAAAGGGCTGTTGTTTGGTTGCGACCATCCGGTGGTCAATGCGGATAGAGTTCGAGCCGCTCAAGCGCCAGGCGGTACCGGTGCTCTTCGTATCGCAGGCGACTTTATCAAATCAAACTTGGGTGACAAAACCATCTGGATCTCTAATCCGAGTTGGGCCAACCATAAACAGATCTTCACTACCGCGGGTTTAACCGTAAATCAGTATCGCTACTATGATGCAGAACGCCGTAGTTTAGATTTTGATGGTTTGATGGCCGATCTTGATACCCTTAGCGATAACGACGTTGTGGTATTACACGGCTGTTGTCACAACCCTAGCGGTATTGATCCAACCCTAGCGCAATGGCAACAGATGGCCGCTAGCGCCAAACGCAACGGCTGGTTACCGTTGTTTGATTTTGCCTACCAAGGTTTCGCCACCGGGGTTGATGAAGACGCTGCTGGTTTGCGTTACTTTGCCGCTGAGCTTGAAGAGCTGTTAATTGCCAATTCATTCTCAAAGAACTTCGGTTTATACAACGAGCGCATTGGTGCGGTTTCAGTGGTCGCTAAAGATACTGACGCAGCCGAGCGGTCGCTATCGCAGATCAAACGTGTAATCCGTGCAAACTACTCAAATCCACCAAGTCATGGTGCTGAAGTGGTCGCAACCGTCCTGGCCGAGCCCGCATTACGCAGCCAATGGCTAGACGAATTGGAACAGATGCGCAGCCGTATTAAACTGATGCGCGGCGCATTTGTAAAAGGGTTAGCGGATGCAGGTGTTGCAGGCGATTTTAGCTTTATTGAGTACCAGAACGGCATGTTTAGCTTTTCCGGCTTAACCCCAGCACAAGTAGGGCAGCTAAAAGAGGAGTTCGCTATCTACATCGTAGGTTCTGGTCGTATAAACGTCGCCGGCATCACCAATGATAACCTGCCACACTTAATTGCAGCGATTAAAGCGGTTTCATAATGTAACCGCTGTTTATCCATAGCAATAAAAAAGGAGCCTAAGGCTCCTTTTTTGTGGCTATGGCACGATAAACTCGCAACGATTACATACCGGCGCGCAGTTTATCCCAATAGTCGCTGTACAGCTGAACGGCATCACCTACATCTGATTGGAACTCACCTGCTTCGATAACTTCGGCTGATGGGAACACCAGTGGGTTGCCAGCGAAATCTGGATCCATTAACGCTTTAGCGCTCTTGTTAGCGGTTGGGTAACCGATCTCTTCGCTCACACGTGCAGCAATTTCTGGACGCAGTAGGAAGTTGATCATCTTGTGCGCTGCTTCAACGTTCTCAGCACCAACCGGGATAGACATGTTATCCATCCAAAATACTGCGCCTTCAGTTGGGTAGATCATGCTGATGGCAGGATCTTCCTTTTGTGCTTCATAGGTAGAACCGTTCCAGATCATTCCCAACGACACGTCGCCAGCAACGTATGGTGCGCCTGGGTTGTCACTGTTGAAGGTTAATGCGTTCGGCATTAACTTACGCAGCAGCTCATAAGCCTCTTTGATCTGCGCCGGATCTTGACTGTTAGTTGAGTAACCTAATATCCGCAGTGCCATATGGAATACTTCACGTGGGTCATTCATCAGCATCAGCTGACCTTCCCATTTAGGGTCCCACAGATCCTTCCACGAGGTGATGGTGGTAGGATCGATCTCATCGGTGTAGATACCAATTCCGGTTGATCCCCAGATGTATGGTATTGAGTAGGTATTGTTTGGATCGTACTCTTTATCGAGCATGGCGGTATCAAGGTGCTTAAAGTTGCTTAGCTTGGTTTTATCAACCGCTTGCAGCAAACCTGCGTCAGCCATCTTCTTAACGTAATAGGTACTCGGCACCACGATGTCATAACCCTTACCCTTAAGCTGATCTACCTTAGCGAACATCATCTCATTAGAGTCATAGGTGGTGTAGATAACTTTAATGCCAGTTTCCTGTTCGAACTCCTGCAACAACTCTTCTGGCATGTATTCAGACCAGTTATAGAAATACAGTACGTTGTCTTTGGCGTTTGCAGCGGTAGCTGTAACCGCCAGCAATGCGGTAATCAGCAACGCTTTAATTTTATTCATCGTAAATAACTCCCCTTGGTTGGAATGCGCTTAACTGGGTATTAGGCGCTGGGTTTTTGTTTAAGTAAAAATTGCGAGATGGCGACCATTATCAGCGATAACAGCAGCATAACTGCAGCAAGTGCGTTGACTGACGGTTTAACGCCAACCTTAACCATCGAAAATACTTTCAATGGCAAAATTTCGAAACTTGGTCCAGTTACAAACGAACTGATGATCACGTCATCAAGCGATAAGGTGAAGCTGAGAAGCCAACCGGCAGCAACAGCAGGGAAGGCCATTGGCACAATGATTTTAATAAATGTGCGCCATTGACTGGCTCCAAGATCTCGGGCAGCTTCAATAAGGAACGGATCGAAACCTGACAAGCGGCTATAAACACTGACGACCACAAAGGGTAAGCAGAAGGTGATGTGTGCGATCAGTAATGACCAGAAGCCAAGCTGGACACCAATGGTGACAAACAAAGCAAGCAGTGACACCGCCATTACGATGTCTGGCGATGCCATAACAACAAACAGCATGCCATTTAGCGCTCCCTTACCGCGGAAACGGTAGCGGTGCAGTGCCACTGCGGCAAGGGTACCAATGACGGTGGCTGCGGTCGCTGCTACCGTCGCCACTAACAATGAGTTCATAGCAGCGTCCATCAAGCCACTGTTGTTCCACATAGCGCTATACCACTTAGTGGTGAACTCCCCCCATCGGATCCCGCTTTTGGTGCTATTGAATGAGTTGACTACCAGCACCACAATAGGCAGATATAGGTAGATAAATAGCAGCGATATAAATCCCCACTTACCGATACGACCGATCATGCTTTGGCCTCTTTAACGCTGGTATTTGCACGGTGATACGCCCACATCAATAGACCCATAATGGCGATTAAGCTAACACTGAGCGCAGCCCCAAAAGGCCAGTTCCGTGCAACCAAAATTTGATCTCGAATGATATTACCAATCAATAAGTTACCAGCACCGCCTAATAGATCTGCGATGTAGAACATGCCAAGGGCCGGGAGGAATACCAATAAACAACCAGAGATAACCCCAGGTAGGGTTAACGGCCAAACCACCGTCCGGAACGTATTCAATTTGGTCGAGCCAAGATCTCGGGCCGCTTCAAGGTAGGTATTAGGCATCTTTTCGATAGCACTGAATAACGGCAGAATCATGAACGGCAGCAAAATGTAGACCAAGGCGATGATTACCGCCGTTTCGGTATACATCATCCGTATTGGGCTATCGATAATGCCCAACTCCATTAACCCCTTGTTGATAATGCCGCGGTTACCCAAAATTACCTTCATTGCGTAGGTACGGATCAATGAGTTGGTCCAAAAAGGCACGACAATAAGGAACAGCAGTAATCCTTGCACTCGTTTTGAGCAGGTGCTGATCAACCACGCAGCGGGGTACCCCACTAATAGGCAGATGATGGTTGTCACGCCCGCCAGATAGATTGAATGCAGCAATACCTTAGCGTAAAGCGGATCAATCAACTTGGCATAGCTATCGAGGCTAAACTCGGGGCGGATCATCTCTTTGACGTCGGATGTCAAAAAGGAGACTGCAACCACCATCAGGTTAGGGAAGAGCACGAACAGTACCAACCAGGTGGTTAACAGCCCAAGACTGACCCATTTGAACTGATCTCTAGCCTTCATAAGGCAATACCACTTCCCAACTCGCTACCCAGGTAATTGCGACTTGTTGACCTAAGCTGTGGTCAAAATCTGGGTCGTCTTCGTCGAAGAATTCCGAGATCTGCATCTGTTTACCGCTTTCCAGTTCGATCACCGAATCAAGGGTCATGCCTTTATAGTTGCGCTCGAGAACCTTACCAATTAAGCCCTGTTGCTCTGCGCCATTAGCGATCTCAACCAGCCGCATATCTTCCGGGCGCAACAATACATGCACCCGTTGCTGGGGCTGCAATGGTAATTCGCTATGGATCGTAAACTGGCGTTGTTCAATCTCTACCTGGTATTCATCTTGGGCTGTTGCTTGCAATACTAATGCATCGAAGATATTCGACTCACCAATGAATTGAGCAACGAATAGGTTCGCTGGGTTTTCGTAAATCTCTCGTGGTGAACCTTGTTGTTCAATCGTGCCGTTGTTCATAACGACGATACGATCAGACATTGATAATGCCTCTTCCTGATCGTGAGTAACAAAAACAAAGGTAATGCCCAATTGACGTTGCAGTCGTTTCAACTCGTTTTGCATCTGCTTTCGCAGTTTGTAATCGAGCGCACTCAGGCTTTCGTCGAGTAATAGCAGCCGAGGCTTATTGACCACAGCGCGAGCAATGGCGACCCGCTGCTGCTGACCACCGCTTAATTCACTCGGCATACGTGCGTGAAAATCATTAAGCTGCACAGCTGCCAATGCTTCATTTACGCGCTGGCGGATCTCGGCTTCGGCAACTTTTTGGGTACGCAAGCCAAAGGCGATATTTTCATATACCGTCATGTGTGGAAACAGCGCATAGCTTTGGAAAACGGTATTAATGTGGCGCTTTTCAGCGGGAACGCGAGTGATATCTTCGTTACCAAGATAGATCGCGCCGCCATCGAGTGGCTCTAATCCGGCGATAATACGCAACACCGTGGTTTTGCCGCAGCCTGAAGGGCCGAGTAGAGTAACAAACTCACCGTCATAGATGGTCAAGTCAAAGTCACTTAGGATAGATTTGTCACGATATGCTTTATTGGCAGCATTAAGTTGGAGGACTGCCGAAGGTTTGTCTTTGCTCATCAATTCTATCACGCGGCACATTAGCCGCCTCAGGTCGGGTGAAAAATCGAAGGTCGGATATTACGCGCATGCGGTTCTTAGCTAAAGATTTTTTTCCAAAAATTCATAATTATTTGTGACCCATTGCACTGTTTTCCTGTTGCTGGCTGAACCGAGTTGCCAATGTTGATACTTGGTTAATTTTAGTTCGGTTTAGCGAGGGTGAAGTGGAATAATTTAGCATCGCTGAACGTCACCTTAATTGATTTAAACCGCTCTTTGGTGCGGGGATTTTGTCTGGCGCCGTTGGCAGGTATACTTAGCTTCCTGCTTGTAACCAATATGTAATCAACTGAATGTTCAAAATTGATGTCTTGTCCCATACCCTTAAAACTGCTTTTGCTACAGCTCGGCACAGTATCCAGCCAATGCTTGGGGCTGCAGCCCTTGTGCTAGCAATACTATTTGCTGTTGCGCTAGTCGGATTTCAGCTTATTGTTGAATTTAATGGCATTGACCCAAGCTCTGAGGAAGCGATTGCTGAAGCGTCATTGCCGCTTCAGTTGGTTATCTTGATTATCGCGGCACCGTTCGAGGCCGGCTTGGCTTATATGGCTTGGTTAAAGGTAAATAATTTACCGGTGACGATGAAGCAACTGTTTCAACCATGGGCAATGGCAACACCGCTGATAGCGATAGCGATTTTGTCGAGTGTTGCAGGTAACGTTGGCTTAGCTGCTTTTGTGATCCCCGGTTTATATCTTATCGCTGTGCTGAGTTTTGCTAATATTTATTACCTGTTCCGACGAGGCTCACCGCTTAAAGCGATGTGGGAGTCGGCGCAGGTTGTCCATAAAAATCTATTTCTTATTGTTATGTTTCATATGGCAATGGGCACAGTGATTATGTTGTCGGCCATTCCATTCGGTTTGGGCTTGGTGTTTACTGTGCCAATGTATTTTTATGGTAAGGCGCTGTTGTTTAATGAACTTTTCCCGCAGTTCATCCCTAATCAACAACAACCAGCTCCTACTGAAACCACTGATTCGCCAAGCGAGTCGAGTAGCTTTGAGGCCTGATCGCAGATGAAATCTGGAAGAATAAAAAAAGTAACGCTAGGGCTCGCTGCCGTTGGCTTCGGTTTGATTATCATCGCCAGCCAATTTCCGAGCCAGAAACTCAGTATCGACACGCTGCCATTAACTAAGAATGAGCGCAGCAGCGACGCGCCCGATTTTGCCAGCATTAACGATATCGCAGCGAAAAAAGTGACCTTCTTTGATTACCTGCGGCCGAAGGTCGAACAGCAAAATCGTGTAGTTGCTCGAGAACGTGAGTTTTTGCTGTCGATTAAGCAAAGCGTTAAGGACCAACGTGCTTTAACGGAACTTGAGCGTGAGCAGCTAACCACCATTGCTCATAACTATCGCTTTGAAGCGCGAAAATTAGATGAAGAGTCAATTAAGGGCTTGTTAGAGCGTGTTGACGTGTTGCCAACGGAGATGGTGCTTGTTCAGGCGGCCAATGAGTCCGGTTGGGGCAGCAGTCGCTTCGCTGTTGAAGGCAATAACTACTTTGGCCAATGGTGTTTTTCTAAGGGCTGTGGTTTGGTTCCGAATGCGCGCAGCAGCGGCTTAAATCATGAAGTGGCTCGGTTCAAAGATGTTGACGCTTCGGTTGCGTCTTACCTTAATAACGTCAATACCAATCCAGCTTATCAAGAGTTGCGCAAGGTTCGGAGTTGGCTCCGCGCTGCTGAGCAGCCGGTTGAAGCAAAGGACTTAATTCCTTCGTTAACGGCGTACTCGGAACGAAAGCAAGATTACGTCGATGAACTGCTAGATATGCTGGTTCATAACCGCCGCTTGCTGTAGCAGTAAGGCTGCTGATTGGATCAAAAAGGGCTGTGTACCGATTAAGTGTTGCTCTTTTCAATGCTGTTAAAGCACTGGTTAGGCAAGTCGCGATACAAGGGTAAAGCACTACCGCTATTGTTCTTCTGCCGCATTGGAGCAGTTCAGCGAAGCGTTTTGGACTGCGACCTAAGGCAAGGGGGATTGCATTAGGGCGAAGCTCCCCCCTAATGCATACAAGAATGTGCCGTCGCCACCGCGACACAGCACTAAAAAGCCCGCTTATCTAGCGGGCTTTTTAGTGAACTCACATAATTGCAGTTAAGGTTTAAATACCTGCACCACATCAATTGATTCGGCAGACCTCTTATCAAGGTTAATGTTGCCAGAATTGTCGATATCGAGAAAGTCGAAGGCTGGCAGATCTGCTTCCGCTACCTGACCTTCAAATTTGGCATCTGGATCCTGCTTCAAACTGACAAAATCAAACTGGTTGCGATCAACTAGCTGCGATGGTGCCGTGTTTTGCATGGCAGTAAAAATGGTTTCGATACGTCCAGGGAACTGAGTATCCCAATCGATAAGCATCTGTTTAACCTGTTTCCGCTTCAGGTTTTCTTGGCTACCACACAAATTACAAGGGATGATTGGAAACTGCTTCAGTTCGGCATACTCGGCGATGTCATTTTCGCGGCTGTAGGCCATCGGACGGATAACCACGTTGGCGCCGTCGTCGGAAAGTAGCTTCGGTGGCATTGCCTTCAGCTTGCCGGCAAAAAACATGTTAAGAAACATGGTTTCGATGATGTCATCGCGATGGTGACCGAGAGCAATTTTGGTTGCACCAATCTTTTGTGCAAATCCATATAAGGTGCCACGGCGAAGGCGCGAACATAACGAGCAGGTCGTCTTACCTTCTGGGATTTTATCTTTAACGATGGAATAGGTATCTTTTTCCAGGATGTGATAGGTCACGCCGGTACTCTTGAGGTAGTTCGGCAGTACATCTTCTGGGAAACCAGGCTGCTTCTGATCAAGGTTAACCGCAACCAGTTTAAAGTTTACCGGCGCTCGCTGTTGCAGGTTCTGCAGGATATCGAGCATGGTATAGCTGTCTTTGCCACCAGATAGGCACACCATAACCACATCACCTTCCTCGACCATGTTGTAGTCTTGGATAGCGCTGCCCATTTCATGGCGCAGTCGTTTTTGCAATTTGGCTAAGCGTGTTTTCTGTGTTTGGCTGAGCTCTTCCACCAGCAACCCTCTCGTTGATTAAGATAAGGGCGGGCATTTTACAGCATGAAGGGGCAGGGTAAAGACCCGAAGGCAAAACTCTTCGGGTCTTGATATCAGCGTTACATCAATAAGGTTAGTTGTTAGCAACGGGACTAACGAAGCTTGCTGGTTTTTCGGTGAGTAGATCGCAGTCAATTTGGTCAATTACGTGTTCGGCGGTGTTGCCAATTAATGCCGCGGATAAACCACTTCGACCAATGGTTCCGATAATCACTATTGACGCATTCATCTCTTTCGCTAAGTCTGGGATCACATCCTCAGGCATCCCTTCGAGCACGTGGCACCGATCTTTACCTAACTGATAATGTGCACCTAACTCATAGATGCGCTCTTCATGGTGAGTACGGAGCGAATTGTTATAAGCGTGGGCGTCGAAGTCGGGCAGTTCAATAGCGATATTAACGGGCGTACCCGGATAACCATTAACCAAATGGATTGGCGCATCATTAAATTGAACTAGAGATTGGGCCCGTTTGATCAGTTTATCGTTGAGGGAGCGATGATCTTCATCTTCCGCAGCAACATTTACAGCAACCAGAATGGCGCCTTGCGATGACCAGTCGTGTTCCTTAACCAGCAATACCGGCATTGGGGCTTTGCGCATCAATGACCAATCGGTTGGGGTAAAGATAACAGACTTAAGTTTGGCGTGGACGTGGGTGCTTTTGACTATCATGTCGCATTTGGCAGTTAACGCGTGCTGAATGATGCTTTCAAAGGGGCGGTTGTGCCAACAGAGCTTAGTTAGCACGTTGAGGCCTTTTTCCCGAAGCGGCGCCGCGAGTTGTTCCAGCCAACGTTGACGTTGGTCGATAATGCCGTCGCGCAGGGTTTCTCGATCTTCGGCGGAGAGCATCGATGTCATCTCATAAGAGAAGTCGAAGATACTCATAAAAAGGGTAAGTTGTCCGTTGCAACGCTGCGCCATCAACTGAGCACGATTAAGCGCGCCTTGCTCCTCTTTGCTTGGATCTATGACAACAAGAATGTGCTGATAATTGCTCATATTAGTACCTCACCATTTCATCCGTTACTTAGATGTTGGCATGAAACTATGGAATTATCTTGTTCTAGATCAGTTTTGTTTCCGAAATAACAGCGCGCATGAATGGCATTCAGCTGCCTTGATTGCCTTGTTGACCAGAGGCCTTGGTTAACACAGCCATATCAAGGATCTTAATGTACTTACCTTGGACATCAATCCAACCCGATTTTTGGAAGCGGCCTAACAAACGGCTAATGGTTTCGACCGTAAGACCAAGGTAGTTACCGATATCACCGCGGGTCATGGTCAAGCGGTATTCCTTGCTCGAAAAACCACGACTGCCAAAACGGTTAGCTAGGTTACTCAGAAATGCAGCGAGGCGCTGTTCGGCATTCTTTTTAGACAGAAGCAGAATCATCTCTTGATCGCTAACAATTTCGTGACTCATCAAACGCATCATTTGATGGCGTAGTGCCGGTGATTCTGCCGAGAGTGCATCGAGAGTATCGTATGGGATTTCGCACACCATTGCGGTTTCAAGCGCCTGAGCAAAACTTTGGTGACAGTCTTTATGGATCCCGTCAAAACCAATCACGTCGCCAGCTAAATGAAACGCGGTTATCTGTTCTTCACCTGACTCGGTGATGGTGTAGGACTTTATTGAGCCAGAACGGATAGCGTAAAGTGACTTGAGTGGCTGACCCGATTGGAACAGCAAGTCGCCTTTATGGATAGGACGTTTACGCTCGATAATGGAGTCGAGATCGTCTATATCATTGAGGTTAAGCGAGAATGGAATACACAGCGATTTCATGCTGCAATTGTGGCAATGGATCTCATTACAGAGTCCAACTTTATTGTCTTCACTGCTTTTAGAGGACAATTGATCTCTAAAGTTAGTACGCTCGAACGTCATCCATTACACCCGTCGATTAAACAAATTGATTTAGCGCAATATATGCCATTTGCGCACCATAAGCAATTAAGACTAAACCACTAATTATTCGTAGTTTTTTCTTCCGCAAGAGGTTGTAAATTAGGGTTGAAGCCGCACCCATTGTGATCAGCGCGGGTAAGGTTCCCAATCCAAATCCAAGCATAATCTGAGCACCGCTAATAGCGCTACCAGATGCCAGTGCCCAAGTCAGGGTTGAGTACACTAAACCACAGGGGAGCCAGCCCCATACCATACCGGCAGCGTATGCCTTTGATGGCGAGTCAATGACGTTTAATGCTTGTCGGACGGGAGTCAATGCCTGCCAAAGTGGCTTGCCTAATTGCTCGACAAACGCCAGCCATTTAAGCCACTGAGCAACATATAGGCCCATTAATACTAGCATGATTCCGGCTAACGCCTGTAAAACGCTAATTACGTGGTCAGTTGAACTGATAGTGACCAGAGCACTGCTGCTTAAGCCAACAACAGCCCCAGCAATCACATAGCTGCTTATCCGGCCGAGATTATAGGATAGGGTATAGGTGATTCGATGCTGCAAACTTAGCCGATGGGCCGGTGCAAGCGCCTGACTGAATGCACCAACAACCCCTCCGCACATACCAAAACAATGGCCAGCACCGAGCAGACCGACAATCAATGCCGCGAAAAAATCATATTGCTGCATTATTTAGGCTTGTGTTGGTCTTCATCAAACAAAATTGATGAACCGGCCCGATCGAGATCGTCGTATTGTTTAGAACGCACGGCCCAAAAGAATACTGCCACCGCGATGCCGACAAACAACATTGCTATAGGGATCAACAGGTAGATGATTTCCATTTCTAATCCTTAAGAAGCCGCAAACTGTTGGCTAATACCACTAATGAACTAAGTGACATACCCGCTGCTGCTACATAGGGCGCCACCAAACCAGACACTGCCAATGGCACGATAAGGCTGTTGTAACACAGCGACAGCAACAAATTCTGCTTAATCACTCTATTGGTTCGTTTAGCTACCTTAATACCGTCAATAATCGGCTGTAATTTGTCTCCCAGTAGGATCAAATCCGCATGGCACTTGGCCAAATCGGTACCATGACCCATTGCAACCGATACGTCCGCACCAGCTAAAACCGGACCATCGTTAATGCCGTCGCCAAACATGGCAACGGTTTGCCCCTGTTGACGACAGCGCTTGAGATAATCAAGTTTTTGCTCCGGTGAGCAATTATGCTTGGCACTATCGAGATTCAGTTCGTTGGCAACCGTTAGTGAACTCGGGTTGGGATCGCCCGAGAGCATTTGGCAGTTTAACTTACGCAGGCGAAGTTCAGTAATGGTTGAGGCTGCGTCGTTGCGGATACTATCGCTGACAAGGAACCGTGCTAGTGCACCACTGTTATTCGCAAGGTAGATATAGTTGTCGTCAGTGCCATCGGCAAAAGAGGCACGGCCGATTCGATATTCAACACCATCAACCACCCCAATCAAACCTTGGCCAATGACATTGCGATTGGTATTGGCGACAACGCTCGCGGTTTGAAATGGCGCAAACGCGGAAGCATATGGGTGAGAACTATGGCTTTCCAGCGCTGCAGCTATTGCGACAATACGTTGTTGGTCGACATCGGATTGCAATAGCTCAGTGTGTTGTAGTGAAAACTTGCCGTAGGTAAGCGTACCGGTTTTATCAAACAGCAACGTAGTAAGTTTAGGTAAGGTTTCAAGAACTCGAGCACTTCGGACTAACAGGCCGTGTTTCATCATGCGGTTGGTACCACAGGTTAGTGCTGCTGGTGTTGCTAGGGCAAGTGCACATGGGCAGGTCGCCACTAATACCGACAGCGTTATCCAAAAGGCATCAGCCGGTTTAACGAAATGCCAATAACCATAGGTAAGCGCGGCAATAACGAGCAACGCTGGTACAAAATAAGCTGCTATCTCATCAGCACGTTGTGCAATAGCAGGTTTATCGATTGCCGCTTGTTCCTGCAGACGAACCAAGGTGTTGATTCTAAGCTCAGCACCGATGGCGGTGACCTGATAATCAAACGGCTGGCCAAGGTTAACGGTACCGGCGAATACCGTATCACCGATAGATTTGGCGACTGGGCGTTCTTCGCCAGTTAACATCGCTTCATTAATCTCTGTGCTACCGCTAGAGATCACCCCATCCGCTGGCAGGCTTTCTCCCGGTAGGATGCGCACGGTATTGCTGACCTGAACGCTTTTCGCCACAACCTGCATCACGCCGTCAGCGGTAACAATGGAGGCGGTAACTGGGATCAGCTTTTGGCGGTTACTGGCGTGCTCAGATGCTTTACGTCGTGCCCTTTGTTCCGCTAAGCGCCCAAGTAATAAAAAGAAGGTGAACATCGCCACTGATTCGAAGTAGACCTCGCCTCTGCCGGAGACCGTTGCTGCGACGGAGGCACCGTAGGCCAAAACGATGGCGAGCGACACCGGCACGTCCATATTCACTTTTAGGCTGAATAGTGCTCGCAGGGCACTGAAATAAAATGGCTGGGCTGAATACAACACTACTGGGGTGGCAAACACCAAGCTGACCCACCGAAAATAGTTGCGGTATTCAACTTCGAGATCGTAGAAATATCCAGTATACAGCGCCACGGCAAGCATCATCACCTGCATTGCTGCAAGTCCCGCTAGGCCAACCCGTAATAGCAATGTTTGACTTTGCTTGGCGTTCTCTTGCTCTTGCTGGTCGAGTTGAAACGGCGCGGCGCGGTAGCCAATAGTGGCGACTTCAGTTAATACCTGAGAGAGAGAAATCAGATTGTTATCCCACACCAATACTGCTCGTTGTGTGGTGGTATTAACGTCGATCCGACTAATGCCATCAATCCGATGTAGGTGCTTTTCGATTAGCCAAGCGCAGGCAGCACAGCTGATCCCATCGAGGCTTAGCAACACTTCACTAAAATTTCCGTTTTGAGCAACAAACTCTTGTTGAACTTCAGCCAGATCGTAGGCTGCAAGTGTCGCTAACTCCGCCGGCACGTTTTGGCGCTGGCCGGCATCGGTGCGGTATCGATAATAATCGGTAAGGCCAGCGGCCATAATAGCATCGGCTACGGCGGCACAGCCGGGGCAACACATGGCTTCATCAGTGCCATTGATATCGCTAGAAAAGTGCGTGTTAGCCGGGATCGGCTCGGCGCAGTGAAAACAGCTTTGCGACACAGAAGAGCCTTAATTTAACCAGTGAGAGTCTGACAACGGCAGCGTTATTTTTGTTTTTAGCTGCCACGATGAATCGTAGCTTTCAATCTGAACCCGCCATTTTCCGGTCACTGGTGTATCAGTAACAATGCGGTAGTGGCCGTCACCGTCGGCGGTAACAACCTGTTCAAAGTCGTTGGCGGCAATGGTTGCGTGGTGGAAGCGAATAGTGAGAGCGGTACCTATCTCATCACCTCCGTGTTGGCTTAGTGCAATGGTATTGCCAGTTTGATCGATTCGAAACACCAACCCTAATGATTTAGCGGCACGAAGACGACTTAAATCTTGATTGATGCCTTTACCTTTCTTGTAGTAATCCTCAGATACGAGTGAGAACTGGGAAGTATTAGCAAGATAGAAGGTGTAAAGCGAAGCACTGACTGCACACAATGGTAAGACAATCAGAAACCAAGGCCAAAACTGCTGGTACCATGGTTGTACTTTCATTCGGGAGTCCTTTGATTAAATGGATGTATAGCTAAGCTAAAAAAGCCCCGCGATTGCGGGGCTTAGCTTCTGTTATCAGTTGCTTAGACTGTAAACATAGGAGCTAAGAACGTGGACTTTGTCCTCGCCCAACACCTTATCCCACGCCGGCATATTACCAGCAGCACCGGTACGACCGTGCATGATAGTGGTTTTGATGTCAGCGGTGGTGCCACCATAGATCCATTCGGAATCGGTTAGATTAGGGAAAGCCCCCATACCTTGACCTTCTGAACCATGACAGACAGTACAGTTGGCAGCAAACAACGTCTTACCGGCTGCCTGAGCATCGACATCAGTAGCAAGCTCTTCCATTGGACGGCTGGCTAACGCAGCGAAATCAGTGCTTGTGTCGTCATTGCTCGAGCTAGCAGGTGCGCCAGGTCGCGCTTTAACTGGCGCGATGTTAGCGTTAACCTCGGCAGTTTTACCAACTGAGAGGCTGTATACGTAAGCGGTGATAAGGTGAACCTTATCTTCGCCTAGTACCTTGTCCCATGCTGGCATTTTGCCAGAACGACCATTGACGATGGAGTGGGTAATGTCAGCACGACCGCTACCATATAGCCATACGGTGTCATTTAACGCTGGGGCGCCAAGCGCTTGGTTACCTTCACCGGCCATACCATGACAGGCAAAACAGCCCTTTTGGTATGAAGCGAGTCCTTCCGATGCCATCAATTTGTCGTGAGGAGTCCCAGAAAGGCTACGCACATACTCAACCAACGCCGGTACTTCCGCGTCGTCAATTGGTAAGCCACCTTTGGGCGGCATCATGCCGTTTCGACCATGCAGCAATGACGCTTTGATGGTTTCAGGGCTACCGCCATACAGCCAATCGGCGTCAGTTAAGTTAGGAAAACCGCGTGAGCCACGGGCGTCGGAGCCATGACAAAGGGCACAGTTTTGTAAAAACAGGCGCTGACCAACCTTGGTGGCATCCGGATCTGCGGCAAGCGCTTCAATTGGCTTAGCTGCAAACGCAGCGAAGATAGGACCAAACTTATCATCTGCCTGTGCTACTTCTCGGTCGTATTGCACCATAACCTGAGTGCCTTCAGCTTTAGCTACTGCAGCAGCCTCTTCTGATTCAGCTAAGCTCAACACCGCTTGGTTAGATGAACTCCAGTTCAGGACCCCGGCGAAGTTACCAAAACCAGGGAACAACACCAAGTAACCTACCGAGTAGATAATGGTGATAAAGAACATCACCGACCACCATTTAGGTAGCGGGTTATTCATCTCCTCGATGCCATCAAAGGAGTGTCCCATGGACTCACCTTCTTTAACATCGGTGTTGTTCTTCAAACAGTGACGAAGCAAAAAGAAACAGCCAACCAACACCACAGTGGTGCAGAACATGACCATTAGGCTTAAAAATGTATTCATTTAGTGCTACTCCTTATCAGTCCGTTCGGACTCATCGGCAAACACCAAATCAGCTGCTTCATCGAAGCTACTGCGGTTTCGCTTAGAGTAGGCCCAACCAATAATGCCGATCATGATTACGAACAGCGTCAGGGTGTAATAAGCTTGAAACGTTCCGATAGTCATCATCAATTCCTTATTTGAGACCAGTACCGAGAACCTGTAAGTAGGCAATCAGTGCGTCCATTTCAGTCTTATCAGCCAAGGTTGCTGCATCCTGTTCCAACTCTTCGTCACTGCCGTATGGTACGCCAAAGTTATCGCGGAACAGTTTCAACTTGGCAACGGTGTCGGAGCTATCAACTCGGTTTTCCTCTAACCAAGGGAAACCGGGCATGTTGGACTCTGGTACAACGGCACGGGGATCGATAAGGTGAACTCGGTGCCAATCATCGGAGTAACGACCGCCAACACGAGCCAAGTCAGGACCGGTACGCTTAGAACCCCAAAGGAACGGGTGTTCCCAAACGCTTTCACCGGCAACGCTGTAGTGACCGTATCGCTCAGTTTCAGCGCGGAACGGACGGATCATCTGGCTGTGGCAGCCTACACACCCTTCGCGGATGTAGATGTCACGGCCTTCCATCTGTAGCGCGGTATATGGCATCAAGCCTTCAACCGGCTTAGTGGTTTGGTCCTGAAAAATAAGTGGAACGATCTGGGCAATACCACCGAAACTGATGGCAATGACAATCATGATTGCCATCCAGCCAACGTTCTTTTCAATAATTTCGTGATTGAATTTCATTGGTGATTATCCTTAAGCCACTGCTACGTTTGGCTCGATGGAGCCTTGTGGAGCACGTACGGTTTTGAAGACGTTGTAGGCCATCAAGAACATGCCAGACAAGAAGAACACACCGCCGACGAAACGAACGAAGTAGAACGGTTCGGAGGCCTTCAATGCTTCGACGAAGCTGTAGGTAAGGGTGCCGTCAGCGTTAACTGCGCGCCACATCAAACCTTGCATCACACCAGAGATCCACATCGCAACGATATAAAGTACGGTACCGATGGTCGCTAACCAGAAGTGGATGTTGATCAGGCGTACCGAGAACATCTGTGGCTGGTTAAACAAGATAGGAATCAAGTGGTAGATTGCACCAATGGAGATCATTGCAACCCAGCCCAGCGCGCCGGAATGTACGTGACCAATGGTCCAATCGGTGTAGTGGGAAAGCGCGTTAACGGTCTTAATCGCCATCATCGGCCCTTCAAAGGTAGACATGCCGTAGAACGACAATGACACGATTAAGAAGCGCAGGATTGGGTCGGTACGGAGCTTATGCCAGGCACCAGATAAGGTCATAATACCGTTGATCATGCCACCCCAAGATGGTGCAAACAGCACCAATGACATCACCATTCCTAACGACTGAGCCCAGTCAGGCAGAGCAGTGTAATGCAGGTGGTGTGGACCAGCCCAAATGTATAGCGCGATCAAAGCCCAGAAATGAACAATAGATAGGCGGTAGGAGTAAACTGGCCGTCCCGCTTGCTTAGGAACAAAGTAGTACATCATTCCGAGGAAGCCAGCGGTCAGCAGGAACCCAACGGCATTGTGGCCGTACCACCACTGCACCATCGCATCAACAGCTCCGGCATAGACCGAGTACGACTTCATCCCGGAAACCGGAATTGCCATTGAGTTAACAACGTGCAAGACCGCTACGGTAATAATGAAGGCACCAAAGAACCAGTTGGCTACATAGATGTGGCTAGTTCGACGCTTTATCAAGGTACCGAAGAAAACAATGGCATAACACACCCAAACTAATGTAATCGCCAAGTCGATTGGCCATTCTAGCTCAGCGTATTCTTTGCTGGTTGTTAACCCCATAGGCAGCGTGATCGCTGCGGCAACGATAATCGCTTGCCACCCCCAAAAGGTAAATGCCGCCAGTTTGTCGGCGAACAACCGGGTTTGACAGGTTCGCTGCACCACGTAGTAGGACGTTGCAAACAATGCACTGGTACCAAAGGCAAAGATAACGGCGTTAGTGTGCAAAGGGCGAAGGCGGCTATAGGTTAGCCACGGAGTATTAAAGTTGAGTTCTGGCCAAATTAGTTGGGCAGCGATAAACACGCCCACAGCCATGCCAACGATACCCCAAATAACGGTCATGATGGCAAACTGTCGTACAACCGTATAGTTGTACTCGGTTTGCGGTAAAGTCTGGTTCATATTAATGCTTCCACTGCAAAATCTGCATCTGAGACAAGCGATGATGCCGGGCAAAACTTCAGGATGAAGCCCACTCCAAATGCGCCACTTCATGTGACTTCCATCAAGGCACGGCCATAATACTTGAGCTTGGTCAAAAAACCCAGCGGGGAGAGGGAACAAAAATATGATCTGAATCAAATTTAATCGCAGGTTGACTACAAAAACGTTCATTTTTAGTGGCACCAATGGAAATGTTATGATTTCAATGCGTTAAACTTATTATCGATGGATAATAAATTCATTACATTGAGTTAATGATTGATGTCCGCATGACACAAATAAGGCAATTAGAGAACGATAATGAACGGTGTATTTTTTTCTATAGTGGTGATTTACGCATCAATGCTATTAAGCGGTTGTGGCTTCGATAAGCCAACAGAGCAGGGTGACCAGCCGCAACTGATCGATCCAACGTTATGCCAATTTTCCCAAGGCAGCTGTCGCCAAGCAAACGCGAGCTTAGCGATAACCCCGGTTAATGCCCCAAGTGAGCAACCGCTGCTGCTACAGATTTATCTTCCAGATGGTTATGAAGTGGTTGATGCGCGCATTGAGGGAAGGGATATGTTTATGGGGGTAATTCCCATTCAATTTGCTGGCAACCAAGCTACTGCAACTTACGGAAGTTGTTCGAGCGATTACATGGTGTGGCGCTTGTTCTATACCGCGGCCAACCAGAACGGCGAACAGATCTCAGGAGTATTTGACTGGCTGGCGGATAATTAGTGCGGTTATTCAACCGTTCGAATTATCGACGTTGGAGTCATTTGGTAGGGCTTTAACCCTGATATCCAGTTGTGGCAAAGCAATCTCAATTCCCTGTTGTCGAAACCGTTGCTCTACTGCGGTATTGAGTTGGTCACGAACGGTTGCTAGCTTATCGAGGTGATCTAAAAAGGCACGTAGTTCAAACTCTAAGCTACTTGAGCCAAAGCCGTTAAACAGAGCAATGGGCTTTGGCTCAAGTAATAATTCACTGTTTTCAGAAGCCACCTCAACCAAGTGCCGTTTGACCGCTAAGACGTCACTACCGTATGCCACGCCAACGGGTATCACAATGCGGGTTATCCCATCAGACAATGACCAATTTATCAATTGGTCGGTTATCAACGCCTTATTCGGCACTACAATTTCCTTACGATCCCAATCCTGAATTGTGGTTGCACGCGTATTAATCTTAGTCACGGTGCCGGTAAGGTTATTGATTGTAATGGTATCGCCAACACGAACCGGACGCTCAAACAGAAGTATTAATCCGGACACCAAATTAGCGAAAATTTCTTGCAAACCGAAGCCTAAACCAACACCAAGCGCAGCTACCAGCCACTGCAACTTGGACCAATGTAAACCCAGGGTCGACAGGCCGACCACTAACCCAACTAAGATGACCAAATAACGCAGTAGTTGGGTGGTTGCGTAAGCAGCGCCCTTCGATAGGTTAAGATGTTGCAGCACAAGTAGCTCAAGCACTCCAGGCAAGTTACGAGCGGCAAACAAACACACGACAAACAATAGTAATGAAGACAGTGCTTCTTTTAAGGTAACCGGGTCGACTGAGTCGATACTACCGGACGTTGCCAAAACCTCCCATACCACCACGCTGTCCATCCATTGGAACGCAAGCTCGGTGTTGGCCCATACTGCTGACAGCAATCCTAAAACAATAACGAGGCAAACAACGTTAAGCACTAGCACCGATTGCTCACTAACCTCATCAACGTCAAGTTCATGCTCCTCGATATCCAATTCGTGTTGGTTATTTAACTCTTCACGACGGGCCTTTGCTCGTTGATAGGCAAGTCGACGTTGCTCAATACGAAGCCAACGAAAGCCGTAATGTTGAATAAACAGACCCGTTAACAGGGCTAACAAGATTGCTTGTTGATAGTAGGTAGTTATCCATGCCGCATAAAAATACCCGAACGCGGTTAGCGCTATTGCACTTAGGTAGGGCAGAACCAATGCAGCCAACACGATGGCAATGCCGACGGAGCTATTTAAATTTAACGGCAACCCTTGGCGAATGGTGGGCGAGCGGACAAACTCCACACTAAATAGCGCTAACCAGCTTGCTAGTAACATGTAGCTTAGCCGGACCGCAGTACTTTCAGCTTCCTCAGCGAACAGTTCGGCGAGCGCCATAAGCAACATTAGTAGATACAAAATCCAACGATACTTTTGTAACAGTCGTCGAAGCGAAGTTACACTTTCATAGCGCCACTGAAAGTGAGTAATGAATACGCCATTCTCACGGCTAAATCGAATCACCAATTCCCACGCTGCCATCGCAAGCAATAATGCCATTGAGATGTGGTAGAGATCATCGGCATCAATAAGAAGATTGTTTGCCGTTGCATATTTGAACGGAAAATATAGCCAACTAATGGCACAAATGGCGTAGCCAAGTCCAAGTAAGATAAGCGTTGAAGTGAATCGAAACCGGTCTTTAACGACATTACCGATGCTCTCAGCGTAAATTGCACTTAACTTTCTATCGGTCTGTTTAAGCCGATGTGCCAGTAGGCCAATAAGCAGTGATAATATACAGAAAGATATAACAACGTTTGACTTGGACTTTACCGAGCTAAAGACCTGCTCAAGCCGGGCCCGAAAATCGTTGGTGCCGAATAGCGCTGGAATCGATTCAGGCCACGCACTCCAAAGTGGCGAACGCCCCTGCAAAAATATCTGCTTTTCTCGCAAATATGACTTTTCCGCGGCAATTTCATCGATAACCTGCTCGCGTAACGCTTCTAGTCGGGTTAACTCAGCGATGTATTGATCGTTGTCGCTCACTAGAGTGTCAAGCAAATCGGCTCGCATCTCCAAAACCTGCGTTAATGCTGCCGCTTGTTTTTTGTCGAGCTGGTATTGCGCAATAAGATTGGTAGCGATCACATTTGGATCACTTAATGACGACAGTCGGGTCGCCATATTGAAACGTTGCATATGGGCTGCAACAACAAGATCCGTTTCCGGAGAGGTGTCAATTATCGGTAATTGCCGCAATTGAAACCGAATTGCGTCGCTAAAGGCCGGGCTTAGTTTTAGCCATTCAATGTGCTCTTTTATAAGCGCTAGCGTTTGTGTCGTTTGCTGGCGGATTGACTCTAATTGCTGCCGTTCCTGTCTTACCTTAACGGTATTGATACTCAGCGCATCATATTGGCTTGCTAATAATTCTACCGCATCGGCGTGCATTAACACCTGCTCCGGTAGGTTAATCAAATCATTGGCCAGCTGTTTTGCGCGCTTTATCATCCTCTGACCAGATTTTTCTGAAGCGCTTAACAACGCTTGTTGTAGTGATTCGATAATCAGATCGTTGTGTTTTAGTTCCCTTTCATTGAGCTGTATCGCCAGCTTGGTTACCTCTAGACGCTGCACCATTGAGTCCTGCTGCAAGGTGTAGAGCGACAACTTTGCCTTTTTTTCATCATCGATTGAATCGCTGTACCAACGATCGATCACTGAATCTTTGGCGAGGCTAAACGTGAATTCTCGGTGTGCTTTCAACTCCTCTGTGGTTTTAACAATTCGTTCTGGTAGCTCCATTTGTGCTATCAGCAGTGCTTGACGCTGAGCACTAAGTGCCGACAATTTCTCTACAATTTCAGTGTTTTGTGCCTTGGCGTTAGCCAGTTCAACATCAATAGCAGCGATGCTTTTCTTTTTGGGAATAGGCGACACTTCGATAGTTTGCAGCTGCGTCAGTCGTTGTTGCATCGTTTCATTTTGCGACGCGTAGGTTGCCAGTGTGCTTTGCAAAGTCTCAATTTGTCGTTGCCAATCGGTGAGGTTATTTACCGCATCTAGGGTCAGTTCTAGCTTCGAAACTGCGGACTCATCGATTACCGGAGCGGCTTGTAACTGAGCTAATTTTTCTTGTATTTCGCTCAAATCGTAATTGTCGGCAGCAAACGCCGGAACCGTCAAACAGACGGCGAAGAGGAGAAATAGAAAGAGGTTACCTGGGGCCATTCGCAATGGGTAATTGAACCTAAGTTGCTGCTGCATTACTTAAGTTTAGTGGCAACTTCTGAAACTAGCAGAAACAGCAGATAGAACGCTAATTATAACCTAGTTATTAAACCAAGCTTTACAGCGCCAAGCATTACAATAACTAATGCAATAAGGGTAATAAACTCAGTTGAACCAAAGGTTAGAGCCGTACAAAATACATACAAATCAACAGCAGTGCAAAGGAGTTAGTTATGACTAATTGGTTAATCACACTTCGGCATCACGCACGCCGGTTATTATGTGTTTGCTTCGGCAGAACAGATAGTAATGAACATTATGCTGTTTCAGACTTACCGGACCACGTCTTAAGAGACGTAGGGCTGCAGTGCGAAGGCCGCTGTCCTCCAGGTGAACATGTCCGTTAGCAATCGCAATTGAGCCTACCGTAACTGGTGGGCTTAGGTCGAGTTGCAACTGTTGTAAAACGTTGCAAAGCACTGAAATTCATCGCCGGCCATTCGGCCGTTCTCAATATCGACCACCGGCACAGCCACTTACTCCAACTTCTTGGTATCGAAAACGGTGCATGTACCTGTTTAGACCTAAGTTAATTCAAATTTTGGCCAGCCCAATGAGCGATAACTAGCTCTCGTGATGTGATCGCTATCACAAATTGCAAATATTCTGCTGAATATTGCGCACTTCTAAACAATTTTTGCGGACAAATAAAGTTATCAACACTAGTTTTAAATTATATCAGGAAGATATTGCAGCTCGTTTCTGCACCATTATATGTAAATGAAGAGATGGAACCTCAAGCAGATCTTTGCCTAATCACTCCATCGGCAGAGGGTAGGGTAGATGAACAACAGCGGGCGTTGGCCCGAAATATCAGATAGTACATTGGAAGTATGGTTGCACCTGCTCGATTCGATGTCATGGCTGCTGCCGGCCCCAATCATTGCTATTAATCGGAGCTGTGGTAGCCACCTGTTGGTGCTCGGAACAAACGCGTCTGCTAAACCCTACATTAGCAAAGGTAGTGAATTGCCATTACTACACACCTATTGCGCTCAAACCTTGCAAGATGGTGTAAAAACAGTTGTTCCCGATGGCCGTGCAACCAAGCGATGGCAAAACTCAATACCGGTAAAAAATGGTTTCATTGCTTATATTGGCTTGCCAATATTTTGGCCTGATGGTGAACCATTTGGTACTCTCTGCGCACTCGATACCAAACCACACACTTGGCCATTTTCGTCAGAAAAACTAATCGAAACCGTCGCTGCCATCCTGACAGCACAGCTAATGTTAATGACCCAATTGCAGCAGCTAGAATATCGCAACCAACAGGTTCATGCGCTCGCAATTACCGACTCCCTTACTGGCATATTTAACCGTGCCCACTTTTTCGACCTCGCTGAACAGGAGCTGGTTCGTGCACTGAGAACAAAGCGACCAATGTCTGTAATAATGCTAGATGTAGATCTATTTAAGCAGATAAATGACACCTATGGTCATGATTGCGGCGACAGAGTGCTACATCAACTCGCTCAAGTGTGCCAACGTGCGTTACGCTCAATTGATATCGTTGGACGTTATGGTGGCGAAGAGTTTGTTTTTTTATTACCGGAAACTTCATTACCTGATGCGGTCGCGCTTGCCAAGCGACTCAAAGGATTGATTGCTGCAATTACAGTGGAACATAACGGTGAATTAGTAACCATGACCGCAAGCTTAGGTGTAGCGGCGCTACAACCACATGTTGATACCATCAAAGAATTAATCAATCAGGCTGATATTGCACTGTATCGTGCTAAAAGAAATGGCCGTAACCTAGTTTGCTACCATGAACAAACGTCAGCGGTCAGCACTGATGGAGTAGGGCATAGTTAGCTTACTAACCTTGTTTGAAGATTAACAATAACCCAACATTCTCAGTCCTCCACGATATACAACGCTGCTGCATAACAAACAGTTTGCCAATTAATCAAGCCAACTTACTCCGGACTCCGTCACAACCAAAATTCTTTTGCGTTAGTGCCAAAGGCAAGCGAGGGATAACTGCAGATCAATGGTATGTAGATTATGGCCAATAAATTCTATTGAAGTCGATGAGTACAATTCATTGGCAATGATGGCAGGTATTTTAATTTTGCGCAGATTTGAAACGCGGCTTGAAGGCCAAGCATTTAGTACAGCTCAATTTAGTAGCCAAAGAGATGTAACGGGATAAGTGAACCTAACGATTAGCACCAGTTCAACAACGGTTGCGGTGTTACATTTCAACTAGCGATAAAAGTTGGCTGTGTCAGTTAAGTGCTTAGGTTTATATCAAGCCTTCGGAACTACCGATTGCAGTATTCTTTAGGGTTATGTCGCAGTGGCGACGGCATCGGGAACTATGAGATTAGTTGCAGCTGCGTTGAGTATTGACTAGAGCATACTCCAAGTGAACATTAAAATGCATTATGCACATGGCCAGAGATCAAGCAGAGTGTTGTGTTTAAATGGTAAAACCGAGCTAATTGTAGTGAGGAATCGGCTTGCAAGGCATTCATTACAGTCAATTTAACATAATATAGATTGTGCGCAGTTATGTATTGGGTGTAAATGAAGGTAAGCCTGGTGCAGATAATAATGCCGATAAATAGGATTATCGGCATTAACGGACAAAACCATCAATGTGCATTAGCTAAATCTGTTCACATCTGAATATGCTCTAGTTGTTCCAACATCGTCAACAACTCATGTTGGTCTAGTTGCTTCTGATCGTCTATCCAATGACTAGCGCTATTAAGCGCATACAAATCGTATCTATCTTCGGATGATTGCTTTACACCAAAACCTAAACTCGCAGCACGCGCGGCAACCAAATTAAACTCGAGTCCCATACAACCTCCTAACACTTACTCGCATGGTGCTATGTCAACCATAGGCGCTTTTGGCATGATCAACAAAGTTTGTCTGCTGCTGAGTTACGATCGGCGCCGATAATGCCAGTCACTATTAATTGTGAAACCGCACTCAGCTATCACATGTGATAGCTGAGTTTATAGTACAACCTAGCGCCAATGATGCTAGTATTTCGCCATTATTACCGCTATCACATGTGACCAATGCGCCCATTAGATACTCAGTTTGTCGAATTTTTGCTTACTCGTTCTGAACCTTTCCTTAGTCGTTATGCCAGCCTTACTGACGTTGGCCAATGGCGCCTTCGTGTTAAACAACAGCAGTTACCACAGTGGCAACAACGACAACGGCAAAATGACTCGAGTCTACATAATGATATTGAAGCCTTTATTACGCTTACGTTCGGCCAATCACGATTACCAATGTTGCGTCGCCGCTACAACAGTTACCTCCATAGGCAGCGCAAACAAACTAAAGCAATTGATTTAGACCTCATTGCAGTTCAATCGCTTGAGCAGATAATCAGTAACTACGGCTTGAATAGCTATTCTGAGGCAATAGTCTGGATGGCTCGGGAGATAAACACCCCGCTCGAGTAACCGCAAATATCGATCTAATCACATTATAACGATCATATTAGATCAACTAATTGCCGTTAGTTGATCTAAAGGTTGAACCTCAGTACCATGCAGGTAACTTAATGTTATATATGTAATTTCTTGTGTTTCCTGCAGAATTAGAAGCCCTCTCAAATCAACGTGACCTGCCAAGTTTTACTGCAACGATCACTGAAGACGATCTTAACCGTTTAGCCCAGATCCATCGTTCACGAGTTGCAGAGAAAACTTGGCAAGCTCGCGCATCGGACTTACGTCAATTTAAAATTTGGTGTCAGGCTCATCAGGTAAACCCTAATATTCCGACCAGCGCCGATTTATGTTTATGGTTAAGCCATATGGCAACTGATAACAGTTTGAATCGATTGCGCTATGACGTTAGCACTGGTGAATCGACGCTCTATCGTGGTAATGCGCTCGCGGTACGCAGCATTCGCCGCCGTCACTCAAGCATTAAATGGTTTTTCGACCAGCAAACAACTGGTAAAAATCCAGCCACGGACGCGCTGGTACATGGTCAACTGGCAGGCATTAGTCGTCTATTGCCTAGCAAACCTAAACGTGCAGCCGCGATACGAACAGAATGGTTAGCGCCGATTGTGGCTGATATTGAAACTGATGGGTTCGTAGGACTGAGGGATCAGTTAATTGTCACACTCGGATTTGCCGGCGCAATGCGCGTAAGTGATTTAGCAGCACTGCAAATAGAACACGTTCGCTTATTTCCTAACGGCGCTATCTTAGGTTTTGAACAACGAAAACGGCGCAACGAATATAGCCAGATCCATATCGTTGCCGGCCAAAACCCAAATAGCTGCCCTATTCTTCTATTACAACGGTACTTATCTGTTATCGGGCGGCAACATGGAGCTTTGCTGGTTCGTGCTAACCGTAACGGTGCTCCAGCCAAACTGGCACTGCATCCAAGTTCAATTGCGCGCATCATCAAAAAACGCAGTAATGTCGTTGCACCTCCTTTCGCCCATATCAGTGGGCACTCGTTGCGTCGAGGCTTTATCGATTCCGCGCTAGCTAAAGGTGCGCCTATTAGTGAGGTGATGAAAGTGAGCGGTCATAAGGATCCGAAGACCCTTATGCTTTATCTTGATGATTGCGGTATGTTTGCCAATCATGCCGGCAGCGGATTGTACTAATTGAGGTGATCGAGCGGCTTCGACTTGGCCGTTTGGTGGCGTTCAACTCGAGACGTGTGCAGGTATTTACTGGTGGTATCGATACTGTCATGACCAGCATCGGCTTGAACGTGAGACAGCGGTCGCCGTTGCAGGTTAATGTCGTGAGAGATCCCAGTATGGCGTAGACTGTGCGCGGACAACTGGCGCATCTCACGTGCATCTTGATCAAAACCATCAGTCATCGCTAGATCTGCGCCACCACTGATCACCGCATCGACCAAATCGCGCAACTGCCGAACTCCCAAATTCGCATGACGAACGCCCTGCTCTCGCCCGCGTCCTGCGGCCTTGTGGCGGACAAATAGCGGTGTAGAGTCGCGTGGAGCAGGTAACTCGGGTAAGCCTAGCTCAGTTCGATACTGCTTTAGTGCGTCAAGCATCTCATCCGATAATGCAACCGTTCGGCTTTTTCCCCCTTTACTTAACGGTACAAAAAATCCCCATACACCGGTCTTACTATCACGACGAAACTGGCCCATTACCGGACTGAATCCAGGCCGAGCAGCGACTTCAGATATCCGAAGATAGCAACTGTATAGCAGCGTAACCAAAAAACGGCTGCGGGCAAAATCGGCAATATTTTGTGCAGCACTTTGCTGCGCATACTGCATCACGTAGGACCACTGTAGATCGGTAAACGACTTCATCTGTTCGTCGTCTTCAGGCACACCACTATGTCGAGCGTTGCCTTTAAAGCGTCCGCTACGTAATAAGCTGGCTGCTGGATTGCGCTCACTGTAATCCATCTCGATAAGATAATTAAAAAACGCTGATAACAACGCTAACTTAGTCTTTATTGCTGAGGCCGATAGCCTATATGGTTGTGGAATCCCGTTATCAGTTTTGCCGAGAAATGGCCGCCAATCTCGATTAGGTAACCGCTCCTCTTTGCCTTTGAACTGCGCTACATTTCGATAGGCAATCCATTCTGGCGGTGGTGATTGGCAAAAATCGAGATAACGAGTGAGTAGACGCCGGTCTACTTGTTCTACTTTTAGCTGTTCGACATGCCAGCACCAGATTAAAAAAGTGGTTAGTTCACTGCGGTGGGTTTTAAAATTATTCTCACTGTGTTTTTGCTCTAATAACCAATCAATCGCCAGTTCGTACAATAAGCCTGCATCATCGACCCCTTCTAAGGTGATTGCCGTAATGCGCTGATTAATATCGCTGTTTGTTTGTTCGAAATGTTTGATTGTATCGAATAATGGGGATGGTTCTAATCGGGAAGTCATGAAAAACACCGCTACTGTATATTCATACAGTATAGCGTAAATTGGTGAGTTTTTCATGCGTTGTACGAATGGTGGCGTAACTCACTATGGTATAATGCCTGCTATTTCTCACTATGTTGGAGCATCATCCATTGCATCCTTTGCGCCTTACGCCTGAACTTCTTCAACCGAACTTCTCCATCCGTTTACCTCAAACTGACAGTCAAAGCTCTCCTTGGTTACTTGGTCAACAGCGTTGTATTTCGGCTTGGCAACTATTCCAACGGTGCAAAGGCCAACATCTTTACCTTTCAAACTTTGTTGGTTTTGATGCGGAGAAACTGGTCGCCGAGTTAGACGCTCGATTCCCCTTGGTAGAATGTGCAGGTTCGCTAGTAGCAATCGAAGGCGATGATGGTCAGCAGTTAGCAAAGTATTCGGCAACTGAGATGGCTAACGCCAAAGACAACAATAAGATTGTCGAATTACAGCCGCTTCAACGAGTAAAGTTTATTGATCAGCCAGTATCAAAAAAAACCTTAATCGGCACCATTGATAAACAGGGCCACTACTTTCCTGGCTTATTGGCCAGTTGCGAGGTGCTGGTTTTACCGGCGGAAGGTTTAGCTGACAAGCCAAGTCGCTGGGGTATAGTCAAAGAGGCGTTAAAGCGCGGTTATTTAGCCTTCAGTGGCAGTTCAATAAAGGTGCCAGTCACCTGTAAGGTTGTTGTTGTTGGTGATGCCATTACCTACGACGCACTGCATGGCTACGATCCAGAGTTCGCTGATCACATCAGTTTGCTGGCAGAGATCCAACCGGAGTGGTTTGTCGATGACGAACAGGACCCAGATCTATGGGCGGCAGCGGCAAACGCGATTTGTCGTCAGTACAGTGGCAAATCACTTAGCGATTGCGGTTTAAAAGCCTTAACCGTCCACGCGAGTCGGATCTGCGAACACCAAAAACGATTATCGCTAGCGTGGCACCAATTAGGTCAATTACTAGCACAGACATCCGGAGATGAGTCTGTAACAGCCGCCGCAATCGAAACCGCGCTGTCGTCCATGCGTCATCGTCACAACAGCATTCAGATCTATTCGCAACGAAATATCGAAGAGGCCACGGTTCGGGTTGATACCTCAGGCGAGCGTATCGGGCAAATCAACGGCCTTACGGTGGTTGAGTACCTCGGTCATAGCTACGGTGAACCTGCTCGAATCACAGTTTCGGTTCATTATGGTGATGGTGAGGTTGCGGATATTGAACGCAAATCTGAGCTCGGTGGCAACATTCATGCTAAAGGGATGATGATCCTATCCGCCTGCCTGTACCGGATCTTTGGGCAAGATGAACCATTACACCTAAGTGCCAATATCGTTTTTGAACAGTCTTATCAAACCATCGACGGTGACAGTGCATCGCTGGCCGAATACTGCTGCTTAATCTCAACCATCGCCGATGTGCCTGTAAAACAATCACTAGCACTTACCGGTGCAGTCGATCAGTTTGGCAATGTACAAGCTATTGGGGGCATCAATGAAAAGATTGAAGGCTTCTTCCACCTATGCCGTTATCGCGGCTTAACCGGTGAACAGGGTGTTATTGTCCCTACAGCTAACCTGTGCCAGTTAAACCTTCATACGGATGTGATTGCCGCTATTGAAGATGGTCAATTCCATCTTTATCAAGCAGATAACGTTGAAGATGCGTTAGCGTTACTAACCGGCGAGGAGGTTGGCGAAGCCAATGATGACAACCGTTTCGATGGTAAAACTCTTTATGGTAAAGTCCAAAACCGATTGGACCTTATGGCTGGAGGCAGTGATGCTCCGCCTAGTTTATTAACTCGGTTAGCAGCTAAAATTTTTAGTCGCAGCTGATCGGAGTTGTTGAGCGTACATCTGTACGCTAATCTGTATTTTTTTTTAGCCAGAGTAGAAAAACAAAATGGGCATAGCCGAAGAAGTAGTGCAGCAAGATACTGCGCAGTTTAGCAAGGAAGACTTAGTAAAAAGTGGCCATGGCAATCTTTTCACTCAAGATTCACCTCGCCTACCAAAAGATAATATGTTGATGATCGATCGCATTGTCCACGTCAGCACCAAAGGCGGTAAGTACGGTAAGGGCGAATTGATTGCTGAGTTTGATATTAATCCGGACCTTTGGTTTTTTGATTGTCACTTTGAAACTGATCCGGTAATGCCGGGTTGTTTGGGCCTAGATGCGATGTGGCAATTGGTTGGTTTCTTCTTGGCGTGGCAAGGAGCCAAAGGTAAAGGACGTGCTTTGGGTGTCGGTGAAGTTAAATTTACCGGGCAGGTATTACCAACGGCTAAAAAAGTAACATACCATTTAAATTTCAAACGATTAATCAATCGTAAGTTGGTGATGGGAATGGCCGATGCGACCATGTCTGTTGACGGCCGCGAAATTTATGCCGCGACCGATCTAAAAGTTGGTGTCTTTCAGGACACTTCAGCTTTCTAACTAAGCTGTGCTGTTATGTCACCAGCAATCTGCTCCGGCTTGGTTGTTGGTGCGTAACGACGAACCACTTTACCATCAGCTGATACTAAGAATTTAGTGAAGTTCCACTTAATCCGATCCCCAAGCAAGCCCCCTTTCTGTTTCTTCAGCCAACCATATAATGGCAACTCGTCTGATCCATTGACATCGATCTTCTTAAACAGCGGAAAGCTGATATTAAAATTGAGATCGCAAAAATTGCGTACCTCTTCGTCACTGCCCTTTTCTTGCTTACCAAATTGATTACAAGGAAACGCCAATACGGTAAATCCCTGTTCCGAGAATTGTTGCTGAAGTTTCTCTAAACCTTGGTATTGCGGTGTAAAACCACAAGCACTGGCGGTATTAACCACCAACATGACGTTACCACGCCATTTTTCCAGCGACGTTAGCTCACCATTGTTGAGCTCTGCTTCAAACTGGTAAATGTTATTGCTCATCCCTATGCTCCGGTTTGGATTGCCACTTCCTGGCAATTAAAAGCCCTCTGATTGAGGGCTATGTGGTGGTGGATTACTATTTGTTAAACAGTCCGGTTATTTTGCCATCTATGGCTTCTCGCCAGCCGCCTAGCCATTGCATCTTAACGTCGACCGATTGATAGGGACAAAGTTCTTTTGAACGTCCAGTCAATCCTGCTTGGTAACCACGAGCAAACGCTCGTTCCATCTTGTCCCGTTTCTGTCGCTTCATTGGCATTCCACCCTTTGCTTCAGTGATGTAATTTTAACGTTAGGTATTGCTACCTTTTATAAATTTACCGTTATTGGCGCCAAGATCAATAGTGCTAAAGCATATAAACAGCATATCAACGTTAACTCTATGAGAAAGTTAGGTTACTTTTTCATAAAAAAAGAGGGCCTAAGCCCTCTTTTCGGTGTTGCCGCGATAGATTAACTACGACGGCGACGAAGCCATGCTACTGGCGCCAACGCCAGCAACCAGCCCCAACCAAATGAAGCGCCTTGGCGTTCATTTTTCTCAGGGTTTAAACCTGAGATAACTTCAACAGGACAAGCGGTAGCATCGCTACGACGTAAAATGACGGCACGCGGCACCTGATCGGTAGCAATCTCACCGTCGGCTGTACGCTCAACCACTGGGCGGCCATTATCACCAACAACAATCACTTCGTAATCACCTTGGTAATCGCCGTCTTCGTCGTAAAGCTCTACTTCTTCGGTTTTGATCCGAGGCAAGGTAACGAGCGCCGTAGCTGCAATGAATTCACCATCAGCTGAGATCTGATTAGCATCAACCACTGATACCGCAGTGTCGTACGTTACCTCTTCAGCGAAGGATGTAGTATCGGTAACGGTATAAGCTGCGTAATTACCATCTCCCTGATCTTCTAATCCACGGGAGCGACAGGTCAACAGCTCGTTGATGTTATTGAACTCATCGTTATCGATGTTATATAAGAAGCCGTGGACTCGACGCGGCAATTGATCTTGCAGATCGACCTCAATGTAACCAACGATCTGGTTAGCGTCGTTAATATCCCGTGCCCGTGAAGATAGATCCGTTTGCGTGTCGGAGAAATCATTCGGCTCGATAAACTGCAGTTCACGATTCTCATCAGCTGGTTGGGTAATATCAACGTAAGCAAATTTCTGACGTTGGTCACCATCGATATACTGACGTAACGTACCAACGGCGATGCCCTGTTCATTAACGTCTTCTAAAATCGACTCACTGTATTCATCTTTATCATCAACAGTCGGGCCAACGAAGTAGATCTCATTATCTGGAGTCCAGAAGGTAGCCCACAAGTCGCCATCAATGAGATCTGGTTTTTCATCGAGACCATCTTCGCTGCGATAGCCACGTCCGACAACGTAACCAGCACTGTTTACCCCAAGACCTTGAGAGACGTAAACATCATCAATGTCATCGGGTACAAAGCCTAAAGGTAACGCTTCGCTCGCCGTTACTTCCATATCAGCTAGGTTAACCGTCCAGCGAAACGCTCGATTTTGGTAGTTAACAAAACCGCCATTCTGGAGGTTCTGTACACAAGCTTCGATCGGCTCTGGCACGTCATCGGTAAGATCATCAACACAGTCTTGCAGATCATCGATGGTGTTTTCGGTAATCGCAATGCTAGCGTAACCGGCCACATAGGCGTTACTACCATCAATATCTTCCGACACCTTAGATGCAACACTGTAACCGCCCACCTTTACCGGATCGGTAAAGGTAGAGTCTTCATCCGGTGTATAGAAATCACTGCTATCGCTTGGTGGTAATAGGACGTAGTCGATACCTTCTTGCGGATCAGCAACGTTGCCCTTCTGGATAAAACCGCGGGTTTCGAAATCTCGATAGTAATACACTGGTGTATTGCTGGTTGAGGTTCCGCCGTCGTAAAACGGGTTTTCAACGGTTTGTTGTAATGCCGAGATGATACCTAAACGGGCTCCAAACTTCTCGTTACCTGCTGAGTAGTAGTAGGCGTCTGTCTTAGGCGTATTCTCAACCAAGTCGAGATCGTCTTCATACGGATCAATGGTTGGGTTAATGATAGGTTGTTTGTTCTCAAGCAGCGGCACGTACTCCGCTACCGAGCCATCGACGCCACCGAGCTCAAACAAGAAGTTATTGCCTGAGAATGGACGAACGATTGAGTTGGCGGCGTTACCTTGAACAGGCAAAATCGCATCAATAACGTCGTCGACCACGTTGTCGTCAAACGAAGTGGAATCGTTGACACCTTTGGCAGTTCCCAACATCACTTGATCGCCTGGAACAAAACCAATGCCGTAACCATTTTGAGTGTTATCTAAGGTACCGTTTACTGTAAAACCGGTTACCTCATCAATATTCAGTATTTCGTAAGTGTCCGCCGCTGACGCAGTTCCCATTGCTAAAGCAGACGATACTGCTAAAGCAACTTTTTGGGCACGGTAAAACTTTTGGCTCATTGTTTCCCCTTGTAGCCTAACCCTTAAGCGCTTCTAACTCTTCCCAGCGCTCAAGGCTCCGCTCTAATTCTTGTTCTTTGTCTGCCAACTGTTTCAACGTCTCGTTAACCTCTTTTTGGTCACGACTGAAGAAACTTGGATCAGCGGTTAATAATTGTAACGATTCTATCTCGGCTTCTAAGGCCTCTAATTTGGCTGGCATTGATTCCAGCTCGCGTTCGAGCTTGTATGTTAGCTTCTTAGGTTTACTAACAGAAGTGCTCTTTGCAGGTTTTTGTGGCTCTTCAACCAGTGCTGGTTCGGCGATTTTAGTTTCGTTTTCAGGACGATAAAACTTAGCGCCCATACCAACAGCATCCTGATAACCGCCTACGAATTCACTCCACTGGCCGTTGGCACCATACCACCATGTTGAGGTGACGGTGTTATCGATAAACTCACGATCGTGCGATACCACCAACAAGGTGCCATCGAACTCAGTAAGCTTGGCCTCAAGTAGTTCAAGCGTTTCGACATCGAGATCGTTAGTCGGTTCATCCATAACCAATAAATTGGCAGGCTTAAGGAACAATCGCGCAAGAAGCAGGCGATTCTTTTCTCCACCAGAAAGAGATGACACCGGACTGCGTGCTCGTTGCGGCGCAAATAGGAAGTCTTGTAGATAACCCAATACGTGACGATCTTTGCCGTTAACAAAAACCGTGTCCTTACCATCGGCCACGTTGTCCTGTACCGTTTTGGTTGGATCGAGCTCTAATCGGTGTTGGTCAAAATAGGCAACATCCAGCTTGGTACCCTGTTTAATCGTGCCTTCTTGCGGCGCAATCTTGTCTAACAACAACTTAATAAGGGTGGACTTACCGCAACCATTTGGACCAATCATTGCGATACGATCACCGCGCATTACCGAGGTAGTGAAATTCTTGGCAATGGTTTGGTGCTCGTAACGGAAACTCATGTTTTCAACGTCAAACACCAATTTGCCCGACTTTTCTGACTGGTTCATGCTCATATTGGCATTACCCAAGCGGCCGATCCGTTCGCTGCGTTGATTACGCAACGCCTTAAGCGCGCGCACACGGCCCTCATTACGAGTACGACGGGCTTTAACGCCCTGACGGATCCAGGTTTCCTCTTTGGCGAGCTTTTTATCAAACTCAGCGGCTTTCGCTTCTTCAACTCGAAGCGCTTCCTCTTTACCGTCCAGATAGGTTTGGTAGTTACCAGGGAAGCTTAAGATCTGGCCGCGATCGAGATCAACAATCCGGGTAGCCATATTACGAATAAAACCACGATCGTGACTGATAAAGATAATCGAGCCATCAAAACCTTTGAGCAAGCCTTCGAGCCATTCAATGGCGTCAATGTCGAGATGGTTAGTTGGTTCGTCAAGCAACAAAACGTCCGGTGCCTGAACTAAAGCGCGAGCTAGGGCTGCACGACGCTGCCAGCCACCACTTAACTCAGACATTGGTTGATCACCGTTAAGCTCGAGGTGGCTTAAAGTTTGTTCAATGCGGGTCTCAAACTGCCAACCGTTGTAGTGATCCATCCCCTCTTGCGCGGTGGCCATCTTCATCAAATTGGCTTCGCTGGGGTCGAGTTCGACCGCTTTCGCTGTTGCTTCGTATGCTTCAATGATTTCGCCTACTTTGGCTAAACCTTGTGCTACATAATGAAAAATCGTACCAGACTCAGTACGAGGTGGGTCCTGCGGAAGATAAGCGACGTTAACGCCACTGTTGATACCCAAAGCACCGTCATCGAGCAATTGGATCCCAGCAAGCACCTTCATCAGACTTGATTTGCCGGCGCCATTACGACCAACCAAACACACGCGCTCATTGGGTTCGAGGACGAAGTCGGCATTATCAAGCAGTGGGGTGTGGCCAAAGGCAAGTTGCGCCTTATTCAGGCGGATAAGACTCATGACGCTTTACGCTCCGGTAAACTGTTGCAGATCGGCTGAATCGAATGGCCAGCCAAGTTCGTTGCCATGATGGAAGACAACGGGAATACGAATGCCGTATCGCTCAACAAGTTCAGGATCGGTGATGATATCCACCGTCTGAAAAGCGATATTAGCCTGTTGTAATAACGCTGCCGCCTGTTCGCACAGGTGGCAGCCGTCAGTGTGAAACAAGATAACGCTATCAGCCATTGTGGCAGATCAACCACGCATTATGGATGTGCTTGTTACGGGCGAAATCCTGCGAGCGGGTTTTATCGCTGATGTTAGTAGCCAATAAACCCAACTCAGCAACGCCGTCTAAATCCATCTTGAATCCACGCTTATTGTTGGAGAACAAGATTTGTCCGCCGGGGCGCAGAATGCGTTTAAGTTGTTCCATCAACCACAGATGATCACGCTCTACATCGAACGATTTTTCCATCCGCTTCGAGTTAGAGAAGGTTGGCGGATCGATGAAAATAAAGTCGTACTGGCCGGTGCACTGTTCCAGCCACGCTAAGCAATCTGCGTGTTCGAATCGGTGTTGGCGACCGCGGATCTTATTTTCCTTGAAGTTGGTTTCAGCCCAGCGCAGATAAGTCTTGGACATATCTACGGTAGTCGTCGATTTTGCGCCACCAATGGCAGCGTGCACGGAAGCAGTGCCGGTGTAGGCAAACAGGTTAAGGAAGTCCTTACCGTTGCTATTTTCTTGAATAAACCGACGCGCTAAACGGTGATCAATAAACAGGCCCGTATCAAGGTAATCAGTCAGATTTACTACGAACTTAGCGCCATACTCATTGACGACCATCTCGTTACGTTGCTCGCCCATGCGCTGATATTGTTCTTTACCCTTTTGCTGTTGGCGGGTTTTAAGAACAATCTTTGCCGGATCAACATCAAGTACAGATGGCAGATTAAGCAGCACATCGATCAAGCGCTGTTGCGCTTTCTTAGCATCAATAGTCTTTGGCGGCGCATACTCTTGCAACACTACCCAATCGTGGTAGCGATCGATAGCCACGTTGTAGTCTGGTAGATCGGCATCATAAACGCGGTAGCACTCAAGTTCTTCTTTCTTGAGCCATTTAGACAATTGCTTTTGATTTTTACGCAATCGGTTTGCAAAATCTTCGCCGAATACACGGCCACTGCCACCTTCACCGATTTGGTAGTTGGCAAGCAATACTTCCAAGGCACCATTGAACAGCTTGTACTGTTTGTCGGCTTTAAGGCGCATCGCTGACATCAGCATCGGCTCGCTGCACAGCAAGCTAACTTTCCAGCCTTGCCACTGGTTCTTCAACTGCGCACCAAGTGAAGCATAAAGGTGTAATAGTTCTGGCAGCTGACCCAAACGCTCACCATATGGTGGGTTGGTAACTACGTAACCTGCAGTAGCTGGTGGCGGTGGCATATCAGTGGCGTCGCCACCTTCAATCTGAATAAATTCGGCCATACCTGCGGCAGCGGCATTATCTTTAGCAACCGAAAGCACACGGCGGTAGTTGTCTCGACCAATAAAGCGCGTCTTACAGTTAGCAATACCACGGTTAGAGCGAACCTGTGCTTCCGCCAACACTTCCTGCCAAATCTGACCCTGATGACCAGCCCAATCTTCAAAGCCCCACCCTTTACGGTGCAGATGCGGTGCCGTGTCGGTTGCCATCAAAGCGGCTTCGATTAGGATGGTGCCGGAGCCACAGAAAGGGTCAATAACTGGCTTATCCATCTCGTTGTTCCAACCAGAACGCATCAAGATAGCAGCGGCCAAGTTTTCACGCATCGGTGCGCGGCCTGTATCGGTACGGTAACCGCGTTGGTGCATTGGTGCACCAGAGAAGTTAATACCAATCAGCAGTTTGTCCGCGCGTAAGGCGCAATCGATCTTAACGTCTGGATCGGTCTTACTTACTGAAGGGCGTACACCACTGTGTTCCATAAACGCATCAACAATGGCGTCTTTAACTTTCAACGCACCGAATTGGCTATTGCGAATGTCACGGTTACCACCATGAAAATCAACCAAGAATTGCGCGTGATTGCTGAATACGGCGGGCCAATACAGGCTCTTTACACCGTCGTACATCTGTTCAGCCGTTTTCGCTGGCACTTCAGCCAAGACATGAACAATACGACTTGCTAGACGGCTCCACAAACAGATGCGGTAGGCAGTAGCCAATTCCGCATGGAAATGCACAACGGCTTGTCCTTCATGAACCTCTTCAGCGCCTAAGGCTTTCAGTTCATCAACTAGGAGGTATTCGAGCCCTTTGGGCACGGCGGCGTAATAACGCTTCATCTGTTCTCGCACTTCTAACCAGCAAAACGCACATTATACGGGTTTTCAGCAGATATATCCTCGCTAGTTAGCGTATATCTGATGCAAAAAGTAGAGGAGTGATGAGGCGAACTGAAGATAGATCAGCAAATGTTGTTTACGCAGCGGCGATCTGCATCGTTCGGTTTTGACGGGCGGGCATAATCCGATCGTTCATCACCTTAATCAAGCCGAATTGTTGCAGTGATTTGTGTTCGGTAAGTGCGCAATGTTGGTCAAGCAACATCAATAACGACGACTGCTCGTTGCTGTCGATAACGGCAAATTGCGAGCGTTCTACCTGAGTTTGTAACGAAACGGTTTTACCCGCTCGAGCGTAAACAATGGTGTCGCTGGTATCAAAGTACCAACTTTTCGGCATCATCGGGATCGAGAAGAATCGGGCAATTACCATGTTCAATGCGGTTTGGATGCGCACGCCATCGCTACACTCCAATTGCTGGGCGAGCGAATCAACGCAGTCACTATAGAACTTAGCATGTTGACTGGTAAAGGGCTGTTGATAGCGACAGTCTGGATTGATCTGTTTCCCCTGAAACGCAGACATAAAGATAAGCTCTGGCCCTAAAGCTAAAGCAAGTCGTTGATTTCCTTCATCATAAAACCAATACCATGATTGGTCAGGGGCTAATAACATCGTCGCAAATCCATATTGCAGATAAAGCAATTAAAGCTAATTAAGGAACCATTTGCAATAGAATAAATTAAAATTGACTAAACAAAAAGGATCCTTCTGTGATCAAAAGGATCCTTTTAGGGCGATGTAAATAATCAGCTTTGGATGCTTATTTTATTTATTACGCATTGCCCTTTTGTAGGCCACGGTAATTGCTTTAATTAGCTGTGGGCCTTCATAGATAAAGCCGGTATAAATTTGCACCATTTTGGCACCAACGTTAACTTTATCCATCGCATCTTGGGGTGATGCGATACCACCTACTCCAAGAATCGGCAGTTCTTCACCTAGGTGTTGGTACAACTTTGCAATTATTTCAGTTGAAAGCTGTGTCAACGGCGCACCGGAAAGCCCCCCTGCCTCTGAGTGTTCAGTTAGGTGCTCAACCCCTTCGCGGCTCAAGGTGGTATTAGTTGCGATTACCCCATCGAGCTTATTACGAAGCAACGCATCGCATACTTCTTTTAACTCTTCGTCACTAAGATCTGGGGCAATTTTAAGCGCCACTGGCACATAACGGCCATACTTTTTCGCTAACTCGGCCTGGCGCTGTTTCAATGAGGACAGTAGATCGTCTAACATCTCGCCGTATTGAAGTTGGCGCAAACCTGGAGTGTTCGGCGATGAGATATTCACCGCAATATAACCGGCGACTTCGTAGACTTTATCCATGCAGATCAGGTAATCGTTTTTACCCTCTTCCAATGGCGTATCTTTGTTCTTGCCAATATTAACGCCAATAACGCACTTACCAGGATTAGACGCTTTAATATTAGCGACCAGATTATCAACGCCCTTATTATTGAAACCCATACGGTTAATAATTGCGCGGGCTGGTTTCAGTCGAAACGCTCGGGGCTGCTCGTTACCCGGTTGTGGCCGTGGGGTTACAGTACCAACCTCAACGTGGCCGAAGCCCATTGCAGCAAAGCCATCGATGCATTCACCGTCTTTGTCCATTCCTGCAGCCAAGCCAACTGGGTTTGGGAAGGTAACTCCCATAAACTCAACCGGCGCAGCAGGAACGTGTTGGCGGTAAAAACAGGACAGTGGTGTACCTGTGGTTAGGCGGATCCCATTGATAGCAAGATTGTGTGCCGTTTCTGCTTGGGTTTTAAACAGAACTTTTTGGGCTAGACGGTAAAACACGGTTATCTCCTGTTGTAAAAAAGCCCCGGTGTTACCGAGGCTTCCTATTTATTATTCTATGACGCTTAAGCGACATTATCGCAGCGTACAATGAGTAGACTCAACTCCCTTAATGCCACAGAGAACTTGGCAAACTCATGATTTTTAGAAGTCCTAAATTCGGCCATCATGTGTAACCAACGATCAAGCGACTGAGCGTTTTCAGCTACCCATTGATCGATTATCGATTCAGCACTACAGCTGCCAACACAGTTTCGCAGAACTGTCAGCGTTAGTTGTCGCTGCAGGATATCTAACTCTTCGCGGAAACCGGCTCGAGCAAGTGCTTGCCAATGGTTAGCCACTGGTTGTTCATTGATCTGAGTTAAGAACCAGTGCATATCAATGCGTGAGCCTAATCGATAATAGGTCTCTGCCACCAGTAACACCGGCTTGTTATCTAACTCAGCGATCTCAGCCAAGTCCAGCGCTGAGAACAATGTACTTGAACGAACAACCCGTTGCGCCAATTGTTGTGGTACATGACGTTCTATCAGCTTATCCGCCAGCTCTTGAATGAAATCAGCTTCTTCAGCCGCTAACAATGAATCGAAATTATCAGCAAGCTGGTGAACAACCGGGCGGAACAAGCCAACGTTCGCTGCAACATCGGTGCTACCGCTGCGATGGCGTAGGAACCACCGTGTTGCACGTCGCACCGTGCGTTGCATCTGATACATCATTTTGTACTGTTGGGCGCTGGCAACAACACCATCGCATGCAATGATTTCGTCTTTAACTGAATCAAAATCAAATATCTGCGATGCAATAGTATAACTGATTGCGATTTCAGATACTGATGCGCTGGTCTCATCCTGCATTCGTTGAATGAAGTTAAAGCCCATATTATTGATGATATCGTTGGCCAAACTGGTGGCAATGATCTCGCCCCGCAATGGGTGATCCTGCATCCAATCGGCAAAGCGCTTCTGTAAACCTTGTGGGAAGTAACGGATTAAGCGCTGTGCAATGGCATCGTTATTGGTTACAACGGGATCGACTAACTGCTCTTTTAAGACCATCTTGGCATAGGCAACCAACACTGAGATCTCAGGTCGGGTTAACCCTTGTCCCGCTGCTACTCGCTCAGACAACTCTTCATCGGTTGGTAAGAACTCAAGGCTACGATCGAGTCGGCCCATCTTCTCTAAGTAATGAATGAAGCGGATCTGCTCTTTGATCTGGTCTGCGTCTCGCAATTCGGTAATGGAAATTGATAGCGTTTGATCGCGACAATCTGCCAATACAATATCCGAGACCTCTTCGGTCATCTCAACCAACAGTTTATTGCGTTGTTTAACTGTCAACTCACCTTCCGCAACCAAACGGTTGAGCAAGATTTTGATATTAACTTCGTTATCGGAACAATCAACGCCACCCACGTTATCAACGAAATCGGTATTAATACGTCCGCCAGTTTGCGCGTATTCAATACGTCCTAATTGAGTAAGACCTAAGTTACCGCCCTCACCTACAATCTTAGCCTTAAGCTGATTACCGTTAATACGTACCGCGTCATTAGCGCGATCGCCAACATCAAGATGGGTTTCGCTAGTCGCCTTAACGTAGGTGCCGATCCCGCCATTCCAAAGTAAGTCGACGTCCATCTGCAACAGATTATGAATCAGCTCATTTGGCGTCATTTTCGCCTGTTGCGTCTGCAGCATCTTCTTGATTTCTGGTGTCAGTTTTATCGATTTGGCGCTGCGTAAGAAGATCCCGCCGCCTTTCGAGATCAACTTGTCATCGTAGTCGGTCCAACTGGAACGTGGCAGTTCAAACAGGCGTTGACGCTCAACGTAGCTCACTGCGGCATCAGGGTTAGGGTCGATAAAGATGTGCATGTGGTTAAACGCGACCTGCAACCGGGTATGTTTTGATAACAACATGCCGTTACCAAAGACGTCGCCGGCCATATCGCCTACCGCTAAACAGGTAAAGTCGCTATTTTGGCAGTCGATGTCGATTTCACGGAAGTGGCGCATAACCGATTCCCACGCTCCCCGTGCGGTAATGCCCATTTTCTTATGGTCATAACCAAACTGGCCTCCGGAGGCAAATGCATCGCCCAGCCAAAAGTTATACTCCTCGGAAATTGAGTTAGCGATATCTGAGAAGGTCGCCGTGCCTTTGTCGGCAGCGACAACCAAATAAGAATCGTCTTCGTCATGACGAACCACATCAATAGGTGGCGTTAACTCACCTTGCACAATGTTGTCGGTGATATCCAACAAACCACGGATAAAGGTGCGGTAACAGGACTTTCCTTCGGTCAGCATCGCATCCCGCTCGAGCGGCAGTTGCTTGCAGACAAAGCCACCTTTCGCGCCAGATGGCACAATAACGGTATTCTTAACTTGCTGGGCTTTAACGAGTCCAAGTACTTCAGTACGGAAATCTTCCCGGCGGTCGGACCAGCGCAAGCCACCACGGGCAACCTTAGCGCCACGCAGGTGTACCCCCTCAACCTTACTTGAGTATACGAACACCTCAAATTTAGGCACTGGTAGCGGGATCTCAGGGATCAACTCTGGCTGGAATTTGATCGACAAATAGGATTTCGGTTGACCGTCGGCCGCTTGCTGATAGAAATTGGTGCGCAATGAAGCCTGAATCAATTCAGCAAAACGACGGATGATTCGATCATCATCAAGGTTGGCAACATCGTCCAATTGAGCCACAATCGCTTGCTGCAAAGCCTCAATGCAATGGCCATCGCTGTTACTTGGATTAAAGCGCTGGCGGAACATTTGCATTAACAGTTGGGTGATCTGGGGGTATTGTTCCAACGTCTGAGCAATATATTGCTGCGAGAAGGTCACCCCAATCTGTTGCATATAGCGGGCGTACGCTCGCAGTACGGTTACTTCAACACCAGTAAGCCCCGCACTGAGCACCAACGAGTTAAAGGCATCATCTTCAAAGCGACCACGCCAGGTTTCCGCTAGAGCCTGTTCAAAACGTTTTTGATAACTAGTGATTGGCTCGTCGATAACGCGCTTAAACATCATCGAAAAATCGAGGATCCAGTACTCATTGCCGTCGGCAGCGATAACCTTGTAAGGGCGCTCACCAATCACCCGTAAACCAAAGTTCTCCAACATCGGCAAGATGTCAGACAGCGGGATTGGCTCATCCTTATGGAACAGCTTCAGTGACACCATTCCCTTAGCGGAACTGACTTCCTGTGGCTGATAGAACAGCATTCCCAGTTTATTGTCTTCGCTTAATTGGGTTAGGTTATCGATGTCACCAAGGGCTACCGAAGGAATTACATCCTCTTTGTAGCTACGTGGGAACGCATGAACAAATTGGTTAGATAAGGTTTTTCCCTTAGCTTCACCGCGGCTTTCAACTAAGGCACTGTCCAGTTTGTCATCCCAGGTACGGGCGAGCTCGATCAGGTTATTTTCAAGCTCGTTAAGATCGACGTCCATATCGTTATTAGCCACTTTTACTTGGTAGTGAGTTCGTGCCAAGCGAGATTCCGAAAAATACGTTGTGAACTCCACGGGATCTTTACTGTGAAACGAGTCCGCCAGCAGTTTTTGGGTCCGGATCCGCAGTTCGGTGTTGTAGCGGTCCTTGGTGGTATACACCAACGCCGATACAAATCGCCCAAACACATCTTTACGGATAAACAACTTAACCTTGTCACGCTCCTGCATCTGCAAGATCCCAACTGCGGTGTCATAAAGTTGCTTTTCATTAGCTTGGATCAACTCATCTCGAGGGTAAGTCTCAAGAATGTTTGCCAATGCTTTATAATCGTGGCTGTACGGTGCCATACCAGACAGTGCCATTACGTTGTGCAGCTTTTGCTTAAGCAATGGGATCTGATCGGTACTCTTGTTATACATCGTTGATGCATACAGACCGATGAAACGGTGTTCGCCAATTACTTGGCCCGAATCGTTAAACCGCTTAATGCCAACGTAATCGACATAGGCTGGGCGATGAACACGGCTCTTAGCGTTGGTTTTGGTTAACACCAAATAGTTTGGTTGCAGCGCGTCTTTGCGGGCTGCCTCTGGTAGCTCGGAAAGTAAGATGCTGCGATGTTGGGATGGACGAATTCGTAAGGTTCCAAGACTCGAGTCATGGTCAGCAACCAAGGCCAAATCCCCTTCAACCTTCTCTAAATCGTAATAGCGATAACCAAGAAAGGTGAAATGATGATTGGCTAAGAACCCCAGAAAGTCGAGCGCGTGGTCACGTTCGGTTTGCGCTGTCACCAATGGACTTTCATCAATCTGCTTAACTACTTCAGTCAACTTGGCTTGCATCTTCTGCCAGTCTTCTACCGACGCGTTAATGTCCTCAAGTATTGAGGTCAGCTCTTTCGACAACGCGTTACGCTTTTCATCTAGTTGTAGGTTCTCTACTTCAACTAAAAATACCGACACCCGCTCATGTGATTTAGAGGCATCAAGGATAGAACACACCTCTGTAATGGCACCGGACTCATCCCGAGCAATCGCAATAGGCGCATGAATGGTCAGATGGGAGGCGATATTGAAACGTTGTAATGCCATCGTGACTGAATCAACCAGGAAAGGCATATCCGGCTGAACCATCTCTACAATGGTATGTGCACTCTGCCAACCGTGAGTGCTTTGAACCGGATTATAGACGCGGTTAAATGACTGCCCTGATGGGGTGCTATTGAGATTTTGCCACAAACTTAACGTGGCGCCGTAAAGCTCACTGTCATTACGTTGGTTAAGATCGTCATGAGACAATGTACCAAAAAGGATTCGTGCCAGTTTTTCCAATAACTGGGCTTGCTGCTCTTCGTTTTTCTGATGGATCAGAGCGATAACGTTATCGAGCATTACCGAAGGACGGGTTTGCATTCTTGCCATGGTGGTGTTCCTTTCACACAGCGATTGATTATATTTTTTAGCTACCGTTTCAAACGCCATTTATGGTGTTTTCAGCGAAGCATATCACCAAATGTGACACTGTGTGAGCCATATCTCATCGGTTTAATTAACTAGCAACATCGAAAACCCTAACGGTTGAAAACTCAGGCAGTTATTGCTGTTGTTTATGCAAAAAAGGCCACCTTTCGGTGACCTTTATTCAGATTAACTTGCTTGTGGTTTGTCTCGCCAGAGGAGTCTGACCAGTGCCGGCAGCAACAGAATTGCTGCAAGCATATTAACCAAGAACATAAAGGTAAGTAGGATCCCCATGTCCATCTGGAACTTCAAATCCGAGAAAACCCAGGTACTTACGCCAACTGCCAAGGTAATACCAGTAAACACCACCGCATTACCACGCTCGCATAGCGCTTGCTTGTATGCCTCAGGTACCGGCACCCCTTGTCGTAGCAATGGCGCCATCGTCGATAGAATGTAGATACCGTAATCGACACCAATACCAACGCCCAACGCGATAACCGGTAAGGTGCTAACGGTTAAGCCGATCTCGAGATAGGTCATTAACGCTTGCGCCAAAACCGATACCAAGTAAAGCGGTACTACCACAGCGATGGTTGCCAACAGCGAACGGAAACTGATTAGACACAGTACAAATACTGCACCGTAGACATAAATCATCATCGGCGTTTGCGCTTCAGCTACCGCTTCGTTGGTCGCAGCCATAACACCCGCTGGGCCAGACGCCAGTTTAAATGTCAGTTTATCGCTATTGAACTGCTCCGCTTCAAGTTTAACTGCATCAATCACTCGGCTCATGGTCTCGGCTTTATGATCGGTAAGGAACAGATAAACCGGCATTACCGAACAGTTGCCATCAAGTAAACCAGAATTGGTTGGAATTTGGCTTACTGCTTGCACTAACGTGGGCGTGGTACGCGGCAACACACGCCATTTAGGGTTACCTTCGTTAAAGCCGCCATTTACTTTCTTGGCTACAGAAGGCAGTGAAATCGTCGACTGAACCCCTTCAATGTTTTCAATACGCCATTGAAAATCATCAATCTGAGCCATGGTCTCATGGTAGGTACAGGCTTCTGGGTAGGCCTCAACCAATACCGTAAGTACGTCAGTGGTAATACTGAAGTTATCAGTAATGAAGAAGGTATCTTGGTTATATACCGACTCCTCTTTTAGTGCCGGTGCACCGGCATGTAAATCACCGATTTTCATGGTTTGGGCTTGTTGCCATCCCAAAACAAACAACACCGCAGCCACTGCAACAACCACAAAGGCACGTTTACCGTCGGCAAACTTAGCCATCCAATCCCATACTGGGGTCGCTTTACCGTGAGACGAGCGGATCTTATTTAGGTAGGAATCGCTGAATTTAGCGTAAGACAGCAGAATCGGTAACAACATTAGGTTAGTTAGAATGATGATTGCCACACCTAACGACGCTGTAATCGCTAACTCACGAATGATACCGATATCAATTGACAGCAGCGTAAGGAAACCAACGGTATCAGACAGTAGCGCTACCATACCGGGTACCATAAGGCTGCGGAACGCCGACTGAGCCGCCGCCTTCGCTTTGGCTCCATCTGCCACGCGGTGTCCTACCGCGTTAATCATCTGAACCCCGTGACTGACACCAATCGCAAATACCAAGAACGGCACCAAAATGGACATTGGGTCAAGTCCAAAGCCAAGGATGGTCAAGCCACCCATTTGCCAGACTACCGCGACTAGACTGCACGCCAGTGGGAAGAATGTGAGTAACAAACTACGCGAGAACACAAACACCATTACTGCGGTAATAGCGATGGCAATCATGAAGAACAGCACCACGCTCTTGGCGCCTTCGGCTACATCGCCGGACATCTTAGCGAAGCCAATGATATGCACTTTTATTTGATCGGTTTGAAACTCTTGGCGAATCTCTCGTTCAAGCTTTTCAGCAAATGCGAGCACGTTCATCGGTTCGGTGGTTGGGCCACCAGCGACCTGCTCTTCCGCCGGGACCGGCTGCCAGTCAAGTAGCTGAGCGGTAACCATTGCCGCACTGTAGTTGTCGGCAACCATGCGGCCGACAATACCTGCCCGCTCAACGTTACCGCGTACTTGGCTAACGCTCTCTTGACTACCATCGAAATCAGCAGGGATCACCGGACCACCGCGGAAGCCATCTTCAACCACTTCAGTGAAACGAGTTGATGGACTAAACAGTGATTTGACCTGAGTACGGTCGATCCCCGGAATGAAAAACAGCTGGTCGTGGATCTTACGCAGTGCTTCGAAAAATACCGGGTTGTAGATATCGCCGGAAGTGTCTTCTACCGCCACCATAATACTATTAGCACCACCAAACTGGTCGCGATGCTTCATGTATGTCTGCATGTATGGGTGGTTAAGCGGAATATTCTTGGTGAACGCTGCGTCCATGCGCAGATGAGATGCTGAGTAACCTAGTGCGATTGTCAGTAACGCAAAAATCAACAGCACGGCGGCTCTATGTCGAAACAGCAACGTTTCGATGGTATTAGTCCATTTATCTAACATACTTCTTCCTTGGTACTACAGCCCGATTGAACGCACACCGGCGCTACCTGCTATTAATATGTTGCCGTCCCGTTGCTGCGCCACGCTAACGAGGTCTTCACCCTTAGCGACAATGTCAGTAACGAAGGAGCGACCATCGTCTTTGCTGATTAGCATGTAGCCACTATTCGCCACCATGACAATCTCGCCACTTTTAAGCTGGACGACACTGTTGATGGTGGTAGTGACATCGGTTTCAATCTGTTCCCAGTTTTGACCGGCGTCAGTACTGCGGAAAATATTGCCACGCAAACCGGTTGCGATAAGGGTGCCCTTCTTGGTTTCGACCAAGTCAAACAGCGAGCCTTCATAAAAGGATTCTTCAGTTAGCCAGGTTTTGCCAGCATCCACAGATTTGGCAACCAACCCCATCTCACCAACAATGATCAGATCGCCGTTTCGTAGCGGCACGATACGATTAAAGTGCGGCAACATAGCGCTGCGTTCATCGAGGTAAAGTGCTTCGTCCTCTTCCTTGAGTTCATTGAGGTATTCGATATCTTCTTCATAAAGAAGTGACTCAAAAAAGTCTTGAGTCCATGTTGCGCCGCCGTCATGGCTACGGAATGTCAAACCGTATGCCCCAATGGCAATAATATTGTCTTGCGATAGCGCAATTACATCTAGTAGCGGCTTATCTAGTTCCGGTAGCGTCTGCGCTACTGCCCAGGTAAAGCCACCGTCTTCGGTAACTAGGATGGTGGCGTCATGGCCGACGGCCCACCCCTTCTTACCGACAAAGGTAACTGCAGTTAGAAGTGCTTGGCTTGGTGTAGCCAACTGTTGCCATTTTCCATCGATAAGCGCTAACAAGTGGCCACGGTCACCTACGGCAACCATCTTACTACCGTTGTAGGCCATATCGAGGATCGGCGCATTAATCGCCTTTGTAGCAATATAGGAAGGGGTGTCAGCAGCAAATGAGGGTGCCAAACACAGAGAAGAGAGCAAAATTGAAGTTATTATTTTAGCTTGCATATGTCCCACCAACAGGGCGCCCGAAGGCGCCCTTAGAAACGACCCAATTAACGACGACCGGAACGACGCAGAGCCTGAGGAGTAAATTTTTTCTTAGTAAGTTTTACATCGAAGTCGACAACATCACCTTGGTTATCCAAGCCCATCGCTAAGTAACGACGAGAGTTAAGATCGTAGAAGGTTTCCAGCGTTGACCAAACCAGAGGTTTTTCGTAGTAGTTAATCGCGTGTGCCATGCCCACCCGATAAAGCTCATCGCGGTTGTCATACATATCAGTCAACGCGACCTGCCAGCTGTCTTCATCAAGATAGAAGTTACGAGTTTTATAGGTGTGACGAACGCCATCCTTCAGTGTTGCTTCCACTTCCCAAACACGGTGCTTCTCCCAACGAACCAAATCCATATTGATATGACCTGGTTTTAGGATCTGATCGTAAGACAACTTGTCGCTATGAAGCTCATAATCGTTGTAAGGGATGTAAATCTCTTTCTTACCCTTCAGCTCCCAGTTGTACCGCTCTGGAGAACCGTTATACAGATCAAAATCATCAGTGGTCCGCAAACCATCGGAAACAGTTCCCGGGGTATCAAAGGCAACGTTTGGTGCTCGACGCACACGACGCTGACCGGTGTTGTAGGTCCATGCCTGACGTGGCTGCTTGTTTTGATCCATGGTTTCATGAACCAGCAACGCGGTACCAGCCAAGCGAGATGGCGAGGTCACAACCTGCTTAAAGTAGATAATCATGTTCTTTTCGGCCATCTCCTCTGCAGAGATAGATGGATCACCGTAAACGAAAATGATGGTCTCTTCGGTTTCTACTAGGGTGTACTTACCAGTTGGTGTTGGCGCCGCTTGGTTTCGTTGTAACGACGCGGCTTCACCACGATAGCGAAGAATGTGGTTCCAGATAGCCTCAACGCCACTTTGTGGAATTGGGAAAGGCGTACCAGCGGAAGCACCTTTAATGCCGTTACCACCCTCAACCAACTCTGCATTAATGGCATTTTTCTTTACTTCATCGTAAATAAACTCAGGGTAGGAAGCACTTCGGCGAGTTGGATACAACTTCAGTTTAAAGGTGTCTGGGTACTGCTCCAGCATCGCTTTCACGCCTGGAGTTAAATACTCACTGTGCTCAGCCATATTGGCCGAAGTAATCGTTGCCAACACCTCATCAGCAGCAAATGGATTAGGGTGAAACTGGCCCTTTTCATAACCCGCAGGCGTTGCGGTAATACCGCCATCCCATGCAGGAATAGAACCATCTTCGTTGCCCGCTACCTCAGCACCAACCGGCGTGAGCTCGGTACCCAATTTAGCGGCTTCTTGTTCTGATACCTTAGCCTGAGCAGCGGCGGTAAATACCAATACTAACGCTGAAGCAATTACAGTTAATTTCTTCATTGGTTAAACCCCTTAAATAGCGAATTTCAGGTTAAAGGAAACAAAGTCTTTGTCTTCAACTGCATTGGTAGAACCTTTGCCGTCAAAGAACATGTTGTAGCTCAAGTCCCACGACCAGGTAGACAAGTAATCCGCTGACAAGGTAAATGCCGCTGACTTCTTATCTTCGGTAAACAGGAACAATGGATCAGGTGTTGTGCCCTTCACGTCATGGCTAAATACCACTCGAGGTGACAGGTTCCAACCAAACGCAGCATTGGCGTAATCGGCCTTAGCTACCACTCGGTAACCCCAAGCAAAATCATCAGGGAAGGCATCTTCTTCAGCACCGGCATGCAAGTATTCCAGTGCATCGAGGTTATCTTCACGGCCTTGACTGCCGGCTCGTTCGGTACCGGGCCCATTCAAACGCAATTCGCTGTGGCTCGGCATATCGTGGATCCACACACCACCAACCTCAGCAAGCATAACGAAGTTGTTAGCGCCAAAAGTTGGACCAAAGATATGGGTAAAGGTGGTTTGTACTTGAGTAGTATCAACCAGAATATGACCAGGCGCTGTTTCACCCGGCATCAAGCGGGTGCCATCAGGCTTAACGTATTGAGACAGGTCGGTAAACAGATCAGCTCGACCTGCATTAGCCAACTGCTCCGGCATACCAGCGAACAACAACTCAACATCATCAATCTGCAATGGTTCATCTTGACGGTGAGCAATTTCACCGGCTACTGAAGTCTCGCCGATAGTGGTGTTAAATGAGGCACCATACAGCTTGATATCTTCTTGGTAGGTTAACTGAGCGTGGGTAAACGTTTGCAGTGCTAACAGGTCTTCGCGGTTAACGTCACGCCCGGCAGCAGCAACACTACCAAGGTAAGCTAAGTCCGAAGCTATCGCTTCATCACTAAAGTTAGACGCCTTACCCGCACTAATTGGACGACGGCTATGGTAATTCATGAAGTACAGACCAAACTCAGTCTCATTCAACTCTGGTGCAAAATAACCCAGTTTAATACCGTATTGGCCTTGGTCACTTGGTTTGTCAGCGTGATCTACCAACGCAACCTTGGTGGCGTATGGAATGGCTAATGCACCGAGTGCTGAAGGGTCGCCACCGGCACCAGCAATTGTGGCTACGCTAGTCGCCAGTTTATTGTACTCACGCAGTACTTGGTCGATGGTGATATCAGGGTTACTGGCAAAACCAAGCTGGGCCTGGTTGGCATAACCACCGGCACCGGCGAAATCATTTGAAGCAAAGTAGGTTCCAGCAGCAGGCAGACGTGTCTCTTCCCAACGATACTGATAGAACGCATCAATATTTAGATTTTCTGTCACGCCCAAGCTTGCCCAGGCCATGCCAACCGGAATAAAGGCTTCCTTAAGCTCTGCACCAGGCGCCTGTAAGCGTGCCAGATCGACAGGGTTAACTTGGTTAATACCGTGGGCAATAAGGGTACTTTCACCCCAGCTTACTACTTGGTCACCAAGACGGAACGAAAACGGCATCTCTCCAATATCGGTGTCGATAAAGAAGAAATAGTCGAGCATACGAATATCAGAACAGGCGTACTCGGACGCTTTATCGTCGTCACATACCTTGTACTCATCGCCAGTCAGCGAATTTTTGTAGCTGAAGTTATCGTTCTCTAAGGCATTATCGTAAAAGTACATGCCACGAGCAAAGAAGCCCATGTTGTCGTAAACCAACTCTAATTCGTGGGTACCCTTAAACGTTTCACTAAAGGTATCGCCTTTATCATATAGCTGATTAGACAAATCACCGTTGGCAGAGAAACTACCACGGTTCTTAAAAAAGTCGGCTGGATTAGGTCGGTCATTAAAACCGTTAACTAAGCCATTAGCGTCTTGGGTAAAACCAAACCCCGGCCATGTTACTAAGTTGCCCTTAGCAATTTTGTCTAAGTCCCTTTCCTCTACACGCCATGCCGCACCTGCAGTCCATGTGGAGTCAAAACGACCTTCGATATCTCCCCATTGGAACGAAACTGCTTGTGCGGGAGTAGCCAGAACTGTACCGACCATTACCGCAAGAGCCGTTTTGTGAAAGCGTAATGAATTTGATGTCATTTTCGCTTCTCTCCCTTCCCTGATTATTGTGATTGTTAAATTCCCTATGCAGGAAATTAAAACCATTGTTAACGCATCGCAACCCCCGCTGCAACATCTTTGCAGCATTAAAAGGCTTAAATTTTAACGCGTTAACGTAATTTTCAAACAACCATTTAAATCTTCCGTTTTTACGCACTAAAAACAGAACTGGCGTCATTCGTCCCTTCTAAATATAACCCATTGATAAATAGCAACTTAACTGCAAACCACAGATCAAAAAAGGCCTCTAACTGAGGCCTTGTATCGTTTTAAGTTTTTACTCTAGCCGCCAATTAAATTTTAATTAGCTGGTTCACTTCACCTGCACGGTTGAGCGTGAGCGTAAACCGCCCGAACACCCCATTGCGGTCTAAAAACGGTCTAAAATGTCTTGCATGAATATGCAAGACTTTGCCATCTTCAGTCTGACACACAACCATTTTGGCTGTGCCACCGTAGTATCGTTGGAACTCGCTCCAATCGATGTTTACGTTAAAGGTAAATGTAGTAGCCATTGCCAGTAATAATCTTAAGCTAGAGACTTGGTTACTTTTTCATACAAGTCACGGCTCAAATCAGGCAGATCAGCGAGACGCTGTAGCTGCGCCTTAATTAATGCCTGACGTTCACCATCCAACTCTTTCCAGCCCAGTAATGGCGTAATAATGCGTGCTGCACACTGTGGATTAATGGTGTTCAACTTAACCAAATTATCAGTTAAGAAGCGGTAGCCACTACCATCTAATGCGTGAAATTGGTTACGGTTGCCACTGGCAAAGGCACCGATAAGTGCGCGCACTCGGTTCGGGTTTGCTATATCAAACATTGGGTGTGCCATCGCCTTTTCGATGTCCGCAAGGACGTTAGCATTGGGCGCCATAGCAACCTGACTAAACCACTTATCCATCACCAATGCATCTTGGTGCCATTGTGATTCGAAGGTAGCCAAAGCGTCCTTAACAATTGGCAATTGCGCTTGGTTCATTGCATTTAGTGCTGCTAGGCGGTCGGTCATATTGTCCGCCTGCGCGAACTGTTGACCACACAACTCTTGCGTAGTTGCTTTACCGGCAATGGCTAACAAGAACAAACACGCATTCTTTAAGGCTCGACGACCAACCGCAGCAGCGTCTTGCTGATAACTGCTAGCGATGCACTCACGGTAACGTGCCAGCAACTCGTCCTCTAACTCCAAACCGATCTGTGCTAACACCGCGCGGCGAGTTAGGTGAATAGTTTCAACATCAATATCGTTACGATCTTGCGCTAATGCCGATTCTGCCGGTAGCGACAGCATCAATGCAACCAAAGCCGGATCACGAGTTGGATCGAGCAACACCTTACGCAGTGCGTTAATTAAGGTGTCTGAGGCGCGCTCAGCCTCAGCGTCTGCAATGGCAAAGATTTCAGAGGTAAACAGACGTTGACCAGCATCGTAACGAGAAAAGTCGCTGCTAGAATTAGCAACAATCAGTGCCAGTTGCTGCGATGAAATGTTCTGTTCCAACTTGATAGGTGCGGAGAAATTCTCAAACAAAGATGCCACAACCGGCCCAGATACCTGATCAAATACCCAGCTCTGTTCGGCTTCAACGAAATTAAGGATGTTCGCTACCACCTTGCCATCGCGCTTAAGCTCAATGCCCTTCCCTTCGCTATCAAGTAGTTCAATCGCGACCGGAATATGCAGTGGCTGTTTCTCAGTTTGGTCAGGCGTTGCTGGCGTGTTTTGAGTGAGGGTCAGCGTGTATTGCTGTTTGTCGGCATCATAACTCTCAATTGCCTTAACTACAGGGGTACCAGACTGACTGTACCAAAGACGGAATTGAGTTAGATCAACTCCAGAAGCGTCTTCCATTGCAGCAACAAAATCATCGCAGGTTACCGCTTGACCATCGTGACGTTCGAAATACAGCGCCATCCCCTGCTGGAAGCGGGCTTCACCCAATAAGGTGTGCATCATCCGAATCACTTCAGAGCCTTTATCGTATACCGTCACCGTGTAGAAGTTATTCATCTCTAACACTTGCTCAGGGCGGATAGGGTGTGCCATTGGGCCAGCGTCTTCAGCAAACTGATGAGTTCGCATCACGTTGACTGCGTCGATGCGGTTAACCACAGGCGAACCCAGATCAGAGGAGAACTCCTGATCACGGAATACCGTTAAGCCTTCTTTGAGCGAGAGTTGGAACCAATCACGGCAAGTAACACGGTTACCGGTCCAGTTGTGGAAATACTCATGGCCAATAATCGACTCGATACGATGGTATTCGTCGTCGGTTGCCGTTTGTGGATCGGCCAATACCGCCTTAGAGTTAAAGACGTTGAGTCCTTTGTTCTCCATCGCCCCCATGTTAAAGAAATCCACAGCAACGATCATGTAGATATCAAGGTCGTACTCAAGATTGAAGCGTTCTTCGTCCCACTTCATCGCACGCTTTAACGACGCCATCGCGTGTTCGCCGCGATGCAGGTTACCGCGATCAACAAATAGCTCTAGCGCAACTTTGCGGCCACTGCGGGTAATAAAGGTATCATCAAGCAGATCAAAGTCACCGGCTACTAAAGCAAACAGGTAGCTAGGCTTCGGGAATGGGTCTTGCCAAACCGCGAAGTGACGGCCACCATCAAGATCGCCTGAGTCAATCTTGTTGCCGTTCGACAGTAGGTATGGGTATTGGGCTTTATCAGCTTCAACGCGAGTGGTGTATTTAGCCAACACGTCAGGGCGGTCGAGGAAAAAGGTAATGCGGCGGAAGCCTTGAGCTTCACACTGAGTACAAAATGCACCACCGGACTTATATAACCCTTCCAAAGCGGTATTGTTGGCAGGATCAATCTCAGTAATTACCGTTAGCTCAAATGACGCTAAATCAACGTCTATGATCAGTTGATTGTCGATAACCCGGTAGCGGCTCTGCGCTAAAACTTCGCCATCAATAGCGACTGACAGCAGCTTCATGTGCTCACCGTCTAAAACCAATTGTGGGGTTGCAGCCACAAGCTGTTTTACTTGTGAAACAGCAGTGACGATGGTGGCATGCTCATCCAACTTAAAATCGAGGTGCAGCTGTTCAATGGTGTATTGCGGTGATTGGTAATCAGTACGCAGTTGTGCTTGCATGGCCGACATTGGCGCAGTCTCCTTACTGTAGAAATCGTGGTAAACCTACTCTAATGGCCGAGTATACCAATCAATGTCACGTTTTCGTCCGCTACATCCACCAAAGAGTAAAACCACAGCTTGATTGACCAAAAAACCGGCCGCGTGGCCGGTTTTTTGGTGGTAACAGTGCTGCTTAAAAGCTAACAATCCCGGACAGTTGCAAAAACACTAATACAATTGCAATTGGCGCGACATAACGAACGCATAGCCACCACAACCTGTAGATTGCCGCAGTGCTGTCGATAGCTCGTTTGCTGATTTCCGTATTCACTACGTAGCCAACAAATACCGCTGTCATAAGCCCGCCCAGTGGCAGCATCACATTCGAGGTGGTGAAGTCGAGAATATCAAACAGCGACATGTCGGTAGCAAACAGCGTTACCACGGTCCACGATTCACCGCTGATTGAGAACACCGTGAGCAAACTCAGTAGCCAGATAGAGAAACCGCTAACCACCGCCGCCTGCATACGTTTAAAGCCACGATTCTCAACCAACCATGCGACTGACGATTCAATCAATGCTAACGCCGAGGTCAATGCTGCAACAACCAACATCAAGAAAAATAGACCACCAAAAAACTGGCCGCCGGGCATACTGCCAAAGGCAATAGGCAAGGTTTGAAAGATGAGTCCTGGTCCTGCGCCAGGCTCTAAACCATTGGCAAATACGATGGGATAGATTGCAATCCCCGCTAACAAGGCGACTACAGTATCCATAATCGCAATCCACAACGATGTTTTAACCAGCGAGGTTTTTTCTGGCAGGTAAGCGCCGTACATGGTCATGATTCCTGACGCGAGCGATAGGGTAAAGAACGAATGACCCAACGCAACCAGTACACCATTCCAGCTTAGCTTGCTGAAATCGGCATTGAACATAAAGCTCATAGCCGAGCCCATATCGCCGGTGCTAGCGGCGTAACCTACCATCACTAACAGAAGTACAAACAGCGCCGGCATCATCCAGTTAACTGCCCGTTCCAGACCTGCCTTTACCCCAAGGCCAACGATCACCGTCGTGGCAAAGATTATCACTCCACTCCAGGCCATCAACTGCCCGCCAGACTGGTTCAGTGTACTGAAAATATTGCCAATCTGTGCTGGCGACTTATCGGTAAAATCGCCACTAAAACCGTAAAAAGTGTAGGCTAGCGCCCAGCCAGCAATCACCACGTAAAACGACAAGATAAGAAAACCTGCCACCGAGCCAAACCAACCGACAACTGACCAGTGTTTGCTGCCGCCAGACTGTGCTGCCACCAACCGTGCCGAACGTGCCGGAGCCTGTCGACCGACCTTACCGATCAGTACCTCAGACATCATTACCGGGATCCCAATCAGTAAAATACAGCCAAGATAAACCAAGACAAAGGCGCCACCACCGTTCTCTCCCATGATGTATGGAAACTTCCAGATATTACCTAAGCCCACTGCTGCCCCAGTCGCAGCGAGCATATAGGTCAGGCGACTCGACCATTGTTCGTGTTTTATGTTGTGGTTACTCATGACTTCCCCGTCGATGTTATTTTTTTGTTATTGCAAGGAAATTTGTAACGCGTATAGCTTGTTACGGCAAGTTTTTCAGACAATAAAAAACGCCGCTCAGGGAGCGGCGTTTGGTTAATTACGCGGAATTGGGGCTACGATGCGTTTTTTAGTCGCGCCGTTAATCCATAGTCAATCACATCAACTGTAATCGCAGCCGCTTCATCTAATTGATAATCTGGCAATTCAATATCTTCAGCATCAGCAAGATCGGTAACTGGCTCTAACCCTTGTTGCTTCAAGCGTTCGTTCATGCGAGCCAAAGCGCGATCGTCATCGGCTTGTTGTTCCGCTTCACGTTCTGCTTTAACCAAGCTGACCCACTTCTTATCTTTGTCTAAGCGATAACGAGCGATATCTTCACGCAACAGTGAAAACTCATATTCATCACCAATTCGAGCTTGATGACGACTATCTAAGTAATTCAGCATCTCAGCGTCGATATCGCCAAAGGTGCGGTAACGCGCGCTTGGTACTGAATCCCACGGTAACGCATTGTCTTCCTGAGACTCGCCGTATTCCCCTTCTTTAACAAAGCTAGGGAAGCTTAGATCAGGAATGACACCTTTAAGCTGAGTCGAACCGCCATTAATGCGATAAAACTTCGAAATGGTGTAGGTAACATTACCCAGCGGCTTATCGTACATATCGTAGATGCGACCTAATGGCCGATGCTGTTGGACTGTGCCTTTACCAAAGGTTTGTTCACCAATAACCACCGCTCGACCATAATCTTGCAGCGCAGCGGCAAAAATTTCAGAAGCTGAGGCACTGTAACGGTTAACCAATACAGTTAGTTCGCCGTCGTAAGCAACCCGTGCATCGCGGTCGCCATTTTCGGTGATCTTGTTACGCTGGTCGCGGATCTGCACCACCGGGCCTTGTGGAATGAATAATCCAGTTAACAAGCTGGCTTCAGACAACGAGCCACCGCCGTTATTACGCAGGTCAACAACGATGCCTTCAACGTTCTGCTCAGTTAGCTTGGCGATCTCTTTAGCTACGTCTCCGCTAACGTCCATGTAGAAGCTCGGGATATCGATGACACCAATGGTACGAGTACCAGCTGATGACGGTACTTCACGAACCTCAGACTTAACGGCACGATCTTCAAGACGAACCTCATCTCGAACAATCTCAATCTCTTTTGGTAGGCCATTATTGCCATCTTTGGCTGCCAAAATTTGCAGAGTAACTGTCGAGTCTTTCTTACCTTTGATAAGTTCAACCACGTCATCTAGACGCCAGCCGATAACATCGACCACCTTTTCGCCCTCTTGCGCGACGCCAATGATCTTATCGTCTGGTTTCAGTTCGCCCTGCTTATCTGCAGGACCACCAGTAACCAACTCTCGAACAACCGTATAATCGTCTGTCATCATCAACACCGCACCAATCCCCTCAAGGGAGAGGTTCATTTCGGTCTTGAAACGCTCGGCGTTACGCGGCGATAAATAACGAGTGTGGGGTTCCAGCGTGTAAGCAAAGGCGTTCATTACCGATTGGAATACGTCTTCACTTTGGGTCTGACTCAAACGTTTAATGGCATTGTTGTAGCGCTTAGTTAGCATTTCGCTAATCTCAGGCCACTCCTTGCCCGTCATGGCCAGGCTCAGCGCGTCATTCTTAACCCGTTGACGCCAAATCTCATCAAGTTGAGCCGTTGTCGTCGCCCAAGACTGTTCAGTACGATCGTAATCGTAGCGATCCCCTTCGACATCAAACTTCATCGGCTCATCAAGCAGCGATAAAGCATACTCTAGACGCTGATAACGACGACTGATGGAGAGCTCATATAGGTCGTAAGCTTGTGACAGTTTGCCAGCTTGGATCTCCCGCAACAGGCCCGCTTCTAAGCCCTTAAAGCCGTCGATATCCGACTGCAGTAGGTTAGAGCGGTTCATATCAAGCTGTTTTAGGTAGCGTTGATATACCTGTCCGGCAAATTCCGCGTTTAATTCGACCTTACGGTAGTGTGAGCGAGTGAAAAGATCATTAACCCGTTTGCTGCCAATCATATGTTGAGCTTCTTGGCTGAGCTCCGGCATATCCTGCAGTGGAATAGCAGGAGAAACCGCTACGGCTTGGGCACTGAGTACCAAACCAGCCAGCAACATGGTTATCTTATTCTTTATCATCTACTCGCAACTCCTTATGCCGAATCGCGCACTTATACGCGAATGTGGTCGGCTTTTACTTTAACGGTTAGGCCGGATTCCAGGCGAACCATAACATCGCCTTTGTTCACGTCAGTCACGGTACCTTTGGCAGGGGTTTTACCCAAGGTAACCAAAACTTGCATGTTTACTACCAGCTTATCTGCTGAGACTTTCTCAAGCGGCTTAGAGTTCCGCTGTTCAGTCTCTTTTTTCAGTTTAGATGGTTTTGCTTTAGCTGCTTGCTCAGCGCGAGCAGGACGAGGCTTTTTAGCTGGGCGCTTAGCTTTGCGTTCAGCAGCGGCTTTTTCTTGGCGAACTTCTTTAGCGCGCTCTTGACTCTCTTTGAGAGTTTTTTCAGCGTGCTCAATGTGTTCTTGCTCTAATGCACCACAATCGTTGCCATCAAGATCAACACGAACTGCACCGGCTTTTGAACCGCGCAGGTAGCGCCAACTGTTAGTGTAACGGCGGATTGCTTGACGCAGTTGAGTCTTGCTCACTTTGTCGTCGCCGTCCAAACGTTCTGCTAATTCTTGAAACAGACCAATTTTTAACGGCTGCGCGTCACCTTCAATGGTAAAGCACTTCGGGAACTGCTCTGCCAAATAGGCAATAACTTCTTTCACGTCCTTCAGTTTTTCTGTGCTTTCCGGAGTGGTGTTTTGTTCAGTGGTCATCAAAAGTCTTCCTGGCCCTGTTCTGGGTCAAAATGGGTAAATAATGCTTCGACGAATGCATGAATCATGTCGTCGTCCAACTCAATGAGTTCGGGATTGTGTTGCCAATTTTGCCACACGGAGTCAAGCATCTGCTCTAACCGCGCAACATCAATATCATGGTCCGCAAAATCATAAACTGCATGAAACAGTGTGTTGATATTTTCTGCGGCGAGAGCTTCTTGCCCTTCCCATTCACCTACTTCATTGGCATCCATCAAGTAGGTGTGTATATGAACTAATTCTTTCACTACTGCTGCTCTAATTGTTGTTCAACAACCTGCACTAGTTTCTCTATGCCACGGGCGTCGCGCTCGCTAAAACGAGCTAACTTAGGGCTGTCGATATCTAGAACACCAACTATTTCCCCATGCACTCGGACTGGTACCACCAGTTCTGATTCACTGGCACTATCGCAAGCGATGTGGCCAGCAAAGGCATGAACGTCATCAATAAGCTGAGTCTGACCGGTCGAAACCGCAGTACCACATACCCCTTTACCAACGGGGATACGAACACAAGCCACCTTGCCTTGGAACGGCCCTAGAACCAGTTCCTGTGGGCTGTCCAACAGATAAAAACCGGCCCAATTAAGGTCTGGCATTGAGTGGTAGATCAAAGCGGAAATATTGGCCAAATTGGCTACGCGGTTGGTTTCGCCGGCGATCAAACATTTCGCTTGTTCACTCAGCAATCCATAATCGAGGGTTTCAGCGGACAACATGTATACGACTTAGAGTAATAATCAGCTTGCCATTAACCCAGTTTCGCCGTTCTGAGTCAAGGCAAAACCCCAACGATGGGCGCAACTGCGCAGAATATTGCCGCTATTCCAAATTTAGCGCAGGTGGTAAGCTACTGTATCTAGTGACATGAACTGCCATGGGACAAGTTTTGCAACCGTCCACCCTGCTCTGCCCAACTTGTGATGAACCAATTCGATACCGTGCGTTACCGCATGGCGTTCGTGCGCTTTGCCCCCGCTGTGGCAGCTCGGTTTATCATCAACCTCACTGTGATGCTAATACTCTATTAGCATTAACCATCGCGGCGTTGGTATTGTTTTTTCCTGCTAATTTATTGCCCATTCTTGAGATCGATATCGTCGGTAATGTTCGCTCCACCACGGTCTTTAGTGGTGCCATAGCAGTTATTGAGAAGGGCTTTGCTCTTGTTGGTCTTGCGGTATTGGTTACTGGTGTTATTGCACCACTGCTGCTGCTTGTCTCGGTGATGCTGCAATTGCTATTGGTTAAGTCTCGGTTATACCCCAACGTGCTTAAATGGTTGTTACTGAAGCAATCATTACTTAAAAGTCTATCAATGGTTGAGATTTACCTCATCAGCTACCTTATCGCGGTATTCAAATTAGCTGACTTCGCCACCTTAACCTTTGGTTGGGGTACCGGCTGCTATGTGATGCTATTCGTGATGCTTTTTTACGTTCAATATGAATACAACCCCAACCAGATGTGGCAGTACTATGAAGAGTCACGCTGAGTTACGACTTTGCCAGGGTTGTCGCCTAACAACCGCTGCGCCCGACCGTTGTCCCCGTTGTGACACTCCGTTATCGAAGCGCGTTCGAAACTCTGTGCAAACCAGCGCAGCGTTGTTATTAACGGCTTTTTGTTTTCTGTTTCCGGCAAACTTTTTGCCGATTACCCAGACAATTAACCAAGGCGTAAATACCTACGACACGATATTCTCTGGAATTACCTATCTATTCGACGCTGGTATGGCTGGCATTGCCATCATTGTGTTAGTTGCGTCAATCATAGTACCTATTACCAAAATCTTCGGTTTAGCGGTGATTCTACTGACGATTAAACTCGATCTGCCCCTGTCTCGCCGCCAACTTACAACCGCTTTCCATGTTATTGAATTCATTGGGCGATGGTCGATGTTGGATCTGTTTGTCATCTCCATTATGGTGAGCCTGATCAATATGGGCCAACTGCTCTACGCGATCCCCGCACCGGCGGCAACTTACTTCGCATTAGTCATATTGTTTACTCAGTTCGCAGCACAGCGTTTGGATACACGCTTGTTGTGGGATTTAGAAAAGGAAAACGATGAGCTCTGAAACTCAAGCGCCGTTAATCAAGCGCAAAAAAACGCTGTCTCCAGTATGGATATTGCCACTACTAGCGGCAATCCTTGGCCTGTGGTTGCTGGTTAATTACATTCAAGAGCGTGGCAGCGACATCAATGTCCAATTCGCAAGTGCTACCGGCATTGAGGCCAATAAAACCTTTGTGCGTTACCAAGGGATAGTTGTTGGCAGAGTCATCGATGTGCGATTAGCAAATGATAACAGTTCGGTCGATGTGACCATCCGCATGCAAAACTCGGTTGAGGGGCTATTGAAATCCCAGACAACCTTTTGGTTGGTTCAGCCTAAAGCCTCACTCACTGGTATTGATGGACTAGACGCACTGTTTTCAGGTAACTACATTGCCATGCAGCCCGGTGAAGGACGTCGTACTACTAGTTTTATCGGCTCAGAACAAGCGCCATCTCTGGTCGAATCAGGTGACGGCTTATTGGTTCACTTAAAGGCACCAGATCGTGGCTCGTTAACCGTCGGCAGTGGCGTTTATTTTCAAAAAGTGAAGGTCGGTGAACTGGTCGATTTTACTCTTGCCCAAGATGGCAGTGGCGTCGAGTTTGCGGCATTGATAGAAGCAAAATATCAAACCTTGGTCCGCCAAGGCAGTCGCTTTTGGAACGTTTCTGGGGCGCGTTTAAAGGCAAACCGTAAAGGGCTTGATGTTGACTTTGAAAGCCTTGCCACACTGCTCGCCGGCGGAATCGCGTTCTCGTCACCAAACGACAGCCCAAAAGCGGAAAGCTCACAACGATTCGAACTATACAAAAATGAACAGTCCACCAATCTGCGCAGCCATATCACCCTCACTGCACTCAATGCCAATGGGCTGAATGTTGGTAGCAGTATCCGTTTTCGTGGTATCGACTTAGGCCAGATTGAGTCCATCGAACTTGGCGAAGAGCATGTCGAGCTCCATGGCTGGATTGATAGCCGTCATCAACATCTGTTACGCCAGGGCACTGAGTTCAGTCGGGTGAGTGCCAATATTGGGTTGGATGGAATCAGCCATCTTGAAACCATTGTTTTCGGCGATTTCATACGCCTCTGGCCTGGTGACGGTAGTCCCCAGCAACATTTCACCCTATTAGAAAATCCACCAGAAGATGCGATTCAAGGGCGTCACTTTATCCTTAACCAAACAGCGATGAAGGGCGTCAGTATTGGTGCACCGATTCGCTATCGTGGCGTCGTTGTCGGTGAAGTGCTTGATGCTACCTTAGCGGCTGACAGCGTTGATATAGAAATTCTGATAGAGCCAGATCATCAACAACTGATCCGCAAAAATAGTCGATTTTGGCTCGATGGGGCAATTGATATCAAAGCAGATTTGTCTCGACTTCAGCTCACCGCAGCGCCATTGCAAAGCGCGTTAACCGGTGGTATCTCATTCAGCAGCTCAAGCCAAGCTGAGCAAGCTGAAGCAATGACGGCATTCACGCTGTACGACAATCGCGATGATGCTCTCACACCTGCACCGATGGAGCTGGCATTAACCACAACGACGCTGAACGGGCTGAGCGTTGGTGCACCAATCTATTACCGCAACCTAGAAACCGGTCGCATCGACGCTATCGAACTGAACGATAATAGCCTTGAGGTTAAAGTTGAAATTGATCATCAATACCGCTACCTGATAAATGCCAATACTCGCTTCTGGCACTACTCTGGAGTCGAAATTGAAGGATCGCTCGGCGGCATCAATATTCGTACCAACCCGCTGACTTCAATGATCCGCGGTGGCTTAAGTTTTGGCCATACCGATGAAGAGATAGCTTCGGCACCGTTTAGTAATGACAATATTTACCTAAATGAGCATCAAGCCCTCGCCAGCAAACGGCAGATCTCATTAACCCTGTCAACCGATGGCCGGATCGATAGCAACGCCGCAATTCGTTACCTCGGCCATAAGATTGGTGAGGTTAAACAAGTGACACTAACGGCAGATTTAAGCCAACAAGTTATTGTCGCCGAGCTGGAAGAGCCATGGGCCAACCAGTTTATGCGCAGCGACTCGCAGTATTACTTGGTACAGCCTAAAGTGGCACTCTCGGGGATCCGTAACGTTGATACCATTCTTGCAGGCAACCACATTGCTAGCTTGCCCGGTAAAAATGATGCCAGCCAAACCAACTTTGTTATCGCAATTGAGGAACCACTGCAAACCCCGTACGGCGATGGTTTACGCTTGGTGCTAAACCAACAACGGTTAGGTTCACTGCATATTGGCAGCCCAGTGCTCTATCGGCAAATCCGAGTTGGCGAAGTGATCCATACCCGTCTAACCGGCAGCGGCGACTCAGTTGATATCGAGATCCAGTTTCAACCCCAATTCCAACACCTTGTGAATAGCAGCTCCAAATTTTGGAATGCCTCCGGGGTTGATATCGACTTTGGGGTATTTAGCGGGGCTGATATTAAGACCGAGTCATTAGAGACCATATTGGCGGGCGGCGTAGCCTTCGCCACCGAATCGCCCACCAGCGATAAAAACCGGGTGAGCGATGGTCAACGGATGCGCTTATACGACAAGGTAAAATTAGACTGGTTGGAATGGCAACCTAAGTTCTAACCGAAGAACCAGTAGGAAACGAAAATGGCGGCGGAGATCCCGGCAAAATCCGCTGCCAGCCCACATGGGATAGCATGACGACCATTACGGATCTTTACCGCACCAAAATAGACCGCAAACACGTAGAACGTGGTTTCGGTTGAGCCCTGCATTACCGCCGCCAGTTTAGCCGCAAAGGAATCAACCCCGTGACTATTCATGGTTTCGAGCATCATCGCCCGTGCGCCACTGCCGCTAAAGGGTTTCATCAGTCCAGTTGGTAATGCGTCAACAAAACGCCCATCAAAGCCAAGTACCTCAACTAACATCCTTATTCCGTATATCACCCCGTCGAGGATACCGGATGCTCGTAGGCTGGCGATGGCCAACAGCATCGCAACCAAATAGGGCAATATGGTTACCGTGGTTCGTAGCCCCTCCTTCGCGCCTTCAATAAACAGATCAAATAGCGCCAGCTTTCGATAAGCAGCAACGGTGACGATCAGCATGATCAAGGCAAAAATCGCAAAATTGCCCCACAACGATGAGAACGCTTGTAGCTGTTGATGGCTATAACCGGCAAGCGACACCACCAACGTGGTTAACAACGCCATTGCAGCGCCAAACCATATCAATAGCACCGTGTCCCACAGTTTGATTCGTTGTACTAAACACACGGTGAGCAAGCCGATAATGGTTGATGCGCTGGTAGCGAGCAGAATCGGCACAAACACTTCGCTTGGTGACATCGCCCCTTGTTGTGCGCGATAAAGCAGCACTGCAACCGGAAACAGGGTGACTGAAGAGGTATTAAGAACCAAAAACAGGATCTGCGCGTTACTGGCAATCGTTGGCGTCGGGTTAAGTCGCTGCAGTTGTTCCATTGCTCGGATCCCAATAGGCGTCGCTGCATTGTCCAT